>AQUG01000001.1:0-245217 GCA_000371865.1 alpha proteobacterium SCGC AAA027-L15
TTTAAAAAAGGGAAAAATAATTTTTAAGCACATTGGACCACTTAATGAAGATGTGGTTAGTAAAATTTTAGAACTAAAAAAGTAATGAAAAAATTTACTTTTATTATTATATTTTTTATTTTGTCTTCTAATGTTTTTTCTGCAAATGAAGAATTAAAGAATAAAATTTATAAAAATATTAGATGTATTGTTTGTCAAGGGCAGTCGATCTATGAATCAAATTCTGATTTTGCAATCGATTTAAAAAAATTAATTTCTAAAAAACTAGAAAACGGAGAGAACGAAAAACAAATTTATGAGTTTTTAATAAGTCGTTACGGTGATTGGATTGTTTATAATCCAGGTTTAAATTTTAATAGTTTAGCCTTATGGTTATTGCCTTTAATTATCTTTATTATTGGTGGATTCTTCATATTCAAATTAAATAAAAAGAAAAAAAAGTAGAATCTTTATTGCATTTCCGACAATTTTATTAAATAAAGGCTCATAAAAATGAATTTAAAAATTACTAAATTTTTTGGGATAATTTCTTTGTTATTTATCTCTCTAGTTTCAACAGCTAGATCAGAGGGCCTTACTTTTTCAGTTGGAAAATTTGATCATAGTGATGATAAAAAAAATGCTGCAATGTTACAGTTAGATTATGATTTTGATAAAACTCTTTTTGGTTCTCCAATTGGTGATTTTAAACCTGTTGCAGGATTTTTGGTAACAGATGACAACGCCAAGTATGGTTATGCAGGTGTTAGATTAGATTATAAAATAGCTAATAATTTAGTTTTAATTAGCCCAAGTTTTACCCCTGGAGTTTACGGCAAAGGTGATGGAAAAGATTTAGGCCATAGTATTGAATTTAAAACACAAGTTAGAGCGGCTTTAAATTTAAGCTCAACATCTAATATTGGTATTTCTTACAGTCATATTTCAAACGCTAGTTTGGGTGATAAAAATCCAGGCGCAAATAATTACAGCATAAGTTTTCAAAAAAATTTCTAAAACTTTATAATGTCATTAACTAGATGCTTTAATGTTGATGATTTTAGAAAGTTAGCAAAAAGAAGACTTCCTTCCCCAATTTTTAATTATATCGATGGTGGCGCAGATGATGAAGTTACTTTAAAAAGAAATACTTCTGCATTTAATGATTGTGATTTAGTTCCAAGCGTTTTGAGAGATGTTAGCACTATCGATATGTCGACAACTGTTTTTGGACAGAAAATTGATATGCCGTTATTTCTTGCGCCAACAGCAATGCATAGATTGTATCATCATGACGGTGAGAAAGCGACTTCAAGAGCAGCAGAAAAATTTGGAACCTTTTTTGGAATGTCGACAATTGCAACAACTAGTATTGAAGAGGTTGGAAATTTAACAAGTGGTCCAAAATTATTTCAACTTTACATTCATAAAGATAGAGGCCTAACGGATAATTTAATTGAGCGATGTCAAAGAGCTAACTTTAAAGCATTGTGTTTAACAGTAGATACTATTGTTGCAGGTAACAGAGAGCGAGATCATAGAACTGGATTTACAACTCCACCAAAATTAACTTTGGCAAGTCTGATAAGTTTTGCATTACATCCCGAGTGGACTTTAAATTATTTAATGCATGAAAGATTTAAACTACCCAATCTTCCACATACAGAAAAAGATGGGCAGTCCATAGAAACTTCAGTGATCAACTATATTAACAGTCAATTTGATCCTACAATGAATTGGAAAGATGCAGAGTATGTTGCAAAGAAATGGAAAGGTGCTTTTGCTATAAAAGGAATTGTATCTGTAGAGGATGCAAAAAAAGCAGTAGATATTGGTGCAACAGCAATCATGATTTCAAATCACGGCGGAAGACAACTAGATGCCTCTATGTCACCATTTGATGTTCTTGCAGACATTGTAGATGCAGTTGGAGATAAAGTAGATGTTATTTTAGATGGTGGGGTTAGAAGAGGAACTCACGTTTTAAAAGCTCTAGCACTTGGAGCAAAAGCATGTTCATTTGGAAAAGGTTATTTATATGCATTATCAGCGGGTGGTCAGCCTGGTGTTGAAGCAATACTTAGAATTATGCATGCTGAAATAAAAAGAGGAATGACTTTAATGGGCTGTAGAAGTGTAAAAGAAATTACTAGAGATAAAGTAATTTTTAGAAAAAAATGAAATTAGCAGATAGTCTTTTTAAACTTGGTACTGAAAATGCTTTTGTTGTTCTTGCAAAGGCAAAAGCTTTAGAAGCTCAAGGAAAAGAAATAATTAACTTAGGAATAGGTCAGCCAGATTTTAGAACTCCAAAACACATTGTTGATGCTGCAAAAAAAGCATTAGATGATGGCTTTCATGGCTACACCCCAGCAAATGGTCTTTTAGAATTAAGACAAGGAGTATCTCGTCATATTAAAAAAATGTATGGAGCAAACGTAGACGCTTCAAGAGTAGTAATTATGCCAGGTGGAAAACCTACAATGTTTTTCGCAATGTTAATGTTTGGTCAGCCAGGTACAGAAATTATTTATCCAGAACCAGGATTTCCAATTTATGAATCAATGATTAATTATTCAGGAGCAAAAGCAGTTCCAATGTATATAAGTGAAAAAAATAATTTTTCTTTTAAAGCCGAAGAAGTTTTAAAATTAATAAATGATAAAACCCGTCTAATTATAATCAATAATCCTCAAAATCCAACAGGTGGTCTTATTGAAAGAGAACAAATTGACAAACTCGTTGTAGGTTTAAAAAAATTTCCAGAAGTAGCAATTTTAAGCGATGAAATTTATAGCAGACAAATTTATGATGATAAAAAAATGCCTTCGTTTTTTAATTATCCAGAACTTTTTGACCGATTAATTGTTTTAGATGGTTGGAGTAAAACATATGCAATGACAGGCTGGCGTTTAGGTTGGAGCGTGTGGCCAGAAAAAATTATTGAAGATATCACTAGATTATGCGTGAACGATCACTCATGTCCTTGTGCCTCAACTCAAATTGCAGGTCTTGCCGCATTAGATGGTCCCCATGATTTTTTAGATGAAATGATGAGTCAATTTAACAGAAGAAGAAAATTAATTGTTGATGGTTTAAACAGCATCAAAGGGATTACTTGTAATAATCCTGGAGGAGCTTTTTATGTATTTCCCAATATTAGCGGAACTGGGATGAATGGTAATGAGTTTGCAGATAAATGTTTAAGTGAAGCGGGCGTTGCAATTATTCCAGGCGTAAGCTTTGGTAAATCTGCCAAAGATTTTGTAAGATTTAGTTTTGCCAACTCTTACGAGAATATAGAAAAAGCTTTAGAAAAAATTAAAAAAACTGTTGTCAAATAAAGTTTTTTTTTCAACCTCAAAGACCTATATAAATCAATTAAAATAATATAAGTTTGAGTTATGTCCACGCTAGTAATGCCACAAATTGATCAATCAGTTTTAAATGATAGAGAAAAAATTGTTCGTGATTTAAAAAGATTTACTAATCCAATTAATATTATTTCAGATCCTGAAGGTATAACTCCTTATGAAACGGATGCATTAAGCGCTTATAAACAAAAGCCAATGGTTGTTGTTCTTCCGGAAAATACAACGGAAGTTAGTAATATTTTAAAATATTGTCATGAAAATAATATTAAGATTGTTCCAAGAGGATCTGGCACAGGTCTTTCCGGTGGAGCTTTGCCTTTAGCAGACTGCGTTTTGTTAGGTCTTAGTAAATTTAATAAAATTTTAGAAATTGATTTTGAAAATAGATGCGTTGTTACTCAGCCTGGAGTTACAAATTTATCTCTAACAAAAGCAGTTGAGCACAATGGCTTCTATTATGCACCAGATCCTTCAAGCCAAATTGCCTGTTCAATTGGTGGAAATATTGCTGAGAACTCTGGCGGCGTTCACTCTTTAAAATACGGAACTACAACTAATAACGTTCTTGGTGTTGAAATTGTTTTAATGGATGGAACGATTATGAAGTTTGGTGGAAAAAAATTAGAATCTGAAGGTTATGATTTATTAGGTTTAATTACAGGATCAGAAGGATTGCTAGGAGTTTTAACGGAAGTGACGGTTAAAATTTTAAAAAAACCACAGTCAGTTAAAGCGCTACTTTTAGGTTTTCAAAGTGTTGAAGATTCTGGTCAGTGTGTTTCAGATATTATTTCAGGTGGAATTATTCCTGCAGGAATGGAAATTATGGATAAGCCTTTGATAAAAGCAACAGATGACTACGCTAAAGCTGGATATCCAAAAGACGTTGAGGCAATTTTAATTGTTGAACTGGATGGCACAGAAAGTGAAGTAAATATTTTAATAAAAAGAGTTGAAGAAATTGCTAAGAAAAATAAATCAACCTATTTGCGCATAAGTAAGAATGATGAAGAAAGATTAAGATTTTGGCTAGGAAGAAAAGCCGCGTTCCCAGCAATTGGAGATATGTCTCCTGACTATTTATGTATGGATGGAACAATCCCTAGAAAAAAATTAGCCGAAGTTTTAAAGGAAATTACCAAGCTTTCACAAAAACATGGATTAAGAGTTGCAAATTGCTTTCATGCAGGAGATGGAAATTTACATCCTCTAATTATGTTCGATTCAAATATTAAAAGTGAATTAAAAAAAGCAGAAAAGTTTGGTGCAGACATTTTAAAATATTGCGTCAAAGTAGGCGGCGTACTTACTGGAGAGCATGGAGTTGGAATTGAGAAAAGAGATTTAATGTGCGAAATGTTTAATGATGAAGATATTCAACAACAACTAAATATTAAACAGGCGTTTGATGAGAAATCTCTTTTAAATCCAGGCAAAGTATACCCGATCCTTCATCGTTGTGCAGAAGGCGGAAAAATGCATGTTCATAAAGGAGAAGCAAAGTTTAAAGACATCCCAAGATTTTAATGCCAGAAATTTATTCGCCATCAAGCGAACATGAAGTTGCTGATTTTATAAAAAATTGCAATTCGCAAGAAATTCCAATTGAAATTACCGGACATAATTCTAAACCAATTGGCAGATTAATTCAGTGTTCAAAATCCTTAAATTTAAAAAATCTAAGCGGAATTATCGAATACTTTCCGGAAGAACTTTATATTAAAGTTAAAGCAGGAACGCCGCTTGCTTTAATTGAGGCAGAGTTAGATAAAAAAAATCAAGAGTTATCCTTTGAACCATCTGACATGGGTTTTTTATATAATGGTAAAAGCAACAAGGGATCTGTTGGTGGAGCTGTGGCGTGTAATTTATCGGGATCACGTAGGTTTAGAGCAGGCGCTTTAAGAGATCATATTCTAGGATTTAGAGGAATAAATGGCAAAGGTGAAATTGTAAAATCAGGAGGGACCGTTGTTAAAAATGTAACAGGTTATGATGTAAGTAAACTTATAACCGGATCATATGGAACTTTAGTTGCCTTGACGGAGATCGTATTGAAAGTTCAGCCAAAAAATGAAGAAAGCCAAACCTTATTGGTTAATAATATTAATTTAAAAAAAGCTTTAAATATTTTTTCAAAATCAATGCAAACTTCTGTAGAAATTTCAGGAGCATGTTTTTATCCAGCAAAAATGTCTAAGTTTTTTAAATTAAATGATTTAGACACAACAACTTCAATTACAGCTATTCGTCTTGAGGGGCCTAAAATTTCAGTGGTTGAAAGAGTGAACACATTAAAAAAATTATTTGATGAATATAAAAAAACAATTTCAGTTCTTGAAAATTATCAATCAAGAATTTTTTGGCAAAACACAACAGATCTGCAATTTTTTAATAATAGCACAAATATAGTTGTGAAAATAATTTTACCACCGGTTAATACTGATCAGTTTATAAATAAATTTGAAAATGAAGAATTGAAATATGTGGTGGATTGGGCAGGCAATTTAATTTGGGCCGAAATACCAGAGAATGATAGCGTACTACTGAGACAATTAAGAGCAGAAGTTATAAAACTTGGTGGGCACATGACAATTATTAAGGCACCAAATCATGTTCGTATCAAAGAGGACTTTTTGACAATAGTTGATGAGAATATTAAAGTTTTATCTTTAAAGATCAAAGAAAGTTTTGATCCTAAAAAGATTTTAAATCCAGGAAAAATGTATTCAGGAATATAATGCAAACAAATTTTACAAAAAAACAATTACAAGATAGTAACATTAGTTCAGCGGATGGAATCTTAAGAAAATGTGTGCATTGTGGATTTTGTAATGCAACGTGCCCAACCTATCAGATAGTAGGAGATGAACTTGATGGCCCCCGTGGTAGAATATATTTAATCAAAGACATGCTGGAAAATGATAAGCCAGCTAATGAAAAAATAACAAAGCACATTGATCGATGCCTATCTTGTTACTCTTGTATGACCACTTGTCCTTCAGGAGTTAATTATATGCATCTTGTAGATCATGCGCGAAATCATATAGAAAAAACTTTTACCAGACCTTTTTTTGATAGATTTATAAGAAGTTTGCTTTCTAAAATTTTACCAAGTCCAACCTTATTTAGAATGGCTGGTTACTCCGCAAGATTATTTTATCCCTTTAGATTTTTATTTCCAAAAAAAATTAAAAATATGTTGAAGTATATGCCAAATTCTTTTCCAGCTTCCAAACAGGAAAATAAAGAAATATATCCATCAGCGGGAAAGACCTATGCAAGAGTTGCCTTACTTACTGGTTGCGTACAAAGAGTTATTTCGCCACAAATTAATGATGCAACAATTGACATATTAAATAGGCACGGAGTTGAGGTGATTGTACCAAAACAGGTTGATTGTTGTGGTTCATTAAATCATCACTTAGGCAAAGAAGATTTGGCGCACAAATCTTTTATAAACAACATTAATTCATGGTTTAAATGGTATGAAGAAAAAAATCTTGATGCAATTTTGGTAACCACTTCTGGCTGTGGAACTACTTTAAAAGATTATGGTTACATTTTTAGAGATCATCCAGACAAAGAACTTAGAAAAAAAGCAAAAATGGTTTCGTCGCTTGCAAAAGATGTAACTGAATATTTAGGAAAAAATATTAAATTAAATTATATGAAAAAAGACAAGAAATTTAAAATTGCTTATCACTCCGCATGTTCAATGCAGCACGGGCAAAAAATACATCAGCAGCCAATGGATTTATTAAAAAAAACTGGCAACGAAATAGTCGAGATACCAGATGGTCATTTATGTTGTGGATCGGCTGGAACTTATAATTTGTTACAAGATGAAATGGCGACAGAACTATTAAAAAGAAAAGTTTCAAATATTGATAAAGTAAAACCTGACTTTATTTCAACTGGAAATATCGGGTGCATGACGCAGATTTCATCGGGAACCCAAATACCGATTGTCCATACCATAGAGATTTTAAACTGGTATACAGGCGGAGAAAAACCCAAAGCAATTAATTTATTATGAAGAAAAAGATTTTAGTTACTAAAAATTTATTAAAGGAAACAGAAGAGCGTGTTCAAAAGCTATTTGATGCAAAATTAAATAAAGAAGAAAAACCTTACACAACAGAAGACATTATCGAGTTATCCAAAGATTGCGATGGAATCTTATGTTTTGGAACAAATAAAATAGACGCAGCTGCTATTGGTAAACTTTCAGATAAAGTAAAAATTATTGCAAACTATGCGGTTGGATTTGGAAATATTGATGTGGATGCTGCAGCAAAAAAAGGAATAGTTGTAACTAATACTCCAGAAGTTTTAACAGAGTCAACGGCTGACATTTCTATTTTGCTTTTACTAGGAGCATCAAGAAGAGCTTATGAGGGAAGAAAATTTGCTGAAGAACAAAGTTGGACTTGGAAAACTGATTTTTTACTTGGCAAACAAATGTCTAATAGAAAATTAGGAATTCTTGGCATGGGAAGAATTGGTAGAGCAGTTGCAAAACGTGCTCGTGGTTTTGGTATGGAAATTCATTATCACAACAGAACTAAATTAGCTTCCAATTTAGAGGAGGGAGCAATTTATCACGACAATATTAAATCATTATTTAACAATAGCGAATTTCTATCCATTAATTGTCCTGCCACTAAAGAGACTACAAATCTAGTTAATGAACAATCAATTAATTATTTGCCCGATGGTGCCGTTGTTACGAACGCAGCTAGAGGAGATATTATTGATGATGTTGCCATGATTAAAGCAATGAAGAGCGGGAAAGTTTTTGCTCTAGGCCTAGATGTTTATAATGGAGAACCAAAAATTAATCCTGAATACTTAAAATTAAATAATCTTTTTTTACTTCCTCATCTTGGTAGCGCAACTGTTAGAACTAGAATTGATATGGGAGATAGAGCGATCGATAACTTGGAAAATTTCTTTAATAATAAAAAACCTAAAGATCAGGTTAATTAAAAAATATTTAAATAAAAAAAAACTTAAAGTCTTGATAAAGTAGATCTCCCGCTACCCATAATATTGCAGCCAGACCCAACCAACCAATCCATTTATATTTTTTTACATAAAGTGAAATAAAATTGGCCATGGTAGCCATTAAAACTATTGATAATACCAGACCAAAAACTAGCATCGCATAATGATCTCCAGCAGCGCCTGCAACCGCTATTACATTATCTAGACTTAGAGAAATGTCAGCAAGAAGTATTGTTATTACTGCTGCACTGAATTTATTTTTCTTTTTTTCATCAAGTTCAATTTTTCCTTCATTCTCATCTTTTGATTTTATAATATCGACATACAATTTGTATACGACCCAAAGAAGCAATAGAGCTCCAAAAGTTTTTATTCCGTTTATTTTTAATAAAAAAGCTGTGGCTCCAGCAAAGATAATTCTACACACTACAGCAGCAATAGTTCCGTAAATTAGTACTTTTTTTCTAATTTGATCGTTAAATTGTGACGCAGTCATACCTATGACGATTGCGTTGTCGGCAGAAAGCACGAGATCAATTAAAATAATTTTAATTAAAATTATAATTTCATCGTTCATAAAATTTTATTTATCTGTCTATTCATTTATTTGAATGAAATAAATTAAATTAAACTATTTAAAATTATTACAATCAAAGGTTGTTTTATATGTAGGATTCATGTGCATTTACGTGTTTTTTTTTTAAAGACTGAATAGGTTATTTTTGCTTTAATCGTCTTCAGTTAATTAACTAAATAAGGGAAAATAAATGACAAAACTAAAAAACGAAGTTACGTCATTGGAGTCTAAAAAAACTTCAAGACGTAAGTTTTTCAAAGCTGCTGCAGCTACAGGTGCTGTTGCCGCTGCTTCTCTTGCAATGCCAAATATTTCGGTTGCGCAAGGAACTGTCACTCTTAAAATGCAAACAGCTTGGGGCCCTGCAGATGCAGACCCATTTTTTGAGATGGCAAAAGATTACGGCACGAGAGTAAATGAACTTTCTGGCGGATCTTTAAAATTAGAAGTTTTAGCCGTTAACTCAGTTTTAAAAACAGCTGAAATTGCAGACGGAGTTAGCACAGGCGTTGTAGATGCCGGTCACTCTGTTACTGCATATTGGTATGGTAAAAGTCCGTCATCATCATTATTTGGAACGGGACCTTCTTATGGTTTCTCTTCTCAAGAATTGATGGGATGGATTGAGTACGGTGGAGGAAGAGCATTGTATGATAAAACTTTAGCAGCAGCTAAATTAGATGTTGTTGGTTTTTTCGCGATGCCAATGCCAGCGCAACCATTTGGTTGGTTTAAAAAAGAAGTTAAATCTATGGCTGACATAAAAGGTCTTAAATACCGAACAGTAGGACTTGCTACAAACGTTCTACAAGGAATTGGTATGACAGTTCTTCAATTACCAGGTGGAGAAATCCAACCAGGAATGAAAACTGGTCTTATTGATGCTGCGGAATTTAATAACCCTTCATCTGACAAAAACTTTGGTATGCAAGACGTTGCTAAGTTTTATCACTTAGGAAGTTTTCACCAATCTCAAGAGATGTTTGAGATAACTTTTAATAAGAAAAAATTTAATAGTTTATCTAAAAACCATCAAAATATTTTGAGAATTGCTGCCGAAGCTGCAAACTCAGATAACTATTGGAAAATGACAAAACGATACGCTGATGATTTAGTAAAACTAGTTAAAGATTCAGGTGTAAAAGTTGTTGTAACTCCAAAAGATATCTTAGCTGCACAAATGAAATCTTGGGATAAAGTAGTTGCTGATTTCAGCGCAAAAGATGCTTTATTTAAAGAGATCATAGAGTCTCAAAAGAAATATGCAAAAGTAGTTATGTCATATCTTCTTATGAACCAGCCGGATTATACTATTGGATTTAGAAATACCTTTGGTGATCCAGCTAAAGCTATTGCATAGTAAAAATTAAATTTTTAAACATAAGCGTGGAATTATATTTCACGCTTATGTTTTATTTAATTAATCTGTTGACTAAAATTTTATAAGTATTAATTTTATTTTTTAAAAATTAAAGGGGGATCTACTTGAAAGCCTATATTAACTTTGCTGATCAATTTGTAGTTTGGGTAGGAAGATCTTTCGCTTGGGGTATCTTTATTCTTACAGCGGCAGTGATGTACGAAGTTATTATGAGATATTTCTTTAATGCCCCAACACTTTGGGCTTTCGATTTTACAATTCAAATGTACGGCGCCGTATTTATGATGGGTGGAGCCTCAGCAATGAGTACTAAGACCCACGTTAAAGCAGACATGTATTACAATAGACTGTCAGAAAAAGGACAGGCAATTTTAGATTTAGTTTTATTTATTTGTTTTTATGCACCAGGAGTTTTTGCATTAACTTATGCAGGATATTTTTATGCTAAAAAAGCTTGGATTGTTCATGAAACAAGCTGGAATAGCCCTGCACAAATTCAAATTTATTTTAGCAAAAGCTTAATACCGATTGCTGGATTACTTTTATTAATTATAGGAATTTCAGAAATTTTTAGATGTATCATTTGTATTAAAACAGGAAAATGGCCTGAAAGAATAGATGATGTTGAAGAAACTGAAAAAATGATTTTAAGAAAAATTCAAAAAGGCGAAAGCGTGAAAGGACTAGTATCGTAATGGAGTGGGCAGCAAATATAACAACAGCTAATTGGGTTGGTTTATTACAAGTTAGTCTTTTTGTTTTTATTATTTTACTTGGATTTCCGATGGCGTTTACACTTCTTGCTATGTCGGTTATTTTTGGTTACTACGCTTTCTTTGATACAAAATTATTTGCAGAGTCAGGAGTTTTTGCAAATAGAATCTTCGATTTAATTGTAAAAAATACCTTTTCGACCATGGAAAATCATGTGTTGATTGCCATACCTCTGTTTTTATTAATGGGTTATGTGGTTGAAAAAGCTGGAATCGTCGCAAGGTTGTTTAATGCAATAAGAGTTGCAACATATAAACTCCCAGGAAATTTAGCAGTCGCTTCTTTAATTACTTGTGCAATTTTTTCAACAGCAACAGGTATTGTTGGTGCCGTTGTTACTTTAATGGGGCTATTAGCTTGGCCTGCAATGGTTAATAACGGTTACAATAAGTCGTTTGCTTCAGGGGTTGTTACTGCTGGAGGATGTCTTGGTATTTTAATTCCACCGAGCATTATGTTTATCGTATATGCAGTTGTTGCAGCATTATCTCCTTTAAGATTATTTGCTGCTGCAATGTTTCCAGGTTTAATGTTGGCAGGACTTTACATTATTTATGTAATTGTTGCGGCATCATTAAATCCTAAACTTGCTCCAAAACCTAAATTAAGCGAAATTCCACCGCGAGCTAAAATTTATAAAGATCTTGCAGTTTCTTTTTTACCATTATTTTTAATTATAGCTTTAGTTTTAGGAACTATTCTTGGTGGACTTGCAACAGCGTCAGAAGCTGCCGCAGTTGGAGCTGTTGGTGCAATTGGTCTTGCTTTCTTCTATAAAACTATGAACTGGAACATGTTCAAGGATTCAGTTTATTTAACAGCCAGAACTTCAACGATGATCATTTGGTTATTCGTTGGATCATCATCTTTTGCTTCAGTGTTCGCATATCTTGGTGGACAAGATATTTTTGAAGCTTTTTTTAAATCTTTAAACTTACAGCCTTGGCAGTTTTTAATTATTACTCAGATTATTATTTTCGTGCTTGGGTGGCCATTAGAATGGACTGAAATCATAATTATATTTGTTCCTATATTTTTACCTTTGGTTAAATTTTATGGAATAGATCCATATTTCTTTGGAATTCTTATTGGTTTAAATCTACAAACTTCTTTCTTGTCACCGCCTATGGCCATGGCAGCCTTTTATTTAAAAGGAGTTCAGGGCGACAAAGTAAGCTTGAAGGAAATTTTTAAAGGGGGCTATCCTTTTATTTATATCGTAATCTTCTCAATGGTTTTGTTGTATAATTTCCAAGGATTATCAACTTGGTTACCAACTTATCTTTTTGGTCAGGGCGGTTAATAAAAAAATCTAAAATAACAGTAGATGAAACCTTATCTTTTATCTGCCAAACAACTTGTAGACAAAGTTAAGAAAAGTGAACTTTCTTCAGTTGAGGTAGCAAATAGTTTTATAGAAAGAATAGAAGAGCTTGAAAAAAAAGTTCATGCGTGGGCATTTTTTGACAAAACATCTTTTTTAGAAAAAGCTAAGGAAGCTGATGACTGGAGATTGTCAGGAAAGCCTTTGGGACCATTACATGGACTTCCTGTTGCTATAAAAGATATTTTCAAAACTGATGATATGCCAACTGGCTACGGCACTCCTATAAAGGAAGGTCAGCGTTCCAAAAACGAGTCTGAAGTTGTTAAATTATTAAAAAATGCAGGCGCTATTATTATGGGTAAAACCGTAACAACAGAACTTGCGTACTTTGATCCTGGAAAAACTACAAATCCAAACGATTATTCAAGGACACCAGGTGGTTCTTCAAGTGGATCAGCCGCCGCTGTTGCCTCATTTATGGCTCCAGTTGCTATTGGTTCTCAAACAAATGGATCAATGATTAGACCGGCATCTTACTGCGGTGTTATTGGTTACAAGCCTTCTTATGGATTGATTTCAAGAAGCGGAGTTTTAAGATTATCTTTTTTATTAGACCAGATTGGTATTTTTGGAAGAACTATTGAGGATATGGGTCTAATTTCAAAAATTATAATGAATAAAGATCCTAAAGATAAATCTACAAGAACTTATCCTACAGAAAATATGGAGTCTTCAGTTTTACAGGATCATCCTTTTGATCCAAAATTTATTTTTGTACAAACTCCTAAGTGGAAAAATTTAGATAACGATTCAAAAAAAGCTTTTGATAAATTAAGAAAAAAATTAGAAAAAAATGTTGTTGATTTTCAAGACCCCTCTTCTTTTGAGAAAATTTTTGAATATCAGCAAGTTATTATGGAAACAGATATGGCTCATAATTTATCTTATTTTTATGAAGCTCATAAAAACAAAATCGGAAAAAAATTACGAGAAGCAATTGAAAGAGGACAATCTTATAAATCAAAAGATTATGCAGAAGCAGTTGATAATATAGAAACTATTTACGATAACATGAGTGAGCTCTTTCATCATTTTCATGCAATTATTACTCCTGCAACTACGGGTGAGGCACCAAAAGGTTTAGCTCATACAGGAAGCCCAGAGTTTTGTACGATTTGGACTTATTTAGGAATGCCATCTATTTCATTGCCAATACTTGAGGGATCTAATAAAATGCCACTAGGGGTTCAGGTAGTTGGAGAGAAGTTTGACGATGTTAGATTTTTGCGTTCAGCTAATTGGCTCTTTAATAAATTAAATAAATAAAAATATGATTGGAAAATTTTCAGCAATAATTGGTGCAATCGGTTTTATTGTATACTTAGGTTCAATTCTTCATTCGGTTTTAAAATCATCTATTATTTCCTTCTCAGCATCTGTTCCCGTATTAATAGTTGTTAGCGTGGGTGTTGGTATGATGGTTTATGATTTTGTGAGAATGTTATCTTTATCTGGTAACAGCAAATCTAAGAGCAGAAGATAATACTTAAACAACCATTGTAAAAATCTTGAAAGATCAAAAGGTTAGTTTTTTACCTTTATTATTTTTATTTACTCAACCTATATTTATGACAGGAAATATTGCTGTTGCACGTGGTGCAGCAGGATTAGTTCCGCCTGCATCACTTGCTTTTTGGCGATGGGTTCTTGCTGCATTAATACTTTTACCATTCATATATCCTTCTCTTAAAAAGCAGTGGAATGACGTATTAATTGAATTTCCAAAGCTCTTAGTTCTAGGTCTTACTGGTTTTGCATTTTGTGGAGCTTTTCCTTACATTAGTGGACTTACAACTAGCGTTGTAAATATGGGAATTATTTATTCTGCTTCTCCTATATTTATTATTTTACTTTCGGTTTTTATTTATAAAGAAAAGTTAAGCAAACTTCAGATATTTGGAACCATATTATGTTTATCCGGAATTATGGTTGTGGTTTGCAAAGGTCAACTTGAAACATTAATGAGACTACAATTTACCAAAGGAGATATTTGGATCTCAGGAGCAATGATTAGTTGGGCAGTTTATTCAGTGTTTTTAATGAACTGGAAAAGTAAATTTGATCTTCTAACTCGTTTTGGCCTTATGGCAATTGCTGGAGTTATTTGCTTGTTACCAATGTATTATGTTGAAGAAGTTTTTTTTTATACAACTTCCTTTAATAAAGATTTTATTTTTTGGACTGTTGTTGCCGCAATTTTTCCAGGCATTATTGCTTTTTTAATGTATTCAAAATTACAAAAATTTGTTGGGGCTTCCATAACTGGACTGGTTGTTTATTTGATGCCTATTTATAGCGCGCTATATGGTTATTTTTTATTTAATGAAAAATTACAAAGCTTTCATTGGTTTGGTGGTTTATTTGTATTAACAGGTATAATTTTAGCTAATAAAAATTTATTTAAAATTAAATGAGCAGTTCAATCAAAACAGTAGGATTTATTGGCACAGGTTTAATGGGTTTGCCTATGGCAAAAAACATTTTATCTAAAAAATTTAAATTAAATGTATGGAACAGAACTCCAGGAAAAACTTTAGAGCTTGAAAAAAAAGGTGCGAAAGTTTTTAAAGATATAAAAGATTTAGTTCAAAACTCCAAAGTAATCGTTTCGATGCTTGCAAACGATGATGTTTGCAAAGCAATTCTTATAAAAAAAATTCAGTCATATTTAAAAAAAGGTCAGATTGTAATTGATATGAGTTCAACAACTCAAAATACAGCTTTAGAAATAGGCAAAACTTTAAAAAAGAAAAAAGTATTTTTTTTAGATGCGCCTGTTTCTGGAGGAACGATAGGAGCAGAAAAGGGAACGCTTGCAATTATGGTGGGCGGTGACAAAAAAATATTTAACACCGTTAAGCCATTATTTAAAAGCATGGGAACTGCAATTTATGTTGGAAAAACTGGATGCGGACAAGTTGCAAAATTAGCAAATCAAACAATAGTTGGAATTAGTATTGGTGCTGTATCTGAGGCTTTAATTTTAGCAGAAGCAGCAGGAGCAGACCCTAAGGCTGTAAGAGAAATTATGCTGCATGGATTTGCGGGAGGTCCAATTCTTAAAAACCATGGATTAAGAATATTAACTAAGAATTTTAAACCTGGCGGCAAAGCATCTACTCAACTTAAAGACATGAATAATATAATCGCAACTGCAAAAAAATATAAACTTAATTTGCCAATTGCAAAAAAAGTACAAGAGCTTTACGCAAAGACTGTAAAATCTGGAAGAGCTAATCTAGATCACAGCGCTTTATATTTGTTTATTAAAGCACTCAGCAGATAATGAAATTAAGACGAATTTTTTTATACGTCTTTTTTTTATTAGCTATTCTTTATGCTTCGGTTTGTACTTATATGTACATTTTTCAGAGAAATTTTTTATACCATCCTTACAAAAATAATTATCTACGTGGTGAAAAATTAAACGTAGATTTTAAAGAAATATCCGTGCCCTCTACAGAAGGCATTAATTTAAAAGCGTGGTTTTACAAAAATCCTCAGAATAAATACACCGTTCTATTCTTTCATGGAAATGCTGGGGAATTAGGAAATAGAATTTATAAATTAAATGAATTAAAAAATCTGAATTTAAATTACTTAATTATTTCTTGGCGAGGATTTAGTGGCAATAAAGGAAGTCCAACTGAACAAGGCCTATATAGCGATGCCAGAAGTGCTTTAGAATGGTTAGAAAAGAATAATATTTCAAAGAATAAAATTATTTTATATGGAGAGTCTTTAGGCACAGGCGTTGCGGTTGAAGTTGCTCAAAACCAAAAGTTTGCAGGAATTATTTTAGAGTCCCCCTACACTTCCATTGTTGATGCCGCAAAAATTTATTACCCATATTTACCTGTAGATTTAATATTAAAGGATAAATATTTAAGTTTAAAAAAAATTAAAAATATTAACTCACCAATTCTTATAATGCATGGTGGAGCGGATAGAATAATCCCTGTTGCTATGGGAAAAAAATTATTTGATGAAGTTCAGACGAAAAAGTATGGATATTTCCCACAATTTGATCGTCATATGATGACTTATAATTCTGAGCTTAAACTTGAATTGCAGAAATTTGTAAAAACTTTAAATTAGTTTTTAATAAAAGCTTGCACAAAGTCTTTTGCGATAAAGTTATCTAAATCTTCTTCTTTTTCACCAACTCCAATTGCATAAATTGGAATTTGAAATTGTTTTGCAATAGCAACAAGAATACCACCCTTTGCAGTTCCGTCCAATTTGGTCATAATAATTCCAGAGATCGGTGTAATTTTTTTAAATTCTTCAATTTGATTAATTGCATTTTGGCCAGTCGTTGCATCAAGAACTAAAATAGTTTCATGAGGAGCGTCTGCATCAATTTTTTTTAAAACTCTAATAATTTTGGAGAATTCTTCCATTAAATTCTTTTTATTCTGTAGTCTGCCCGCTGTATCAATCACACAGTAGTCAGCATTATTTTGTTTTGCGTATTCAAAACTTTTAAATGCAACGGAAGCTGGATCTGAACCAATATCTGATTTTATTATTTCTACATTAATTTTTTTACACCAAAGTTCTAATTGATCAATTGCTGCAGCTCTAAAAGTATCTGCCGCTCCAACAATAACTTTATGTCCTTGGTTTTTAAGTTTTTTACATAATTTTCCAATTGTTGTTGTCTTCCCAACTCCATTAACTCCACAAACTAACACCACAGTGGGTTTGTTATGTTTTTTTGTAAAAAAATCTTTTTGTAAAGGTACTAAAATCTCCTCTATTTCTTTAGCAATAGCTTGAAAGAAATTTTCCTTTGTTAACTCTTTTTTGCTGTATTTTTTATTGGCTATATTTTTTCTAAATTCTTCTACAAAGCCAACTCCTACATCTGCTTGTATAAGAATATCTTCTATATCCTGAAGAATTTCTGCTTGTGGTTTTGATTTATTAAAAACTTCATCAATTCCTTTTGTAAATTTTTCTGAAGTTTTTTTTAAGCTTTCTTGAAGTTTTTTAAAAAAATTCATTAAGAATTATATTTTAAGACTAATATTTTTAATACTTGAGACAGATCCAGTCATTATAATATGTTTATCTTTGGCTAACTCAATATGAAGGGTGCCGTTTTTAAAATGAATATTAACTTTTTTTCCAGTCAGGCCTAATTTATTTGCAGCAATAGCAGTAGCGCAAGCGGCTGTACCGCAAGCTAGTGTTAAACCAGCTCCTCTTTCCCAAACTTTTACTGCGATATTTTTTTTATTCATTACTTCAGCAAATGTAACGTTACATCTTTCTGGAAAAAATTCATGATGTTCAATTTGGGGACCAATTTTTTTAAGCAATTCAAATGTTATATCTTTAAAAAAAATAACATGAGGATTACCAACGCTTAAAGTATATCCTGTTAAAATTCCAAAATGTTTAGTTTTAATTTTAACTTTTGCGTGGTTCATTTTTTTAACTAAAGGAATTTTTTTCCACTCAAAATTTGGAATCCCCATATCAACTGATACTTCAGTTTTTCCAGTAAGTTTTGCTTTTAGAACTCCACTTTCAGTATTAATTTTTGATTTATTTAATTTTTTCTCATTCATTAAGAAGTAGGAAATACATCTAGAGCCATTTCCGCACGCGCCTGTTTCTCCACCATCAGAATTATAAAAAGTTATTTTAGCGTTTGTTTTTTTTTCTTTATCTTTGTCTATAATAATAATTTGATCACAACCTGGACCATTTTTCCTGTCCGCAATATTTATAATTTGTTGTTTTGAAAGATCGATTTTATCTTTTCTTCTATCAATGATGATAAAGTCATTGCCAAGACCGTCCATCTTATAAGCTTGTATTTCGATCATCTGTTTTGTTGTTATATCTTACAAATATTCTCAATTATTGACTTTTAAAATAGTAAAATATACTTTTAATAAAATTTTCCACAAAAATAAGCAGGTTTTGTGGTGTCCTTCTAATGAAGGAGATCAACACTAGTCAGCGATATTCGCCCACTAGTGCGATTGCTGCTGGAGAAAAAAAATGTTTGAAAATTTAACGAGTAAAATTGAGTCTGCCTTTTCTTTTTTTAACAAAAGCACTCAATTAGATGAAAAACAGGTTGATGAAGGATTGCGAAAGATCCGTCAGGCTCTCCTAGAGTCTGATGTTGCTCTTTCTGTTGCAAAAGACTTTATTGCAAATGTTAAACCTAAAGCAATCGGCCAAGAAGTTTTAAAATCTATAACTCCAGGACAATTACTTGTTAAAATTGTATATGATGAACTTGTTAAAATTTTAGGCAGCGAAAAATCAGAAATTAATCTCAATACAGTTCCACCAGCAAAAATATTAATTGTTGGTTTACAGGGTTCAGGAAAAACAACAACTTCAGCAAAGATTGCAAAATTTATTGAAAAGAATTTTAATAAAAAAGTAATGTTATCGAGCTTAGACGTTTATCGTCCAGCAGCTCAAAAACAATTAGAGTTATTAGGCAGCCAAAATAATATTCAAACAATTCCAATTATAGAAGGACAACTTCCAATAGAAATTACTCAAAGAACTTTAGCAGCCGCTTCTTTATCAGGCTCCGATGTAATCATTTTTGATACTGCTGGACGAACGCAAATTGATAGCGTGATGATGAGTGAATTAAATAATCTTAAAAAAATAATTAATCCAATAGAAACTTTTTTAGTCGCTGACTCTTTAACCGGACAAGACGCTGTAAATATAGCCAGCGAATTTAAAAAAACAGTCGATTTAACAGGAATAATATTAACAAGAATAGATGGGGATGGAAAAGGTGGCGCCGCTCTTAGCATGAAGTCTGTTGCAAATTGTCCTATTAAATTTTTAGGAGTTGGAGAAAAAATTGATGATTTTGAAATATTTCACCCAGAAAGGATTGCAAACAGAATTTTAGGAATGGGAGATGTAGTTTCTCTTGTTGAGAAAGTATCTGAAAATTTAAAAAAAGAAGAGGTTGAAGAACTAGAAGAGAATTTTAAAAAAGGACAATTTACCTTTAATGATTATTTAAAACAGATAAGGCAAATGAAAAAAATTGGGGGCATGGGAAAAGTTCTAGGAATGATCCCTGGTATATCAAAAATTAAAAAACAAATAGACGAATCTAATATTGATGAAAGTCTTCTTGGAAAGCAAGAAGCGGTTATTTTATCAATGACTCCTAAAGAAAGAGATAACCCAAAGATTATTGATGGATCTAGAAAAAAAAGAATAGCGAGCGGTTCAGGAACTGACATCGCTTTAGTAAACAAGCTTCTAAAACAACATAAAATGATGACAGGAATGATGAAAAGAATGTCTCAAGGTGGCGGAAGAAATTTTGGAGGTTTAGATGGAATACCCCCAGAGTTATTTAACAATCTAAAATAGAAAGGAAAACAAATGTTAAAAATAAGACTAGCTAGAGGGGGAACAAAAAAAAGACCCTTCTATCAAATCGTAGTTGCAGATTCTAGAAATCCAAGAGATGGAAAATTTATTGAAAAACTTGGATACTTCAATCCGTTACTACCAAAAAGCAAACCAGAAAGATTAAGCTTAGAGTCAGAAAGAATAACTCATTGGCTTAAAATGGGAGCTCAACCTACGTTAAGAGTTGCAAAATTTTTAGGCACAGCAAATCTTGCTCCGGTTCCTGAAAAAAGAAATAATCCAATTAAAGCTTTACCTAAAAAGAAAGCTCAAGAAAGATTAAAAGCCGCACAAGCTCCAAAAGAAGCACCAGCAGCAGCTCCAGCGCCAGCAGCAGAAGCGGCCCCAGCAGCTGAACCAGCTCCTGTAGAAGCTCCAAAGGTTGAGGAAAAAGCACCAGAAGCGGAGGCCCCTAAAGCAAATTAACTATTATGTGGTCTGCAAAAATATTCACTTTATATCCAGAATTTTTTCCAGGGATTTTAGATATCGGGCTTTATAAAAGAGCTAGAGAAAATAAAATCTGGTCACTCGATGTTGTTAACATTAGGGACTATGCTTTAGACAAGCACGGAAGTGTGGATGATACTCCTTTTGGAGGAGGAAGCGGAATGGTTATGCGTGCCGATGTAATAGATAGTTGTTTGGATAAAAATATTAAAAATTCTAAAAATGAACTTATTTATCTAAGTCCAAGAGGTGAATTGTTGACGCAAAAAGTTGCAAAACAATTGTCGCAAAAAAATGGAGTCGATCTTATTTGTGGACACTTTGAGGGAATTGATCAAAGAGTTATAGAAGAAAGAAAGATTAGAGAAATAAGTATTGGTGATTTTATTTTATCCGGTGGTGAAACAGCAGCGTTTGTTTTTTTAGATTCCATAATTAGATTATTGCCAGGGGTTCTTGGTAATTCTTCTTCTTTAAATGAAGAGAGTTTTGAAAATAATTTATTGGAATATCCTCAATATACAAAACCCCAAGAGTGGAAAGGAAGAACCGTTCCGGAAGTACTTTTGTCTGGGAATCACGCTAAAATTAAGGACTGGCGCTTAGCACAATCCGAGGATATAACACGTCGCCAGAGACAAGACTTATGGGAAAAATATCACAAATAATTAAATTTTAATGCAAATTTCTACAATGAGAATAGACGAATTAGATAAACTTCATATTAAGAAAATTGGTGAAAAAAAATTACCAGAATTTTCTCCTGGAGATACTTTAAAAGTAAACGTTCGAATTATCGAAGGAAAGAGACAAAGAATACAAGCTTACGAAGGAGTTTGTATTGCTAAAAAAAATAAAGGAATTAATTCTACTTTTACAGTTAGAAAAATTTCTTTCGGTGAAGGTGTTGAAAGATTATTTCCAGTTCATAGTCCAAACGTAGAGTCAGTTGAAGTTGTTAGAAGCGGAAAAGTAAGAAGAGCAAAACTTTACTACTTAAGAGAAAGAACTGGTAAATCAGCTAGAATTACAGAAAAAATTAGAAAAAAAATTGGTGTAGATATAATTCAACCTTTACCAAAAAAAGAGGCAGTCCAAAATATTGAAGCACAAGCAGATATAGCTGCTGAACAGGCTCCAAAAAATACGGAAAAAGCTTCAGCGCCAAAGACAGAAGCTCAGAATAAAAAGAAGTAATACTAGTTTTTATTTAATGGCAAAGACACTTTACGACAAAATATGGGAGAGTCATTTAGTTGATGAACAAAATGACGGAACATCACTTTTATATATCGATCGACATTTAGTTCATGAAGTAACGAGTCCTCAGGCATTTGAAGGATTACGTTTATCAAATAGAAAAGTAAAATTACCTGGTTCAACATTAGCAGTTGTTGATCATAACGTTCCAACAACTGACAGATCAAAAGGAATAGCTGATAAAGAATCTGCTATTCAAGTTGAGACTCTTTCTAAAAATTGCAAAGATTTTGGTATAGAATTTTTTGGTTTAACAGATAAACGACAAGGTATCGTTCATGTTATTGGTCCTGAACAAGGATTTACCCAGCCTGGAATGACAATTGTTTGTGGAGACAGTCATACCTCAACACACGGAGCATTTGGTGCGTTAGCCTTTGGGATTGGAACTTCAGAAGTAGAGCATGTTCTTGCAACACAAACTTTAATTCAAAGTAGAGCAAAAAATTTTAAAATTAGCGTTGATGGAAAATTACCATTAGGGGTTACCGCTAAAGATGTAATCCTGTCTATCATTGGGAAAATTGGAACAGCGGGCGGAACTGGTTACGTTATTGAATACTGTGGAGAGGTTTTTAGAAATTTTTCTATGGAAGAAAGAATGACCGTTTGTAACATGAGCATTGAAGCAGGTGCTCGAGCTGGACTTGTTGCTCCTGATCAAAAAACTTTTGATTATATCAAAGGAAGACCTTTAGCTCCAAAGGGTGAGAATTGGGAAAGAGCACTTAAATATTGGAGCACTTTATATACGGATAAAGATGCAAAATTTGATAGAGAACTTCATTTACAAGGAAAAGATATTGAGCCAACAGTTACTTGGGGAACAAGTCCTCAAGATACAGCTTCTATTAACGGAAAAGTTCCTGATCCAAATTTAGAAAAGAATGAGGATAGAAAAAAGTCTATACTAAGATCTTTAGATTATATGGGTCTAGAACCTAATACGGCTATCCAAGACATTAAAATTGATAAGGTTTTTATAGGCTCTTGTACCAATGGAAGAATTGAAGATTTAAGAGAAGTTGCAAAAATAGTTAAAGGAAAAAAAGTAAATAAAAGTGTTGATGCAATTGTTGTTCCTGGCTCTGGACTTGTAAAATTACAGGCTGAAAAAGAAGGTTTAGATAAAATATTTAAAGAATCAGGATTTGATTGGAGAGAACCTGGATGCTCAATGTGTCTTGGAATGAATCCAGATCAATTAAAACCAAAAGAAAGATGTGCCTCTACTTCAAATAGAAACTTTGAAGGAAGACAAGGAAGAGGCGGAAGAACACATCTTGTTAGCCCGGTTATGGCAGCTGCTGCAGCAATTGAGGGTAAATTTGTAGATATTAGAAAGATTATTTAATGGAAAAATTTACAAAACTTAAAAGCATTGCAGCCGATCTTCAGATCTCAAATATTGATACGGACATGATTATTCCAAAACAATTTTTAAAAACAATTAAAAGAACAGGTCTTGGTTCTGCATTGTTTTACGAAATGCGTTATGATGAAAAAGGCAATATAATAAAAAATTTTATTTTAAATAACGCTCCTTACAATAAAGCAAAAATTTTAATTTCAGGAAAAAATTTTGGTTGTGGATCATCAAGAGAGCATGCTCCTTGGGCGTTATTAGATTTTGGTATTCGATGTATTGTTGCAGAAAGTTTTGCAGATATTTTTTATAACAACTGTTTCAAAAATGGAATTTTACCAATCGTTCTTCCAGAAAATCAGGTTAAAGAATTATCTGAAGCTGCAAAAAAAAATAAAGAAATAGAGATAGATTTGGTTGATCAAAAAATTCATAAAGGAGACAACAGGCCTTTTGATTTTGAAATCGAGCCATTTAGAAAAGAATGCTTATTAAATGGTTATGACGATATTGCTCTTACTTTAAAAAAAGATGCTAAAATTAAAACCTTTGAACAAAATAAAAAAAATCTAACTCCTTGGTTATATTAATGAAAAAAAAACTTCTTATTCTTGCTGGAGATGGAATTGGACCAGAGGTAATGAATGAGGTTAAAAAAATTATTGTTTGGTTTAATAAAAATAAATCTACCGACTTTGACATTACTGAAGAATTAGCAGGAGGAATTTCTTTTGATAAGCACGGCACACCAATTACTGACGAAGTAATGAAAATTGCAATGGAAAGTGATGCAGTTTTGTTAGGAGCTGTGGGTGGACCAAAGTGGGATAAATTAGAATTTTCAAAAAGACCCGAGAGAGCCTTACTAAGACTTAGAAAAGATTTAGAATTATTTGCAAATTTAAGACCTGCAATTTGTTTTAAGGAACTTGCTAACGCATCTACTTTAAAGCCAGAAGTTGTTTCTGATTTAGATATTATGATTGTCCGAGAGCTTACTGGAGGAATTTATTTTGGAACTCCAAGAGGTGTTGAAAAATTATCTAATGGTGAGAAAAAAGGAACAAATACTCACACATATACATCAAGTGAAATTCAAAGAGTTGCCAGAGTGGCTTTTGAACTTGCAAGAAAAAGAAATAATAAAGTCACTTCATGTGAGAAATCTAACGTTATGGAAGCAGGTTTATTGTGGAGAGAAGAAGTAGAAGAATTACATAAAAAAGAATTTAAAGATGTGGAACTTAGTCATATGCTAGCAGATAATTGTGCAATGCAATTAGTTAGAAATCCTAAACAATTTGATGTGATCGTAACTGATAATTTATTTGGCGATATGCTTTCAGATGAAGCTGGAATGCTAACGGGTTCACTTGGAATGTTGCCTTCAGCATCATTAAGCGGAAAAAATAAAGATGGAAAATTTAAATCAATGTATGAACCTTGCCATGGTTCTGCACCCGATATAGCGGGTAAAAATATTGCAAATCCACTTGCGTCAATTTTGAGTTTTTCTATGGCTTTACGTTATTCCTTTGATATGGATAAAGAAGCAGATATGCTTGATCAGGCAGTTAAAAATGTTCTTAAAGATGGTTATAGAACTCAAGATATAATGGAAAAAAGTCAAAAAAAAGTATCAACCTCAGAAATGGGAGATCTGGTTATATCCAATTTAAAATAATGAGAGCGAATATTGCAATTGTAGGAAGCACAGGAAACGCAGGTAGAAAAACTATTGAAGTTTTAGAAAGAAGAAAGTTTCCAGTAAATATACTTTATTTATTAGCTTCTAAAAAAAGTGTTGGGAAGTTTATAAAGTTTAGAAATAAGAATATTGAAGTTAGAAGCTTAGAAGATTTTGATTTTAGAAAAGCAGATATTACTTTTTTTTGTGCAGGATCAAAACTTGCAAAAACATGGGCGCCAAAAATTGCAAAAGATTCAATTGTAATTGAATATTCAAGTTATTTTAGATCATCAAAAAATATTCCATTAATCGTTCCCGAAGTGAATGAGCATGCAATTAAAGATTATAAAAAGACAAATATTATTGCTAATCCAAACTGTTCAACAGCACAGTTAGTTGTGGCTTTAAAACCTCTTCATGACAAATTTAAGATTAAAAGAGTAGTAACATCAACTTATCAATCAGTATCAGGAGCAGGAAAAGCTGCTATGGATGAATTAATTTCTCAGACAAAAGATTATTTAAGTAAGAAAAAAATTAAACCTAAAAAATTTACAAAGCAAATCGCTTTCAACGTTATTCCTCATATTGATGTTTTTATGAAAGATGGATCGACAAAAGAAGAGTGGAAAATGGAAAATGAGACAAAAAAGATTTTAGATAAAAATATTAAATTAACAGCAACATGTGTTCGTGTTCCAGTACTTGTTTCTCATTCTGAAGCTGTGAACGTTGAATTTAAAAAGAAATTCGACATTCAGCAAATACGTTCAACTTTAATGAATTCGCCAAGCTGTAAAGTTATTGATCAAAAAAAGAACGGAGGCTATGCAACTCCTGCAGAGTCTGCCGGAAGCTTTTTAACTTATATTTCTAGAATTAGAAGGGATCCTACAAAAAATGCTGTTAATATGTGGATTGTTTCTGACAATTTATTAAAGGGAGCGGCTTTTAATGCAGTGCAAATCGCGGAGGTTTTGGTTAAAAAGCATATAAAAAATAATTAAATATTTTTTATGGAAAAAAACTCCGGCCCATTATCCCCTCATATCCAAATTTATAAGTGGCAGTTTTCCTCTTTATTATCAATCACACATAGACTTACAGGAGTAATTAATACTGCTGGATTTTTTTTAATTGTTTTATGGATTTTATTTTTAGCTCTAGGACCTGAGTATTATAATTTTTACCAAAAATTTTTAAGGAGCTTTGTTGGGAAATTTATTCTTGTAGGTTTTACTTGGTCATTTGTTTACCATATGTTTAATGGTATCAGACATCTTGCTTGGGATTTT
The DNA here is from genome assembly GCA_000371865.1 of alpha proteobacterium SCGC AAA027-L15. Classification (GTDB taxonomy): domain Bacteria; phylum Pseudomonadota; class Alphaproteobacteria; order Pelagibacterales; family Pelagibacteraceae; genus Fontibacterium. The sequence continues at coordinate 25,966 of AQUG01000001.1, forward strand.
GGTTATGGTTACGAAATTAAGACTGCAAATCTTTCCGGAATAATTGTTTTACTTCTATCTATTTTAACAACATTTTTTATTTGGATTATATAATGAAAAATCATGCTTTAAATAAATGGATAATACAAAGAGTTAGTGCAGTTGCACTGATACCTTTGTTATTATTTTTTTTATACTCTTTAGTTGATTTAGTTAATCAAGATTACACAGGGGCACTAGACTTTTTTGACAATTATTTCTCAATAACTGTTTTTACTTTATTTTTAATATTTGCAGGTTTGCATTTAAAATTAGGTTTAGGTGAGATTATTGAGGATTATATTCAGGATGAACGTATAAAATTAATTTTAAATAAAATTATAATGTTATACTCGGCTATACTTCCCGTTGTTGGCATTGTATCATTAATGATAATTACTTTATGAGCACTTATCCAATTGTTGATCACGAATACGATGTTATCGTTGTAGGAGCTGGTGGCTCAGGATTAAGAGCAGCTGTTGGCTTAGCTGAAGCTGGACTTAAGACAGCCTGTATTTCAAAAGTATTTCCAACAAGAAGTCATACTGCTGCTGCGCAAGGTGGTATCTCTGCTGCATTAGGAAACATGTCAGAAGATGATTGGCGTTGGCACATGTATGATACGGTAAAAGGCGCTGATTGGTTAGGCGATCAAGACGCTATTGAATATTTATGCAAAGAAGCTCCAAGAGCAGTTATTGAACTTGAAAAATATGGAGTTCCTTTTAGCAGAACTGAAGAGGGAAAAATTTACCAAAGACCATTTGGTGGAATGACCGCTAATTATGGAAATGGTATTGCTCAAAGAACCTGCGCTGCTGCAGACAGAACTGGACATGCAATTCTTCATACACTTTATGGTCAGGCACTTAAAAAAAATACAGAATTTTTTATAGAATATTTTGCATTAGATTTATTGATGCATAATGGAAAGTGTCATGGAGTTACTGCTTGGAATTTACAAGATGGAACTATTCATCGCTTCAGAGCTAATATGACAATCTTAGCAACAGGCGGTTATGGAAGAGCATATTTTTCAGCAACATCAGCACATACTTGCACAGGAGATGGTAATGCGATGGTTTTAAGAGCGGGTTTACCATTACAAGATATGGAGTTTATTCAATTTCATCCAACAGGAATTTATGGAGCAGGATGTTTAATTACTGAAGGCTCTCGAGGAGAAGGTGGATTTTTAGTTAATTCTGAAGGTGAAAGATTTATGGAAAGGTATGCGCCTTCAGCAAAAGATCTTGCTTCAAGAGATGTAGTTTCAAGATCTATGACAATAGAAATTAACGAAGGTAGAGGAGTTGGTAAAAATAAAGATCATATTTATCTTCATTTAAATCACTTAGATCCAAAAGTTTTACATGAAAGACTTCCTGGAATTTCAGAATCTGCAAAAATTTTTGCTGGTGTAGATGTAACAAAGGAACCAATACCAGTTGTTCCAACTGTTCATTACAATATGGGAGGAATTCCTACTAATTATTATGGTGAAGTAATATCTAAAACTGAAAATGGAAAAGATGTGATTGTGCCTGGACTAATGGCAGTCGGTGAAGCGGCCTGCGTTTCGGTTCATGGGGCTAATAGATTAGGTTCTAATTCATTAATTGATCTTGTGGTATTTGGCAGAGCCGCAGCTATGAGAGCTGCAACAATTGTAAAACCAAATTCTAAACATGAGGTAATTCCTGAAAGTGAAACGCAAAAATCAATTTCAAGATTTGATAAGTTAAGAAATTCAAACGGTGGAACACCAACTTCTGTACTTAGAGATAAAATGCAAAGAACGATGCAAAAAAATTGTGCAGTATTTAGAGACGCTAAAATTTTAAAAGAAGGTATGGAAGAAATTAAAAAACCTTGGCAAGGAATGGATGATATTTCAGTTTCAGATAAGTCTTTAATTTTTAATACAGATTTAATTGAAACTTTAGAATTTGATAATTTAATAAGACAGTCTCTTGTTACAATGGCGTCTGCTGAAAATAGAAAAGAAAGTAGAGGAGCACATTCTAGAGAAGATTTTAAAGATAGAGATGATGAAAATTGGATGAAGCATACACTAGCTTGGCAAGACGGTGAGAAAGTAAAAATAGATTACAGAAACGTACATAATTTTACTTTAAGTAATGAAGTGCAATATTTTCCACCGAAAGCGAGAGTATATTAATGGTTCAGTTTGCCCTTCCTAAAGATTCAAAAGTTGTTGAGGGAAAGTATTTTAAAGACAAAACCAATGGAAAAAATCTAAAAAAAATTAAAGTATATAGATGGGATCCTGAGACACAACAAAACCCAAGACTAGATACTTACGAAGTTAATATGGATGAGTGTGGACCAATGGTTCTTGATGTTCTTATTAAAATTAAAAACGAAATTGATACTACATTAACGTTTAGAAGATCTTGCAGAGAAGGCGTTTGCGGTTCTTGTGCTATGAATATTGATGGTGTTAACGGACTTGCTTGCACAAAATCAGCAGTGGATATTAAAAATGAAATAAAAGTTTATCCACTTCCTCACATGCCAGTGATTAAAGACTTGGTCCCAAATCTAAATCAACTTTATAAACAATATCAATCCATTGAGCCTTGGTTACAGGTTGAGAAAAAAAGTGAGGTCGGTGATAAAGAAATATATCAATCAAAAGAAGATAGAGAAAAATTAGATGGGCTTTATGAATGCATTATGTGTGCATGCTGCTCAACATCTTGCCCAAGCTATTGGTGGAATGGTGAAAAATATTTAGGACCAGCTGTTTTATTACAAGCTTATAGATGGATTATTGATAGCAGAGATGAAGAAAGAGTGAAAAGATTAAAAAAAGTTGCAGATGAACTTAAGCTTTTTAGATGCCATACAATCATGAACTGTACTAACACTTGTCCAAAAGGATTGAATCCTGCAAAAGCAATTGGTTCGATAAAAAAGATGTTAGTTCAACACAGTAAAGATCTATAATTTTTTACTTCACTATTTGACAGCTTAATTCTGTCCCTATATTTTCTTATTAATTCAAATGAAAACAATAGAACATTTTGTTAACGGTAAATCTTTTTCTGGATCCTCAAAAAAAACTTCTGATGTTTTTAATCCGGCCACAGGAGAAATTTCTGCAAAAGTAAATCTGGCTACAAAAAAAGACGTAGATGATGCAGTTGAGATTGCTAGCAAAGCATTTGTAACATGGTCGCAAGTTCCGCCGTTACAAAGAGCAAGGATTTTATTTAAATTTAAAGAATTAATAGAAAAAAATTCAGATGAACTTACAAAAATAATCGTTTCAGAACATGGTAAAGTTTATGATGATGCTAAAGGATCTCTAACAAGAGGTCTAGAAGTTGTCGAGTTTGCATGTGGGATACCACACTTATTAAAAGGTGAGTTTACAGAAAATGTTGGAACTAATGTTGACAGTTGGTCAATAAGACAACCATTAGGAGTTTGCGCTGGAATTACTCCTTTTAATTTCCCAGCAATGGTTCCAATGTGGATGTTTCCGTTAGCGATAGCATGTGGCAATACTTTTATTTTAAAACCATCTGAAAAAGATCCAAGTTGTCCTTTAAGATTAGCAGAATTATTAAAAGAAGCAGGCTTACCAGATGGAGTTTTTAATGTTGTAAATGGAGATAAAGAATCTGTAGATGCATTACTTTCAAATCCAAATGTTAGCGCAATTAGTTTTGTAGGATCAACTCCTATAGCTAAATATATTTATGAGAACGCAGCAAAATTTGAAAAAAGAGTTCAAGCATTAGGAGGCGCTAAAAATCACTGCGTAGTAATGCCAGATGCAGATTTAGACCAAGCTGTTGCAGGGCTTATGGGCGCCGCGTATGGCTCAGCAGGTGAGAGATGTATGGCCCAATCCGTGGCAATTGCAGTTGGAAATATTGGAGATGAGTTAGTAAACAAACTTACAAAAGAAGTTAATAATTTAAGAGTAGGTCCTGGACTTGATAAGGGAATGGATATGGGACCATTAGTTACGGCTCAACATTTAGAAAAAGTTACGAGCTATATAGATATTGGAGTTAAAGAAGGTGCTAAATTAGTTGTGGATGGAAGAAAGATTAAAAAACCACAAGGATATGAAAAAGGTTTTTATTTGGGAGGTTGCTTATTTGATCATGTAAAAGAAAATATGAGAATTTATAAAGAAGAAATATTTGGACCAGTCCTTTCAGTTGTAAGAGCAAAAAATTTTAATGAAGCTGTAGACTTAATTAACAAACATGAATTTGGTAATGGAGTAAGCATCTTTACAAGAGATGGAGATAGCGCAAGAACGTTTTCAAGTCATATAAAAGTTGGAATGGTAGGTATAAATATTCCAATTCCCGTACCAATGGCTTTTCATAGTTTCGGCGGGTGGAAAAGGTCTTTATTTGGTGATCAACACGTTCATGGAATGGAAGGAGTTAGATTTTACACTAAATTAAAAACTATTACTTCAAGATGGCCTTCTGGTATAAAAGCAACTTCAAATTTCACAATGCCAACAATGAATTAATAATATGAGAAAAAAAATATCACTTATAGGATCAGGACAAATCGGTGGAACTTTAGCACATTTAGTTTCCTTAAAAGAATTAGGAGATGTAGTTATTTTTGATATTGCCGCAGGATTGCCCGATGGAAAATCTTTAGATATCGCTCAGTCAGGAGCTGTTGAACGTTTTAATGCAAATCTAAAAGGGACAACAAGCTATGCTGACATTGCAAATTCAGACGTAATTATTGTAACTGCAGGCGTTCCAAGAAAAGAAGGAATGAGCAGAGATGATCTTTTAGGAATTAATGCAAAAGTAATGAAACAAGTTGGTGAAGGAATTAAAAAATATTCTCCAAATGCTTTTGTAATTTGTATTACTAATCCTTTAGATGTAATGGTTTTGGCATTACAGAAATATTCAGGTCTACCCGCTGAAAAAGTAGTTGGTATGGCAGGAGTTTTAGACTCTTCTCGTTTTAGATTATTTTTGTCTGAAGAATTTAAAGTTTCAATTGAAGATGTAACGGCTTTTGTCTTAGGAGGTCATGGAGACACAATGGTTCCGCTTTCTAGATATTCGACAGTTGCAGGAATACCAATCCCAGACTTAATCGATATGAAATGGTCTACTAAAGAAAGAATAGATAAAATTATACAAAGAACACGAGATGGAGGAGCTGAAATAGTAAAGTTATTAAAGACAGGTTCTGCTTATTATGCTCCGGCAAGTTCAGCCATTGAAATGGCAGAGGCGTTTTTAAAAGACAAAAAGAAAATTTTACCATGCGCTGTATATTTAGATGGCGAGTATGGAGTTGATGATCTTTATGTTGGTGTACCTGTTATAATTGGTGCAAAGGGAGTTGAAAAAATTATTGAGATTAAATTTAATCCTGAAGAAAAAGAGATGTTTGTAAAATCTGTTGATTCAGTTAAAAAATTAACTCAAGATCTTTTTAAACTTGATCCAGAAGTTGCAAAAATTAAAACTATCAAGCCAAAATATTAATCTTTCATGAATATTCACGAGCATCAGGCAAAAGACTTAATAAAAAAATTTGGCGCTCCAGTTTCAAAGGGTGTTGTTATTTTTAATTTAAATGAAATTGATGAAAAAATTAAACAGCTAAATAGCAAGATGTATGTGGTTAAGGCTCAAATCCATGCTGGTGGAAGAGGAAAGGCTGGAGGTGTAAAATTAGTTAAAAGTATCGATGAATTAAAACAAAAATGTAAAGATTTACTTGGAAAAGTTCTTGTCACACATCAAACAGGGCCTCAAGGAAGAGAAGTAAAGAGACTGTATATAGAAGAAGCATCGGACATTAAAAAAGAATTTTATTTGTCGTGTCTAGTAGATAGAGCCTCTTCAAAAATTGCATTTATTTCTAGCGCTGAAGGAGGAATGGATGTTGAAGAAGTTGCAGATAAAACTCCTGAGAAAATTATTACAACGCGCGTTTCTCTATCAGTAAAATTAAGAGATGAGGATTTAGAATCAATTGTGAAACCTTATAATTTAAGTGGAGATCAAAAAAATCAGGCAAAGAAAGTTGCTCAGGCTTTATACGATACTTTAGTGAACACTGATGGAAGTTTAATTGAAATAAATCCTTTAATTCTTACAACGGAAGATCAAATTAAGTGTTTAGATGCAAAAATAAGTTTCGATGATAATGCCCTTTTTAGACATCCAGAAATAAAAGAACTTAGAGATCTAAACGAAGAAGATCCAATGGAAATTGAAGCTAGTAAATATGAATTAGCTTATATTAAATTAGATGGAAAAATTGGTTGCATGGTTAATGGTGCGGGTCTTGCAATGGCAACCATGGATATCATAAAACTTTACGGTTCAGAACCGGCAAACTTCCTGGATGTAGGCGGCGGAGCTACAAAAGAAAAGGTATCCGCTGCTTTTAAAATAATTTTATCAGATAAAAATGTTGAAGGAATTTTAATAAATATTTTTGGTGGAATTATGCGTTGTGATATTATTGCGCAAGGAGTTATTGAAGCCGCAAAAGAAGTTGATCTTAAAGTTCCTCTTGTTGTTAGATTAGCAGGAACAAAAGTTGATGAAGGGAAAGAAATTTTAAAAAAATCTGGTTTGACAATTATTTCTGCTGATAATTTATCAGATGCAGCAAAAAAAATTGTGGAGGCTACGTCCTAATATGTCTGTTTTAGTAAATAAAAAAACAAAAGTTATTTGTCAGGGCTTTACAGGAAAACACGGAACATTTCATTCTGAGCAAGCGCTTGCATATGGAACAAATTTAGTAGGAGGAATTACTCCTAAAAAAGGCGGACAAACTCATTTAGGTCTTCCAGTTTTTAACACAGTTGCTGAAGCAGTCGATAAAGTAAAACCTGATGCAACTATGATTTATGTTCCTGCAGCATATGCAGCAGCAGCAATTATTGAAGCATTAGACAGTGAAATACCTTTAATTGTTTGTATTACTGAGGGCATTCCAGTTTTAGATATGGTTAAAGTTAAAGAAAAATTAATTAAGTCTAAAAGCAGATTAATAGGACCTAATTGTCCAGGAATTATTACGCCAGATGAATGTAAGATTGGAATTATGCCAGGGCACATTCATAAGAAAGGATCAGTTGGAATTGTATCAAGATCAGGAACGTTAACTTATGAGGCTGTTGCACAAACTACAGCATTGGGACTAGGGCAATCAACATGCATTGGAATTGGTGGCGATCCTATTAATGGAACAAACTTTATTGATTGTTTAGATTTATTTTTAAAAGACGATGAAACTAAATCTATTATTATGATAGGAGAAATTGGTGGAAGCGCAGAGGAAGAAGGTGCTGAATTTATTAAATCTTCAAAAATTAAAAAACCAGTGGTTGGATTTATAGCCGGAGTAACAGCCCCCCCAGGAAGAAGAATGGGGCATGCAGGAGCTATTATTTCTGGTGGAAAAGGACTTGCTAAAGACAAGATAGAAACAATGAAATCTTGCGGTATAACAGTTGCAAATTCCCCAGCAGATATTGGCAAAACTTTATTTGACAAACTTAAGACTTAATAATTTACTACGATTATAAAATTATATGTCGTCACAAGAAGATAATATTATTTTTCAAAAAACATCATTTTTATCAGGAACAAACTCATCTTATATTGAAAAACTTTACGCTAAATACGTAGAAAATCCTGCAAGTATTCCAGATAGTTGGAGACAATTTTTTGAAGGTCTCAATGATCAAAAAAATAATATTATAGAAAATCAAGGCCCAAGTTGGGCACCGTCAAATATTAAATATATTTCTAATGGAGATTTAGATGTTTATGAGAAGTATCTTCCAAAAAATTTAAATGGAAATTCAATTAAAGAAAAAATTTTAGAAAAAAATAAAACTTTATCCGGCGATGAAAAAATTGATGTAGAAAGATCTACTATTGATTCTGTTAGAGCAATCATGATGATTAGAGCCTACAGGATCAGAGGTCATTTAATTGCTGATTTAGATCCATTACAACTTCAAGAAAAACATCATCACCCCGAACTAAATCCAGAAACATATGGTTTTAAAAAAGAAGATAGAAACAGAAAAATATTTTTAGATAAGTTTCTTGGTTTAGAATATGCAACCGTTAATGAAATATTAGAAATTCTACTAAAAACCTATTGTTCAAAAATTGGAATAGAGTTTATGCATATGTCGGATCCGGAAGAAAAAAAATGGATCCAAGAAAGAATTGAAGGAAAAGGAAAAGAAACAAACTTTACTTCTGAAGGAAAAAAAGCAATTTTTAAAAAGTTAGTAGAGGCTGAGGGATTTGAAAACTACTGTCACACTAAGTTTGTTGGAACAAAAAGATTTGGTTTAGATGGTTGTGAATCTTTAATTCCTGCGCTTGAGCAGATAATTAAAGTTGGAGGAGGTTTAGGTGTTAAAGAAGTTAAAATTGGAATGCCTCATCGAGGAAGATTAAACATTCTTGCAAACGTTATTCAAAAGCCTTTTAAAAAAATATTTAAAGAATTTTCTGGAGATCCAGGCCCAGATACAGCGGGCGTTTCAGGCGATGTTAAATATCATTTAGGAGCATCAGCAGACAGAGATTTTAACGGTAACAATGTACATGTAAGTTTGACTGCTAACCCTTCACATCTTGAGGCTGTAAATCCTGTGGTGTTAGGACAAACGCGAGCTAAACAATTTTTTCATAATGATCCACAAAGAGTAAAAGTTGTACCTATTCTTTTACATGGAGATGCAGCGTTCGCAGGACAGGGAATTGTTGCAGAATGTTTTGCTATGTCTGGTTTAAAAGGACACAACACTGGAGGCACAATTCATATTATTGTTAATAATCAAATTGGTTTTACTACAAGTCCTTCTTTTGCAAGATCTTCACCTTATCCATCTGAAGTAGCTAAAATGGTTCAAGCTCCAATATTCCATGTTAACGGCGATGATGCTGAATCTGTTGTTTATTGTGCAAGAATAGCAACAGAATATAGACAAAAATTTAAACGAGATGTTGTTATAGATATTATTTGTTACCGAAGATTTGGTCACAATGAAGGAGATGAACCTTCTTTCACTCAGCCTTTAATGTACAAAAAAATTAAAGCTAAAGCTACAACATTAACAATTTATGGAAACCAACTTATTCAAGAAGGAGTTTTGAATAAAGAAGAGTTTCAAAATGAAAAAGATAATTTTAAAAAGTTTTTAGATACAGAATTTGAAGCATCAAAGAGTTATATTCCAAATCAAATAGATTGGTTTACAGGAAGTTGGTCAAAATTTACAACTGAAATCGGATCTGACCGTAGAGGCGTAACGGGCGTTGATTTAGAATTAATACACCAAGCTGGAGAAAAAATTTGCAAGCTACCAGAAAATTTAAATTTTCATTCAACAATAAAAAGACTTTTTGAGGCAAAGAAAAAAATGTTTGAAACCGGAAAAGGTTTTGATTGGGCGACAGCTGAGAGTTTAGCTTTTGGAACATTATTGTTAGAGGGTTATCCAGTAAGATTTGTAGGACAAGACTCATCAAGAGGTACTTTTAGTCAAAGACACGCCAGTGTGCTTGATCAGGATACAGGAGAAAAATATTATCCTTTAAAAAATCTTAGCTCAAATCAAGGTCAGTTTGAAATTATTGACAGCTTCCTATCAGAGTTTGGTGTCTTAGGATTTGAATATGGATATTCATTATCTTCTCCAGAAACTTTAGTTTTATGGGAAGCGCAGTTTGGGGATTTTGCAAATGGAGCTCAAATTATAATTGATCAGTTTATAACTTCAGGAGAAAAAAAATGGACGCGAGCAAGTGGTTTAGTAATGCTTCTTCCTCATGGTTATGAAGGTCAAGGACCAGAACATTCTTCAGCACGAATTGAAAGATATCTACAATCTTGTGCTCAAGAAAATTTGCAAGTAGTTAATTGCACTACACCTGCAAATTATTTTCATTTATTAAGAAGACAGATTCATAGAACATTTAGAAAACCACTTATAGTTTTCTCACCAAAATCTTTATTGAGACACAAAAAATGCGTTTCTGAAATTGAGGATTTTTTACCAGAAAATTCTTTTCATAGAATATTACCAGACCATGCAGATTTTCCTGAATATAATTTAATTAAATTAGCAAAAGACGAAGATATTAAACGCGTAGTTCTTTGTTCTGGAAAAGTTTATTTTGATATTTCTGAAAAAAGAGAAACAATAAGAAATCCTAAAGTTCAATTATTAAGAATTGAGCAGTTATATCCATTCCCAGTTAAAAAATTAGCAAGTTTTTTAAAAAGATTTAAAAATGCTGATGAATTTATCTGGTGTCAGGAAGAGCCAGAAAATATGGGCGCCTGGAGTTTTGTTGAAAAATATATAAATTGGACGCTAGATTCGGTTGGCGCTAAATCTAAAAAAGTACAGTATGTTGGCAGAAAACCTTCAGCTTCAACGGCTACCGGATATTTAAAAAAACATGTACAACAGCAGGACGAAATAATATCAAAAGTACTTTTATAGAATAATGGCAAAAGATTTAGTAGTACCTACACTTGGCGAGTCAGTAACGGAAGCTACAGTTTCTAAATGGCTTAAACAGGTTGGCGATCCAGTAAAAGCAGACGAGCCAGTTGTTGAATTAGAAACAGATAAAGTTAGTGTGGCAGTGCCTTCACCAGAGACAGGCATTTTGTCTGAAATTAAGATTCAAGCTGGAAGCACAGTTAACGTTGGCGCTATTTTAGGGTCAGTAGGCGCAGGAACTGCAAGTGTAGCAAAAAAAGAACCTGTTAAAGCACCAGAGCCAGTAAAACCAAAAATAGTCGAAGTTGCCGCAAGTAAAAAAGAAATATTATCACCTGCAGTAAAAAGAATAGTTGAAGAAAAAAGAATTGATATTAACACAATAAGTGGATCAGGAAGAGATGGAAGAATTTTAAAAGGAGACTTATTAGAATCCATGGGCTTACCTTCTGTTCCTTCCTCAGCAAGAGCAACTAAAGGAGACGAAGAACGAGTTAAAATGACTCGACTAAGAGCAACTATCGCTAAGAGATTAAAAGAGGCTCAAAACAACGCAGCGATGCTTACGACATTCAATGAAATTGATATGTCTAGAATTATCGAAATGAGAGCTGAATATAAAGACGGCTTTCAAAAAAGATACGGAGTTAAATTAGGATTCATGTCATTTTTTGTAAGATCTTGTGTTGAAGCTTTAAAAGCTTTTCCAATTATTAATGCAGAAATTCAACAAGATGAAATTGTTTACAAGAATTATTATAATATTGGTGTTGCTGTTGGAACAGAGAAAGGATTGGTTGTTCCGGTAGTTAGAGACGCAGATGAATTGTCATTTGCAGACATTGAAAAACAAATTATTGCTTTAGGCGAAAAAGCAAAATTAGGACAATTGTCTATTGAAGAACTTCAGGGTGGAACATTCACAATTACAAATGGTGGAATTTATGGTTCGATGTTATCAACGCCAATATTAAATCCTCCACAATCAGGAGTGTTAGGAATGCATAATATTGTTCAGCGAGCAGTTGTTGTTGAAGGAAAAGTTGAAGTTAGACCCATTATGTATCTAGCGCTATCCTATGATCATAGAATTATTGATGGAAAAGACGCAGTATCATTTTTAGTAAGAGTTAAAGAGTATTTAGAAGACCCAAGAAGACTTTTTTTAAATTTATAATTCATGGAAGAATTTGATTTTTTAGTTATAGGCGGAGGTCCAGGAGGATATGTTGGAGCAATTAGAGCAGCTCAACTAGGATTAAAAACTGCATGTATCGAATCTAGAGGCACATTGGGTGGCACTTGTCTAAATGTTGGATGCATACCTTCAAAAGCTTTATTACATTCCTCAGATCTTTATAAAAAAGCAAAAACTGAATTTAAAAATATAGGCATTAATATTAACGAGCCGTCACTAGATCTTGCAAAAATGATGAGTCACAAATCAAAAGGTGTAGAAGGACTTACTAAGGGAATAGAATTTTTATTTAAAAAAAATAAAGTTACTTACATTAAAGGCTTTGGATCTTTTAAAGATAAAAATACAATTTCAGTAACCGATGTGTCTAATAATCAAAAAGATTATAAATTTAAAAATGCAATTATAGCGACCGGCTCTGTTCCAATTTCTCTTCCAAATATAGAAATTGATGAAAAAATAATAGTATCTTCAACGGGGGCATTAAATTTGACCTCGGTGCCTAAAAAACTTGTTGTTATAGGGGCTGGTTATATTGGATTAGAAATGGGTTCTGTTTGGCTAAGATTAGGGTCGGAAGTTCAAGTTGTAGAATACTTAGATTATATAACTCCAGGCATGGACAGAGAAGTATCAGATGCTTTTTTAAAAATATTACAAAAACAAGGAATGCAATTTAATCTATCAACAAAAGTAACTGGTGTTAAAAAAAATAAAAATGGCGCAACAGTTACAGTTGAGAAGAATGGAGCTAAAAGCGATATTGATTGTGATATTGTATTAATGTCAGTTGGAAGAAAACCTAATACTGCAGGATTAAACCTCGATAAAATTGGAGTAAAATTAGATTCAAAAGGAAGAGTTGAAATAGATCATAAATATAAAACAAATTTAGATAACATTTACGCAATTGGAGATGTAATTGTAGGTCCAATGTTAGCTCATAAAGCTGAAGAAGAAGGAATTGCAATCGCAGAGTTACTTAGTGGAAAATATGGACATGTGAATTACGATGTTATTCCTGGTGTTGTTTATACTTCTCCAGAAGTTGCCTCAGTTGGCAAAACAGAAGAGCAATTAAAAGAACAAAAAATATCTTACAAAGTTGGAAAATTCCCATTTGCAGCAAATGCTAGAGCAAAGGTTAATGACGAAGGAGAGGGTTTTGTGAAAATTTTATCTGATGAAAAAACAGATAGAGTTCTAGGCGTGCATATGATCGGACCTGATGTTGGTAATATGATTGCAGAAATGGCTTTGGCTATGGAATTTGGTGCAAGCGCTGAAGATATAGCAAGAACATGTCATGCGCATCCTACTTTAGCTGAGGCAATTAAAGAAGCTGCTTTAGCAGTTGATAAAAGAGCTATCCACTTTTAAGTTAAAATCTTCATTCCTGATTTTTTCCAATCAGCAGTAAAAATATCTACACCTTTATCAGTAAGATGATGTTTATGAAGTTCTTTAAAAATTTTAACAGGAACTGTAGCAACATCAGAACCGATAGCTGCAACAGCATTAAAATGTTCAACAGATCTAATGGATGCTGACAAAATTTTTGTTTTTATATTTTTATAGTTATTAAAAATTTTTTTAATATCTTCTATAAGTTGAATTCCGTTTTCTCCAATATCATCTAATCTTCCAATGAAAGGAGAGACATAAGTTGCACCAGCCTTTGCAGCAAGCAAAGCTTGTGATGTAGAAAAACATAAAGTAACATTTACTTTTACTTTTTTTGCCGAAAGTATACTGCATACTTGCAAACCATTCCAAGTTAAGGGAACTTTAATTACGATATTTTTTGCAATTTTTCTTAGAACATCTGCTTCTTTTAACATTGAAGGAATGTCTGGAGACGTTACTTCAGCACTTACCGGACCTTTTATCTCCCCGCAAATTTCTTTTAATAAAATTTTAAAATTAGTATTTGCACTTGCAAGTAGAGAGGGATTTGTTGTGATGCCGTCTACTAAATTAGCTTTGTTTAATCCTTTAATTTCTTTAATATCTGATGAGTCTAGAAAAATTTCCATGGATTTAGATTATAAAATTTATAGTAAGAAATAAACAATTAATAAATTTTTTTGATGACCTTAGATGTATTGCTGCCATTAAAATTTGATCATCCATTTACATATAATGTTCCCAAAGAAATTAGCGTGAAAGCTGGAGATTTTGTTTTAGTTCCTTTTCAAAATAAAGATATCATAGGGGTCGTTTGGGGTAAAAGCAGTCCTATTAAAAGTTCCATTAAGATTAAAGATATTAAAAAGAAATTTGATTTTGTGTCTTTGTCTAAAGATACTTTAATTTTTTTAGAGAAATTTTCGCGATATAACTTAGTTGATTTAGGAATTGCTTTAAAATTATTTATTTTTAAAAAAGCTTTTAAAGAATTATCAAAAAAAACTAAACAGAAGGAATCTTTTAAAGAATATTCATTAAAAAAAAATATTAGTTTTGATGCAAGTCAGAAGAAAGCTATTAAAATTTTAGATGAGCAGATAGCTTTTGATAAATTTTCAACAGTATTATTACATGGAATTACAGGCTCAGGAAAAACACTAATATATTTTAAAAAAATACAAGATTTTTTAGAAAAGGGTTATCAGGTATTAGTTTTACTTCCAGAGATTGCATTAACAAATCAAATCAAAGAAAGATTTAAAGAGTATTTTGGTAATTACCCATCACTGTGGCACTCAGATATTTCTGAAAAAGATAAAAGATTAATTTGGCACGGAATTGCTAGTCATAAAATTAATTTAGTTTTAGGGGCCAGATCATCTTTATTCCTTCCTTTTAAAAAATTAGGTTTAATTATTATTGATGAAGAGCATGACCAATCTTACAAGCAAGAAGATCAAGTAATTTATAATGCTAGAGACATGGCCGTGTTAATGGCCTCCATAAAAAAAATATCAGTCATTTTAGTTTCGGCAACACCATCTCTCGAGACTTATTACAATACAGTAAATAAAAAATTTTCTTATATTAGTTTAGATAAAAGATATAACGATGCTGAATTACCTGAAGTTAAATTTGTAGATCTAAAAAAAAATCCTCCTATTAAATCTAAATTTATTTCACCCTCTATTATACCAGAACTTAAAAATATTTTAGAAAAAGGAAATCAAATTTTATTTTTTTTAAACAGAAGAGGATATTCAACATTTGTTATTTGTTCAAAGTGTGGATACCGTTTTAATTGCCCTCATTGTTCAGTTTCACTAATTTATCACAAGGAAACTAATAAATTAATTTGTCACTATTGTGATCACCAAGCTTCATTGGAAAGAAAATGTAAAGACGGAGATAATTGTAAATTTTCTTTTTATGGTTTAGGTGTTGAAAAAATATTTGAGGAAGTTAAGGAAATTTTTCCTGATAAAAAAATTGAGTTATTTTCAAGTGATTTTATTCATAACGACGATAGTACAAAAAAGATTTTTGAGAGAATTCAAGATGGAAAAATTAATATCATTGTAGGAACTCAATTAATTTCTAAAGGTTTTCATTTTCCAAGGTTAAATTGTATCGTTATTGTTAATTCTGATGTGAATTTTTTAGGAAATGATATTCGCAGTTCAGAAAAAACATATCAATTAATGAATCAACTTAGCGGTAGAGCTGGAAGAGAGGTTAAAAATTCAACTGTATATTTACAAACTTTTGATCCAGAAAACCAAACGTTAAAATCAATATGTGATCAGAATATTTTAGCTTTTTATGAAAACGAAATTAGTTTTAGAGAAAGTTCTAATCTACCCCCGTTTACAAAGCTTATTGCTTTTATTATTTCAGGAAAAAATAGATTTGATGTTGATGAGTTTGCAAGAATTTTAAAAAATAAGATTCCAAAAATGAAAGACGCCCTGTTGTTAGGTCCTGTAAGCGCGTCTATTTCGCTTATAAAGGGAAAATATCGATCAAGGTTATTATTAAAATATCCTCAAGAAGCGTTTCCACAAAAATTTTTAAAAGATTGGTTAAAAACTATTAAAATTAAAAAAAATATTTCACTAACAGTAGATGTTGATCCAATAAACTTTAAATAATTTTAAAAAAGTACAAAATATCACACTTGATTACTGTAATTTCGCATGTTACGAGACCTTTTTTCTTTTAAAGTTAATATTAAAAAAATCTATGAAAACTTTTAGTGAAACTCAAAGATACGCTAAAGCAGTATATAGACTAGCTTATGAAGCTAAAAGTTTAGATGTTCTTGAAAAAGATTTTTTGAAGTTAAAAGAAATACTAGATCAAAGCTCAGATTTAAAAAATTTTATTAAAAATCCAACACACAAATATTCAGTTATTAACAATGTTATTGATGCTTTAGCTAAGCATTTTTCTTTTTCAGATTTATTCTCAAGATTTTTAAAAGTCCTAAATAAAAATAGAAGATTTTTCTTTTTAGAGAAAATAGTAAATAATTTCTTTGATTTATTATTAAATGAAAAAGGAGAAATTTTGGCAACACTTAAGTTATCTCATACCATCTCAGATGGTGAGAAAGCGGATATATCAAAAAAATTAGACGATATTTTGAAGAAGAAAATCAATATTTCTTTTTCAGTGGATCCATCTTTATTAGTTGGCTCAATTCTTCAAATTGGTAGTACAATGATTGATACTTCTGCTAAAACAAGATTAAATAATTTATTAAATAAATAAAAATGAAAATTAATCCTTCTGAAATTACTAATATTTTAAAAGACCAAATAAAAAATTTTGGAACTGAAGTCGAAGTTTCAGAAGTTGGTCAAGTTTTGACAGTTGGAGATGGTATAGCCAGAGTTTATGGATTGGATAACGTGCAAGCTGGGGAGATGGTTCAATTCTCTGAGGGCACAAAAGGTATGGCTCTAAACCTTGAAAGTGAAAATGTTGGAGTGGTTATTTTCGGAGACGACTCAAAAATTAAAGAAGGCGATATAGTAAAGAGAACTGGTTCAATCGTTGATGTTGCGGTTGGGAAATCTTTGTTAGGCCGAGTTGTTGATGGACTTGGAAATCCAATAGACGGAAAAGGTCCAATTGATAAAAATGCAGAGAGAAAAAGAGTTGAGATTAAAGCGCCAGGTATTATTCCAAGAAAATCAGTTAATGAACCGATGCAAACAGGATTAAAGGCTATTGATAGTTTAATTCCTGTTGGAAGAGGACAGAGGGAGTTAATTATTGGTGATAGACAAACTGGAAAAACAGCAATTGCTATTGATACAATTATTAACCAAAAAGAAATTAATAAATCTAATGATGAGAGTAAAAAACTTTATTGTATTTATGTTGCGATTGGACAAAAAAGATCTAGCGTCGCTCAAATCGTAAAAACATTAGAAGAAGCTGGAGCAATGGAGTATACGATTGTTGTTGCTGCAACAGCATCTGATCCAGCACCTTTACAATTTTTAGCCCCATATACAGGATGTACAATGGGGGAGTATTTTAGAGACAATGGAATGCATGCTCTTATCGTTTATGATGATTTATCTAAACAGGCTGTTGCTTATAGACAGATGTCACTACTTTTACGTAGACCTCCAGGACGAGAAGCTTTTCCAGGAGATGTCTTTTATCTTCATAGCAGACTACTTGAGAGAGCTGCAAAATTGAATGATAAGCATGGCGGAGGATCTCTTACAGCATTACCAATTATTGAAACACAAGCGAGTGACGTTTCTGCTTATATTCCAACTAACGTTATTTCTATTACTGACGGACAAATATTCTTAGAAACAGAACTTTTTTATAAAGGAGTTAGACCTGCTGTTAACGTGGGTATATCGGTTTCTAGGGTTGGATCAGCAGCGCAAATCAAAGCAATGAAACAAGTTTCTGGTTCAATTAAACTTGAACTTGCTCAATATCGTGAAATGGCTGCATTTGCTCAGTTTGGATCAGACTTAGATCTTGCCACTCAAAAATTATTAAATCGTGGATCAAAATTAACAGAATTATTAAAACAAGACCAGTACTCACCTTTAAAAGTAGAAGAACAGGTCGTATCAATTTTTTCAGGAGTAAGAGGTTTTTTGGACGATGTTGAACTTAATCAGATTAAATCTTTTGAAAAGAAACTTTTATCAAAAATAAAATCAGAAGCTCCTGATATTTTAAATAACATTAAATCTTCAGGAAAAATTGATGAATCAAATGAAGAAAAGTTAAAAATATTTATTACTGACTTTAAGAGAGGTTTTCAAAAATAATGGCTAGTTTAAAGTTTTTAAGAAATAGAATTAGTAGCGTTAAATCTACTCAAAAAATAACAAAAGCTATGAAAATGGTTGCTGCAGCTAAACTTAGAAAAGCACAACAAAACGCAGAGAATGCAAGACCTTATTCTGAAAAGTTAAATTCTATAATATCAAATTTAAAAAATTCAGTAACAGATATGGATTCAGCACCAAAATTATTAGTAGGTAATCAAAGAAATGAAACGCACCTTTGTGTAGTTTTGAGTTCTGATAGAGGATTATGTGGTGGGTTCAATACAAATATTTGCAGAAAAGCAAAAGTATTTTTTGAAAAAATATTAAGTGAGAAAAAAAATTTAAAGATTATAGTTGTTGGTAGCAAAGCTAATGATCAGTTGAAGAGAAAGTACAATCAGTACATTATTGACAGAATAAGTTTAAAAGATGAAAAAGTTGTCTCCTTCGGAAAAGCGCAAGAAATTACTGATAAAATTTTAAATTTATTTACTAGAAATGAATTTGATATTTGCACTTTGTTTTATAATCAATTTAAGAGTGTTATTTCTCAGATTCCTCAAGCACAACAGTTAATTCCAGTTTCAATTGAGCAAAAGTCAAATCAACAATCCTTATCAAACAATAGTGAGTATGAATATGAGCCGGATGAAAACGACATTTTAGAGAATCTTTTACCAAAAAATATCGCAACACAAATTTATACTGCTTTTTTAGAAAATCAGGCTAGTGAGCAGGGTTCAAGAATGACAGCTATGGATAACGCAACTAGAAACGCAGGAGATTTAATTGCAAAACTTACAATTAATTATAACAGAACAAGACAAGCGGTAATTACTAAAGAGTTAATAGAAATTATTTCTGGAGCTGAATCTTTATAGGAGAATTATGGAAAATAAATTTGGAAAAATAGTTCAGGTTATTGGTGCGGTTGTAGACGTAAAATTTGATAAGGACCTACCTGAAATTTTAACAGCTCTTGAGTGTGATAATAATGGATTAAGAGTAGTTCTAGAAGTTGCGCAGCACCTTGGAGAAAATACAGTTAGAACTATCGCGATGGATACAACAGAAGGATTAAAAAGAGGTGATAAAGTAATAAATACTGGCACACCTATTACTGTTCCGGTCGGCCCAGAAACATTAGGAAGAATTATAAATGTTATAGGAGAGCCAATTGACCAAAAAGGACCCTTAAAAACAAAAGAAAGTTGGCCGATTCATAGATCAGCACCAGCTTATGTTGAGCAATCAACAGAAACAGAAGTTTTAGTTACAGGAATTAAAGTTGTTGATTTGCTTGCTCCATATTCTCGAGGCGGGAAAATTGGATTATTTGGCGGAGCTGGAGTTGGTAAAACAGTTTTGATTATGGAATTAATTAATAACGTTGCAAAAGCACACGGCGGTTATTCAGTATTTGCCGGAGTTGGAGAAAGAACAAGAGAAGGAAATGATTTGTATCACGAAATGATAGAGTCGGGTGTTATTAAAACTGATGGTCCAGGTTCTAAAGCTGCCTTAGTTTATGGACAAATGAATGAGCCACCAGGAGCGAGAGCTCGAGTTGCATTATCAGGATTAACACTTGCTGAATATTTTAGAGATAAAGAAGGTCAAGACGTTCTTTTCTTCGTTGATAATATTTTTAGATTCACACAAGCTGGATCAGAAGTGTCAGCATTACTTGGTCGAATTCCTTCAGCAGTTGGATATCAGCCAACATTAGCAACGGATATGGGTAACTTACAAGAAAGAATTACAACAACTAGCAAAGGATCTATTACTTCTGTACAGGCGATTTATGTTCCTGCGGACGATTTAACAGACCCTGCTCCTGCAACTTCATTTGCTCACTTAGATGCAACAACAGTTTTATCAAGACAGATTGCTGAACTTGGAATTTACCCTGCGGTGGATCCTCTAGATTCAACATCAAGAATTCTTGACCCAAGAATTGTAGGTGAGGAACATTATAGAGTTGCTAGGGAAGTTCAAAAAATTCTACAAAACTATAAATCTTTACAAGATATTATAGCCATTTTAGGTATGGATGAATTATCTGAAGAAGATAAGCTAGTTGTATCAAGAGCAAGAAAGATACAAAGATTTTTATCACAACCTTTCTTTGTTGCTGAAGTATTTACAGGATCACCAGGAAAATTAGTTGATCTACAATCAACAATTAAAGGCTTCGATGCAATTTGCAAAGGTCAGTATGATCATTTACCAGAATCCGCTTTTTATATGGTCGGAACAATAGAAGAGGCAGTTGCAAAAGCTGAAAAAATGGCAAAAGAAGCCGCGGCTTAGTTTAAATGGCAGATAATATTCATTTAGAAATCGTAACTCCAAAGCAAGTAGCTTATTCAAAAGCAGTTGATAGCGTTGTTATTTCAGGGATAGAAGGAGATATGGAAATATTCAAGGATCATATTTCTCTAATTACTTTTCTTAAGGCTGGAAAAATTATTGCAAAGGTAGGCAGTAATGCAGATACATTTTTTTCTACAGGAGGCACTGTAGAATTTTCTAATAATAAATTAAGTATTTTATTAGATAATTTTTTTAATAATTCAGAGTTTCAAAGTGAAGAATTGATAAAATTAAAGCAGAACGCGGAAAAAAAGTTAAGCAACAAAGAAATTTCTGACGAAGAAATTTATCTTAATAATCAAATTATTGATCAAATTAATAATTTAAAGTCTTAAAGATACCTTTTAAATTCCTCTATAACATCTTGATAAAGTTTTTTCTTAAAAGGAACTATTAATTTAGGAAGTTCCAAAAGTTCAGCCCAACGCCAATCGTAAAATTCAGCTTTTTTTTGTTTGATGTTAATCTCTTCATTTTCTCCTAAAAATTTTGCAAGAAACCAAGTTTGTTTTTGTCCTTTATATTTTCCATCCCAAATTTTTCCAAGAAGCTCATTAGGCAAATCATAAATAAATTCTTTTTCTGATTTTTTTATTATTTCAATTGATGTAATTCCCGTTTCTTCTTTGAGTTCTCTTTTGGCAGCTCCTTCGACATCTTCCTTATGATCAACTCCACCTTGAGGCATTTGCCATGCCTTAGTGCTATCAATTCTTTTTCCTATAAAAACTTTAGTTTCTTGATTTAAAAGCATTATCCCAACACCTTTTCTATAAGGAAGATTGCTTAAATCTTTCATGACACTTTTAAGAGCTTAAGTGCGTAAATTAATTGATTATCGTTTATAGGATCGTTTATTTTAAAATTATCCTTCTGTGGTTCTACTTTGATATCTGGTTGAACGCCAATTTCTTCAATTGTTTCACCGCTTGGTAGATAATATTTAGCTGTTGTTAATCTTAATCCCCCACCATTAGATAAAGGCATAATAGACTGAACAGAGCCTTTGCCAAAAGATTTTTCACCAATAACAATTGCTCTCTTATGATCTTTTAAAGCACCCGCAACTATTTCAGATGCAGACGCTGAACCTTTGTTAATAAGTACAATAAGTGGTTTTCCATTAATCTCATCCCCTTTTTTAGAATTATAAACTTTTATATCTTTAGGATCTCTTCCTTTTGTAGAAACAATCTCTCCACTATCTAAGAATGCATCTGAAATTTTAATTGCTTGCGAAAGAAGACCACCAGGATTATTTCTTAGATCTAAAATATAACCAGTTAAGCTTGGTTTGCTTCTGCCTATTTCTCTAATCTTATCTATTAATTCATCCCCACTTTTTTCATTAAAAGATCTTAATCTTAAATAACCAATGTTTTCTTTAATTTCAGAAACAACAGATTTAGTTTTAATTGTTTCTCTGACTATTTTTACAATTATTGGTTCATCAACATCTATTCTTCTAATAGTTAATGTGATTGGAGTACCACTTTTGCCTCGCATGGTATTTACCGCTTCATCCAAAGTTAAACCTTTAACCTGTTTGTTATCTAATTTAATAATATAATCTCCTGACTTTATCCCAGCTCTATCGGCAGGCGTATCATCAATTGGAGATATTACTTTTACAAGCCCAGCTTCCATTGTCACTTCAATACCAAGACCGCCAAATTCACCTTTGGTTTCGGTATTCATACTCTTAAATGTTTTAGGACTCATGTAAGAAGAATATGGATCCAAGGATTGAAGCATTCCGTTAATTGCCCCATCAATTACCTCACCTTCATTAATTTGTTTAAAATATTCTTTGTTTATTGTTTCAAGAATGTCCCCAAATAAATCTAATTTTTCATAAAGAACATCTTTTTTTTGTGAAAAAACGTTTTGCGAAAATAAATTTAAGAATAAAAATGTAAGTAGTAAGTAAATTTTTTTCATTATTATTGTCTATGGTAGGGATGGTTTACCATAATTGTAGCACATCTGTAAATTTGTTCAGTGAGTATTACTCTAGTCAAAGAGTGGGTAAAAGTAAGTTTGCTTAGACATATTTCTTCAAAACTTTCTTTATTTAGGTTTTTTTTAAAACCCTCAGGTTCTCCAATAATAAATAATGTTTCTTTAATTGATGAAATAATTAGTTTTTTTAATTTTTTACAAAAGTTCTCAGTATTAAGATCTTGTCCATTTTCACTAAGAAATATAATTTTTTTTTCTTTTTTATTTTTAATTATATTTTCAAGCTCTTTTTTTGAAATATGTTCAATTGCAAAACTAGTGATTCCGCTATTTTTTAAACTTTTGAGTCTGCCCTCATATCTCTTACACAACTCATTTTCTTCATCTTTGTTTAATCTTCCTAAACAAAGGATTTTAATTTTCATTAAACAAAGATTTTTTGATTTGGAATAATATCTGCCCACATTTTTTCCAACTCATAATTTTTTCTTTGTTCATGATGAAAAATGTGAACTATGACATCAATTGCATCAATTAGTTTCCAGTTGTCACTATCTCTACCCTCAACTTTACAACCTTTAATTCCCATTTTTTTTAATTCTTCAATTGTATTTTCAGAGACTGACTGAATGTGCCTAGAAGATGTTCCGCTAGCGACAATCATATAGTCGGCAATAGAACTTTTGTTTGCAAGATCTATAGTTACGATGTCTTTTGCTTTATTATCATCAAGAATTTTAATTATTTCTTTTAGAAGGACTTCTTTTTTTTTAATTTGCATTAATTGTTTTTTTTATTTTTGATGATGAAACATTCATACCTTTTGTGCTTAAAAAATACCATCTATGTTGTTTATCTTTTGAAACTAAATTTAAAGATTTGTATTTTTCGAGCTTTTTTGCAGCTATAGAATTTAATGATTTCATTGAGAATTCAGGCCTATTCATCACAATGATAGACAGTTTATTTAAGATCACATTATATTTTTTCCACTCATTAAATTTAACAAAACTATCGGCGCCCATAATAAAATAATATTTATGATCTACAGATTTTTTAATTATAAAATCTATATTATCAAATAAGAAATTCGATCCAGTTTTTTCTTCAGTATATTCAACTTTAATTATATTTTTATTTTTTTTAATTAATTCATTGCATAATTTTATTCTATTAGAAATATCGTTAGATGCGCTTTTCTTTTTTAAAGGATTTTTTTTTGTAATGAGCCATATAACCTTATTTAATTGAAATCTTTTAATTGCTTCCAATGAAATATTTAAATGTCCAACATGTGGAGGGTCAAAAGTTCCGCCAAGAATACCAATTTTCATTATAATTTAATAAAAAGATTAAGGTCTAATTTGTCCATTACCTTTTACTATATATTTATAAGTTACTAGTTGCTCAAGTCCAACTGGTCCTCGAGGATGTAATTTGTTTGTAGATATTCCAACTTCTGCTCCAAAACCAAACTCATTTCCGTCCGCAAATTGAGTAGAGGCATTATGCAAAACTATTGCGCTGTTAACTTTAGATAAGAATAATGAAGCATTCTTTTTATTATTAGTAACAATACTATCAGTATGACGAGTTCCATATTTGTTAATATGAGCAATCGCCTCTTCTACTCCGTTTACAATCTTTACAGAGATCGAAGAGTCTAAATATTCTGTTTTCCAATCTTGTTCTGTTGCTAAAGAAAAATTAGAATTTGTATAATTTTTTTTGGTAATTTTATCACCAATAATTTTACACCCACTAATACTTAATAATTGCAATATTGGTTTTAAGTGAGTTCTTATACAAGCTTTATCAATCAATAAAGTTTCAGCAGCTCCGCATACGCTAGTATTTCTCATTTTAGCGTTGAGCGTAATTTTTTTTGCCATGTTCAGATCTGCATACCTATCAATATAGACATGACATAATCCCTCTAAATGACCGATAGTTGGAACGCTAGACATGGCCTGAACTTTCTTGACTAAGTTTTTTCCTCCTCTTGGAATAATAACATCAATAAACCTTTCCATTTTTGAAAGTATATAATCAACTAATTTTCTATCTGTGTTATCAATTAATTGAACGCTATTTTCGTTAACATTATTTTTTCTTAAGGATTTTCTGAAACATTCAGAAATAACTTTATTTGTCTGAATAGCTTCGCTTCCACCCCTCAAAATAACCGCATTACCAGATTTAAAACATAGAGTTGCAACATCTGACGTAACGTTTGGTCTAGATTCATATATTACTCCAATAACACCAATAGGAACTGTGTACTTATTAATTATCATTCCATTAGGTCTTTTCCATTTTGACGTTATTTTTTTTGTTGGGTCTTTTAGTTTAATAACTTCTTGGACAGACTTAATAATGTGATTAATTTTATTGTCATTTAGAATTAGTCGATCAATTAAATTCTGGCTAAGACCTTTTCTATTTGCTTTTGAAACATCAATCTTATTTGCTTTTAAGATCTTTTTTTTATGTGATTTCAAATTTTTATAAAAATCTGTAAGAACTTTATTTTTTTTATTTTCGTTTAAAAGCGATAGATCTTTTGATGCGTTTAAAGCATTTAAACCTATTTTATCTAAATAACTATTACTCATAAATTTACTCAGCTTGATGAACTAAATTGTCTATATGAACCATTTCTCCTCGGCTAACATAACCTAATATTTCTTTAATTTTATCAGTTTTAAATCCAATAATTTTCTTAGCATCTAAACTAGAGTAAGCACTAATGCCCGTTGCTATACGTCTTTTTTTGGAATTTATAATATAAATAGCATCACCGCGATTAAAATTTCCCTCAACCGCAGTTACTCCTATTGGTAAAAGACTTTTTCCATTCTTTAATGCTTTTTCAGCACCTTCATCAATCATAATTGAACCTTTGGTTGCAATTGAATTTAAAATCCATTGTTTTTTTGCATTCAAGGAAGATGATTGAGATTCAAATAAAGTATAATTCTTATTTTTAATAATATTTTTTATAGGATTGTTAATCATCCCGCTTGTTAAAATCATGTCACAACCAGACTGCATACAAATTTTTGCAGCTTTAATTTTAGTTATCATCCCGCCAGTTCCATAAGAACTAACACTTTCAGAAGCAAGCGCCTCTATAGACTTATCAATAGCCGTTACTTTTTTAATTATTTTTGCATTTTTGTTTTTCTTTGGATCGGCAGAATAAAGGCCATCAATATCTGAAAGCATAATTAAACAATCAGCGTTACATATTTGCGCAACCCTTGCTGCTAGTCTATCGTTGTCTCCATATCTTATTTCTGAAGTCGCAACTGTATCGTTTTCATTTACAATTGGTATTACAGACATTTTTAATAAGTTATTAATTGTTTCTTTAGCATTTAAAGATCTTCTTCTTTCTTCTGTGTCTTCTAAAGTAAGTAATATTTGAGAAATTTTAATCTTTTTCTTTTCAAATGCTTTTTTAAAAAGATTAATTAATTCAATTTGACCAATAGCGGCTATTGCTTGAAATTGGCTCAATTTTGTATTTTTTTTATTAATTTTTAACAAATCACAACCAAGCGCGATTGCTCCTGAAGATACGATAATTATTTGCTTATTTTTTTGTATTAAAAAATTAATATCGTCAATTAATTTATTGAACCAATTTTTTTTAATTTTATTTTTTCCATCAACAATGAGACTTGATCCTATTTTTATTACAATAGTTTTGTATTTTAAAATGTCCATTTAGATAGCTCGTAATAAATTTTTCACATTAATATTTTTTTCAACAGATATATCATAAACTTTTTTCCTAATTTTTTTAGTAAAATTCATTATTTTTTCCTTCTTTTCTTTCTCATCAATTAAATCAATCTTATTAAATACAATAAGTTCTCTTTTTTTAATTAATTCAGGGTTAAATTCTTTAAGTTCATTTCTAATAATCTTATATTTGCTAACTAAATCGTCTTCATTAATATCAATCATATGAATAATGCTTTTGCATCTTTCTATGTGTTTTAAAAATTTATCACCTAAACCTGAACCACTATGAGCACCCTCAATTAGTCCCGGTATGTCAGCAATAATTATTTCTTTATTATCAATGAAAACAACTCCAAGATTTGGATTTAGAGTTGTAAAAGGATAATTAGCAATCTTCGGTCTCGCTCTTGTCGATATTGAAAGTAGACTAGATTTTCCAGCATTTGGAAAACCAATAATTCCAACATCAGCAATTAATTTTAATTCAAGCCAAACTGTAAATTCTTCTCCTTTTTTTCCATAAGTAAATTTTCTTGGAGATCTATTAGTTGAGCTCTTAAATTTTGAATTACCAAGTCCGCCATTGCCACCTTTAGCTATGACATATTCTTGATCTTCTTTTATTAAATCAAATAATAATGTTTTCTTATCTTCTTCATATATTTGGGTTCCAACTGGAACTCTCAAAATTAAATCTTTTCCTGATAGCCCTCTTTTATTATTTCCAGAACCATTAAATCCATTTTGAGCTTTATGATGTTGTGCGAAACGATAATCAACTAAAGTATTCAAGCCATTTACTGCTTTGACAATTATTGATCCTCCGTTACCGCCGTCACCTCCGTAAGGTCCTCCAAATTCAATAAATTTTTCTCTTCGGAAGGCAACACAACCATTTCCTCCGTCTCCGGCCTTAATCATAATTTTAACTTGATCTAAAAATTTCATACAATCATATTATTGATTATTAATAAAAATCTCAGTTTAAAAATAAACCGAGTTTATTGAGGGATTACTGAAATGTAAGTTCTTCCGAGTTTTTTCGTCTCGAATTTTACTACGCCGCTTACTTTAGAAAAAATGGTATGATCTTTTCCCATACCAACATTATCGCCAGGGAACATTTTCGTTCCTCTTTGTCTCATAATAATATTTCCAGCTATTACAGATTGACCACCAAATTTTTTAACGCCAAGTCGCCTTCCAGCGCTATCGCGTCCGTTTTTCGTCGATCCACCAGCTTTTTTTGTTGCCATTTTTTATTATCTATTTTTTAGCAGTTACTTTAGCCTCAACTTTTTTTTCTGAAGCTTTCTTCTCTACAGTTGTATTTTTAGCTTCAGCTAAAAGTTTTCCACTTTTACCATAAATTTTTAAAATTTTCACTATCGAAACATGCTGTCTGTGCCCACGTTTTCTTCTAGAATTTTGTCTTCTTCTTTTTTTAAAAATAATAACTTTGTCATTTCTTGCTTGTTTTAAAAGTTCAGCTTCTACATATGCTCCATCGATCATTGGAGAACCTATTTCAGTCGTTGTATTGTCCGTTGTTAAAAGAACTTCTTTAAATTCAAATTTTTTACCAGCCTCATCATCAAGTTTTTCAATTCTAATAGTATCATTAGCTGACACTTTATATTGTTTACCACCGGTTTTGATTACTGCAAAAGTCATATGTAGTTTCTTTTAGGTCTGGGCAATATATATAGCCACCTTAGCTTGTCAAGATTGTGATTATGCCCGAGTGTATTGGTTTTTAGAAGTTATCTTTTAGATCTCTAATCTTCTTGAAAAAATCTACTTCATTTAGATCTTCAAATCCTATTCTTTTTTTAAACTCTAAATCATCAAATTTTAAAAAAATATTTAATCTCATCTCATCGCCTAGATTAGAAGGCACACTAGGTAATTTGTTATTAATATTATTTTTTATATAATTATATTTTTCAATTAACTCAGAATTGTTTTTATCTATTTCCATACAAAATTTTAAATTATTAATAGTATATTCATGCCCACAAAATATTTTTGTTTTAAGTGGTAAGGATCTAATTTTTTTTAAAGAATTTACCATCTCTAAATAAGAACCTTCAAACAATCTTCCGCAACCAAAAGAAAATAAAGTATCGCCCGAAAAAACTGATTCTTCATTTTTAAAATAATAAAATATATGACCAGATGTATGACCAGGAACATGTTCTACTAAAACATCAGAACCTTCAAAATTCCAAATCTGTTTGTCATTTAAAAAAATATCAATTCCTGGAATTCTATTTTTATCTTTTTCAAAACCTAATATTTGTGAATTAAATATTTTCTTTAGTTCCAGATTGCCACCTATGTGATCAGCATGGTGATGTGTATTTAAAATATATTTAAGATTTAATTTATTTGTTTTTAGAAAATTTATAACAGGTTTTGATTCAGATGGATCAACAACACATACATTTTTAGTTTTTTTATTTTCAACGATATAAGTATAATTATCTTTTAGACACGGAATAATGTGAATATCCATAATTAAAAAATAATTAGTTTTTTTTACTAATTAAAAAAACGCCAAACTCGGAATAAAGATTTTTTATTTCCAAATTTAAATTTGTAATCACAGAAGATCTATCCTGAGTCACTGCGATTGATTTTATTATGTTAATTTTGTCAGAATGACATAAGTCAAAAAAATCTTTAATAGTACACATATGTAAATTAGGCGTATCGTGCCATGTATTAGGCAATGTTTTTGTAACTGGCATTCTTCCTTTAAGAAGCAAACTAAATCTAACTTTCCAGTATCCAAAATTTGGAATAGAGACAATTGCATTTTTTCCTATCCTTAAAAGTTCATGCAAAACTTTTCTTGGTTTGTAAAAAGCTTGAAGAGTTTGTGTTAGAATTACGTAATCAAAAGATTGATCCGGATAGTTAATTAAATCTTCCTCAGCATCACCCTCCACAACAGAAAGACCTTTGCTTAGGCTTTCTTTAACTTTTTCGTGATCGATTTCAATGCCTCGAGCATCAATTTTTTTTTCTTTTTTTAAGTGCAAAAGAATACTTCCGTCACCACAACCTACATCGAGAACTTTTGAGAATGGTTTTATAAAATCTATTACTATTTTTGACTCTAATTTCATTTAAATTAAAAAACACTTTAAAGTGATTTTTACCTTTTTAGCTGTTTATATGCGCTCGCAATTCGGTAAATCAGCGCAAATGATTTTTATCTTAGGCATAATTTATTGTCAATTTATTCGGTTTTATTGAATGTCTTGTTGTTGTTTTTAAAAATTTTATAAGATTTATTTTTATAAATAGTATCAACCATAATAGCATTGTGTTAATTAAAAAATAAAATCAGCAAATATTTATAAGAATATGGTTCTAAGATTTAAAAATTTTAATAATTTAAAATATGTAGGTGGATTATCTCAGATAAAAAATATTAAAGATCCAATCAAACTTTCTGCTAATGAATCTGCTTTAGGACCCTCAAAAAGAGCTATCGCTGCATTTATTAAAAGTGGTAAAAAATTATCTAGATATCCAGATGGAAATTCAAATGTTTTAATTCAATCGATATCAAAGAATTTAAAACTTAATCCCAATAATATTGTTATTGGCAATGGTTCTGATGAAATTATTAGCTTGGCTTGCCAATTATTCTTAAAACCAAATGATGAGGTCATTGTTACTGAGTATAGTTTTTTAATGTACAGAATTTATGCAAAAATCCATGGCGGTAAAGTTATCGTGGCACCTGAGGATGATTTTAAAGCAAATATAGATTCTATATTAGCGAAGGTTACTTCTAAAACTAAAATTGTTTTTTTGGCAAATCCAAACAATCCAACAGGAACATATTTAGATAAAAATGAAATGTTATTACTTAGAAAGAAATTACGTAGTAATATTTTATTAGTAGTTGATGATGCCTACTTTGAATTTGTTGTAAATAAGGATTATGCATCTGGTTTAGATTTATTTAGAAGCTACAGCAATGTTCTTATTACTAGATCTTTCTCTAAAATATATGGTCTTGCTAGTCTAAGACTTGGTTGGGGTTATGGATCAAAAAATATCATTTCTGCTATGAAGCTTATTAAACCTCCTTTTAACGTGAATTCGGCTGCGCAAGCGGCTGGAGTAGAGGCTCTTAATGATAAAAATTGGTTAAAAAAGAATATAGATCACAATAGTAAATGGGCTGATATTTTTTTCGAAAATTTTGTAAATCTAGGAATTCTAACAAATGTTCCTGTTGCAAATTTTTTCTTAATGCATTTCGATAATAAAGAAATAACAGCAGATAAAGTTTACGATAAATTTATTAAATCTAAGATTATATTAAGAAAGATGAAGGGCTATGGATTGTCTAACTCACTAAGAGTAACTATTGGAAACAATAAAGAAAACAATTTATTTTTAAAAACTCTGAATAAAATTTTTAATGTTTAATAAAATAACAATAATAGGGTTAGGCTTAATAGGATCTTCAATTGCTAGGGCAATTAAGAAGAATAATTTATGTAAGATTTTAGTTGCTCACGACAAATCTAAAATAGTTTTAAAAAAAACTTTAAAACTTAAGATAACTAATTACATAGAACCAAATCTTAAAAAGAGTGTCGAAAATTCTGATTTAGTAATTATTTGCACTCCACTAGGAACTTACAAGAACATAGTTTCTGTTATTAAAAATTACTTAAAAAAGACATGCATTTTAACTGATGTTGGTTCAGCAAAAATTTTTGTAACTAATACGGTTAATAAATTAATTAATAAAAATACTATATGGATTCCTGCTCATCCGGTCGCTGGGACAGAGGAAAGCGGTCCCGAAGCTGGTTTTGCTGATTTATTTAAAAATAGATGGTGCATTATAACACCGGTAAATAAAAAAAATCCTAGCTCTTTAAAAAAATTAAATAATTTTTGGAAAAAAATTGGAAGTAAAGTTCAATATATGACAGCCGAGCATCATGATAAAGTTATGGCAATCACAAGTCATATTCCTCATTTAATTGCTTATAATATTGTAGGAACCGCAGCTAATCTTGAAAAAGATACCAAGTCAGAGGTTATTAAATATAGTGCCAGCGGATTTAGAGACTTTACTAGAATTGCATCTTCAGACCCTACTATGTGGAGAGATATTGCTCTTAATAATCGAAAACAAATTCTTCATATGTTAGAAAAATTTAATTTAGATTTAGGTAATTTAAAACGCGCAATTATAAAAAAAGATGGAAATAAACTATTTAAACTATTTTCTAAGACTAGAAAAATTAGACAGGCTATCGTTAAAGCTGGTCAGGACATTAATAGCCCCAATTTTGGTAGAAAGAATTAATCGTAAATTTCTCTTTCAAGTTTATACATGAAATCATTCATGTTTAAACCTGGTTCAATTGGTTTTTTAAATTCAATGCAGATTTCTCCAGGAAATCTAAAAAAGCTATCCCTAGGCCACACATCACCAGTATTTAATTTAACAGGTATGCAAGGAACGTTTGCTTTTTCATAAATTCTTGAAACTCCCTTTTTTAGAGGAACTCTTTCATTATTTTTGATTCTTGTTCCTTGTGGAAAAATAATTAAAGGAGATTTTTCTTTATTAATAGTTTCAGCAGTTTTTTCTAAAAAAACAAGATGATCTTTAGTTACTTTTTCCCTATGCGTCCCTATAAATCCTAATTTTTTTATACACCAACCATAAAATGGAATTTTGAATAATTCTGCTTTAACAATAAAAATAGGAGCATTGAGTACAGCATTAAAAACAAAAGTTTCACAAATCGATTGATGTGCAGAAGCAACAAAAAATTTTCTATCTTTTGGTATATTTTCCAATCCTTTAAATATTATTTTTGTATTGATAATAAACCTTACACAAAAAATAATATAAAACCCCAACATACGAGCTAACCATTGCATAGCTGCTTTTGGCATTACGAGAGTTGGTAAAGCTAATAATGTTGAGAAAAAAGAGCCACAGTAAGTTGCAAAATTAAATACCAGAGATCTTAAAAAGTGCATTTAATTAATCAAAGATTCTAATTTTTGTCTTTGTTTTATTACTCTATATTTATTTTTATTAATTAAAATTTCCGCACAATAAGGTCTTGTATTATAGTTTGAAGCTAAAGATCTTCCGTATGCTCCAATGTTATCAATACAAACATAATCTCCCTCATTAAGCTTTTGATATTTATTGTAAGAAATAAACGTGTCTGAACTCTCACATACCGGACCAACAAACTCAGTATTTTTTTTAATAGTAGAGCTATTTTTTAATAAAGGGTAAATTTGATGTTTTGCACCATATAAAGCAGG
The DNA here is from genome assembly GCA_000371865.1 of alpha proteobacterium SCGC AAA027-L15. Lineage (GTDB taxonomy): Bacteria > Pseudomonadota > Alphaproteobacteria > Pelagibacterales > Pelagibacteraceae > Fontibacterium. The sequence continues at coordinate 58,367 of AQUG01000001.1, forward strand.
TCTGATTAGATCATTCATTGCGGCATCTATAATTATAAATTTTTTACCTGGCGCATCTTTTAGATAAATAACTTTAGATATTAAAACCCCAGTATTGCCGCAAACAGATCTTCCTGGCTCAAATATAATTTCTACGTTATTCGTTTTTTTAAATTTAAGAACAAGATTTGCGTATTGTTTTAGATTAAATTTTTTTTCATTATTAGAATATGGAATACCAGTTCCACCGCCTAGATCGACATATTTTAAATTTATTCCAACTAAATTAATTTTTTTATTAAAGTTTGAAAGTGCATTTAAAACTTTTTTGAAAGGATTAATGTCCATAATTTGAGAACCAATATGAACGCTAATTGCTTCAAATTTTAGATTTTCATAATAATATTGATTATTAAATATTTCGAAACAAGCATTCATTGAAATACCAAACTTATTATCTTTTTTTCCTGTAGATATTTTTTTATTGGTTTTTGCAGAGATATTTGGATTAATTCTAATTCCTACAGAGACAATTTTGTTATTTTTTTTCGCAATTTTATTAATAGCTCTTATTTCAGCCTCCGATTCTGCATTGATTAAGAGAATTTCTTTTTTTATTGCAAAATCTAACTCTTCTTCTGTCTTGCCAACTCCAGAAAAAACTATTTTTTTAGGTGAAATTCCTGCTTTAAGAGCAATTTTTAATTCACCAATTGAAACAACGTCTGCGCCAGAGCCAAGTTTTTTTAATTCAGAAATGAGTTTTAAATTTGAATTTGATTTTACCGAAAAACAAATAATTGGATTAATTTTTTTAAAAGATTTTTTAAAATTGTTAAAATTAAATCTTAGCTGACCTAGAGAATAAAGATAAAATGGAGTTTTAATTCTAGTTGCTACTTTTGATATAGCAGTATTTTCAAAAAATAATTTTTTATTTTTGAATTTTAGAAAATTCATTAAATGATTTTGATATCAATTTTAGTTTCTAAAGATTGTTTTTCAAAATTATTATTAAAAGATTGGTAAACTGGATTATTTTTTACACCACAAGACGATGTTAAAAATAATATTGAGAATACTAATAAAATTCTAATCATTTAAACTCTTTTTGATATTTTTTTATCATTTTATTAACATTAAACAGTGACGTTCCGCCATAAGATTTTTTTGAATTCACTGAATTCTTTAGATCAAACATTTTCAAAACATCTTTTTCTACGCTTTTTTCAACTTTTTTAATGGTTGAAAAATCTAACTCATCAAGTGTTTGATTATTTTTTTCAGCAATATTTACAAGAGTCGCAGATTTTTTGTGTGCGTCTCTAAAAGACATTCCTTTTTTTACTAAATAATCAGCAAAGTCAGTTGCAGTAGTAAAGCCCAATTTTGCAGCGGCTAACATTTTAGTTTTATTTGGTTTCATTCCATCTACCAATTCCGTCGCAAGCTGAATATTTAATAAAAGACTATCGTATGAATCAAAGACACTCTCCTTGTCTTCTTGCATGTCTTTAAAGTAGGCAAGAGGCAAGCCTTTCATAGTAGTTAACATAGAAGTTAATTGCCCAAATATTCTTCCAGTTTTCCCTCTAATTAATTCTGCAGAATCAGGATTCTTTTTTTGAGGCATTATTGAAGATCCCGTTAATAAACTATCTTCAAGAGTGATTAAGTTTACAAGATCTGAATTCCAAATAATAATTTCTTCAGCAAGTCTTGATAGATGCACAGAACATAGAGATGCTATAAATAAGAATTCAATAGCAAAATCTCTATCAGAAACTGAATCAATAGAATTGTCAGTAGGTTTTTTAAATCCAAGTTTTTTTGAAGTAAAGTGTCTATCAATATTATAAGAAGTCCCAGCAAGCGCTGCAGATCCTAAAGGATTTTCATTAATATTTTCTAAAAAACTTTTAATTCTTTTTTTATCTCTTTTGAACATTTCTACATATGCTAATAGATAATGAGAAAAGAGTACCGGTTGCGCATTTTTAAGATGCGTAAATCCAGGCATAATTACATCAATATTTCTTTTAGCTTTATTCAAAAAACTTTTGATAAGTAGAGTTAAATTTATATCAATAATGTTTGCAGATTTTTTTACCCAAAGTTTAAAATCTGTTACAACCTGATCATTTCTTGATCTTGCTGTATGTAGATATCCAGCGTGATCTCCAATAATTTCAAATAATCTTTTTTCAACATTAAGATGGATATCTTCATGTTCTTTTTTAAATTCAAATTTATTATTTTGTATTTCTATTTTAATCTTTTTTAATCCAAAAATAATTTTTTTAGCAGATTCACTTTTAATAATTTTCTGCTTTGATAACATTTCGCAATGTGCAATAGACGCATCAATATCTTCATTGAATAATCTTTTATCTATATCAATCGAAGAATTAATTGATTGTAAAAGTTTTGAGGTAGGTTTTTTAACTCTTGTACCCCACACTTTATTTTTATTTCCTTTAGTCATATTTTTAATAATGTATAAAACTAAACTATGTTTTTTTTACGTAATTCCTTTAAATATTTAGTTTATTTAAGTGTTTTATTATTATTTATTACTAATCACTCTTTATCACAACCCATTAAAGATCTTCCATACAAGAACATAGTTGTGCATGAGGTACCAAAAGAAATCATTGGTGAAGAATTTATAGATTTCTCGGGTAAAAAATTAAAATTTAATAAATTTGATCATCAAATAAATTTAATTAATTTTTGGTCTACTTGGTGTGTGCCCTGCAAAGAAGAAATGCCCTCAATTGATAAATTAGTTGATGTTATGGGCAAAGATAAAATAAAAATATTTGCCATTAATCTTGAGAAAATAAATAAGAAAAAGACCGATAAATTTTTTACTGAATTAAAAATTAAGAATTTTTCTACTTATTATGACCCAGAGTATGTTTTAGCTAATAAAATTGGATTAAGAGGTTTGCCAACAACTCTAATTGTAGACCGCAATGGTAAAGAAATAGCAAGAGTTATAGGCTCCATTAACTTTTCTGATGAAAAATTTATTAGTTGGTTAAAAAATCTGTAAGCTTATTTTTTATGAAAATAAAATAAAGTCATTAAAACAACTATAGCAATAAATTGAGCAACAACTCTTAACTGCATTAGTTTGTTACTTTTTCTTTTATCATCAATATTGCTGCCAAGAAAAAATGATTTTAATCCACGTATAAGAATTACGGTAACAACAATCAATGCAACTATTGCAATAATACGACTTAAATCTGACATTCAGAAATAATTATCATAAAATGATTAAAATTATATAAAATAAAATATTAATGAAATTAATTGAAGAAAATATATTTTTAAAGACAACTTCTTTGCCACAAAGCTCTTCTAGGGCAAATTATTTAATAGTATTTTGTCATGGATATGGGGCTGATGGAAAAGATTTAATTAATATTGGAAATTATTGGCAAAGATTTTTACCGGATTTTTATTTTACCTCACCTAATGCACCAAATATTTGCTCAGTAAACCCTGGAGGATTTGAATGGTTTGATCTTATGAGTCATGACGTTAAAAAAATTAATTTAGAATTACAAAATTCAATACTAAAATTAACCGAATTTATTAATGCAAAACTCAAAGAATTAAATTTAGATTATTCAAAGTTATTTCTAGTAGGGTTTAGCCAAGGTACGATGATATCCTTACACTATGCATTAACGAATTCTAATAAGGTTGCAGGTGTAGTTGGTTATTCTGGAAAAATTTATGATCCTATTTCTTTAGAACAGAATATTAAATCAAAACCTTCGATTTTTTTAATGCACGGAGATGATGATAGTATTGTTCCGTTAGAAGAAATGATGGAGGCAAAAAATTTTTTATTACAAAATAAATTTGATTTAAAAACTAAAATTTTTAAAGGTTGTGGCCATTCTATTCCAGTAGAAGGATTAAGTTTAGGTCTAGAATTTATTAACAGTAATAAAAAATAAATATTTTGATTATAAATAAAATTGATATATCAATTAATGTATTAAATGATTATTACAGAATCTAATTCAGTACCCTTGGATAAGTGCCCAGCTCTTGTATTAAACGCAGATTATAGGCCGCTAAGTTATTACCCTTTATCATTATGGTGTTGGCAAGATGCTGTTCGTGATGTTTTTTTAGATAGAGTGACAATAGTTTCAGAATATGATCGCGAAATTAGGAGTCCTTCTTTTTCTATGAAATTACCAAGCGTCATTTCATTAAAGAAATATATAAAACCTTCAGAGTTTCCAAATTTTACTAGATTTAATGTTTTTTTAAGAGATAGATTTTCTTGTCAGTATTGTGGAGATAATAAAAATTTAACCTTTGATCACGTAATACCAAGATCTAGAGGAGGAATTACTTGTTGGGAGAATGTGGTATCTGCTTGTTGTACGTGTAACGTAAAAAAGGGTGGTAAACTTCCTCATGTTAGTGGAATGATCCCAAAAACAAAACCAACTAGACCGACAGTAGAAGAATTGCATGATAATGGAAAATTTTTTCCTCCAAATTTTTTACATCAGAGCTGGTTAGATTATTTATATTGGGACGTTAAGCTTGAAAGTTAATATTTTTTTGAAATAGCTATAGCTAATTTAGAACTATTTTTTATTACTGCATCTAAAATAGAATATAAACCATCATTATTAGCACCTAAACTTTCAGCAGTATTTTTATGCTCAAGTTCTTCTTCTCTAAATTTAATAAATTTTTTTTTTAGTTCTTTTTCTTCTTTATATTCTTTAGATAAAATATCTATCTGTTCTCCATAATGACCACCTATAACTTCTTCAACAGCAGAAGTGCATAAAGCAGTAGCTTTTTTTCCAAGTAATGCTGTACCAAAACCAAGAGCTGTACCAAGGACATCCCATAAAGGAAGCAAAGCTGTAGGTCTAACTTTTCTCTCAATAATTTGGTTTTCAAAAAATTCTAAATGTTCTAATTCGTGATCACGCATTTCCTTAATAGTATTTTGTAATTCTGGATCTTTATTAAAAAGTTGAAGAGCTCTTAATTGTCCCTCATATATTTTTATTGCACCACGTTCGCCAGCGTGATTGACTCTGATCATTTCAGCTATTTGCTCGTTTTTTTTGTCCATGAGAATATTTTATAATATAAAATTGTAAGAATTAAATACATAATCATATTAATTGAAGCTAAAGATAAACCAAATAATTTAAAGTCCACTTCTTTGCACGATGGAGCTAATTTACTTTGCAGTTCTTTTAAAAGAATATCTTTAGACATATTTTTGCTAATTTCTGTTTTGCAGCTAGATAGCTCGTTAATTAATCCATATTCAATTCCAACGTGGTATGAAGCAATAAAAAAACCTACTACAGATGTTATAATTATTAAAATCATTAATTGGTTTTTCCAATTATTTTTTAAAAAAAATAAAGCAGAGAATAGTAAAATTAAATAATAGGGATAACGCTGATAAATACAAAGAACGCAAGGTTTAACTTTTAAAATATATTCAATAAATAATGCTGAAGAAACAATTAAAAAATTGATTGTAAAAATATATATAAAAAATTTATAAATTTTATTTTTCAAGCAATAAAATACTGTGGAAATTTAACATAAAATAAATACATTCCTGCAATTACAATAGCAAAGCTTCCAACCACCCAAATTACAAAAGTTGAAAACTTTTGATCAATCTGTTTTTGAATCTTAGCCCCATATTTTGAAAATAAATAAGCTAATAAGAAATATCTAGCTCCCCTTGTAAATAAAGCTGTAGCAGCAAATAAAGGAAAATTAAAATGAACAAAACCACTAGCAATTGCAAGTAAGTTAAATGGAAGAGGTGTAAATCCAGAGATAAATAATATGAAAGCAAAAGTTATCATTGTGCTTTTTTTGTAAAAAATAGCTAAGAATTTTTTTGGATCGTCTACACCAGAAAGTTCAAATATGTGTACGCCCAATTTATGAAACATAAAATTTCCTATAGCATACGCAACAAGAGCACCTGCAAACGCAGCTGTAGTTGCAATTGCGAAAGTTTCAAACCATCTCTTTGGTTTGGAAATTGACATTGGAATTACAATTGCATCTGAAGGAAAAGGAAAGAATATGTTCTCAAAAAAACACCAAACAGCTAGGACATACTTTGCTAATTTGTGCCCTGCTAGTTTTATAAGTTTGTTTAATAAATTTTTTAACATTAACTTGTCATGTATATTTGAATTTATATAATTAAAAAATGAAATTAAAATTTGATATTAAACAATTTGCAATATCTTTAGTGATTTCGCCAGTAGTTTTTTATTTGGTAGTTGCTATCGCTAAGCTTTTTGGAGCATCCTATAGGATCAATCATGGAGAATCTTTTATTATCTGGTTGCTTCTTGCGATTTTAATAAAAATTAGTTTTATTAATAAGAAATAAAATAATATTTGCGGAAGTGATGGAACGGTAGACATGATAGACTCAAAATCTATTGCTCGCAAGAGTGTGAGGGTTCAAATCCCTCCTTCCGCACCAATTAAAAAAAATATTTTACTATAAAAAATATTATTAATAATAAGATTACACTTACTATCGATAAGATGTTTAAATATTTTTCTATAAAATTTTTTATACCTTCACCATATTTCCATATCAAAAAGCTTATTGCTAAAAAACGAATTGCTCTTGATATGAAGCTGCCAACAATAAATATCCAAAAATTAAACTGAACAAATCCACTACCAATAGTTAAAAGTTTGTAAGGAAGAGGAGTAAATGCATAAAAAAATACGATCCAAAACTCCATTTCTTTTGTGATTGAATTTGTGAATGTAATAAAAGATTCTTGATATCCATATAAACTTATGACCCTTGCTCCAATTGTGTCGTAAAAAAAATATCCCAAATAATATCCTAAGGCTCCACCAAGTACTGAAAATACAGTTACAAAAAAACCAATAGCCATTGCTCTATGCCTTTTTACTAATTGGACAGGGATCATTAAAAAAACAATTGGAATTGGAAAAACGCTACTCTCAATAAAACTTATAAAATATAAAAATTTTTCAGATTGTTTTTTTGAGCAGATAGATAAAATTTTATTATATAGAGATCTCATTTTTTAAAAATGCTTATATATTTAATTTTATTATTAGCACCTAAAATAACAATTGTAGAATAAATAGATTAAAAAAGTAAAATAATAGTTATGCAAATTTCATCTTATAACAGTTTAAATGAAATATTTTTTTTACAATTTGAAAAGTATCAAAATGAAGATCATTTGTTCTTTAATAATTTAAACTTAAAAAAATTTCAGACATATACTTGGGCTGATACAAATAATAATGTTTTAAAGCTTGCTAAATTTTTAAATGAAAAAAAAATTATCAAAGGAGATAGAGTATTATTAGTTTCAGAAAATAGACCTGAATGGTTAATTGCAGATCTTGCAATATTATTAAACTCAGCCATTACGGTTCCAAATTACACAACATACACAGTAAATGATTTTGCATTTACAATAAATGACTGCAAGCCTTCAGGATTAATTGTCTCAAGCACTCAACTGTTAAAGAATATTTTATTGGCTGCAAGAAAAATTAATTATAATTTTAACTTTATTATTCTCTTAAATGAAACCAACGAAGTTGTTGCAGACAATGTTATTAATTTTTCAACTATTATAGAAAAAAAAATTGATATTGAAGAAACAAAAATATTTTTTAAAAAGATTAACAACAGTTTAATAAGAAAAGATCCTGCTTGCATTATTTATACCTCTGGTACACAAGGAACACCCAAGGGAGTCGTGTTATCACATGGTGGCATACTAAAAAATTGCGAAGGCGCTTTAGAATTTTTATATTTTATTAAAGAACAACAAAATACTTTTGTTACTTGGTTACCGCTATCTCATTCTTACGAACATACAGTTCAATTTGTTCAATTAAGCCTAGGAGCAAAAATATTTTACTCAGAAAGTTTAGATAAATTGTTAGCCAATTTAAAAATTGCAAGACCAACTATTATGACTGCAGTGCCGAGGTTTTATACAAATCTTGTTAATAAAATTAAAATCAATTTACAAAATCAGAGTAGTTTCAAAAAAATGATTTTTAACAAAACATTAGAATTAGGTGAGAAAAAAATATTATTTAAAAAAATGAGCATTTTTGAAAAATTTATTAATTTTATACTAGATATAATTGTTAGAAAAAAAATTAAGAACCAATTTGGTGGGAAAATAAAAGCGTTTATCTCTGGCGGAGGACCTTTGGATTATAATGTTGGGATTTTTTTAAATTCTTTAGGTCTACCAACGTTGCAAGGTTATGGACTGACAGAGGCTTCGCCTGTTGTTAGCTGTAATTCAATTGATAAAATTAAAATAGACACAGTTGGAAAAATTTTTAAAGATGTAGAGGTCAATATAGCCCCAGATGGAGAGATTTTAGTTAAGGGGGAAAATGTAATGCTTGGGTATTGGAATAATAAGAGTGAGACAGAAAAAATTTTAAGAGATAATTGGTTATATACTGGAGACATAGGAGAAATTGACCATGAAGGATATTTAAAAATTACTGATAGAAAAAAAGATATTATTGTAAATGCTGGGGGAGATAATATTGCCCCTAGTAAAATAGAAAATTTATTGGCAAATTATCCAGAAATTATTCAAAGCTACATTTATGGAGATAAAAAGAATTTTTTAGTAGCTCTAATAGTTGTTGCAAAAGATTTAGAAGATAGAAAAAATAAAATACAATTTATTATTGATAAAGTTAACAATGAACTGAGCATTATTGAAAAAATTAAGAAATTTATAATTATTGATGATCCATTTACTATTGAGAATGAAATGCTTACTCCAACGATGAAAACACGAAGACATCAAGTAAAAAAAGTTTATGGAGATCAATTAGAAAAACTTTATTTTTAATTTGGTGCACTCGAGAAGATTCGAACTTCTGACACCAAGTTTAGGAAACTTGTACTCTATCCAGCTGAGCTACGAGTGCACTTAAATGAAATGTAAATAATATTAAGCGTAAAAAAAATATTAAAAAACGATTGTAAAACAATAAAATTTGAATCAAAAAAAATTAATTCATTTTTAAAAAATTTAGTACAAAAATAACAATTTGACTTAGCAAGCGATATGTTTTTAAGTATTTCTTAATGCGAATCACTTAAATTATTTAAGTGATCATTAACGTAACGGGAGAAAAAAATGGCTAAAAAAAGAAAAGCAGCTAAAAAAACTTCTAAGAAGAGAAAATCTTCTAAAAGAAGAAAGCCAGCTAAGAAAGCAAAAAAAAGAAGAAGATAGTTTTTTGAGTTTTCAAGAAAAACGCTCTTCAAATTTTTTGAAGGGCGTTTTTTTTTATATAGGCTCTGCAGTTACAGTTTCTTTCTTACCAAGAGCTTTATCTAATTTCTTTTTAGCATCCTCATTAGTCAGCTGCATTCCAATAGCAACCTCTCCTAATAAACGATCGTAGGCTTTTTCGAATAATTGTCTTTCGCTATAAGATTGATCAACTGGAATTTCACTATTTTTATTTAAATCTCTTACCACCTCTGCAATTTGATAAATTTCACCAGAATTTATTTTTTGATCATATTCCTGAGCTCTTCTGCTCCACATAGTTCTTCTAATTTTTGGTTTACCTTTTAAGATTGATATCGCTTTATTAATTTGGTTTACGCTTGATATAGGTCTTAAGTTTCCCTGTTGATTAACAGGAATTGTTAAAATTAATTTATCTTTGGTTACCTGAATTTTATAATAAGTCATTTCAATGTCAGCAATCACGCTACTCTCAATAGCAACAATTTGACCAACACCATGTTTTGGATAAATAACATGATCTTTAACTTTATAAATTTTTTTATCTGATTCTTGTTTTGCAACTTTTGTAATTATAATTTCAGCAGCAGCATTTTGAGAGGCCGTTAAGGGTTTTTGTTCAGATGTCGTCTGTTGTGCAATTTTTTTAGTTTCTGGATTTTTAGGTCTTCCACGTTTTCCTTTAGGTTTAATTTCTATAGGAGGCTTTTCTTTTTTTTGAATTTCTTTTTTAGGAATTTTTTTTTTTAATGGTTTTTTTTCTAATTTAATTTTTTTGTTTTTTTTAATATTTGATTCTTTTTTCTTATCCTGGGATTTTTTATTCTTCATGATTTTTTTTAGAAATTCCATTGCGCTTAATATAGCATCCGAATAGTTAATACAAGCTTACAAGATTATTTATTACCTGAGCCAGGTTTATCGCTAAAGTACTTTTCAAGTTTGTTAGGTATATTTTTAAATTTATCTGCATCAGGCAGTGGATCTTTTTTTTTATTAATATTAGGCCATTTTGCAGACATCTCTTTATTTAATATTACTAACTTTTCAGTATTTTTATTTGTGTCTGGTTCGATAGCGTTGATAGGACATTCTGGTTCGCAAACACCACAATCAATGCATTCATCTGGATTAATAACCAACATATTTTCGCCCTCGTAAAAACAATCTACAGGACAGACTTCAACGCAATCAGTTAGTTTGCATTTAACACAATTGTCATTCACTACGTATGTCATTTATTATTTTATGAGAATAAATTATTTTTAATAATATTATTATTATCTTTAAAAATACATAGCATTATTTAATTGTTTAAAGATAAATTCTTAAGAGAAGCAAAGGGGTTATTTATATTTTTTTTAACATTATCTTTTTTAATCTTTTTCTTATCTTTACGTTTGAAATCATAACTAAATATATCCTTGTCTTTATCTATTTTTTTATAGCTCATTAATTTTAATAATTTTTCAAAATCTTCCTTTCCACACCCTAGAAGATTAAGCATTTCAGAAGATATAGTGAATTGATTATTATTTGTTGAACTTAAGATTTTTATAAAAAGTTTTTCTAATATATCAACTCTGACAATATAATTTTCAAAAGTTTCAAATCCACATATTAATAAAAATTCTTTATTTTTTGTTTCAAAATTTTTTAAAAAATTCAATCCAAAAGTAGGACACTTCTCTCTTTGAGTTTTATTATTAAAACAATTCCAAAGAATTATTTTTAAGTTTACAGCTTTTGGCTTGATCATAAGAGGTTGATAGATGTGGTATCTTCCAATTTTAATTCCAATTTTTTTAATATTAGCTCTTTGATCTTTATCCAGGTTCTTCAGTAAATCTTCGGCATCTAATCTTTTTAATACTCCATGGTTTTCAAACAATCTAAAACATAAAGCTCGAGCATAGCTGTTTTCTAAATTAATTTTTGAAGTTTTTATTAGATCGTTAAGGTGAAGATTTTTTTCTTTATCAATCCACTTTTCTAAATAATTTTTTAATTCACTTTGCTCATCCACATCTAAAGAGTCGTCAATTAATAGCTTTATTTTGGGATTCAAATAATCTTTTCCAGGAATAATTGTCGCTATAGGATTTTCTTTCCAGAATATTTTAAAATCTTCTTTTAATTGAAGTGCTGCAGATTCAATATTTTCTTTAACAATATTATTAATTCTTTTTTTTAATTCTTCCACAACCCCCTGACGAGCAGCCTTTTTAATAGATTTGATATCTGTTTGTAGAGCTGTGCTTGAAAAATCTAAATTAAGTTTCAAACCTTTAATGGTACCAATAAATTGTTTATCAATAATTACCTCATCTTTTTCTGAGATTTTAGTTTCTAATTTTGCATCTTGTTTTAGGTGTTTAGAGAGAATGCTTATTCTTCTATCAATAAAACTTTTTGATAGTTCTTCATGTAATTTTGCAGAAAGTTTATCCTCAATATCTTTTGTTTTGGCTATCCAATAGTCACTATTTTCAACCCAATTTTTTTTATAAGAAACATAAGCCCAAGTTCTTACATGTGAGATTCTGTTTGCAATCGTGTCAATATTTCCAGATTCATTATCTAGACCATTTAATTGTGCGCGCATCCATTCATTAGGTATTTTTCCCTTATCAGAAACTAAAAATTCAAAGACTTTTCTAACAATATCAATGTGCTCATTATAGGAACTTTTTGTAAAATCTGGTATCTGACAACACTCCCATAAAGTAGACAGATTGTTGTTTTTATAATCAGTTTTAATTTGATTATTTTTTACTATTAAAGTTTTTAATACGTTTTCATCTAATAGATCTTTGTTTCTTAAAAGACTATAATCATAAGGTTTCTGATCAAGGCTATTCAATAAACTTTCTATGTTTGAAAAATCTAAATTAGAATTTCTCCAATAAATATTTATGACGCTATCAAACTTATGATTTTCTAATTTGTCTATTTGTTCAGGACTTAATTCATCACATTTCCCTGTAATACCAAAAGTTCCATCATTCATATATCTACCGGCTCTCCCCGCTATCTGCCCTATTTCTGTTAGTCGAAGATGTCTGTTTCTTCTTCCATCAAACTTATTTAGATTGTTAAAGCTGATGTGATCAATATCCATATTAATTCCCATTCCAATTGCGTCTGTTGCAACAAGAAAATCAACATCACCAGATTGATATAATTCAACTTGAGCATTTCTTGTTTTAGGACTCAAAGATCCCATAACAATTGCCGCTCCACCTCTTTGTCTTCTAACAAATTCTGCAAGGGCATAAACTTCATCAACAGAAAAAGCGATAATTGCCGTTCGACCAGGAAGTCTAGAAATTTTTTTATGACCAGAATAAGAAAGTTTAGAAAATCTTTCTTTAAATATAAATTCAACTTCAGGAACAAATTTTTGTATTATATTTTGCATAATGTTAGAACCGAGAAACATTGTTAATTTATCTCCTCGCATATTTAATAAACGATCAGTAAAGATATGACCTCTTTCTGGATCAGCGCACATTTGAATTTCATCTATTGCTACAAACTCAGCATTAATATCGAGAGGCATAGATTCAACTGTGCATAAAAAATAATCTGCGTACGGAGGAATAATTTTTTCTTCACCAGTTATTAGAGCAACTTTTTCTGCACCAACTTTTTGAATACATTTCTCATAAACTTCTCTTGCGAGTAAACGAAGCGGGAGTCCAATAATTCCCGATCCAAACTGAAGCATTCTTTCAATTGCAAAATGAGTTTTGCCGGTATTTGTGGGACCAAGAACAGCGATAATTTTTTTTTCCAGTAAAGACATTTTTAGTATTAATTTTTTTTCGAGATACTACCTGTTGTTATGAGCCAAGAACAAAGCAGGCATAAAATATGACCGAATCACTAGAAAAAATGTTCTCATTTTTGTAAATATTTTTAATTATAATTTTTTAATACGCTTAACACACAATAGTGGCAATTTGGATTTTGAATATATTTTTTTAATAGTTTCTTCTATTCCCATGATCACTACTTTTTTTTTAGCACCAAAAGCATGTACCAATTTTTTATTATTTAATGCAATTGCAACATGGCCTTTCCAAAATAATAAATCTCCCTTTTTAATTTTTTTGAGAGAAATTTCTTTTTTAAAAAACCTTTTTTGATCCTTTGAATCGCGCGGACTATATATATTGTTAAATTTTAACAACTCTTGCACCAAGGCAGAACAATCTAGCCCCTTAGGACTATTGCCGCCCCATAGATATTTTGTATTAAGATATAATTTAACATTATCTAGAAAATGTTTCGTTTTAAAATTTAAAGGTTTAGCATTTTTTTTTAAAATCCATCCAACCGTTGTTTGAATAAAATTATTCTTATTATCCAAAATAGATATTTTTGAATTAAAAAATATTTTTTTATTTGTTTTATATTTGTCATTTGGTTTTTTATATAGGTTACATTCCTTAGAGATAATTTTATGTGTTTTTTTTATTTTATCTAAATGCAAATCTTTCGCTTCAATAAAACCCTCGTATTTGTCATACGATTTATATCCTTTGAAAAATTTTCCAAATTTATTTTGAGTAATAAAATTTTCCCCTAGAAGAATTTGAGTAACAATCTCAGATTTTTTATTATTATTGTAAATATTTGCAATGGGATTTTTGACTGTAAGCAACATAATCTTGTAGATCCTTTGTAATAATAACAGATATTTCCGTTATAACTAAAATATATTTTTGGATTAAATTATTTTTTAGGAGCTGGATCTTTTTTTTGTTCAGCTTGTTTCTTTTTAGCGTCAGCTTCAAGTTTTTTTAATTTAGCAATTGCTGCATTTTCTTCTTCTAAAGTAACAGTGCCATCTTTGTTTGTGTCAGTATTATCGAATCTTGTTGCAGCATCTTTTAAGGGATTTGCATAAAACTCATCTTTTGTAATTTTTCCATCATTATCTTTGTCTATGCTATTAAATATTTTTTCAAGCTCCTTTTTATTTGCGTCTAAATAATTTTGTCTCTTTAATGGAAAAGGAGAATTTTGTGCAAAAACTGTATTGCAGATTAGCAGAGCTAAAATAGTAGATAATAATATTTTTTTCACAAGCGAGGTATATGCCCCAATGTTATTTCTGTAAATCATTTTTTATTTATTTTAATTGTTTTGTTTATCCACATAATTAGCAAAAGAACTGGAACTCCGATGATTGCAGTAAATATGAAGAATGTTGAATACCCAAATAAGTTTACTAAACCACCCGCATAACCTGCTATGAGTTTAGGCAAAAATAACATTGCCGAACTAAAAAGTGCATACTGGGTTGCGGTAAATTTTATTGAAGTTAGTGCTGAAAGATAAACTATAAAAGTAGCTCCTGCAAAACCGCTCGCAATGTTGTCAGCCGTGATGACAAAGGCTAAAATTTTTACATCAGCCGTAATAAGAGCTAACCATGCAAATAATAGATTACTTAATGCTGAAATTAATGCTCCAATAAATAGAGATCTCATTACGCCTAAATGAACTGAAGCAAGACCACCAATAACGCCACCAACAATAGTAGCTACAGTTCCAAAGAATTTTGAATAAGTAGCTATTTCTGCAACGGAAAAGCCCTTCTCAATGTAAAAAACATTTGCCATCACACCTAGGACTACATCTGAAATTCTATACAAGCCTATTAGAAGTAGAATTGATGTTGCTTTTGACCCATATCTATTTAGGAAATCCAAAACAGGTTTTGCATAAGCATTTTTTGCAGATTCTTTGTTAATAAATTTTATTTTGATTAATAAAAATATAATTAAAGCAAATGTTAGAAAGCAAAAAATAATTTTAATAAATTCATTAAAAAAATTAACAATAGGGTCTTTGCTATCAAATAAATCTTTAAAATATAAATAGCATAAAATAAATCCTGCGAGAGAAGCTAAAAAAGCAATAAAGAATTTAATTTTTTGATTAGATTTTTTTTCAATATTTCTTTTTATTTTTGGTTCAGAAGAATAAAAAACAGTCAGGACTCCAAATAGCATAAGCAAAGCCATTATTTGATAAACTTGTTGCCACACTTTTTGATTATAAACTTCCGTACCCAAGAATGATGCAATCCATAAACTCCCAGCACCAGCAACAATCATGGCTATACGATAACCAGTTAAATACATCGATGATAAAGCTCCTTGTAACTTTTTTGAGGCAGACTCAATTCTAAAGGCATCTAGTACGATGTCCTGAGTTGCGCTTGAGAAAGCAATAAATATTGCAGCAATTACTGTGAATAGCAGAGAAGTTTTTGGATCTGTAAAAGAAATAAGAATTAATGAAAGGATTATCATTAATTGAGACAACAGCAGCCAACTTCGTCTGTGCCCTAACTTTCCTAGTATTGGTAATTTTAAATTATCAACTATAGGCGTCCAAATAAATTTAAAAGAATATGCAAAACCTACCCAACTGAATAAAGTTATAGTCGCTCTATTTACTTCAGCTTTAAATAACCAAACAGATAATGTAGAAAAAATTAGAAGAATAGGTAGACCTGCCGAGAAACCAAGAAATAACATTCTTAATGATGTAGGATTTAAAAGTGGACTTAAATAAGAAAATCTCATTAACAAATAATTTATTTTTTTTTATAAAGAATATAAAGGAAACTATTTAAGCGTACTTAAATATGCAATTAGATTTGCTCTCTCCTCGTCTTTTGCAATACCAGCAAAAGCCATTTTGGTTCCTTTAAGATAATCAGTTGGCTTATACAAAAAAGCATTTAGCTCTTCAACTGACCAAGCCTTGCCATGAGCGGCGAGTGCGGATGAGTATTTAAACTCTGGATGTGAACCAGATTTTTTACCAACAATACCCCACATTGGAGGACCAATTTTTGATGCACCCCCACTAACATTGGTGTGACAAGCCGCACATTTTTTAAATGCATTTTCTCCAGCCCCAACATTTGCTGTTGCTAATAAAACTTTTATATCGGCTAATTTTTCTTCTTTTTTTACTTCACCTTTAGCAGTAGATTTTGTTTCTGCTACACCTTCAATTTTGTAACCTTGTGTCTCAGGTTTTTTTACACGATAAATAGAATCTGCAATTTGATTTAAACCAATTACTAATAAAGCAACAACTAGTACCGCTGCAGCAATTTTATTAAATTCAAAACTGTCCATATTCTAGTGATTTTTATAATCTAAATTGTATAACATCATAATCTTTAAAGTAAAAAATTTTTTTTAAAATCTATTTTATGCGTCTTACAGTCGCATAATTTTAATTATGAACAATACAGTTATTTTAATACCAAGTCATTTACGAGCAACCAGATTGCCCAATAAACCGTTATTGTTAATTAATAATAAACCTATGATTGTTCATTGTTGGCAGAGAGCAATCGATAGCAAAATTGGAGAAGTTTACGTTGCAACAGCAGACGAGGAAATTGCAAAAATTATAAAAGACTTTGGGGGAAAAAGTATTTTAACTAGCAAAGAACACAAAACAGGCTCTGATAGAATTTTTGAAGCTATAGAAAAAAATTTTTCTAAAAAACCAAGTAACATTATTAACTTACAAGGAGACATGCCGAACATTGATCCATCAGCAATAAAATTGTTAGATAAATTTATGAATAACAATTCGTATCAAATAGCAACACTTGCCACAAAACTTAATTCTATAAAAGATTTAGAAAATAAAAATATTGTAAAAGTTGAAATCAAAAAAGAAATGCAAATAAATAATTTTGCTAATGCCTTAGATTTTTTTAGATTAAAAAATATTGATAAAAGTAATTTTTATTATCATCATGTTGGTATTTATGGTTATCAATATGAAACATTAAAAAAATTTATCTCTTTAAAAAGAAGTGATAATGAAATTAATAGAAGCCTAGAGCAAATGCGTGCAATGGATAACGACATATCTATAAGTGTGGGTTTGACAGATTCTTATCCTTTAGGCGTAGATACTATTGAAGATTTAGAGGAAATAAGAAATATTATGAAAAATGGCCAATAAAATAATTATACAAGGAGAGCAGGGCGCTTATTCGCATTTAGCGGCAGTAAAGATTTTTAAAAATCCTGATATGATATGCTGCAACACTTTTGAAGATGCTTTTGTTAAAACTAAAAGTATCAAAAATAGTAAATTATTAATTCCAATTGAAAATTCTATAGCGGGTAGAGTTGCAGACGTTCATTACTTATTATCTTCTTCTAGATTAAAAATAGAAGGAGAGCACTTTCAAAAAGTTGAACACTGCTTATTAGGATTAAAAAGTGTTTCTATTAAAAAAATCGAAACCGTACGAAGCCATGCACAGGCAATTGGGCAGTGTAAGAAAAATATTTATAAATTAAAATTACAGCCAATTGTAGCTGCTGATACTGCTGGGTCTGCAAAATACATCTCTGAACATCAAATAGAATCTGAATCTGCGATTGCCTCAGCTCTTGCTGCAAAAATTTATGGATTGAAGATTTTAAAGAAAAATTTTGAAGATTTAAAAGGTAACGTTACAAGATTTTTAATTATGTCAGCGTCAGCAAAACCAAAATTATATAAAAAAAATAAGAAATACATCACTTCTTGTATTTTTCGCTTAAAAAGCGTGCCATCGGCACTCCATAAGGCTTTAGGAGGCTTTGCTGAGAATAAAGTTAATCTTACAAAACTTGAAAGTTTTTCAACTGGAAATTCTTTTAAGCAGGTAAGTTTTTATCTTGATATTGAAGGGCATATTGAAAATTTAGCAGTAAAAAAAGCTCTAGCTATTTTAAAAAAACATACTGAAAAATTAGATATTTTAGGTGTTTATTTTGCCAATTCATTTAGATATTAAAATTATTATAGCTGTCGTTTTTTTTTAATTATCTTGTTATAATATTTTGGGAGATTGGTGGCAGGTGGAGGTTACGCTAATCCGGTCAGGTCTGAAAAGAAGCAGCCGTAACGATAATTTTTCAGGTTGTCCTCAGTCTCCCGTTTTTTATGGAAAATAATCGTAAAGGTTTATCATTAAAGTATCGACCACAAAGTTTTGACGAAGTTATAGGTCAAGACGTAATGGTTCAGATTATTAAAAATGCGATCAAAATGGATCGTATTCCTAATGCTTATTTATTAACAGGTATTAGAGGAGTTGGAAAAACGACGACTGCAAGAATAATTGCAAAAGCTATTAATTGTAAAAATTCTGAAAGCCTAGAAAAAAAGTGTGAAGGGTTTTGTCATTGTGAAGCTATAACAAATTCAAATCATATCGATGTTTTAGAAATGGATGCTGCTTCTAAAACTGGAATTGATGATATTAGAGAATTAATTGATTCTGCTAAATATTATCCTACGAGTGCTAAATATAAAGTTTTCATTATTGATGAAGTTCACATGTTGTCAAAGCAAGCATTTAATGGTTTGCTTAAAACTTTAGAAGAACCACCTCCTCATCTTAAATTTATTTTAGCAACCACTGAGGTTAAAAAAATACCATTAACTATTATTTCAAGATGTCAAAGATTTGATCTTAGAAGAATTAAACTTGAAGAAATGATTTCTTTCTTAAAGAAAATTTCGGAGAAAGAAAAAGCAAAAATTAATGAAAAAGCTTTAATGTTAATTGCAAAAGCATCAGAAGGGTCAGTAAGAGATGCTCTATCTATATTAGATCAGGCCATTTCAACATTTAATGTTCTAGGGGAAGAGATTACCGAAAAATCAGTCAGAGCAATGTTAGGTATAGCAGACCGTTCAAGAATTATTGATCTTGTACGTTTTGTAATTGATGGTGATAAAGAGAAAGCCCTTCAGGATGCCCAAGAAATATTTGATTTGGGAGCAGATTCAAAATTAGTTTTGCAAGACATGCTTGAAGTTATTTATTTAATTTCTAGAAGCAAAAGTTTTGGCAAAATTGAAAACGACTTAACAGTTTCCGAATCTGAATCTGATTTAATTTTTAAATTGTCTAAAGATATTGATTTTTCTTATATTTCAATGATCTGGCAATTTATTCTTAAAGGAATTGAAGAATTAAATTTTGTTCCAAATCATTTTCTTTCTTTTCAAATGTTAATTATGAGACTAGTACATTTGAAAGATCTACCAAGTCCAGAGCAAGTAATTGAGGACGCTTTAAATTCAGATACACGCGCAATAGCGGAATCAAATGAGAAAAAAGATGATTTTAAAGAAATTAAACCCGGAACAATAATTAACAAGCAAACTTCAGCAAAGACACAAATCAAAAGTATTATACAAGAAAAAGCCGAAGATATTGATCGCAATCCAAAAATTTTAGAAAAAAAACAAGAACTTGGAAAACTTGAAATAATTAATTCATTTGAAAAATTAGTGCAGATTACAAATGATAAAAAAGAAATTGAATTAAAATTTGATTTAGAAAGAAATGTTCGAGTGGTAAAATTTGAGACTGGTAAAATTGATATTTCGTTTAATGAAAAACTATCTAAAAATTTTGTAAGAACTTTAACTGAGAAGCTTAAGCTGTGGACAGGCGAAAGATGGATTATATCTTTGTCAAAAGAAACTGGTAAAAATACAATTTTTGAAAATAAGGAAACTCATAAAAAAAAATTGCTACAAGATGCGCTTGAAAGTGAAGTTTATAAAAAGATAAAAGAAAATTTTCCAGATGCCGAACTTAGCGAAGTTGAGGAGACTAAGTAATGGATTTTGGTGGCATGTTAAAAAAAGCTCAAGAGATGCAGCAAAAAATGGCTGAAGTTAAAGCCTCATTAAAGAATATTCAAGCAGAAGGAGTCGCAAATAATGGTGCTGTGAAAGTAATTATGAACGGTGATCATGAGATGATTAAAATAGAAATTGATCCAAAGCTAATGACAGAAGAAAAAGAAGTTTTAGAAGACTTAATTATTATAGCTACTAATAATGCTAAGAAGGTAATCGAGGTAAAATCATCAGAGGAGATGTCAAAAATAACTGGTGGTTTAAAACTGCCTCCAGGATTTAAACTTCCTTTTTAGTAATGAAAAATAATTCTCATCCAGATTTAGAAACATTAATGTTTCTAATTGCAAAGTTGCCAGGATTAGGACCAAAGTCTGCAAGACGTATTGCTCTTTATCTTTTAAAAAACAGAGACAATATTATGAAGCCATTGTCTGGAGCCTTAGATAAAGTTTATCAAAATGTTGCTCGTTGTAATAGTTGTGGAAATTTTAAAACTAATAAAATTGAGTGTAGTTGTAGTAATAAAAATAATTATGAACAAATCTGTGTTGTAGAAAATGTAGCAGACATGTGGGCTCTTGAAGGAACAAATGTTTACAGTGGCCAGTATCACATTTTAGGAGGAACTCTTTCAGCCATTAATGGCATAAATCCAGAAGATCTTTTAATAGGTTCATTAGTTAGTAGAATTAAAGCTAATTCAGTAAAAGAAGTTATCTTAGCAACAAGCGCTACAATCGAAGGTCAAACGACAGCTCACTATATTAAAGACAGTATTAAAAATTTAAATGTAAAAGTAACAAAGTTAGCTCACGGCCTGCCTGTGGGTGGGGAGATCGAATATTTGGATGATGGAACATTATTTTCTGCGTTTAAATATCGTAGCTCTTTAAATAGCGATTAGTATCAAGCGCTTGATTAATTAAGTAGATTTAGTATTTTTTCATTATGACTATTAGGCAAATCTTAACAGAGCCAGATCCTCAATTAAGAATTAAATCAAAGCCAGTTCAAAAAGTTGATGCTGAGATTAAAAAGTTAATGAAAGATATGTTGGACACAATGTATGCAGCTCCTGGCATTGGTCTTGCAGCCGTTCAAATTGGAGTGCACAAAAGAGTTATTGTTATTGATATAGCAAAAGAACCAGAACCAAATAATCCTATGTATTTTGTAAATCCAGAAATTGTTTGGACATCCCAAACAAAATGTACTTTTGAGGAAGGCTGTCTATCATTACCTAAACAATTTGCAGAAATTGAAAGACCAGAAAAATGTCATGTAAAATATTTAGACCAAAACGGAAAAGAACAATTATTAAAAGCAGAAGGTTTGCTTGCAACCTGTGTCCAACATGAAATTGATCATTTAAATGGAATTTTGTTTATTGATTATTTATCAAAATTAAAAAAATCTTTTATTTTAAAAAAACTCTCAAAAGCAAAAAAGGAAGACGTTTCAGATCACATTAATTTTTAGGTAATCCATGTCATTAAAAATAATTTTCATGGGGACGCCAGAATTTGCTGTTCCTGCATTAAAAGAATTACTTAAAGAAAAATTAAATATTACCCATGTTTATACGCAGCCTCCAAAAAAATCTAATAGAGGTTTAAAAATTGAAAAAACTCCAGTTCATTTAGAAGCGGAAAAAAATAATTTAAAAGTTCACCATCCAAGCTCATTAAAAAATGAAACAGAATTAGATTTCTTTAAAAAAATAAATCCCGACTTAGTAGTCGTTGTTGCTTATGGACAAATTATCCCTGAAAATTTTTTAAATTTATCAAAAAAAGGTTTTATCAATATTCATGCTTCTTTATTACCTTATTGGAGAGGCGCAGCACCTATTCAAAGAGCAATTATGAATGGTGATAAATTTACAGGAATCTCAATTATGAAAATTGAAAAAGGTTTAGACTCGGGACCTGTGATGTTGTCTGAAAAAATAGAGATTAATGATCAGCTAAATTACGGTTTATTAAGTGACCAGTTATCGATTTTGGGTTCTAAATTAATTATTAAAGCCATCGATCTAATAGACAAAGATAAAGCTAAGTTTTTAGAGCAAGATCATACAAAAGCTACCCATGCTAAAAAAATTACACGTGAAGATGAAGAAATTAACTGGAATAATAATGCAGATAGGATTGTGCAGCAAATTAATGCTTTAAATCCAACCCCAGGTGCTTGTTTTAAATTTAAAAATGAAAGAATTAAAATTTGGAAAGCTGAAATTACAGATCAAAAAGGCAAAATTGGTGCAACACTTAATGATAATCTTTTAATTGCCTGTAAAGATTTTGCAATTCAAGTTTTAGAGATTCAAAGACCTGGAAAGAAAATTCAAAAAGCAAAAGAATTTTTGTTAGGATATAAAATTCCCAAAGCATCAAAGCTATTTTAAATGCCAAGACTGAAATGCATAGTTGAATATGACGGCACTCATTTTGTAGGCTGGCAAAGACAATTAAACGGCAGATCAGTTCAAGAAGCGATTGAACAGGCAATCGAGAAAATAGCTGAAAAAAAGATAACAATTTTTGGAGCGGGAAGAACAGACACTGGCGTTCATGCAATACATCAGGTTTTTCATTTTGATTTTAATAAAGATATTGATGTTAAAAAAATTACTGATGCTTTGAATTTTCATTTAAAGAATGAATCTATCAGTATTTTAAAAACAGAAACAATAAATGATGATTTTGATGCAAGACGAGATGCAAAGTTAAGAATTTATAAATATGTAATTATTAATCGAGACTCACCATTGTCCATAGAAAAAGATAGAGCATGGCAATTAAAAATAAAACTTGATGAAACTAAAATGAATGATGCCGCACAAATTTTAATAGGAACACATGACTTTACAACTTTTAGGTCAGCCTCGTGTGGAGCTAAATCTCCAATCAAAACTATGGAGAAAATAAATATTTTTAGAAAAGATGATTACATTTATAGTTATTTTGAATCGCAGTCTTTTTTACAACATCAAGTTCGTTCTATGGTGGGATGCATAAAACTTGTAGGTGAAAATAAATGGACAAAAAAAGATTTGCTAGATGCCTTAAATTCTAAAGATAGATCTAAATGTGCAACTCCAGCTCCTGCTGCAGGATTATATTTGGAAAATATTATTTATTAATTTAAATTTCTAACAAAGCCTCAACGTGATATTTTGCACTTTCTTGTATCGCTGAAAGATTGTAGCCACCTTCTAAAATTGAAACAATTTTATTACCACAAGCTTGTTTTGCAATTTTCATAATTTCTTTTGTTAATGTGTAATAGTCTTTAGATTCTAAATTAATGTTAGCTAAAGGATCGTTTTTATGAGCATCAAAACCGGCTGATAATAATATAAATTCAGGATTAAATTCATTTAACTTGCCGTAAACTTTCTTATAACTATTAAAAAATTCTTTAGAGCCTGTTCCAGCTTTTAGAGGAATGTTTAAAATATTATTATATTTACCGGTTTCATCTTCAGAACCTGTGCCTGGATAAAATGGAAATTGATGCGATGAAACATATAAAATTTTTTTTTCATTATAAAAAATATCCTGCGTGCCATTTCCGTGATGAACATCAAAATCAATGATTGCCACTCTATTTAGTTTATATTTTTCTAATAAATAAGTTGCACCTACAGCAACGTTATTAAATAGGCAAAATCCCATAGCCTGTTCTTTTTCAGCGTGGTGGCCAGGAGGTCTAATAACGCAAAAGGCATTATCAAACTCTTTATTCATTACAGCATCGATTGCATTAATAATTGATGCAACAGCATCGTAAGCTGCTTTTTTACTACCTTTAGAAACAATGGTGTCTCCATCAAGAAAAGCTAAACCTTCTTTTGGAAATGATTGATTAATTTTTTCAAAATATTTTTCTGAATGAGTAAGTTTAATATATTTTTCATCAAAAGATCCTACGTTTTTCCAGATTAATTTTGGAGTTTGTATTTTTTTTAAACCATTTGTAATTGATGGAATTCGCTCAGGACATTCTGGATGACCAGGGCCAGTATCGTGTTGAATAGAAGAATCGGCGGTGAATATGCAAGTTGTCACTTAAAGTAATTAACAAGGATATCTAAGTATATATTTTTTAATTTTTTTAAATCAGCAACTCTAGCCATTTCATCTACTTGATGGATTGTTTTTGCAATTAAACCAAATTCAATACAAGGAGCGATTTTTTTTATAAAACGAGCATCAGAAGTACCACCCGTCGTTGATAGCACAGGATTAATTTTTGTGCTTTTTTTTATAACATTTTTAATCATGTAAACGGTTTTGCTAGGTTTTGTTAAAAAAGATTCCCCCGAAACATTGTATTTAATTTTGTAATTTGCTTTAGACTTTTTAGTAATAGAAGAAAAAATTTTGTTTAATTTTTTCTTAAGAGAGCTTGATGTATGCAAATTATTAAACCTTATATTAAAGGAAGCTTTTGCTTCTGCAGGAACGACATTGTCTGCTGTGTTATCAATAGAAATTTTTGTAACTTCAAGATTAGAAGGTTGAAAATCTTTATTACCACTGTCTAGTTTTAATTTTTTAATATTATTTAAAATCTCAACTATGACTGTAGAGGGGTTATTATAAGTATATGAATAAGCAACGTGTCCTTGGATGCCTAAAATTGTTAAATGACCTGTTATACTTCCTCTTCTTCCGATTTTAATCATATCACCAAGTTTATTTTCATTAGTAGGCTCTCCTACTATACAGAAATCAATTTTTTCTTTTTTTTGTATTAATTTTTCGATAACTTTTTGAGTACCATTAATTGCAATAGTTTCTTCATCACCTGTTATTAAAAAACTAATTGAGCCTTTCAATTTTTTATTTTTTTTTAAAAATTCACTAACTGCAGAAATAAAACAAGCAATTGAACCTTTCATATCGCTAACACCACGACCAATTAATTTTTGATTTTTAATAACCCCGCCAAAAGGATTAACAGTCCAAGATTTTAGATCTCCGACAGGAACAACATCTGTGTGTCCTGCAAAACAAAAGTTTGGAGAGCTTTTGCCAATTCTTGCATACAAATTCTTAATTTTTGCAGTTCCTTTTTCTTGGAACTCCATAATCTGACATTTAAAACCTAATTTTTTTAGATTTTTTGCAACAATATTAATTGCCCCGTCATCTTTAGGTGTAACGCTCTGACATTTAACGAGATCTTTTGCCAAAGAAACTTCACTAATGGTCTTTAGCATTTCAATCTCTTAGCAATTCGTTTATTGAGGTTTTGCTTCTAGTTTTTTCATCAACAGTTTTAACAATGACCGCGCAATATAAACTTGGTTTGCTTTTATCTTCGTTTGCAAGCGATCCTGAGACTACCACTGAATAAGGAGGAACTTTTCCATAAATAATTTGGTTTGTTTTTCTATCTATAATCTTTGTTGAAGCTCCAATGTAAACCCCCATAGAAATTACAGAACCTTCGCCAACAATAACGCCCTCAGCCACCTCTGATCTTGCTCCGATAAAACAATTATCTTCAATGATTACTGGGTTTGCTTGAAGAGGTTCTAACACTCCACCAATTCCAACTCCTCCAGAAATATGACAATTTTTTCCAATTTGTGCGCACGAGCCAACTGTTGACCAGGTATCAATCATAGTTCCATCATCAACATAAGCTCCAACATTTATAAAGGATGGCATCAGCACGACATTTTTTCCAATGTATGCAGATTTTCTAATCGCTCCATTTGGTACAGCTCTAAATCCAGCTTCAATATGTTTTTTTTCATCCCAAAGAGCTGTCTTGCCCTCTACTTTATCAAACCAAGTCGCATAAGGTCCTGAAAGAATTTTATTATCTTGTATTTTAAAACTTAAAAGAATTGCTTTTTTTATCCATTGATGAGTATGCCACTCATTATTTTTTTTCTCACAGACTCTAATATTACCCGAGTCCAGTTTTTCCAAAGTTTCATTAATTGCAGAAATAATTGTTTTATCTGAATTTTTATTAATATTATTTCTGTCTTCCCAAGCTTTTAAAATAGTATTTTCTAGACTCATGTTTATTTAATTAACAAATTACACTGCTCAAGAAAATGATCTAATTCTTTTATTTTAAAGTGCACATGATCCTCATCATGGCCTTCTTTTGCCCAATTATCTTCATTTATTACCCATCCTGTTTTCATACCAAGATCATGAGCTGGTTTCAGGTTTCTTGCTATATCTTCAAAAAAAATACTTTGCTCGGGTATAATGTCATATTTTTTAATAAGTCTTTCATAAGGAGACCTTTCTGGTTTTGGAACAAAATCTGAGTCAACAATATCAAATATTGAAAAAAGATTTTCATCAAGCTGCATATTACTAATAACATTATTTGCATGTTTTCTTGAGCCATTAGTAAATATAATTTTTTTTCCAGGTAAGCTTTTGATTTCTTTATTTAGTTTTTCATTTTTGTTTAAAAAACTGTAATCAATATTATGAACAAACTCTAAAAAGTGATGAGGATCAATATTGTGATTCTTGATTAAGCCATTCAAAGTTGTCCCGTGTTTTTGAAAATAATCATTTTTAATCTGAATAGCTTCTTCATGATCAACATTTAAATGTTGAGTGATAAAACTTGCCATTAGTTTATCAATTCCTGAAAATAAATTTGTAGATGAAGGATAAAGAGTGTTATCTAAATCAAAAATCCAAAATTTTACGTCCTTTATTTTATCCATTATTTTACTATAAGTGTTCCAGCTCCAAGATTTGAGAATAATTCAAAAAGAACAGCATGAGATTTTCTTCCATCAATAATAACCACTCCGTTTACTCCAGATTCAATTGCACTAATGCATGTTTTAATTTTTGGAATCATTCCCCCGGTAATCGTTCCATCATCAATAAGATCTAAAGCTTGTTTCGTAGATAATTGTGATATTAAATTACCACTTTTATCATTTACCCCAGGAACATCCGTCATTAATAAAAGTCTTTCAGCCTTTATTTGGTTTGCAATCGTTCCTGCTGCTGTATCAGCATTCACATTATAAACTTGGCCCTTATTATCCATTCCCATAGGAGCAATAACAGGAATGATTTTTTGTTTAAAAAAGTTATTTAATATTTTTGTATTAATTTTTTTTGGATCCCCAACAAATCCTAATTGTTCATCTATAGCCTTATCTATGAGAATTACATTATTTTTTCTAACAGTAACGGACTCTGCTTTTGCATCATAATTTATAATTGCATCTCTTAGATCCGGATTTATTTCATTTAACAAAACATCTTCGACAACTTTTATTACATTTTTATCAGTTACTCTTAATCCAGAAATAAATTTACTTTCTAAATTTTGAGATTCTAGTTTTGTTTTGATTTGAGGACCGCCACCGTGAATAACCGCAACATCAACGTCTAATTTTCTTAAAATTGCAGCATCTTGGGCAAACGCTTTTGATAAACTTTGATCAGACATTACCTGACCACCGTATTTGAGAATTATTTTTTTATTTTTATATTTGTCGAAGTAAACTGATGCCTCTTGAATTGATGGACCAAGTTCTGGCCAAAAAGACTTAATATCCATCAAACCGTTTTCACCGTAGTTTTCTTCATAATGTAATACTGTTGAGCCATTGTAAGGACGTTACTTACAGTCCAGTACACAACTAATCCAGAAGGAAAAGTTGCTAACATAACTGTCATTATCAAAGGAAAGAATGCAAAAATTTTTGCCTGTATTGGATCTGGTGGAGTTGGGTTTAGCTTCATTTGAAAGTACATGGTGATACCCATTAATATTGGCCATACGCCTATCATTAAAAACGAAGGAGGATTCCAAGGTATTAAACCAAATAAATTAAAAATCGTTGTTGGGTCTGCAGCTGATAAATCTTTAATCCATCCAAAAAATGGCGCATGACGCATTTCCAGAGTTACAAAAAGCATCTTATAAACAGCAAAGAAAATTGGAATTTGAACTAATATTGGAAGACATCCTGACAAAGGATTTACTTTTTCTCTTTTATACAAAGCCATCATTTCTTGCTGAGTTCTCTTCATGTCATCTTTGTAGAGCTCTTTTATTCTTAACATTTCTGGCTGAAGAACTTTCATTTTCGCCATGGATTTAAAAGAATAGTTATTAAGTGGAAAAAATAGAATTCTTACAAGAAGAGTTAGAATTATAATTGCAACGCCGAAGTTTCCAACGATTTTAAAAATATAATCGATTACAAAAAACAAAGGTTTTGTAATAAAATAAAACCAACCCCAATCAATTGATAAATCAAAACGATCAATTTTTTCTTTCTCAGTATAATTATCAATCGGGTAAACTTCTTTTGCACCGATAAATATTTTTAAAGTATTAGAAGTGCTTTTCTGCGGATTTGCTATAGTTGGCTCTGATATTATAAAATTTGCTTTATAACTATTGGCAAACGAATATTCGCCTTTAAAAGATTTTCCGCTTTCAGGAATAATAGCTGACATCCAATATTTATCAGTAATACCAAACCAACCACTCTTGCCAGTGTATGTTTTTTTCTCTTTTTCAATTGTTGAATATGTTTCTTCTTTTAAGTTTTTATCGACAACTCCAATTAATCCTTCATGCAGAATATAAAAATTTTCTGTATTAGGCTTTGTATTTTTTGTTATTTGAGAATAGTGAAATAATTCAATTGTTTTACTTTTTTCATTTCTGATTGTTTCTGTAATTTTAAATAAATATTTATCATCTAATTCAATCTTTTTAGAAAAAACTACACCTTCTCTATTGTTCCACTCAAGAGTTACAGGAGAAGCGGGAGTTAATTTTTTACCCTCTCTAATTTGCCAAACACTATTGTTATCAGGAACTTTAACATCTGACTTTGTAGTTGCCCAACCCGATTCTAAAAAATATCCATCCTCAGATTTTTTAGGGCTAAGAACAACAATTGGTTTGCTACTTTTATCTAAGGTTTCTCGGTAGTTCTTTAATATAATGTCATCGATTAGCGCTCCTCTTAAAGATATAGAGCCAGACAAATTACTATTTTCGATGAATACTCTATCACTTTCTTTTAATGCGTCGCTTCTAGAAATAGATTTTGTTGGATTTGCTTTTCCAGTTTGAGGAGTTTCTGGTTTTTGAATATTAGTTTGTGTTTCCGTCTTTCCTTGAATTTCAAGTCTCTTTCTTTGAGCCTCATCTGTATTTTCAAAAAACATTGACCAACCAATCAAGATTGCAGTTGATAATATGACCGCTATGATGACGTTTCTGTTTTCCATTATTTATTTTTCTTATTTACGACAGGATCGTAACCAAATCCGCCGCCTAAAAATTTAATAGGGTGACATCTTAAAATTCTAAGAATTCCTTTAAAACATCCCTTAATAAAACCAAATTCTTTTAAACTCTGCATAAAATATTCAGAGCAAGTCGGATCATAATGACAAGCGTTAGGAAAAAAAGGAGATAATAAAAACTTATAGATCTTAATAAACTTTGTAAGAATAAAAGAAAAAAAATTATCTATTTTTTTTATCATTATTTTAACGAGCTAAATTTATATCCAAGTTCTTGTACAATTTTAGTAAAATCAACATCATATATTTTTGATTTTGCAAAAACAGCATACTTATATTTATTGTTAAATGAATCAATCTCAGTAATCGCTTTACGTGCAGCCATTTTTAATCTTCTTCTAATTTTATTTCTTTTTACTGCATTTCCAAGCTTTTTGGCCGATACAAAACTCATATGAATTTTATTTGTTTCTGGAGCAGTATCTTTGTTGGTGTAATAAATTGTGAATAAGTCTGAACTTACTTTTTTTGCAGATAGAATTTTTTTAAATTCAAGATTGCCTCTAAGACTTTCAAATTTTACAGTCTTGGGCATGACTTAAGCAGATACAGATTTTCTTCCCTTAAATCTTCTTCGAGCAATAACTTTTCGACCACCTTTTGTTGCCATACGTGATCTAAAACCGTGTCTTCTCTTTCTTACTATTTTGCTAGGCTGATAGGTTCTTTTCATTGTGATAATTAGAATTTGGCTATTTATAGGTAAATTGTTAAATCATGTACAGTAAAAATTTTTATTTAATACGTTTTAAAAATGACAAAATTATCAAAACTTAAAATTATTTTAGGATTAATTTATCTTTTAATAGTGGGTTTAGTGACATTTCTGTTTTTTCATTATGAGATTTATAATTATGTAAATTCAGATTTTATTAAAAATGACCGAAAAGTAGTTTTAAATTATGTTAACCAAAATATTTTTCTTTCTTCGTTTTTATTTTTTTTATTTTGTACAATCTGGTTTTTCTTACTTGGTTTTGGTTTCCCAGTAATCATTGCAGCTGGCTTTATTTTTGGCACGATTTTAGGATCATTATTATTGCTAATGGGATTTGCATTTGGTTCTACTGCTTTGTATGTTTTTGCAAATCATTATTTTAAAGATTTAGTGATTAAGTATTTTTCAAGTAAATATAAAAGTTTAGACAGTCATTTTAAAAATAATGATTTTGCCTATTTATTATTTTTAAGATTAGTTCCTGGAATACCTTCGCAAGCAGGCACACTGATTCCAATATTATTTAATATGAAACTTAAAAATATATTTCTTTCAAATATTTTTGGTGTGGCACCATCAATATTTATTTCAGTAAGTTTAGTGTCAGGAATTAGTTCTAAAATTGAGGAGGGTTCACAGTTTAATTTAGATTTACTCTCGGATCCAAAAGTTTCTATACCCTTAACTGCGCTTGGTATAATGGTTCTAGTAGTTAATTTTATAAAACAAAAATTTTTTAAGAGCAAAATTTGAATAAGTTTTTTAAAAATAGTCTTTTAGAAATTAAAGATATTTGTATTCCTTTATATAAAATATTAATTCCGTTTATTTTTATAATTAAAATTCTAGAAGTAATTGGAATAGTAAAAATTATTTCAAATTTTTTCGAACCTATTGTTCAATTATTGGGTCTACCAGCTGAGTTTGGCATAGTTTGGGTTACAGCTATTATAATTAATGTTTATGCTGCGATTGTTCTTTTTATTAATATCGTTCCATCATTAGACCTAACAGTTGCTCAGGTTACAGTCTTAACCGTAATTATTTTAATTGCTCATAATATATTAGTCGAAAGCGCCATCTCTCACGCAGCCGGTGTTTCTTTCTTTTATGCATCTGTATTGCGGATAGGAATTGCCTTTTTGGCTGGGTTTATTTTGCATAGAATTTATTTCTATTTTGGATTTTTACAGGAAAAATTTACCTTAGTTTTAGAACAACGCGTTATTCCAACGGATTATTATTCTTGGATGTTAGGACAGGTTGAAAATCTAATTTATATATTTTGTATTATTTGTATTTTAGTTTTTTCTTTAAATCTTTTAAAAAAAATTGGTGTTGAAAATTTAATCAAAAGACTTCTTGCAAATCCATTAAAGTTAATGGGGATCAGTTCTAGTGCAATCAATATCATTATTGTTGGTTTAACCATTGGGCTTCAATTTGGAGGGGGATTGTTAATTAAAGAAGCAAAATCAGGATCAATTAACAAACAAAGCATTCTACTTTCTTTATCTTTATTAAATTTAGTACATGCTGTTATTGAAGATAGTATCCTGATGATTATCATTGGAGGTCACATTTCTGGTGTGTTATTTTTTAGAGTAATTTTTTCTTTATTAATTGTTTTTCTAATACTCTTTTTATACAAAAAATTTCAGGGTCTATTTAATAAACTTGTTTTTGTTAAGATTTAAATTTAGACGCGCAAAAAGTTGCAATTAACCCAGCAACACCTAAGAACGAAAACGCAAAAATCCAATTTGTTTCTGAATTGATAGGCTGGTGATTATTTGTAATATCAATAATAAATCCAAAGACAGCAGGCGTTATAGATCCAAATCCAATTCCTAAAATAGAACGATAAGCAACAGTTCTGCCCACACAATATTTAGGTGTACTCTCTGTTAAGGCGGCAGTCAAAACACCAGAATCTCCAATTGCAAAAAAACTGTAAAAAATAGAAATTATAACAATTAAAAATAAATCTAATTCTGCTGTCCAACCAATTAAAAAAGATAAAATCGCGCTAAACAATGAAAAAGAAACTAAAATTTTTTTTCTTCCTAAATTATCAGAAAGATATCCTGCAATTACAGAAGAGAAAACACCAGATAAATGAATTGCAAACCCAATAATAATGCCAACGCCTACAGTAGTGATAGATACTTTGTTTACAATTATAACACTTAAAAAAACAGGCAGCCAAGACCACAGACCAAATAGTTCGATAGCATGAGCGGTATACCCTGTTATTAAAAATTTTGTTTTGGTATTTTGATTTAAAGAAAATTTTTTATTTAATTCTGAAAATTTATATTTTTTTAAAAAATCTTCATATACGGCAGTTAAAAGAAAAACTGCTCCAACAAGACTAATTAAAGATGCAGTTAAAAAACTTATTTTATAACCATAGTTAGTTGTAATAACGTAGCTCAAAGACAAAGATATTGCATAACCAAAGGATTGACTGCCAAGCATTACACCCATAGCAGCACCTTTATTCTTTGATTTAAATCTTTCAGATACTAAGAGTATAGAGGGACCGTAAATACCGCCTTGAGCAAAACCAATAAAAAAATTAATAAAACTTGCCGTCCAAAAGTCTTTAGCAATTAAATAAAAAACAAAACTGGATAAAAAATTTATAACTAAATAAATAGAAAGAATTCTATTTGGATTATAAAAATCTGAACAATACGAACTTATAAATAGAGCAATAGCAAACCCTATAACTAAAGAAGTTTGTATAAAACCAGCCTCTGTCGCGGACAATTCCCATACAGTAATTAACTGTTGTATAGAACCAACGTACATAAAAAACGTTAAAGCAGATAATATTCTGCCTATGGCAATAAGTTTTAGCCAATTCCAATTGTTTGTTTGCATGAATAAATCCCTATGATTATTTAATTAAAAAAAATAAAATAAGATATTAGATTTTAGTTTTTCTATTATTTAAGCGCCCGTAGTTCAATTGGATAGAATGCCAGACTACGAATCTGGAGGTTGGAAGTTCGACTCTTTCCGGGCGCACCAATCGTGATTTTATTAAACTTTGATATAAACTTATAAATTTGATACCATTAAACTATGAGAGTTAGCAGAAATTCAAAATACATAATTCCACATTTAGAAAAGTTTTATGAATCAACTTCATATTATTCTTATTCATTAATTCGATTTGTGGCTGGGGCAATGATGATACCTCATGGCTATGGTAAACTATTTGTAAATTTAAATGGAACAGTTGATTTTTTTAAAAGTGTCCAACTAGAGCCCGCTTATCCATTAGCACTCTACATTGGTATTTTAGAATTTTTTGGTGGAATATTTTTAGCATTAGGTTTTTTAACAAGATTTGTTGCAATCCAATTAATAGGTCTTTTGGCAGTTGCAACTTTTTATATTCATTTAAAAAATGGTTTTCTTTGGGTTAAAGGTGGATATGAATATCCATTGTTCTGGTTAGTAATAATGATTGCCATATTTTTTAAAGGTGGAGGCAGAGCTTCAATAGATAGTTCTCTACCAAAAGAATTTTAATTTGTGTTTAGATATTTAAATAATCTTCCCTTAAACAAGGCAGTCATTGTATTTTTAGTTCTTATTGCTGCAGTGATATTATTGATCAGCTTGTACGTTTAATTCTTCTCTCACTAAAAGATTAATCGTTTTTTTTGTAACTTTAATTTGTGCTGGTAAATAACCTAGAAATTCACCATCATACTGCACGGGAGTTTTAGTTTTAGAACTTATAAAAATATCATCACTTTTTATTTTAATAAGTTTATTACTTTCTTTTAATTCTTTATTTAAAAGAAGAGTAAAGAAATAGCATAAAAAATTTAATCTTGTTAAGTTGCAAAATAGATAAACAATTATTTTTTTATCAAAAATATTAGTATCTTTTGTTAATTTAAATGCACCGCCATAATGCATTGCATTTGTTGCAATCATCCAGTTTGCTTTATATATTTTGTTATTAGCAAGTATTTTTAGTTCATTCTTCTTAAAAACAATTAACTTTAAACTAGAAACAATAAAAAATAATAATTTTTTAAATATATTTTTTAATACCAAAGATGATTGAATAGTTTCTACAATTTCAGCATCATAACCAGCGCTTGCCATCAAAATAAAATTTTTGTTATTTACATTAGGTACATAAACTTTTTTGATTTTATTAGATAAAATAATTCGAGCTATTTCTTCTGCACTTCCATGAATTCCAGCTTCTAAAGCTAAAATATTAGCAGTACCAAATGGGATTATCGCAAGTGGTTTTTTATCATTCATTCCATTAACAACTTCATTAATAGTGCCGTCTCCACCGGCTGCAACAATAATGTCAAATTTATTGATGTTTACTTTACATAGAACTGTTGCGTGACCTGCTTTTTCAGTCTTAAAAATTTCAACATTATTTTCTTTAGATAAAATTTTATAAATTTTATTTAATTTATATTTTTTTAGAAAACTGATCTTTGCATTACATATGATGCAGATTTTTTTCATATAAATCTTTCTAAATAATTATTATTCGATAAGATATAAAAAAAATATGTTAAAAATTATATCTACTATTGGTTTTTTAGTTACTTTAGTATTATTCTTAAATTCTGATATCACCGTTGAAATTCTCTTTATTATCAACATCTTTTTCGTAATAATATTTTTTTATAAACCAATATCTACAACAAGATCTTTTCAAAAAAATAATACAGAAATTTCAGGTGATAAACTCACCAAAAATGATCTTCAGGAACTGTTTATCAATCAATTAGAGGACATAATCATTATTTTAAATAAATTTAATATTATTACTTATAGTAATAAAGCTGCAGTAGAAAATTTCGGATCTAATATTGAAGGAAAACATATCGGTAGCGAGATAAGAATACCGGAATTATTAGATGCTATTGATAATAATAAAATTGATAAAGAATTAAAAAAAATAGATATTGAATTAAAAATTCCAGTTTTTAAATTTTATAAAATTAGTATTGCTTCTATCAAGTCTGATCACACTTTAGTTATTATTAGAGATTTTACTGAAATGAGGAAAAGTCAAAATATGAGATCTGATTTTATAGCAAATGCAAGTCACGAACTTAGAACCCCGCTTGTATCTTTAAAAGGATTTTTAGAAACTATTACCGATTCAGCAAAAGATGATCCAAAATCGCAAAAAAAATTTTTAGAAATTATGAAATCAGAAGCAAATAAAATGGAAGTTTTAATTGAAGATTTAATGTTGCTAAGCAGAATTGAACTGCAAGAACACATAAGATTAAAAGATAAAGTCGATATTAAAGAAGTAATCGAAAATGTTATTTTATTAAATTCTAAAAAGATTAGTGAGAAAAAAATTAATGTTAATTTAAATATAAAAGAAAAAGAAAGGTTTGTTATAGGAGATAAAGAAAAATTATCAGCAGTATTTTTAAACCTTTTAGACAATGCAATTAAATATAGTGGAAATTCAAAGTCTGTTAAGATTGAAAGTTCTGAAAATACAAGCGGTTTAAAAAATTATACTTCAATCTCAGTTATTGACGAAGGATTTGGAATAGCACCAGAGGACATACACAGAATTACAGAAAGATTTTTTAGAACTGAGAACGCTAAAAAATTAAAAATTGAGGGCACTGGATTAGGTCTGGCCATTACAAAACATATAATAAATCAACATCGTGGCGATTTAAAAATCACAAGCAAGTTCGGAAAAGGTAGCGAATTTATTGTAAGCTTGCCTAAACATTAGTTTATTTTTAGTTATTTTCTAATTTAAGAAAGATTATTCAACTAAAAAGTTAACTTTGTAACAAAACTGTCATCTAAATGTAATAATTTAATCAAT
The DNA here is from genome assembly GCA_000371865.1 of alpha proteobacterium SCGC AAA027-L15. GTDB lineage: Bacteria > Pseudomonadota > Alphaproteobacteria > Pelagibacterales > Pelagibacteraceae > Fontibacterium. Next base: position 94,325 of record AQUG01000001.1, read on the forward strand.
TAATAAGAATAAAAATAAGAATTAATTAAACAATTAAGGAAAAATATGAATAAATTAAAAACAATATTAATCACTGTAGTTGGCATTATGATCACATCTTATGCAGTTGCACGTGATCAAATAAAAATAGTTGGATCTTCAACAGTTTATCCATACACGACAGTAGTTGCTGAAAGATTTGGAAAACAGGGAAAATTCAAAACACCAGTTGTTGAAAGCACAGGAACGGGTGGCGGATTTAAATCTTTTTGTGGTGGTGTAGGCGTTCAACATCCAGATATGACTGGAGCTTCAAGAGCGATTAAAAAAGATGAAATGGAACTATGCATTAAAAATGGTGTAACTGAAATTATAGAGTTACCAATTGGTAATGACGGTTTAACATTTGCACATTCAATCAAAGGAAAAGATGTTAATTTTACAAAAGCGCAACTATGGAAAGCAATTGCTCACGATGTTGTAGTTGATGGAAAATTAGTAAAAAATCCTTATAAAAATTGGAACGAGATTGATAAATCTTTACCAGCTACAAAAATTGAAATTTTAGTAGCTCCACCAACATCAGGCACAAGAGATGCTTGGGATGATTTAATAATGGGCAAGGGTTGCGACGAAGCTTTTAAAAAATTAGCAGATCCAAAAAATTGTACAAAATATAGAGAAGATGCCGCTGTAATTGAAGCAGGTGAAAATGATACTTTGATCGTTCAGAAACTTGGTTCTTCTCCAAATGCTTTCGGATATTTTGGATATAGCTATCTAGTTGCAAACAAAGATAAAATTAAGGCTGCAAAAATTGACGGAATTGCTCCAACAATTGAAGGGATACAAAAATATACCTATCCTGTTGCAAGACCATTATTCCTGTATGCTAAAAAAGCTCACGCTACTGTTATTCCAGGATTTAAAGAATTCTTAACTGAATACACTGGCAAAACAGCAGTTGGTTCAACTGGTTATCTTTTTAAAGTTGGTTTAGTTCCAAACTCTAAAGAAACAGAGGAAAAAGTTAGAGAAGTTGCTACTAAATTAGTAGCGATGAAGAACTAAATTAAAATTTAGTTAAGTTAATTAAATTTAGAGCCGAAATTATTTTCGGCTCTAAAAATAAAAGTTAAGCAGCATCAAGTAATATAAGTCAAATGAACCTTACAATTTTATCATTGATTGCTGTTTTTAGTTTATCTTGTTATTTTTTTGGAAAATCAAAAGTTTTAAAACAAACAAAAATAAGTGGAAAAAAATTCCACTCATTACCTGAATACTACGGTTATTACTTAGCTGCTTGGTGTGGTTTACCAGCCTTAATAATATTATTTTTTTGGTCTTTTTCTGAATTATATATCGTCAAAGTTTTTATTTTATCCGATTTTAGAGCCGACCCTTCAATTGATGAGAATAAATTAAATTTAATATTTTCTGAAATTAAATCTATTGCTGAAAAAAACTTTTCAGGCACTATTCCTCAAAATTTAGTGCCCTACGCTGAAAAATTTTTAAGTCTTAATAAGATTTTAGAATTATCAAAACTTGCAGTTATTTTCAGTGCAATAATATTTTCTTTATCTTTCGCATACTCTCAAATCTTAAAAAATATAAGAGCTCGAGAAAGTGTAGAAAAAGTAATTAGAGTTGTGATGTTCTTATGTGCAGCTATTGCGGTATTTACAACTCTTGGAATTGTACTTTCATTACTTTTTGAAAGTATTAAATTTTTCACAGCAGTTTCTATTTTTGACTTTATCACGGGAACTAATTGGGCTCCTGGTCGAGCCTTTGTAAGAGATGCATCAGTTCAAACCGCTGATGTCGAAAATGTATTTGGTGCAGTTCCTTTGTTTTGGGGAACTTTTTTCATAGCAATGATTGCAATGTGTGTTGCAGTTCCAATTGGACTTTTTTCTGGAATATTTATGGCTGAGTATGCTTCTAGAAAAATTAGAAGAATAGTAAAACCTTTAATTGAAGTTTTAGCTGGAATTCCAACAGTTGTTTATGGTTTCTTTGCAGCATTAACTGTTGGCCCTTTTTTTAGAACTATCGGAGAGGGAATTGGATTAAATGTATCTTCAGAGAGTGCTTTAGCAGCTGGAATGATAATGGGTGTTATGATTATTCCTTACGTTTCTTCGTTAACAGATGATGTGATTAATGCTGTTCCAATTTCTTTAAGAGAAGGTTCTTATGCAATGGGTGCAACTAAATCTGAAACTATAAAAAAAGTAGTTTTACCAGCTGCCCTTCCAGGAATTGTTGGGTCAATTCTTCTTGCAATATCAAGGGCTGTTGGCGAGACTATGATTGTTGTTATGGCAGCTGGACTTGGAGCAAATTTAACAATCAACCCATTAGAAGCGTCTACTACGATCACAACGCAAATCGTAACAATTTTAATAGGGGATCAATCGTTTAATAACCCAAAAACGCAAGCTGCTTTCGCTTTAGGTCTTACATTGTTTTTCTTCACATTAGTTATAAATATTATTGCTTTAAACATTGTAAAAAAATTTAGAGAAAAGTATGAATAATAAAGAAAAAGAAATTTTACTTAAAAAAAGATATAATGCTGAAAAAAGATTTAGATTTTTCGGAATTTCATCAATTATTATAGCATTATCATTTTTATGTATTTTACTTATAAATATCTTTACTAACGGTTTAAGTGCATTTTCAAGAACAGAAATTCTTTTAAAAATTAATTTTAATGAAAAAAAATTAGGCATTAATTCAAGCTCAACTGACAAAGAAATAAAACAAGCTAATTTTGATGAAGTTTTACAAGAAGCACTATTAAGCTTGGCGCCTAATGCTCCAGAATTAAAACAAGCGGAATTAATAGATTTAGTTAGTATAGATGCAACAATTGAGCTTAAAAAGTTTTATTTAAAAAATAAAGATGTTTTAAACAAAACAGCAGAAGTTGCACTGACTTTATCGGATGATATTGATCAAGTACATAAAGGAAATTTTCCGAGAGATATTCCAGAAGATAGAAGAAGATTTTCGGATTTTCAGTTAAAAATTTATGATGAACAAACTGCCAAAAAGAAAATAATTAGTGAATTTAATTGGCCATTTATTTTTAATGCTGATTCAAGAGAGCCAGAGATTGCAGGTGTAGGTGCGTCGTTAATGGGGTCATTTTTTACTTTAATTGTTTGTTTGCTTTTATCTTTTCCTTTAGGAATTTTAGCTGCAATTTACTTAGAAGAGTTTGCACCAAAAAATAAAATTACAGAGATTATCGAAGTAAATGTAAATAATTTAGCTGCAGTACCATCTATAGTATTTGGATTATTAGGGCTTGGAGTTTTTTTAAATTATTTTTATTTACCAAGGTCAACCCCATTGGTTGGAGGGATAGTGCTTGCTTTAATGACTTTGCCTAGGATTATTATACCGTGCAGAGCAGCTTTAAAAGCTGTTCCACCATCGATTAGAGAGGGAGCTCTAGCTTTAGGAGCTTCCAAAGTTCAGACCGTTATGCACAATGTTGTTCCTTTAGCTATGCCAGGAACTTTATCAGGGACTATTATAGGACTTAGTCAAGCATTAGGAGAAACAGCTCCACTTCTATTAATTGGAATGGTAGCCTTTATTAATGTTGTTCCATCTACTCCACTTGATCCATCAGCAGTTTTGCCTGTACAAGTTTATTTGTGGTCAGAGTCAGCTGAAAGAGGATTTGTTGAAAAAACATCAGCAACTATTATTATTTTAATTTTTTTCTTAGCGATTATGAATTCGTTTGCAATATACTTAAGAAATAAATTTGAGAAAAGATGGTCTTAAAATGATAAATGAAAAAATAAAAATATCTGCTAGAAATTTAAATGTTTATTATGGAATTAAACAAGCTCTTTTTGACATCAACTTAGATTTATTTGAAAAAAAAGTCACAGCTCTTATCGGTCCTTCAGGCTGCGGGAAGTCTACATTTATCCGTTGTTTAAATAGAATGAATGATGTGATTGATATTTGTAAAGTAGAAGGATCAATAAAAGTTGATGGAGAAGAAATTAATGGAAAAGAAATTGATGTAAACGTCGTGCGGGAGAGAATAGGAATGGTATTTCAAAAACCTAATCCATTTCCAAAAAGTATTTATGATAATATTGCCTATGGACCAAGAATTCATGGTCTTGCTGATAATCAAGATGATTTAGATCGTATTGTTGAAAATAGTTTAAAAAAAGCTGCATTATGGGAAGAGGTAAAAGATAGACTTAACCAACCTGGGACTGGTCTTTCCGGAGGACAACAACAGAGACTTTGTATCGCTAGAGCTATTTCTATAAATCCTGAAGTTATTCTTATGGATGAACCCTGTTCTGCATTAGATCCAATAGCAACAGCTAAAATTGAAGAATTAATTGATGAATTAAAAAAATCCTATACAATTGTTATAGTCACACATTCTATGTCTCAAGCCGCAAGAGTTTCTCAAAATACAGGATTTTTTCACTTAGGAAAACTATTGGAGTTTAATCTAACTGAGAAAATTTTTAAGAACCCAGATAACAAAATGACTCAAGATTATATAACAGGAAGGTTTGGATAATAAATATGACAGAGCATATAGTAAAATCTTACGAGGGACAATTACAAGAGTTAACCAATACAATTATAAAAATGGGAGCTTTGGCCGAAAGTCAATTTTCAAATTCTATGATTGCTTTATTAAAAAGAGATCAGGATCTTGCTGATAAAGTTTCAGGAAAAGATTTTTTAATGAACGAATTTGATATTAAGATTGAAAATTTAGTTATTAATTTAATTGCTCTAAGACAACCTATGGGTATTGATTTAAGAGAGACAGTGTCGTCTATGAGAATCTCCTCCGAACTAGAAAGAATAGGAGATTTATCCAAAAATATTGCAAAGAGAGTGAGACATTTAACGTTTGATGTACCTAGTGAAATTGCAGACAGTTTTAAAAGAGCATCTAATGTTGTTCAAAAAAATTTAAAAGACGTTTTAGATTCTTACTCTAAAAGGACAAAAGATACAGCATTTAGAGTGTGGAATAGTGATTTACAAGTGGATGAACTTGTTAATTTAGTGATGGCAGAACTATTAGATTTTATGAAAATTAATGAAAAAAATTTAGAAATTTCTACTCATTTATTATTTGCCGCTAAGCACATCGAAAGAATTGGAGATCATGTAACTAATATTTCAGAAAATGTTTATTTTTTAGTTACAGGCGATCAAATAAAAGGAACTAGATCAAAAAAAGTAGATAAGTCTCTAGAAACTTAAAAGATGTCTGCAAATATCTTCATAGTTGAAGACGAGAAATCAATTGTTACTTTGTTAAAGTATAATCTTGAAATAAAAGGTTATAAGGTTAATTTTGCAGAAACAGGTGAAGAGGCAATTCATAATATAAAAAAAGATATTCCGGATCTTATAATATTGGACTGGATGCTTCCTGATTTTTCAGGGATCGAAGTTTGTAGGCAAATTAAAAAAATTAATAAATTAAAAAGTATCCCAGTATTAATGCTTACAGCAAAAAGCGAAGAAGAAGATAAAGTTAGAGGTTTTGAAGCCGGCGTTGATGATTATGTTACTAAACCTTTTTCTTATAAAGAAATTTTATTAAGAGTTAAGTCATTATTAAAAAGAGCGAAACCTTCCCTTATTGAAGATGTTTCTACATTCCAAGATTTAAAAGTTGATCGTATTACAAGAAGAATTTATAGAGCAGAAAAAGAAATAAAAGTTGGACCAACTGAATTTAGGTTATTAGATTTTTTAATTAAAAGTCCGCAAAGAGTTTATTCTAGAGAACAGTTATTAAATAATATTTGGGGCAATGAAATTAATGTTGAAGCTAGAACAGTAGATGTTCATATCCGAAGACTTAGAAAGGCTATTAATATTGAAGGACTACCCGAGCTTATTAGAACGGTGAGATCTTCTGGTTATTCTTTAGATACTTAAATTAAGCAGATTTGATTTTCTTTTCAAAAAATTCTGGAAGCTCTTCCGTTCCTTTTGTATTTTTATCTTCTTCCTCATCATTCTTCCATCCTTTAGGCTGGTAAGCATGAAGAACGTGTAATTTACAATAAACTCTTTCTTCCATAGGATTTCTTCCGCAGAAATAAAAATTAGCTTCATCTGGATGTCCAATAGGCCATCTACAAGTTTTTTCATTTAAATTTTCTAAGCTAGTTGGATTTTCAGGCTCAAAATCTTTTTCAATAACAATAGCTCTAAGACCACGAGGTTTTCTTAATCTTTTTAAAGGAACGCTATTTTTGTGATGAAATTTGTTTTCACTTTTCTGAATATAAATATTTCTAGAATGAGATCTGCCAGCAAGTCCTAGACGGTGTGATTTTCCAATGACAGCATTTCTAGAAATACCATCTCCTAGCATTGCAGCTATTTGGCTCGCAGTATGACCTTCGTTCCAAAGTTTTTTTAACTGTTCAGTTTTTTCTGGTGTCCATCCCATAAAGGCAGGTTAAATACTATATGTAGTCTAAGCTAAAGTAAATTATACTATATATAGGTTAAAAAAGTGTAGATAAATCAGTGATTTATTTAATTTACATAAATTTATCCACATTTATCTATATATTTTAATAATACTAAAAAATATGAACGCAATTAAAGATTATAAAATTAGAATTCCACAAGTCATATCCATTAACTGGATTGGATTTTACACGCTTTATAAAAAAGAAATTTTAAGATTTCTGAACGTTTGGATTCAAACAATTTTTTCACCTGTAGTAACGCTAATACTTTTTTTAGCTGTTTTCACAATAGCTTTAGGACTTAATAGAAATAATATTTTAGGACATGAATATGGAGTGTTTATATTGCCAGGCTTAATTTGCATGCAGATCTTGCAAAATGCTTTTGCTAACACTTCCTCATCATTAATGATTGCCAAAGTTCAGGGAAACATTGTTGATATATTATATCCACCACTTAGTCCTATGGAAGTAACAGCTGCAATGCTTTTAGGAGCAATCACAAGAGGTTTAGTTATTGGATTTTTTTCAGTGTTAATTATTATTCCGTTTGCACATGTACCGGTTCATAATATTTTTATAATTATTTTATTTGCATTACTTGGGTCATCAATGCTTGCTTGTTTGGGGTTTATCACAGGATTATGGGCTCAAAAGTTTGATAACATGGCAACAGTTACGAACTTTATTGTTGTTCCTTTATCATTCTTATCAGGAACCTTTTATTCTATACAAAATCTACATTCGGTATTTTATTATATCAGCCACACCAATCCCTTCTTTTATGCCATTGATGGATTTAGATATGGATTTTTAGGACAATCTGACGGATCTATTATTATAGGATTCTTTTATTTAACATTTATCAATTTAGCTTTATGGGTAATATGTTATATCCTTTTTAAAAAAGGATATAGAATTAAAAGTTAATTTCCATGAGCTCAATACTAGGCACATATAAAAGAAGAGAAGTTTCTTTTTCAGAAGGAAAAGGAACTTACCTTACATCAACTACAGGAGAGAAATATTTAGATTTCGTTTCTGGTATTGCTGTGAACTCATTAGGACATTGTCATCCTCATTTAGTTGAGACGATAAAAAAACAATCTGAAAAATTGTGGCATGTATCCAATGCATTTACAATTCCTGAACAGGAAAGATTAGCTAAAAGATTAACCGATAATACTTTTGCTGATTTTGTTATATTTGTAAATTCAGGAGCAGAGGCAACTGAAACCAGTATTAAAGTTGCAAGAAAATATTTTTTTGAAACTGGCCAGCCTGAAAGAAATAGAATTATTACTTTTGAAGGTGCTTTTCATGGAAGAACTTTAGCTTCTTTATTTGCAGCAAATAATAAAGAACATACTTTAGGATTTGGTCCTAAAGTTGATGGTTTTGATCAAGTTCCCTTTGGAGATCATGAGGCTTTAAAAAAAGCGATCACAAAAAATACCGCCGCAATTATGCTTGAAACGGTTCAAGGAGAGGGCGGAGTTAGAGTTGTTCCAGATTATTGCTTGAAGCCTTTAAGAAAACTTTGTGATGACAATGGAATTTTACTCATTTTAGATGAGGTTCAGTGTGGGATTGGAAGATCTGGAAAATTTTTTGCATTTGAGTGGGCGAATATTGTTCCAGACATTGTCCCTATCGCAAAAGGAATTGGTGGAGGCTTTCCAATAGGCGCATGCTTAGTTAGTAAAAAAGTTGCAGTTGGAATGAAGCCTGGATCACACGGAAGTACATTTGGAGGAAATCCTTTAGCGATGAGCGTTGGTAATGCAGTATTAGACATTATTTTACAAAAAGGATTTTTAGAAAACGTTCAAGAGGTTGGCAATTATTTTGAGACAAAATTAAAAGAAGTACAAAAAAAATATAGTAATGTTATTGAACAAGTAAGAGGCATTGGTCTTTTAAGAGGAATTAAGTTAAAAGTAGATAATAATAAGTTTTTAGATCATTTATTTCAAAATAAGATGCTAGCAGTAAAAGCTGGCGATAACGTCGTAAGATTATTACCTCCACTTATTGTTGAAAAAAAAGATATTGATGAAGCAATAAGAATAATCGAAAAAACTTGCTCTGAATTTTAATTATGAAACATTTTTTAGATTTAAGTCTGATTGATAAAAAAGACTTAAGACAGATTGTCGAAAATTCTAAGACTAGAAAAAAGAATAGAAATAATAAAGGCAAAGTTCTTGTTGATAAAGACAATCCTTTAGAAGGAAAGATGCTGCTTATGGTTTTTGAAAAACCATCTACGAGAACAAGATTATCCTTTGATTTAGCAATGAGACAGCTAGGTGGACAGACGATTGTCATTAATTCTGAAAATTTGCATGTGGGTATCGGAGGAGAGACAATTGAAGATACAGCAAGAATCTTTTCTGTTTTCTCAGATATTATTATGCTTAGAACTTTTGAACATAGTACTTTATTAAAATTCTCAAAGCTTCTTACAGTACCTATTATCAATGGACTAACTAACGATAGTCATCCTTGTCAGATTTTGAGTGATGTTATGACATTTGAAGAAATTAAAGGGTCCATTCAGGGTAAAAAAATCGCTTGGGTCGGGGATGGTAATAACGTTACTAATTCTTTAATGGAAGCAGCCGTACAATTTGATTTTGAATTAAAAATTGCATGTCCAAAAGATTATATGCCATCAAAAAAAGTTATTGCTTGGGCTAAAAAGAAAAAAGCAGATATTGAGATAGTGCATGATGCAAAAGAAGCAGCTGATAATGCGGACTGTATTATGACCGATAAATGGATTTCTATGGGAGATAAAGGAAATTTAAGCAAAAAAAGAAAAGCATTTAAAAATTTTCAAGTTAATGAAAAATTAATGAAAATTGCAAAAAAAAGATGCAATTTTTATGCATGATTTGCCTGCACAAAGAGGAGAAGAAGTAAGCGCAGGCGTCATTGATGGCAAGCAATCAGTGGTGTGGCAACAAGCTGAAAATAGACTGCATTGTCAAAAGGGAATTATTGAGTGGTGCTTAAAAGGTAAATGATTGAAAGAGCAATTGTTTTAGCAGCAGGCTTTGGAAAAAGAGTTCTTCCCCTTACTAATACTACACCAAAACCTTTATTAAAAATTAACAACATTAGTCTACTAGAGAATACTTTAAATTTTTTAAAAAAATCTGGAGTAAAAAGTTTTGCAATTAATACTCATCATTTAGGAGATCAAATAGTAGCTTTTGTTGAAAAGAATAAAAATATTTATGATATTAAAATTTTTAAAGAGCAAGAAATCCTTGGTACAGGCGGCGGAATTCGAAATGCATTAGATTTTTTTCAAGACAAGCCTTTTATCTCCATTAACAGCGATACAATTTGGTCTGATGAATATTTATCACCTTTAAAAAATTTATATAAAAATTTTATCCAGCATAATGCTAACTCCGGACTTTTAATGATTAAGAGAGAGAATAGTTTTGATAAAAATTTAAAAGGCGATTTTACTATAAAATCAGAACCTTTTTTGTTTAGAGAACCTGGAGATACTAATAATTTAATTTTTACAGGCTGTCAGATTATTAATCCTATTTTATTAAAAAATAAAAAAAATGAAAATTTTTCAATTCAGCCAGTTTGGGATGAAGCAATTGCTAATAAAAAAATGGTTGGAGAGGTCGCGCAAAATATATTTTATCACGTAACGGATTTGCAAATTTACGAGAAACTAAAACAATTAGATCTTATTCGTTAATTAAGATTTTTTTAGCTCTTTTTTTATCAAGATATAAATAATTTGATAAACTCATATCTTCATTAAATGTAATATGAATTGGATTCCCAGTTGGAATTTCTAATTCAACAATCGACCCATCAGTAATATTGAATATTTTTTTACAAAGTGATCTTAAGCTATTACCGTGTGCTGAGATGATTACATTTTTTTCTTTTTTTAAAATAGGTAAAATATTTTTTTCATAATAAGGAATAACTCTTTTAAAAGTATCTTTTAAAGATTCAGCATCAGGAATTAAATTCTTATCAATATTTTTATAAATTGGATAATGGGCGGGATGATCAGGGTTGCTTTTGTCCATTGGCGGAGGAGGAATATCGTAACTTCTTCTCCAAATTTTTACCTGTTGCTCACCATGTTTCTTTGCAGTTTCTTCTTTATTAAGACCCTGTAGAGCCCCATAATGTCTTTCATTTAACTCCCAAGCTTTAAATATATTTTTGATACTTAGATCTAATTTTTTATTTATTTCATCTAAAGTTAAAATTGCTCTTTTTTGAAAAGAAGTGAATGCAAAATTAAAATTGATGTTAAGATTTTTAATTAAAGAACCTGCTTGCTGCGCCTCTTCTATTCCTTGTTTAGTAAGCTCAGCATCATACCATCCTGTAAATCTATTTTCTAAATTCCACTGACTTTGACCGTGCCTTACTAAAATTAAATTATACATTTTTTATTATTTAAATTGTGATACTAAAAAATTATGAGTGATTATAAATTATTTTACATGACTTGTAAGAATAAAATTGAAGCAAATAAAATCGCTTATGATCTTGTTAAAAAAGATCTAGTTGCATGCGCAAATATTATTCCAAGTGTTAAATCTTATTTTAAATGGGATAAGAAAAAAATTAATATTATAAAAGAAAGCATTCTTATTGGAAAAACCGTAAAGAAAAATATGAATAAAATTATTACCCATATAAAAAAAATTAGCTCATACGAATGTCCTTGCATTGTTTTTGTAGATATAAAGAATGGCAATAAAGATTTTCTAAGCTGGATTAAAAACTCTACCAAATAAAATTATTTAAACTAAGTTTAGTTTAATGATTCGAAATAGGTTTAAATTTTTATTATATTTATCTCTTTTATTTGTCACATCTTGTATTTCAGCTCCAAGAGACACCTCAAATACATGTTTAATGTTTACTGACAATTATTTTTGGTACAAATTTGTTAAAAATTCAGAAAAAAAATGGGGGGCACCTGTAGAGTTGCAGATGGCAATCATTCAAAGAGAATCTGACTTTGATTGGTTAGCAGCACCTGAATGGGACAAGTTATTTAAAGTTATCCCTTATAAAAGAAAATCGAGCGCATTTGGATATTCTCAAGCAATCAATAAAACTTGGGACCAGTTTGTGCGAGAAACAAATCAACCACTTGCTCTTAGAGTAAGTTTTAATGATTCAGTAGATTTTATTGGTTGGTATATCAATAAAAGTAGTCAATTATTAAAAATTCCAAAAGATGATTATTTTAAACAATATATTGCTTATCATGAAGGTTGGGGGAATTTTAAACATTATAAAAAGTCACCCAAAGTTATTCCTTATGCAAGAGAGGTGGATAGGGTTGCAAAAAAATATAGAGCACAACTTAATCAGTGCAAAAACCAATTAACGACGAATAAGTATTTTATTTACTAGAAGATTCTTTTAATTGCTTTTCTAGTTCAATCTCAACCGCATCCATTCTTCCAGTATTTTTTCCAATAATCAAATACATCACAGGGATTACATAAAGAGTAAAAAGAGTTGCAAAAATCATTCCCATAAAAATAACAATACCAACCGTTGCTCTGCTCGCAGCACCTGGACCTGTTGCTATAATTAATGGAACGACACCTATAATAGTTGCAACCGAAGTCATTAGAATAGGTCTTAATCTAACTCTGCATGATTCAATAATTGCCTCTTTTAATTGTAAACCTTGAGTCCTTAATTGATTTGCAAATTCCACTATTAAAATACCATTCTTGGCGGCGAGACCTATCAATACAATTAATGCAATTTGACTGTAAATATTTAATGAACTGCCGATTATCCAAAGCCCAATAATTCCACCGAGAATAGCAAGGGGAACGGTCAACATGATAGTTAATGGATGTCTCCAACTTTCAAATTGGGCAGCTAAAGATAAATAAGCAGTGAATAATGCAAGTATGAAAATAAAATAAATATCTGAGCTTGTGTTTTTAAATTCCAAAGATTCACCTTTGTAATCAATTCTAGCAGTTGCTGGCAATTTTTCTTTTGTAATTCCTTCTAAATAAGTAAGTGCTTCGCTAATAGTATAACTGCCAACTAATCTTGCAGAAATAGTAACCGCTCTTTGTCTGTTATACCTATTTAAAGATGTGTAAGTAGATTCCTCATAAAAAGTTGCAACGCTTGTAAGTGGAACTAATTTTCCAGAAGTAGATCTAACAGCTACTTTATTTAAATTAGAAGGTTCTCGTCTATTCTTAACATCGGCTTGTAGCATTACAGAATATTCTCTTCCGTCTTTTGTATATTTTGTAACTTCCTTAGAGCCAAACATTGTTTCAATAGTTTTTGCTATGGAATCAACCGAAACACCAAGGTCTGCAGCTTTGTCTGTGTTAATCTTAATTTTTAACTGAGGTTTTGTTAGATCCAAATCATCGTCTACGTTAACTAAATTTTTATTTTTTACGATTTCTGATTTTAATATTTCCTTCCATTTAATTAGTTCTTCGTAAGTATTTCCTTTTAATACAAATTGAACTGGTTTTTCACCTGCACCACCTCTTAGACCTTGAGGCATAATTGGAAATGCTTTAACGCCAGGGAAAGAATTTAGCTGCTGGAATATTCCACCTAAATTTTCGCCAGAGAATTTTTTTCTTTTTCCCCAATCTTCTAGCAGAATTACTAAAAAACCAGTGTTTACTTGATCAATACCACTTTGAAATCCAGGTACTCTTACTAAGATCTCTCTATAAAGACCTTTTCCTAAATCACTTAAAAATATTTTTTCTATATTTTCTGTTTTTTCTTTAGTGTATTCAAATCCTGAACCATCGGGAGCCTGAATTACAACATAGAATACTCCTCTATCCTCAGGAGGAATTAATTCTTTAGGAGTAATTTTAAATAAAATAATAACTGAAATTAAAACTCCAACTAAAAAGATAACAATTTCTTTTTTTTTATAAAGCAACAAAAGTAGAGTTTCAAAATAAAAATTAGAAAATTTATCTAAATAAGAATCAAATTTTATTAAAAAATTTGGTTTCGAGTGTGATACTTTTAAATATTTTGAAGCAAGCATTGGTGACAATGTAAGCGCAACAAACGCAGAAATGACAATTGAGAATGATAAAGTTAAAGCTAACTCTGTAAATAGTTTACCAACAATTCCCTGCACAAAAATAAGAGGCACGAATACTGCAATCAAGACAACGGTTGTTGCAATAATTGCAAAAGAAACTTGGCTTGCTCCTTTATAAGATGCAATTAACGGAGTTTCTCCTCCTTCGACTCTCCTATAAATATTTTCTAACATCACAATAGCGTCATCGACGACGAGACCAATTGCAATAACAAGGGCCATTAAAGTAAACAAATTTAAACTAAAATTTGCGGCATAAATTAATAAGAAGGTCGAAATTAAAGACACGGGTATTGCAAGAGCAGGTATGATTACAGAGGTTAAATTTCCTAAAAATAAATAAATAACAGCAACAACAAGAGCAACGGATATAAATAAAGTTACATAAACTTCATTGACCGCAACACGAATATAATTTGATCTATCGAAGGCAACATCTAATTGTATACCTTCAGGCAGATCTTTTTTAACCTCAGTTAATTTTTTTTTAATTCCATCAACAACAGCAATAGTATTAGAATTTGATTGTTGATAGATTCCAATACCAACCACAGGATCCCCATTTCCTTTAAATAAAGTTCTTAAATTTAAAGGGCCTAATTCAACTCTAGCAACATCTTTAAGTCTTACTAAAGATCCGTCCCTAGCTCTTTTAATTGGTAAATTTTTAAAATCTTCAACGTTTTTATAATTCTTATCTAGCTTAATATTAAGATCTATTCTTTTGGACTCTAATCTTCCTGCAGGAAGCTCAATATTTTCTTTTAATAAAACCGATTCAATATCTGAAACAGTTAAATCTCTAGCTGACAAAGCCGATGGATTTATCCATACTCTCAATGATATTTCTTTTTCACCAGATAAAATGATTTGACCAACTCCATCAACACTTGAAAAATAATCTTTTAAATATCTGCTTGCATAATCACTAAGATCTAAGTCATTTAAGTTTTTACTTCTTAATCTCAGCCATATTGCCACCTGATTACCTTCTGAAGTTTTAAATATTTCAGGACGACTGGCATTATCAGGCAAATTATCAATAATTCTTGATACTCTGTCTCGAATATCATTTGTTGCTTCATCAACACTAACGCCTGGTTCAAATTCCATCTTAACAACCGATCTTCCGTCCTCACTTCTAGAATCTATGGTAGCTAGACCAGGAGTTCCGCCAACAATATCTTCAATTTTTTGAGTAATTTGTGAGTCTACAATTTCTGCTGAGGCTCCTTTATAAACCGTTCTTACGGTTACTATACTTGGATCAATATCAGGAAGTTCCCTAACTGCTATTTTATTAAATATAACTAAACCAAATATAATTAGAATTATCGACATCACAGTTGCAAAAACTGGACGCTTAATACTTATGTCGGTTAAGAACATTTCTTATTTATTAATTAATTTTATTTGCGCCTTATCTCTAACTTTTGAAACGCCTTCTATTACAATTTTATCTCCAGGATTAAGACCAGAAACTATTTCAACTTTTCCATAATTTCTTATCCCAGTTTTTACCTCTGTTAGCGCAACAGACTTATCTTCTATTACTTTGTAAACTACGGTTCTATTTCCTTGTTGAATTATTGATTCTTCAGGAACACCTAAAGATTGTTTTTCATTATATCTAATTTCGATGTTCACTAACATTCCAGGAATTATTTTATAATTAGAATTTTTAATTTTTACTTGAACTAAAATAGATCTTGTAATTGGGTCAACTCGAGCACTTACAGTCTCCAACGTACCTGCAAAAACTTCGCTAAAGGATTCTGAGCTTGCTTTAATTTTTAAATCTTTTTTAAGAATATTTAAATAACTTTCGGGTACTTTAATATCGAGCTTAATCGTTTCAATATCGTCTAAGGTTGCGATTATAGAATCCTCACCCCCCAAAATTCCAGGTGTAATTTCTCTAACTCCTAGTCTTCCGCTAAAAGGGGCTATAATTTTTTCAGTCTTCAACTGAGCGATTAATTGATTTTTTTGGATCATTAAATTTTTATCAAATTCTAAAGAACTAATTAATTCTGTTTTTTTAATACGTATAGAAAATGATTGATTAGCTAATGCAGTTCCAAATGTTTCAATTTTTTCGTAAAATTCTAATTTTTTTACTTCTTCAGCGATAACTTCAGTTGGCTTTACTTCATTAATTTTTTTTTGAATAAAATTATTTAAAATCATTCGACCAGCAATGATTGCAACTACTAACGCAAAAATAATGCTAACTATGATTATTATTTTTTTTGAAGTATTCATGAAGAAGCATGTAATAACATGCTTTAATTGAAAAAAAAATTTCTTTGTTCTTTAAATATACTTGATTCTAGAGGCTTATTTATTGACTGGCCCATTCAGTCCATGATCCATCATAAACTGAGAATTTTTTCCCATCTATAATTTCAAAGGCCTTAGCAACAATACATGCGGTAACACCAGAGCCACAAGAAAATACAACTTCAGAATTTTTGTTAATATTTATTTTTTCAAATTTTTTTTGAAGTTCTTCTTTAGATAAAAAGCATTTAGTTACTGGATCAATACATTCTGACCAAGGCATATTGCAGCTTTTAGGGATAGATCCACTTTTGATATCTGGTCTTGGCTCATTCTCAATGCCATCAAATCTACCCTTGCTTCTAGCATCAACTAATTCAAACTTTTTATTGTTAATATTTTCTTTAACATGATCAATTAGCACAAGCATTTCATGTTTTGTGGTGCATTTAAAATTACTTTTTACAAAATTTTTCCCAGATCCATTTTCTATTTTTTTATTTTCATTTTTCCATTTAACCAAACCACCATCCAATATAGATATTTTTTTATGACCAAAATAATTGAACATCCACCAAACTCTAGGAGCACTAAAAATACCAAGACTATCGTAAACTATAATTTGATCAGATTTCTTAATCCCAAGTTCAGAGGTAAGTTTTTCAAATAAATTTGCAGAGGGAATGGTGTGAGGAAATTTTCCTAAAGGGTCTGAAAATTTATCAATATCAAAAAAAATTGATCCCGGGATGTGTTCTTTTAAGAACTCATCTTTACCAATCCTTTTAGTATTTGGCATATGCCAAGAACAATCTAGGATTTTAATATCTTCTTTAAAAAGATTTTTTTCTAACCAATCTGTTGTAATTAATGACATTAATATTTTCCAAGTTTTTTTAAATATTTCTGATGATATTCTTCTGCTAAATAAAATTCATCAAATTTAGTAATTTCTGTTACAATATTGTTATCAAACATAGTTTCATTCATTATTTTTTTTGATTCTTCAGCTTCAAATCTTTGCTTATCGTTTAGATAAAATATTGCCGAACGATATTGTTTGCCGATATCAGGACCTTGTCTATTTAAAGTAGTAGGATTATGGCAGGACCAAAAAACATTTAATAGTTCTTTGTAAGTTATAATTTTTTCATCAAAATTTATTCTTACTGCTTCAGCATGACCTGTTTCTTCATAGCAAACTTGTTCATATGTTGGATTTTTTGTATCTCCGCCAGTGTAACCAACTTCAACTTTCATTACACCTTTTGTAAGATCAAATTTTTTTTCAATACCCCAAAAACATCCAGCTGCGAAAATAGCAATATTCATAAAATTTTATATTAAAGTTATTTTTATATGTTATGAAAAGATTTAGGTAAAATATATTGATGCCATCATCTAATAGAACAGGTTCTTTTTATATGCTGTTAAGCGTTATCTGTTTTTCTATGATGGATATTCTAGTTAAATTAACAACTAGCAATTATCCAATTGGTGAGATTGCTTTTTTTAGAGGGTTGTTTGGATTAATTCCTATTTTTTTCTTAATTCCTAAAAATAAAATATCTACTTTCTATAAAACCAAAAAACCCACATTGCATTTTATAAGAGCCTTTGCTGGAACATTTGCAATGATCTCAACGTTTATTGGCGTAAAATATATGAAATTAGCAGATGTGGTTTCTATTGCTCAAGCAACACCAGTATTTGTAACAATTTTTTCTATAATTTTTTTAAAAGAAGTTGTTGGTTACAGAAGATGGTTTTCCGTTATAGCGGGGCTGATTGGTGTTTTGTTTATTACTAAACCAGGAACTAGTCTTTTTAATATATATTGTATTTTTCCAATTTTTTTCTGCATCGGATTTAGCATTGTCGCAGTTTCAATTAAAAGATTATCAAAAACAGAGCCAGATTATTTAATAGCTTTTTATTTTACGGCCTTGTTAATAATTATTAGCTCCACAGCGTTTTTTTTTGAAGAGTGGAAGATGCCAAATATTTTAGATCTATTTTATTTATGCATGATAGGAATTTGCGGGTCCATTGCAAACTTATTTATGACAACAGCATATAGAAAAGCTGACGCATCATTAATAACACCACTTAAATATCTAAGTGTGTTGTCTGCAATTTTTTTCGGCTATTATATTTTTTCAGAGATCCCTTCAGTTTCAACAATTATTGGTGCAATAATAATTATTATCAGTTCTTTTATAATATTTAAGCGCGAACAAATTAAAAAAATACGAAGCGTTAGTTTGTAATGAAGAAAATTAAACCACCACATTATTGGCATGAAGCAAAGAAATTTTTATCTAAAAAAGATAAGAAATTAGCAAAAATTATTAATCAGTATGATGGTCATTTAGTTACAAGAAATGATCCATTTTACTCACTATGCAGATCAATTATAGGTCAGCAAATTTCTGTAAAGGCTGCTGATTCCATATGGTTAAAATTTGAGAAAGCCATTAAAAAAATCAAACCAATAAATTTAATAAAATTACCAAGAGCAAAACTTGTCTCTATTGGGTTGTCGCGCCAAAAAATTTTGTATTTAAGAACGATAGCAAAAGAATTTTTTGACAAAAGATTGGATATAGAAAATTTACAAAAAATGTCGGATGAAGATGCTATTAAACACTTAGTGAGGATTAAAGGTATAGGAATTTGGACTGCGCAAATGTTTCTTATTTTTAATCTTAATCGTTCAAATATTTTTCCATTCTCAGATATTGGTTTAATCAAAGCAATTTCTATAAATTATAAAAAGGAATATCCTATGAAAAAAGATCAGTTAGATTTTTTTAAAAATAAATGGCATCCATACACAACGGTTGCCACTTGGTATATGTGGAGAAGTATAGATCCTGTTCCAGTTGAATATTAAATTCCTTCAACAATCATAAGATCTCTATCAACAGTATTCTTGGCTATGGACCAGGCTTCTTGATAATTTTTAGATTTATAGCAATTTAATGCTGTGTCATAATCTTTAAACTCCCAAATGACTGTTCGGATAAACTCCGCGCCCTCAAGAGTAATATACTTTCCTCCTCTCACTAAAGGTCTCCCTCCAAAATCGGTAATAGCTTTTAAAGCTTTTTCTGCATAATTGCCTAATTTTTTTGCATCTTCTGCTTTTTTATATTTTGCGATCCAGTAACCTTTCATTAATTTCTCCTGTTTTAGTTTGATTAAGCGAATATATATTTTTTTTGTTATATTAAAATAAAACAATGTCAGTTGAATTTGAAGACTCTAAAGAATAAATTAGATCAATCCAAAAAAAAAATTAGATATTAAATTGCAATACATAGAAAACAAACAAGAGTTAATAGAATATTTTTTAAAAGGTTCTAAAAGCAAAGATAGCTGGAGAATTGGAACCGAACATGAAAAATTTTTATTTGATTTGAAAAATAAAAATCCTATTCCTTATGATGGTGAAGTTAGTATTTTAAAAATTTTTTCTGAGCTATTAAAAAATAATTGGACTCCAATTAAAGAAGGGAAAAATATTTTAGGATTAGTTAAAGATAAAAAAAATATTACTCTAGAACCAGGTTTACAATTTGAATTATCAGGGGATGCGGTTCAAAATATTCATCAAACCTGTAATGAAATTAATTCTTATTTAAAAGAATTAAAAATTATTTGCGCTAAATTAGGAATAGGTTTGTTAGGAAATGGATTTGCACCCATTGCAAAGTTAAGTGACGTTTTTAAATCTCCAAAAAAGCGATATGAAATTATGAGAAAATATATGCCAAGTGTTGGGAGAAATGGATTGGACATGATGCATAGAACTTGCGCTACACAGGTTAATTTAGATTATTTAAATGAAGCTGATTATAAAAAAAAATCAAAATTAATAGCAGCCATCACTCCTGTAGCTGTATCTTTATTTTCTAATTCTCCATTTAAAGAAAATGAGTTGAATGGCTATTTATCTTATAGAACTCATATTTGGCAAAATACGGATAAAAATAGATCTGGAATTCCTGAATTTTTCTTAAGCAATGAAAATAGTTTTGAACGTTATGTAGATTTTGCATTGAAAGTACCAATGTATTTTATAATTAAGGATGATGAATATATTGATTGTGCGGGTGAAAGTTTTAATGATTTTATTTCTGGAAAATTAAAAAACTATCCAAGTAAAAAGCCAACCATTCAAGATTGGGAAAATCATGTATCAACTATTTTTACTGAATTAAGATTAAAAAAATATTTAGAGATTAGATCAGCAGATTCTTGTTCATCCGCTGGGATATGTTCAATACCCGCATTTTGGACAGGACTTCTTTATGATGAGGATTCACTAAATCAGGCATTAGAGTATGTAGAAGATTGGAATTACCAGGATATTTATAATGCATATTTAGAAGTTCCAAAAAAAGGTTTTGATACTGAGATTAAGAATAAAAAAATATTTGATCATGCTAAAAAGTTAGTAGATTTATCAGCTTTAGGATTGAAGAATAGAAATCAGACTAACAGTAAAGGAATGGATGAGAATATTTTTCTTAAAGATATTCATAACTTTATTAAAAATAAAAAATCTCCAGCCCAATCTCTTATAGAAAAGTATAATACAAGATGGAAACAGGATATATTCAAGATCTTTGATGAAGAAGCATTTTAAAATAGCCATTCAAATGGACCCGCTTGAGTCCATTAATATCAAATCTGACAGCACTTATATTTTAGCTCTGGAAGCACAAAAAAGGGGATATAGATTATTTCATTACTTGCCAGAGAATTTGATTTATGAAAATGGACGAGTGTCTGCCTTAGGTAATATTTTTAAATTATTTCCAGATAAAAAAATTTTTTTTAAAAAATCTAAAACTCAAAAAATATTTCTTGATGATTATGATGTTGTTCTGGTTAGACAAGATCCGCCATTTAATATGAGTTATATTACTGCAACTTATCTCCTTGAGATGGTTTCTAATAAAACTCTTATTCTAAATGATCCTAAATCAATTAGAGATAATCCTGAAAAATTATCAATGTTTAATTTTAAAAATATTATACCACCCACTCTTATTTCTAAAAATATTCAACAGTGTTTTAATTTTCAAAAAAAATATAAAAAAACAATTATTAAACCGCTTTATGGCAATGGCGGTGAGGGAATTTCAAAATTAGAAGGAACAAGTGTTGTTTTAAAAAGAAAGATCTTAAAATTAATTAATAGATATAAGCAGCCGATAGTAATGCAAAAGTATTTAAGTGAAATCAAAGAGGGTGATAGAAGAATTATTTTAATTGATGGTGAGTACGCTGGCTCTGTTGCAAGGATACCAAAAAAAGGTAGTGTTACTGCTAATTTTCATACAGGAGGAACTGCAAAGAAAGTTGGTTTAGTAAGAAGGGATAAAAAAATATGTAATATTTTGAAACCTTTTTTGAAAAAAAATAAATTATTTTTTACAGGGATAGATGTTATTGGAAATTATTTAACAGAGATTAATGTAACTTCCCCAACTGGGATTCAAGAGATTAATAGATTAAATGGAGCCAGATTAGAAAAGTTTTTCTGGGATCGAGTTGAAAAAAAATTAAGATAGCATTTTACAGATCTTCAAAACAAAACCATATTCCATTGCTATCTCTTTAAGATAATCAAATCTTCCACTAGCACCACTGTGGCCAGCAGTCATATTCATATGGAGCAATAGTAAATTATTATCTGTTTTATTTTCTCTTAATTTTACAACCCATTTTGTCATTTCCCAATACGTAACTCTAGGATCTGAAATTCCCCCAGTCACTAACATATGCGGGTAGTTTTGTTTTTTTACATTATCGTAAGGTGAATAACTTTTTACATATAGAAAAGATTTTTTATCGTTTTTGATATCTCCCCATTCTGGAATCTCTGTAACGGTTAAAGGCAGATCCTCATCAAGCATAGTATTACAAATATCAACAAAAGGTACCTGCGCAATTATTCCAAGAAATAAATCTGGACTTTCATTTGCAATATAGCCCATCAATAATCCACCAGCAGAGCCACCCTGAGCAATAATTTTTTTAGGAGAAGTATATTTGTCTTCACATAACTTTTTAGCGCAACTTATAAAATCTAAAAAAGTATTCTTTTTGTTTAAAAGTTTTCCATTTTCATACCACTCATATCCTTTTTCTTTACCACCTCGTATATGAGCTATCGCATAGACAATTCCTCTATCAACTAGACTTAGTCTATTAGTAGAGAAATTGCTCGGTATGGATATCCCATAAGATCCATATCCATAAAGTAATAAATAATTATTAGAGTCTAGTTTAACACCTTTTTTATAAAGGATTGTAATTGGAATTTTTTCATTATCATGTGCTGTTGCAAATATTTTTTTACAAATATAATCATCCTTATTATGACCAGAGGGAACTTCTTGTGTTTTTTTTAATTTTTGCTTTTTTAATTTGCAATCATAATCAAAAATACTCTTTGGAGTTGTTGGAGATGAGTATGAGTATCTAAATGTATCTGTTTCATATTCATATCCATGATCCAATGAAAGACTATAGGCTTCTTCATTAAAACTGATTTTATGTTGATCTTTATTGTTAAGATTTAATATGATTATATTTTCAGAACCTTCAGTTCTTTCTAGTCTAACAAGCCAATCTTTTAATAAAATAAAATCTAAAATTAAATTATTTTTTTCATAAGCAATAAATTCTTCCCATTTTTGGTAAGATTCTTCATGACTAATCATTATTTTAAAATTTTTTGCTTCATCGATATTTGTGCTTATTAAAAAAAAATTTTCATGATGCTCCAAGTCATACTCAATTTTTTTTATTCTTTTTTTAAAAAGTACTGGCGCTATTTCATTTAATTGTAGGTTGATAAAAAGATATTCCGAAGTCTCATGGTCTGCTGTTCTAATAAATAGATACTTTTTAGTTTTTGATAAATTTATAGAACAAAAAAAAGATGGATCTTTTTCTTCATAAATTAGTAAATCTTTATTAGTATCAGAACCAATTTTGTGTTTAAAAACTTTTGTAGGTCGATGATTTTGATCTAATCCTACATAGAAAATATAATTATTATCTAAAGACCAAATAATGTCCCCAGTTGTGTTCTTTATTTCAGGACTTAATATTTCTTTTTTATCAATATCTTCAACAAATATAGAAAAGTATTCTGATCCGTTTGTATCAATATTATAAGCTACACTTTTATGATTATGGCTGTGGGATATTGAGGCTACATTAAAGTAAGTATGTGTTTTAGATTTTTTCTCACAATCTAAAATAATTTCTTCAGAATTTTTTGTGATATTTTTTCTATAATAAATTGGATATTCACTATTTTTATTATATTTGTAGCCATAAAAATAATCTCCATCCTTTTTTGGAACTGAGTTGTCTTCATTTTTAATTTTAGACTTTAATTCTTCAAAAAGTTTTTTTTCTATATCTTTAATATCTTTAAGCTGATTTTCCTTAAACAAATTTTCTTCATCTAAATATTTTTTGACTTGTGCGTTTAATTTATCAGGATTTAATATTACTTCTTTCCAATTTTTTTGCTTAATCCATGAATAATTATCAATTAATTCTTCATTGTGAATTTTTACTGTATTTAAAATTTTATTTATCTTTGGGATGGATGCATTCATTTAAATGTATATTGCTAAAATTTTAATTTTATATATTGATATACATAAATGGTCATTAAAGATTTTTTGGAAGTATTAAAATATTTTTTTGTTAAAAATAAATTAATAGGCTTTGTTTTATTGTCTCCCATAATTGTTATGATCTTATTTTTACTATATGAATAAAAAAAAAATCATTATTCTTTCAGTAGTTTTTTTAAGTATAGTATTCTTAATCATAGATTTTTTAAGTTACCGAGTAGATAAAATAGTAAAAAATTTAATTATTGATCAAGGAAATCAGGCTTTAGGACAACAAGTATCCATAGGAAAAATAGATACTAGTATATTGGGCTCTTCAATTAAAATTAGTAATATCGAAATTAAAAATTTAGATGGCTTTAAAAATAAAAATATTATTCAGATCAAAAATATAAATGCAAACTTTATATTAACTAGTCTATTCAAGGATATCATTGTTATTAAAGATATTAACGTTGATGGAGCAACTTTGTATTATGAAGTGCTAATAAATAACAAAGAAGTTAAAGATAATGTTAGCTCCTTTAAGCCTGCTTTAAAGAATCCTTCTGGTGCATCCGCTAAAGAAATTGAGGCATCTAAAGAATTAGAGTCTAAAAATCAATCTAAGAAAAAAAATAAACAGTTTTTAATTAATCAACTGACTATTAATAGCTCTAAGATAAATGCTTCTTCAGAGTTTTTAGATATTAATAAAGACATCACTTTAAACAAAATGTCGTTTAATAATGTAGGAACTGCCGAAAAATCTACTAAATTTAAAGAAGTTCTACAAATGGTTTTTGCTAATGTTTTACTAAATATTAATAATGAAGTTATTCAAAGTGATTTAAAAAATAAGATAAAAGATAAAGTAAAAAATTTAAAAAATAAAATCTCTCCAGAATCTTTAAAAAAATTAGAAAGAACGTTTAGATAAAATTGATTTAATTGATAAACAATAGGAGTTGTTGATATCTATTTTAAATGATTGTCTTTTTACAGATAACATCTAAAACTTTTGTGTAATAAAAAATAAATCATGGAAAAAGCAGTTTATTCAGCAGTTTTAACTCCTTTTAAAAAGGACTTAACTATAGATACAAAATTATTTATTTCGCATTGTGAGTTTTTATTAAAAAATAATATTAGTTTAGCGCCACTGGGAACAACTGGTGAGGCAAATTCAGTTTCTATATCTGAAAAGGTAGATTTAATTAAAACAATAGCAAATAGCGATTTGCCAAAAGAAAAAATAATTATAGGAACTGGTAATACTTCTTTTGTAGATGCCGCTTTACTTACTAAAACCGCAGTAGAGAATAAAATATATTCAGTTTTATTACTTCCGCCGTTTTATTATAAAAATGTTTCGGATGAAGGCGTTTACCAATATTACAAAGAAATTATCAATACAGTTAAATCAACAAATCTTCGTATATTTTTATATAATATTCCACAGGTGAGCGGAGTTACTATTTCCATAGATCTTGTTAATAGACTTAAAAAAGAATTTTCAGACACTATTACAGGAATAAAAGATAGCTCAGGTAATTTCGAAAATACTAAAAAATATAAAGAAATAAAAAATTTTATTGTTTATCCAGGTAGCGAAAAATTTCTTTATGATGGACTACATATTGGTTGTTCAGGATGCATTAGCGCAACCACTAACGTGAATATTGAGGCTGCAAAATTAATAAATTCTTTCGATAAATCAGAAGGAGAATCAATTAATAAAAAGATAAAAGCTGTTAGAGATGTTTTTGAAAAATATCCTGTTATTCCAGCTTTAAAAGCTACAAAAATTAAAGAAGATAGTAATTGGTCAAATATTAGACCACCTTTAGTTGCTTTGAGCGATCAGCAAAGATCTAATTTAGCAAAAGATCTCAAAGACATAAATTTTTCATAGATAATTAATTATCTATTAATTTTTCATTTTAATGTTAGTTATAATTTGTTCTTATTTGACATAATATTTTTGTTTATTAGCGATGAAAGCCAAGAGAAAAAATAAAAAAAAGTCATTTAATAAAATTAAAAAAGTTTTCAAGAAAAAAGTAGTCCAAAAAAAAGTAGTTAAAAAAAAAATATTTAAGAAAAAATTAGCAAAAAAAAATAAGCCTATTTTTAAAAAAAAGGTAAAAAAAAAAGTAACATTAAAGAAAAGAATTAAAAGATCTTTTAGTAAAAAAAAATTTTTTAAGAAAAAGATAAAGAAATTTAATACTAAAAAGATTAGTAAAAAAATCTATACAAAGAAATATAAAATCAAGACAAAGAAAATTAAAAAATCTTTACAAAAAAGAAATAAGATAAAAATTAAGAAAAAAATATTAAAGATTAAAAAAATATCAAAATATAAAAATAACTTTTTAGATAAATTTAGTAACTATATTAAAGGTCAGTTTACCAATTTTTTTGGTTTAAAATCATATTTTCAAAATAGAATTATTTCTTGGAAAGAAAATAGAAATAAAAAACAAATCAACATTTTAAAACAACAAACTATTCAAAAAAAACGTGAACTTGTATTATTAAAAAAACTGAATTTACGTGAGATTAATGAGCTTAAAAAACAAAAATTTCAATTTAACAAGCAATTACTTAAATCAAAACAAATAGAGCTTCGCAATTTAGAAAGAGAACAAAAAGCTTTAGAAAAAAGAATTATTCTAGAGCAAAAAGCACTTGCAAGAAAACTTGATTTACAACTCAAAGATTATAAACGACAAGAGAAAGAAAAAATATATCAATTAAGGAGCCAGATAAGATCTATCGAAGATCGTCTAAAAATTTTTAGAGAAAAAATACAAGAGATTAAACTTAAAAGAAGAGAAGCAAAATTAGCTGAACTTGAAATTCAAAGACGAACAAGAGAAGAGGCTAGAGCAATATTAGATGCACAAAAGAGAGAAAATGAAATCAAGCAACAAGTAGTTGATAGATTAGAAAAGTATTCTAGAAATATGAAATCTATCGTATTCCAGGTTAACAAAAGATACTTAACAAAAAAAAGAGCTCCACTAGCTTTTATTGATAATATTGCTGAGAATGGTGAGTGTTTTATAAAGAACCAAGATACTCCTGATAATGATTATTTATTCTTGCTTTATATTAAGGGAGAAAATGCTTCGGAACGTTTAGTTAATGATATTTCATTAGAAGACAAAACAGATTCTACGGAAACTAAAATGTTTAATCCAAAAAATGTTTTTGAGGCTTCAGATTATATGATTGATAGGTTAGCTCTATTATTTGAAAGAGAAAGACAAGATTTAAAAAAAGCTAGTTAATCTAAGATATTTAATGAAAAATTTTTTTTTAGGATTAAGTAATGAGGCTAAAGGTTTTATTTTTGGCTTTATTGGGATAATTATTTTTTCTATTACGCCAGTAGCCACTAAGATTGCATTAGGAAATAGTAATAGTCAGCTTTCACCAGAATTTATTACTTTTGGCAGATCAGCTCTTGCTGGAATACTTTCGCTTCTTTATTTATTATTTTTTAGAAAGAAAATACCAAAATTAAAATATTTGTTTAATTTTTCTATAATAGCTTTGTGTATAACAGTTGTATTTCCATTAACTCTTTCGTTAGGTTTGATTTATTCCACATCAATCCATGCTGGAGTAATTTTAGCCTTCTTGCCATTAGCAACAGCAGTCTTTGCTTCATTCTATTTTAAACATAAGGCATCATTAGGATTTTGGCTGTGCGCTTTTATTGGATGTATATTGATCGTTATTTATATTTTAATTCACAGTCATGACGAAAATAAAAAATTAGAATTATCATATTCTGATATTTTATTTTGTATTGCAGTGATCGTTGCTGCGATTGGCTATAATTTCGGAGCTAAACTTACAAAAATTATGGTTTCAGCAGATGTAATTTCATGGGCACTTGTTCTTGCTTTGCCATTTCATTTTGGTTTAGCGATTTATTATTTTCCAAAAATTGAAATTAATATTATTTCATGGCTTGGATTTTTATACGTTGCAATATTTTCACAATGGATAGGTTTCTTTGCTTGGTATAAAGGATTAGATTTAGGCGGAGCTGTGCGCGTAAGTCAGATTCAATTACTTATGCCTTTTTTTACCTTTGCATTTTCAATTTATTTACTTGGAGAAACATTAGATTTTCTTACAATTATTTTCTCAATTGCAATTATTCTTTTAATTTATATTTCAAGAAAAATGGCAATTACTAAAAAGTGATTTAACTTATTTTTAAAGATACGCTTCCAAGACCTTTGACGCTTCCAGAAAAAAGATCGCCTTTTTTAATAGGTATAATAGGAGTCGAAGAGCCTGTTGTTACCCAGAAATCAAAACTTAATATCATATTATTTTTTCTTATTTCATTAAGCAGCCAAATTAATGAATTGATTGGATTTCCCAGAACAATTTTTGTATTTCCTGGATAATTTTTTTTAGCAGTTTTGTTTGTTAAAACTGTTGGAATGGAGGTGATCTTTTTTAAACTATATTTTGTTAATTTTCCTGTAACAAAGGCAACATTTAATCCAAAATCTGAAATCATTCTTCCAAGACAATCAATTGCTTTTAATTTTTGTCTAAAGCCAACAACCTCTATTGCTGGTGCTATACCTATAATGAATTTGCTAACATTAGATTTGGTAATCTTTTTATTAAAATTAAAAACTTCATTTTTAATCTTAAAAGCAACTTCGAGCTCAGCACCTATCAAGTTGCTTTGAAAAGGCATTTTACCTTTGTTTTTGTATGTGCTCTCTTCATACAAATAAGAAAAGAAAGGTTTTTTAGCCTTTAATTTTTTCCACATACTTTTATTAGTGGCCCCAGCCTTAAAACCAATAGGATTCCATAACAATTCCATTTCAGCATGTCTGCAAATTTGTGCTGCGATGTTAGGATTGCTAATTAGAGATTTTGAGATTTTTGGTAAAAATTTTCTTTTAAATCTAGCTTCCGCTATTTTATCTCCTAAAATTTTAATTTTATTACTCACTGAATTATCTTTGTTTAAGAATTACAGGGGACTGTGGTCCCATTAAGTAGTCAGGTAGCGTTGTTGAGATTTTTGGAAAATAGGTAATAATACCTAGAAAAACTATTAAGATTGTCATCCAAGGCAGAGCTCCCTTTAGCACTTCTACAATGGACATTCCTGTAATTCCGCTTGTAACAAATAAGTTTAATCCAACTGGAGGAGTTACCATTCCAATTTCCATGTTTACAACCATAATAATTCCCAAATGAATAGGATCTATTCCAAGCTGAATTGCAATTGGAAAAAATATTGGAGTTAAAATTAATAAAATTGCAGTTGGTTCCATGAAATCACCAGCAATAATAAGAATGATATTTACAATTAATAAAAACATTAAAGGGGATAATCCGGCATTTAATATTTGTTCAGATATCATTTGAGGAATTCGCTCTGTTGTTAAAACGTGAGCAAATAGAATTGCATTTGCAATAATAAACATAACCATCACTGTTGTCTTAGAGGAATCAACAAATACTCTTGGAAGATCCTTAATAGTAATATCTTTATAAATAAACAACGATACAAAAACTGCATAAACTGCAGCCACTGCAGCAGCTTCAGTTGGAGTGAAAATTCCTCCATAAATTCCACCCATTATAATGAATAAAAGAAAAAAACCAGGAATTGCCTCTTTAGCACTGACTAACGTCTCTTTAAAAGTTGCTTTTGGTAATGAAGGTAATTTTTTTATTCTTGCATAAATATATATCGCCACCATCATCATTATTGAGAGAAGCAATCCAGGAACGATCCCAGCTAAAAATATTCTACCAACAGACTGTTCTGTAACTGCGCAATATACAACCATTACAATCGATGGAGGAATTAAAATTCCAAGAGTTCCAGCATTACATAATATACCTGCTGCAAATTTTTTCGGATAACCAGCATTAACCATGCCTGCAATCATAATTGTTCCAACTGCAACCACAGTTGCAGGAGAAGATCCTGAAACTGCTGCAAAGAATGTGCAGGCCAAAACAGAGGCAATAGCAAGCCCACCTTTAATATGCCCTACACAAGCAACAGCAAATCTTATTAATCTTTTTGCAACTCCACCGGTTGACATAATGGTTCCGCCTAAAATGAAGAATGGAATTGCCATTAACGTATAATGTTCTGATGTTTCAAATAATTTTAAAGATAAAGAAGCTAATGATTCACTTCCAAAGAAATAAAGGGAAAACATTCCCGCCAAGCCCAAGCAAATGGATATGGGTATACCCATGAACAAAAATACAAAAAGAGAAGAGAATAAAAACCAGGATGTCATTTATTTTTATTCCTTTCAGGTAAATTAAAAGTTTCAATGGCATCCTTAGCTTCATCTGCTAAGCCTAAATTTACTTTTTGACCTTTTAATATTTTCCATAATGCTTCGGTAAATCTATAGATCATTAATCCATAGCTTACGGGCATTACCATTCGTGGCACCCATTGAGGTAGCCATCTAATATCTTGAGATAAAATACCTACGGAATAAATTTTATGAACGTAATTATAACTGCCAATAATAATAAATATGCAATAGGTAATACATAATATTGCTGCAAAAGTTGAAATAATTCTTTTATTTTTATCAGAAAAAAGATTTAAAACTGTATCAACTCCAATATGAGCTCCAGCTTTAATACCCCACGCCGCACCTAAAAATATAATCCAGGCAAAAGAGATTACTGTAAATTCAAGCGCCCAAGGTATATTTGATTTAAGGACATATCTTACGAATACATTTGCAAAATTAACAACTGTCATAGCAGCCATTAAAAACGCTATAAAATATTCTTCAAATTTTGAAAGAAACTTAGTCAGCTTTTGAATTCCCCCTGACATTATTTATACTATGTCAGGGGAGAATTTAAACTTATTATTTTTTAGTAGCTGGCTTTTCAGCTTTTGGTTGAGCTGGTTGGCTGTGCTTTTGTGCAGCTTTAATTAAATCAGCTCCGATATCTTTTTCAAATTGCGCATAAACTGGTGCAACTGCTTTTTTCCATTCAGCTAATTGAGCGTCAGTTAATTTTACAACTTTAGCTTTTCCAGAATCAATGATTAATTTTCTCGCTTCATCATTTTTTTCTTGAGAAATTTTATTATTGTAAATTGTCGCTTCTCTCATAGCTTCTGCTAGACCTTTTCTAACGTCTGCAGGTAAACCATTCCACCATTTAGCATTTACAACTACCATGTAATCTAAAATACCATGATTTGTTTCAACGATTGTTTTTTGAACTTCATGAAACTTTTGAGAGTACATATTAGAGAAAGTATTTTCCTGTCCATCTACTACTCCAGTTTGTAAAGCTTGGTAAACTTCTGCAAAAGCCATTTTTTGGCCATTAGCACCAAATGCCTTTAATAAAGATTCATAAACATCAGAAGCCTGTATTCTGAATTTTAAACCTTTAACATCAGCCGGAACTCTAAAATCTTTATTAGTAGAGAAGTGTCTCATTCCGTTAGCCCAGTACTCAAGACCAATTAGACCTTTATCTTCCATAGATTTTAACAGAGCTTTTCCTTCAGCTGAGTTTTGAAATGCATTGGCTGCTTTTGAGTCCTTAAATAAGAAAGGTAAATCAAAAACTTGTATTTTTTTTGTATAACGATCAAATTTTGAAAGTGATGGATTTATAATTTGAACATCATTTAATAAAAGAGCTTCCAATTCTTTTGCATCACCAAATAATTGTGAATTTGGAAATACTTGAACTTGTACTTTTCCTGGAAGTTTTTTTTCAGCAAGTTCTTTAAATTTTAAAGAAGCAAGACCTTTTGGTGTATTTTCAGCAACCACATGGCTCAATTTTATAACGATAGGAGCTTGTTGAGCGGATGCAGAAAAACCAAATAACGTAGTTACAGCAAAAAAAGAAATTGCAGTAAGTAAGTTAGTTATTTTTTTGAACATTTGGTTATTTTCCTTGTTTTGTTTATTTTAGAATTTTTAGAGTTTATCTAGACCAAATAGATTGACAAGTTTAAATATTCTTTGGTTTGTGTTTAAAATAATTTCTATATATTATTGAAAAAGCTCTGAATCTAAGCCTAAAAGTCTAATTATTATGAATATAAAGAATAAAAATTTACTAATCAATAAGTGCTACGTGAATGGAGCATGGGTTAGTTCGGATAAAAAAATTAAAGTTACAAACCCAGCAACCGGAGATTTAATAGCAGAGGTTCCAAATTTTGGAAAAAAAGAAACTATCAACGCAATTGATGCGGCAGAGCTTGCATTTAAAATATGGTCAAAATTTACAGCCCATGAAAGATCTAAGATTTTAAAAAAATGGTATGATTTAGTTATTGATAATCAAGATGATCTAGCAACGATCATGACAGCTGAGCAAGGAAAACCTTTGAGCGAGGCAAAAGGTGAAATTATTTATGCTGCAAATTTTATAGAGTGGTTTGCTGAAGAAGCAAAAAGAGTTTACGGAGACGTTCTTCCAGATCCAATAAAAGACAAACGTATGATAACTCTTAAACAGCCCATAGGAGTTTGCGCTGCAATTACACCTTGGAATTTTCCAGCAGCAATGATTACAAGAAAATGCGCACCAGGACTTGCAGCTGGATGTACTTTTGTAATTAAACCTGCAGAGCAAACACCACTTACTGCAATTGCATTTGTAGTTCTTGCTGAACAAGCAGGATTCCCAAAAGGAGTTATAAATATAATAACCGGTGAGCCAGAAGAAATTGGTAAAGAAATTACCTCAAATCCAAAAGTTAGAAAAATTTCATTTACAGGAAGTACAGCAGTTGGAAGAATTTTAATGCAGCAGAGCGCAAATACTGTAAAAAAACTTTCTTTAGAACTTGGAGGCAATGCTCCATTTATCGTGTTTGATGATTGCGATATTGATGCAGCCGTTGAAGGATTGATGCTTGGTAAATTTAGAAACACAGGACAAGTATGTGTTTCTCCAAATCGAATTTATGTTCAAGAAAAGATTTACGATAATTTTGTTAAAAAAGTTGTTGAAGTTATAAAAAAATTAAAAATAGGTGATGGCTTAAAAGGTGAAACCCAATTAGGCCCTTTAATTGATGATGTGGCAATTGCAAAAGTGGAAGAACATATAAAGGATGCTGTTACAAAAGGCGCAACAATTGAACTTGGGGGAAAGCGCCACTCACTTGGTGGAAGATTTTATGAAGCAACTGTTCTTGCAAATGTTGATAAAAGTATGAAACTTGCAAACGAAGAAACATTTGGTCCTGTAGCACCTTTTTTTAAATTTAAGACTGAGCAAGAAGTAATAGATCTTGCAAATAATACCGAATTTGGACTTGCCGCATATTTTTTCTCAAAAGATATTGCAAGAATTTGGAGAGTGGCAGAGGCTATTGAAGCAGGAATGATTGGAATTAATACTGGAATTTTTGCAAGCGCCTACATGCCTTTTGGTGGAATTAAACAATCGGGTATTGGAAGAGAAGGTGCAAAGTATGGAATGGAAGAATATTTAGAATTAAAAACATTATCATTTGGAAATATAAAATAGTTTTATGAGTGAAATTTTTAATATGCCATCGGAAAAAATTAAAGATTTTTTGAATGACAATTCAAATAGCGTTGTTCTTGATGTTAGAACAGAAGAAGAGTGGAGTAATGTCGGAAAACCTGATGCAGAATCTTTAAATTCAAAAACATTATTTATCTCTATTTTGGTAGGACCTGATAGAAAAAAAAATGAGAACTTTGTTCAAGAATTTCTTGATAAAAAAGTTTCTAAAAAAGACAACGTTTTAATTATTTGTAGATCAGGAGTTAGATCGATGGCTGCTGCAAAATTATTACAACAACAAGGTTATAAAAATTTAATTAATATTTCAGATGGTTTTGAAGGCAACCCTGCAACAGGAGAGGGTTGGAAAAAATCTAGTCTACCTTGTAAATAGTTACTTTTTATTATTATACCAATTGCTAATATTTTCATTTTTGATAGCACCAATTGCTTCAATCGGTCTTGAATTAACCGTGTATTCAGAATGATCGTTAGCATTTAATGTGGCTCTGATTTGATTAATTGGCTGAGTTAGTTTTTCATCATCTATGTGGTACCATTCAGAATAAACTCTATTTTTATTTCCATTAATATAAATGTGTGCATGACCTTCATTCATTACATTTTCTTTATTAACTTTTTCAGGAGTAAATTTAAAATTTTTAGTAATTAATTGAATATTGTGACCAGACTTTGCATCTTTAATAACTTTAATATCTACTGAAGGATAAGGACTCTTAGCTTCAATACTTTTATGATTATGATTTTTAGTATCTTTATGTTGAGCAGACACTTGTAACGTAAACAAAGATAATATTAGTAAAAAAAAATTTAGAAATTTCATATTAAAATTTTATTATTTAAATTATTATATTACTCTGTGGCAAAATGACAAAAAGATATAGCGGAAAGTCTTCAAAAGATCGTAGTTTTAAAAAGAAACCTAAGTTTAGTAAAAGAATTAAGTCTTTAATTAAAAGAAATAGGTCTAGTCTCTAAAATTTACAAATTCCATTGGCTGACCAATATCAATGGTTCTGATAGCAGCAATCGCTTCTTGTAAATCATCTCTCTTTTTTCCATCTGCTCGTAATTCTTCTCCCTGAATTTTTACTTGGATTTTAAGTTTTAAACTTTTAACTTGAGCAATAATTTTTTTAGCGCTTTCTTGATCAATGCCTTCCTTTAATTCGCTAATTTGCCTAACAGTTCCACCAGTTGCAGTTTCTGAATTTTTTATTTTAATCACTCTTGGATCAACTTTACGTCTTATAAGATGTGTTTGTAGCAACTCATTTACTTGTTTAAGTTTTAAATTATCGGGAGCAAGAGTTGTTATTGTTTTATCTTTTCTTTCAATAGAAATGTTAAGACCTTTAAAGTCATACCGAGTTCCAATTTCTCTTAAACAATTAGCAAGCGCATTATCAAATTCTTGATAGTTAATTCTGCTTACAACATCAAACGAAGGCATAATTTTTTTTATTTAAAATGATTTTATCACATTTACTACTGAATGAGAAAATAACTAAACGCATTTTTATTTTAATCCTCTAAATATCGCATAATTCTTGCGTGATTTTTCTCAGAATATTCATCAATTGTATCTATAATCTTAAAGCCAACTCTTTTTGAATATTTTGCTTCAAATTTTCTGCTAATAGTAATTCCTTCAAATTTATTTTCATTTTTGACAACTCCAAAAAAGTATTTACCTTTTTCAAATTCTAATAAATCGTCATCTTCAGTAGTTTTTTTTGCTTTTGATTTTAATAAATCAACAAGGGTATTTAGTGTTTCCATTATTTAATTATTCCAATTTTTTTTTGCCTTAAAATTATAAATATACCACTACCCATAATTATTAATGAACCGAGAATCATATTTAAAGCAGGAATTTCATTAAATATAAAGTAACCCAAAATTATGCCAAAAATTATTATTGTATAACGGAATGGAGAGGTAGTTGAAATGTTTGCAGCTTTGATAGTTAAAACTGAAAAATAATATCCAAGAGTTACAAAAAAAGCTGAAAGAAAAATGTATATAAAAATTTCTAAATTAATAGGTTTGTAGTTTAGAAACATTCCAAAACCAAAAAATACTGTAACTGAAAATGAGGTAATAAAAACGATTTGCAAACTGTCAAAGTGATTTAAAAATTTTCTAGTAATTGTATCTCGTTGAGTAATAAAAATTGCCGCAATAAGAGGATAAATAAATGCAAAACCAAATTTTAAATTAGTTGGGTCTATTACAATAAGCACGCCAATAAATCCGCAAATTACAGCTGTCCATCTTCTCCACCCTACTTTTTCATCAAGAATAAAAGCTCCAGAAGCAGTAATTAAAATTGGAGCTAAATTCATAAGAGAATATAATTCTCCAAAAGGAAGATACATAAGTCCTAAGAAGAAAAAGATAGCGGCAATAGATTCTACCAATCCTCTAAGATGCAGAGGTTTAGAGGTAATAACTTTAAAATTTAATTTTTTTTTATAATATAAATATAAACCTAGAATAACCGTTGAACAGATTCCTCTAATAAAGATTATCTCACCAAGTATTGTGATGTCTTTATAAAGAAAGAGAATATATTTTATAAAAGCGTCATTAATAGAGAAGAAAAACATACATAAAATCATGTACACAATGCCAATAAAATCATTGTTTTTATTTTTTAAAATCATCTTTAGGTTGAATATTTATTTATTAATTGAAAAAAAATTATAACTCATATTAGAATAACAAATAAAACTTAAAACAAAAAATAGGAAAAAAATGAAAATAAATCGTAGAAAATTCATGGCATTTGCTGGTGTTTCAGCTGCCGTGTTGGGTATGCCTAATTGGTCATATGCTCAGTCAAAAATAGTATTCGATAGCGTAAATGTTTTTGTTCCAGCAGCTCCAGGAGGAGGTTGGGATGGACTAGCCCGTTCGATTGAAGTTGCTTCAAAATCAGCAGGGTTAGCAAATACTTTTCAATTTGAAAACGTTGGAGGAGCAGGTGGAATGGTAGGTCTTCCAAAATTTGTAAGTGAAAAAAAAGGACAAGGAAATACTATAATGATTGGAGGATCAGTTATGGTTGGTGCTGGAATTACAAATAAGAGTCCAGTAACCATGAAGGATGTTGTCCCTTTAGCACGTCTTACAGAAGAGGCTGGAGTATTAGTTGTTCCAACTTCTGGAAAAATACAAAATTGGAAAGATTTTGCAGCTGCCATTAAAGCAAATCCAAAAGCAGTATCAGTTGCTGGAGGCTCAGCAGGCGGAACAGATCATTTACTTTTAGGCTTAATAGTTAAAGCCTTAGGTGCTGATGCAAGAAACGCCGCTTATGTTGCATTCCAAGGTGGCGGTCCTGCTAATGCTGCAATTCTTGGCGGCCAAGTATCAGCTGGAATTTCTGGCTATTCAGAATTTGAAGAACAGATAAAAGCTGGAAAAATGAAAGCTATAGCAGTTTCTGGAAATAAAAGAATTCCAGGAGTTGATGTTCCAACTTTAAAAGAGCTGGGATTAAATGTTACCGCTGCTAACTGGAGAGGTGTTTTCGGAGCCCCGGGAATTAGCAATGATCAAAAGGCAAAACTTGTTGATTTCTTAACCAAGCTGCATGCTTCAGAAGCTTGGAAAAAAACTTTAACAGAAAGAAAATGGACAGATGTATTCTTGTCTGGAGAAGCTTTCCAAAAAGAAATCGATAAAGACATCAAAGAAACAGGATTGATATTAAAGGATTTAGGTTTAGCTTGAGTGCTTTACGATTTTCTTTAGTATTATTTTTTTTGTGTGGACTTGCCATATGGCAAGTCACACAAATTCCAAAGTCTACATTATATGATGCGGTTGGTGTTTCATTAGTTCCAATATTTGTTGTTTCTGTCATTGTTATTTTTTCATTATTTTATTTCTTTCAAACGATTATGGGTAAATCACCAGATGTGGCCAGTTCAAAACTAGAAAAACCATTAAAAAATCCTGCTAAAAGACTGAGATATTTTTTAGGAGGATTTGCATGTTTTGTTTTTTTAGTAAATATTTTAGGATTCATTATTTCTGCTACATTGTGTGGGATTGCAATTGCAAAGTCTTTTGATGAAAAAATATCAAAGAAATCTATTGTAATTAGTTTTTTGATAGCCTCGAGTATTTGGATTTTATTTTCAATAATACTGTCAGTGAATTTAGGTCCAGCTTTTTTCAATAAAAAATTTATTTAATGAGTAACTTTGAAAGTTTACTTCTAGGATTTTCAAACGCATTAAGTCCATCTATTTTAATTTATGGTTTTGCAGGCTGTCTTGCAGGAACACTAGTTGGCGTTTTGCCAGGAATTGGTCCTGCTTTAACAATTGCTTTATTACTGCCTTTTACTTTTAAAGCTCCAGCTGTTGCAATGTTCGTCTTATTTGCAGGAATATATTACGGAGGAATGTACGGCGGATCAACAACTGCAATTTTATTAAACACTCCAGGAGAGTCTTCAAGTGTAGTGACGGCTATTGAAGGAAATAAAATGGCAAAAAGAGGTTTTGCCGGAAAAGCTTTAGCAACAGCTGCTATTGGTAGTTTTGTAGCTGGAACCATAGGGACTATAGCTCTTACATTTTTTGCACCATTGGTTGTTAATGTTGCTCTGTCGTTTGGGCCAGCCGAATACTTTAGTCTGATGGTTTTGGCAGCCGTTTCTGTTACGGCGGTTCTTGGAAGCTCGGTTATTAGAGGGATGATAAGTCTTAGCTTCGGATTACTTATTGGTTTAGTAGGAGTTGATTTACAGTCAGGGCAAGCAAGATTTACTTTTGGTGGAAAAATGGAGCTTCTTAATGGAATTGAAGTAGTAACAGCAGTTGTAGGATTATTTGCAGTTGGTGATGCTTTGTTTCTAGCGTGGCAAGGTAAAGAAAAAAAAAGAAAAACTATAATCTCTGCACCAAAATCTAGATGGTATAATTGGATGACCAAAGAAGACTGGAAAAGAAGTTGGAAACCTTGGCTTAGAGGTTCTTTGTTTGGATTTCCAATAGGAGCTTTACCAACAGGTGGAGCTGAAGTTCCAACCTTATTAAGTTATTATACTGAAAAAAAATTAAGCAAAAAACCTGAGGAGTTTGGAAAAGGCGCAATAGAAGGTGTTGCTGGACCAGAAGCCGCAAATAATGCAGCTGCCGCAGGAGTTTTGATGCCATTATTAACTTTAGGCATACCAACATCAGCAACCGCAGCTGTTTTGTTGTCAGCATTTCAATCTTATGGAATCAGACCCGGCCCAACACTTTTAACTGAGCAGTCAGGTTTGATTTGGACTTTAATTGCAAGCCTTTATATTGGTAATGTAATTTTATTGATATTAAATCTACCTCTAGTTGGACTTTGGGTTAGGTTACTTAAAATTCCTTCGCAGTGGCTTTATGTAAGTGTAATCATAATCTCTTCAGCAGGAGTTTATGGAAATGGAAGGTCTTCTTTTGATTTAGCTCTTTTATTTTTTTTCGGACTTATTGGTTATTTTTTTAGAAGATTTGATTTTCCTGCAGCTCCATTAATTATAGGTTTAATTTTAGGACCTATTGCAGAACAATCATTAAGGCAGGCTATGATTATTGGTATGGGAGAATGGAGTACATTTATTACTCGACCTATTTCAGCATCGATACTTTTTATAGCTTTTTTATTATTTTTAAGTCCTTTTTTAATTAATTTTTATAGTAAAAGAAAAAAAACAAGATAGGTTAGAGATTATGGCAAAAAGTCGAGACACAAGAAAAGAAAAAAAAAAGGCAAAGAGCACAGCTCCAAAAGAATCTAGATCAAAAAAACAGTACTAAGTTTTAAAATTAGGCTTTTTTTTTAATCAAATTCGTTATAGGTAGTAGCTGAACCTATATGTGAGATTTTCATGCCCCAAGAAGCTAATAAAACTTCTAAAGTCAGAACAGGGCATGTTTTTACTGAAGAACAAATCAATTCTTTAACTGAGAATGTTAAGCAGAATAATTTTATTTTTGTTCACGAATTATTAGACAAATACCATCCAGCAGACGTTGCCGATTTAATCAAAACTTTACCTAATGAAGTTCAGATTAAATTATTCAGTCATAAATCTGCAGATTTAAATCCTGAAGTCGTATTAGGGTTATCTGATATTTTGCAAAAAGAAATATTAGAACAGCTTTCCCCAGATATAATTTCTTCAATTATAAAACAATTAGAATCAGATGATGCTTTTCAAATTATAGAAAATGTTCCTGAGGAGTTTCAAAATCAAATTTTAAATAATCTTCCTCAAAAAGATCAAAATTTTTTTAGATTAGGATTAAAATATCCAAAAGACTCAGCTGCAAGAATTATGCAGAGAGAATTTGTAACTATTGATTTAGATTGGACTGTTGGTCAAACCATGGATTTTTTAAGAGACTCAACAGATTTACCTGAGCAGTTTTTAGAAATTTTTGTTGTAGATAAAGAAGGCAAACCAATCGGTAATGCATCTATTTCAAATATTTTAAGATCAGATCCAAATATAAAAGTGAAAAATTTAGTAGCAGAAAATAAAACTTTTATTCCAGCAGATCTTGATAAAGAAAGAGTTGGTAATATTTTTACTCAATATAATTTAGTTTCAGCTGGAGTTGTTGATCAAGAACAAAAATTAATCGGAGTTATAACAGGGGATGATGTTGTAACGATTGTTAAAGAAGAAGCAGTTGAAGATGCTTTGAGATTAGGAGGTATCGGAGCTGCAGAGGACATTAGCGATAATCCTATAGAGACAACTAAAAATAGATTTTTGTGGTTACTGATTAACTTGTTCACTGCAGTTTTGGCTTCATATGTTATTGGGATATTTGAAAATACAATTCAAAAAGTTATTGCCCTTGCCGTCCTAATGCCGATTGTTGCATCGATGGGAGGAAATGCTGCAACACAAACCCTAACCGTAACAATTCAATTAATAGCTTCACAACAATTGAATGCAAAAAATGTAATGAAAATTATAAATAGAGAGGTTGTAACTGGTTTATTAAATGGACTAGTATTTGCAGTAATTACAGGAGTTTTTGTTTATTTCTGGTTTCATGATTTAAAAATAGCCATTCTTATTGGGGCCGCTATGATTGTAAATTTGACAGTAGCTGGCCTTGCTGGAATTGCCATTCCAGTAACATTAAACAAAATGAAGATAGACCCCGCGGTTTCAGCAACTGTTTTTGTAACAACGGTTACAGATGTTGTTGGTTTTTTTGCATTTCTTGGAATAGCAAGTTTATTTGTTTAATTAATATTATTTTTAAATAGTAATTTAGAAAAATCATCAGATTTTTTTAAACAATCAAAAATAGTATCTAAACTTTTTTTAATATCTTTTTCTATAGACCATGGACAATTAATTATAAACAAACCACTACCTTGCATCCCCTCATTAGAATTATCCGTAATGATTTCTATATGTGATAGATTTTTATAATTTTCTTTTAAAATATTAAGAACAAATAATTCAGATTTTTTATTATTTAATACAGGATACCAGACAATATAAACCCCAAGAGGAAATTTTTTATAACAATCCGATAACATATTAAATACTTTTTCATATTCATCTTTAAGTTCATAAGATGGGTCTATTAGTATTACTGCGCGTTTTTCTCTAGGAGGTAATAATTTCTTAAGTCTTTTGTAACTATCTTCGTTTTCAATAATTATTCTCGTGTCATTCTCAAAATTTTTTTTAAGAT
Organism: alpha proteobacterium SCGC AAA027-L15; assembly: GCA_000371865.1. GTDB lineage: Bacteria > Pseudomonadota > Alphaproteobacteria > Pelagibacterales > Pelagibacteraceae > Fontibacterium. The sequence continues at coordinate 135,195 of AQUG01000001.1, forward strand.
TTAAAAATTCTGTAGGATGCAATTCAAGAAAGTGAAGCTTATCATCTATTCTTAAACTTTTAGCAGCAAGATAGCATGAACCAGGATATGTTTTTATATCAGAATTAGAGTTTATTGATTTTATTAAATCTAAATAATTTTTTAAAAAAATATCATTATTATTTATTTTTAATATTTTTTGAATACCTTGAAGATATTCTTTATTTTTTTGCATGTAAGGATCAGAGATAGAATATTTTCCCGCACCTGCATGGGAGTCAATAAAGATAAAAGTTTTATCTTTTTTTTTTACATAATCTAAAACATAAAGAAGAATAAAATGTTTTAACACATCAGCTGCATTCCCAGCGTGATATCCGTGCCTATAGCTCAACATATTAAATAAGTTTTTGTATTTTTTTTATAGTCTCAGTTAAGTGAGTTTTTTTATAAGGCTTTCCTTTTACGACCCAAACTGAAAGAGGCCAGGAACTATCTTTTTTATTTCTTGCGATAATATGAATATGTAATTGCGGTATAATATTTCCAATTTTTTCTACATTTAAATTAAAGGCCTTAAAAGTTTTTTTCATAACCCTGCTACAATAATCAATTTCTTCCATAAGTTTTATTTGGTCTTTTTTATTTAAGTCTAATATCTGCCTAATATTTTTTCTTTTCGGAATAAGAATGAGCCAAGGAAATTTGGCATTATCCATTAATCGCGCAGTGCATAAGTTTAGATCAGCTACAGAATGAGTAGTTTTGAGTAATTTTTTATGTAATTTAAACATGTAATTAAATTAAATAACTATTTTGTTATGGATTTAAAGAAAATTAATCAAAAAATTAAAAACTTCGTTAAAGAAAGAGACTGGGATCAATTTCACTCCCCAAAAAATCTATCTATGGCTTTATCAGTAGAAGTTTCAGAGCTTGTAGAGATCTTTCAGTGGCTAAAAGAAAGCGATTTAAAAAAAGTAGATAAACAAAAAGTAGCAGATGAGATTGCTGATATATTTTTTTATTTATTAAGAATTTCTCAAAAAATGAATATTGATATAGAGAAAAGTTTTTATGCAAAATTAAAAAAAAATATAATAAAATATCCAGTGTCTTTATCAAAAGGAAATAGTCAAAAAAGATAATGAAACAAATTATTAAAATATTAATTCTTACTTTTTTATTAACCAATAGTTCCTTTGCTCAACTTTCGAAAGTTCAAATTGAGATTGGATCAAAAAAATTAATTGCCGAAATAGCAGAAACAGATGAAGAGCAGAGTGAGGGTTTAATGAATCGTCCAACTTTAGGAAAAGATAATGGAATGTTATTTATTTTTGAAGAAGGTTCTAGCCCATGTTTTTGGATGAAAGATACTCAAATACCTTTATCGATAGCTTTTATTAATAAAACAAACACGATAGTAAAAATAGCAGATATGCAGCCTTTATCTTTAACGGAACATTGTTCAGGACAACCTATAGTACTTGCCCTTGAAGTTAATAAAGGTTGGTTTGAACAAAATAATATAAAAGTTGGAGATAAAATATTAACTATAAAAAGAGTTAATTAAAAATATTGTTATTTTATATTTTGAATATTATAAGAAATTATCTTGAAAGAATTTAAAGTAAAAGTTTACCCGTCAAAAGTAAATTTACCAAAAGAAGATCAGCTCGCTTATAGAATTGCTAAAGTTGCAAGCGACAATTCACCCATAGATGAAAAGGCAGCTGATATGGTGATTAATAGAATTATTGATAACGCATCTGTTGCTATCGCATCCTTTTCAAGACAACCAGTTACAACCGCTAGAGAAATGGCATTGGCTCATCCAAGAGCAAATGGAGCAACAGTTTTTGGAATTAATTCATCTAAAAAATTTGATTGTGAATGGGCTGCCTGGGCAAATGGCACAGCAGTTCGTGAATTAGATTTTCATGACACTTTTTTAGCAGCCGATTATAGTCATCCTGGAGATAACATTCCTCCTATATTAGCTGTAGCCCAACAAAAAGATTCAAATGGTTTAGATTTAATTAAAGGAATTTTAACTGGTTATGAAATCCAAGTTAATTTAGTTAAGGGAATTTGCCTTCATGAACATAAAATTGATCACATCGCTCACTTAGGACCTAGCGTAGCAGCAGGATTAGGATCTCTTTTAAAATTAGATACCGAAACTATTTATCAAGCTGTGCAACAAGCTTTGCACACAACAATTTCAACAAGACAATCTCGAAAAGGAGACATTTCTAGCTGGAAAGCATTTGCTCCGGCACATGCTGGAAAACTTGCAATTGAAGCAGTTGATCGTTGTATGAGAGGAGAAAGAGCTCCAAACCCAATTTATGAAGGAGAAGATAGCGTAATAGCTAGGATTTTATCAGGACCTGATGCTGAATACATTGTTCCTTTGCCAGAAAAAGGTGAAGCAAAAAAAGTAATTCTTGAAACATATACCAAAGAACATTCTGCAGAGTATCAAGCCCAAGCTTTAATAGATTTAGCTCGTGATATGAGAAAAAAGATTAAAGATTTTTCTAAAATAGACAGTGTTGAAATTCATACTTCCCATCACACTCATTATGTAATTGGCACAGGTGCAAACGATCCTCAAAAAATGGATCCTAATGCAAGCAGAGAAACATTAGATCATTCTATCATGTATATCTTTGCGGTGGCTCTCGAAGATGGCAAGTGGCATCATGAAGATTCTTATAAACCAGAAAGAGCAAAAAAAGAAAGCACAGTAGAGCTTTGGAAAAAAATTCAAACTTTTGAAGATAAAGAATGGACTAAAAAATATCACGACAAAGATCCAAAGAAGAAATGTTTTGGAGGTAGAGTTATTATTAAAATGAAAGATGGCAGCAAGATTGAGGATGAACTAGGAATTGCAGACGCTAATCCTTGGGGCAAACGTCCATTCGAGAGAAAAAATTATGTTGAAAAATTTATAACTTTAACTAAAGATATTATTACAAAATCTGAGTCAGAAAGATTTTTAGAAGTTGTACAAAATTTAAGAGACCTTAAGAGCAAACAACTAGATCAATTAAATATTGAAGTTCTTGATAAAATTCAAAGTATTCAACGAAAAAAAATAGCAATTTTTTAAATAATTTTTTATGAAAAAAATTATTTATTTTTTTATTTTTACTTATTTTATTTCAGTTATTTCCTACGCGGATGAAAAAAAGATTCAAGTAATTGATGGAGATACTATTCATATAGGAAAACTTAAGTATCGTTTTTTTGGTATTGATGCTCCGGAAACAAAACAAATTTGCGAAAAAGATAATATAAAAATTCAATGTGGGGTTATTGCAAAAGATATTCTTAAAAATAAAATTGCAGATAAAATTCCTGAATGCGTTGTAAAAGAAAAGGATCGTTACCAAAGATTAGTTGCGGAATGTTTTATTGGTAAAGAAAGTTTATCTAAATTTATGGTCAGAGAAGGTTATGCGGTTGCATATGTTCAATATTCCAAAGATTTTATTGAAGATGAAAAATATGCAAAACAAAATAAACTTGGCATTTGGTCAATGAATTTTCAAATACCTTCTGAGTATAGAAAGTCTCTACGTAGTAAGTAAATTTTATTTAAAAAGTTTTTTAATTTTTTTTCTATTATATTTTTTTTTATCTTTAATAATTCTTTTTTTAAATTTTGGTGTGCGAAGAGCTTTTGCTACAGGATTTCTTTTCATAATGAATTTGACAATTATAACAGATTCTTTATTAAATTAATTTTAACTAATGATTATCATGAAATTAAATAAGAAATTTGAGCCATACATTTTTACTATCATTATGGCGTTCGGCATGAGTTTAATGATGTCATTTATTATTTCATTAATGAATATAGGCTTTGTAGATCATTTTTTTTTAATCTGGATTAGAGCTTGGATACCAGCTTTTTTTATAGCGTTAATTCCTGCATTTTTTATGGGAAAATTAGCAAGATTTGTTCTAACTAGAATTATTGATAGATAATTAAATTCTAAATTGAGATCCTAAATAAAGCTGTCTTGCTTTTTTATCTTCTACAATTTCCTGCGGAGATCCTTCAGCAATTAATTCTCCATTATTAATAATGTAAGCCCTGTCTACAATATCAAGAGTTTCCTTAACGTTATGATCGGTAATGAAAATGCTAATACCTTTATCTTTTAAGTGCCTAAGCATTTCTTTAAGTTCAATAATTGCAATAGGATCTAAAGCTGCAAATGGTTCATCTAACAATAACACTTTAGGAGACGTGGTTAAGCATCTTGCGATTTCAACTCTTCTTGCTTCTCCACCAGAAAGACTTAGTGCCGAAGCTGTTCTAAGATGAGCAATTTTAAATTCATTTAACAAATGCTCAACTAACTCATCTTCTTTTTCTTGGTCTTTGATTGCAACTTCTGCAACGGCTCTAATATTTTCTTCAACGGTTAATCCTCTAAAGATTGATCTTGATTGGGGAAGGTAGCTAATTCCCTCTTTTGCACGCATATGAATTGGAAGCTCATTAATTACTTTATTATTGAAAATAACCTTGCCTTGAGTTGGATTTAAAATTCCAAGCACTATAGAAAACATAGTTGTCTTACCAGCGCCATTTGGACCAAGTAAGGCAACAATTTCTTGGGGGTTTACTGTCACACTTACATCTTTAAGTATGACTCTTTTTTTGATTATTTTTGTTAAATGAGTAATCTCAAGTGTTGATGGTTCTCTATTATAATAATAGTCATCCGAGATAAGTTTAAAAACATTATCATTAAATTTTTTATTACTTTTTTTAACAACAGCTGGTTTAATAATTTTTTCTTCTGTTGGTTTTTTAATTGTTATTTGGTTTTCTAGAGTTTCATTTGTATCTTTTACAATATTATTTTTAGAAAGAATAAGAGGCTTTTCTTCTTGAATTTCTTGTTTTGATTCATTAATTTTTTCTGAGGAAGTTGAGACGTTAGAATCTACAACAGCTGCGAATCTTTTAATTACTTTTTTATTAGATATGACTGTAAATTTTTTATCTTTATCATTCATTGCTTAACGTTCCGGTAACTTGTTTGCCTTTTTCTTCCATTATAACTTCAACAGTTTTTTTAAAGGTATCAATTATTACCTTATCTGCTTTAATTTGACTAGTGCGTCGCTTTTTAGTTTTTGAGTCAGTCTCAACAAAATCTGCAATTACATTACCGCTTACAAATATATTATTTGATTTTACAAGGTACTCAGCCCTACTTGCAGTTACAACTCCATCTTTCTGAGTTATTTTAACATTCTGTTCATACAAAATATCATTTGTGGTTTTGTTAAACAAACCTATTTTGCTTATAATTTTTATCACACTGCCATCTTTTAATAAAAAATCACTATCTACTTCTTTTAAGCTTATAAGATCTTGATTGTCTTTATCAATGGTCGCAAGTTTTGCTCTGACGTTATACTGCTTGCCACTTGCATCAACGCCGATGTAACTAATATTTTCGAACACATTGCTCTCAGCTCCCTCTGTTGGTTTGATATTTTTTGAGGTTAGCTTTAATCTAAAAGTGTTGATGGTTGGATAAACAAAATAAACAATAAAAATTACCGCAAGACCAACGCCTATAATTTTAAGCTGCTTTTTTCTGATCTCGTTGAGTTTCATTAAACTCCAAAACTAATAAGAGAATGTATGTGAATTAGTCCATAATTATTGTTTTTACCCTTAACAATAAGAGAGGTAATTTTTTTCTTATTCATTATATCAAGAGCAGATCCTGCAAGCATGTCTTCAGAAATCATTTTTGGCTTTTTTGTCATCACTTCTTTTGCAGTTTTTTCTAAAAAATTCTTCTTATGAATTGAACGTCTAATATCTCCATCTGTTATAATTCCTGTAACTTTTTTAGATTTATTTACAACAAGCACACAGCCGTATGTTTTTTTAGTAATTTGGATAACAGCATTTTTTACAGATACGTTTTCATTGATAAAAGGCACGTCTGATTTTTTAATCATAATATCTTTAACACGCGTAAGTTGTTTTCCTAATGCACCCGATGGATGATAAACAGCAAACTTTTCTTTACTAAATTTATTTAATTTCATTAGTGTGATTGCAACGCTGTCACCCCAAGCAAGCAACATAGAAGTAGAGCTTGTTGGCACAATATCAAGACCAGCCTCTTTTACTTTAGGAAGAACAATTTTAATTGTGCTCGAATTGATTAAAGTTGAATTTTCTCTTGAGGCTACACCAATTATTGGCATTTTAAATTTGTGCGCATAATTTAAAATACTTTTTAATTCATCAGTATTTCCAGAATAAGACATAATCAAAAAACAATCCTGCTTTGGATTGCAAGCACCAAGATCACCATGAGCGGCTTCTGATGGATGAAGATAAATAGATGGGACTCCTACAGAACTTAATGTTGCAGAAATTTTTCTAATAATATGACCGGACTTTCCCATTCCAACACATATTACTTTGCCTTTACATTTCTGGATAAGATCAATGGCTTTAATAAAATTAGCATTGTAAGATTTAGATAATTTTTTTAAAGCATTGATTTCTTGAAAAATTACTTCTTTAGCAAATTTTATTTTTTGATTTTGTATCATTTAATGTGCAAAAATATCTTGATTATTCCAACCAGCAAGATCTAATGTCACTCGATGTTTTAGAAATTTAAAACAGTGTTCAGCTAGTTCCATTCTATTTTCTCTAGTTAAAATTTTATCAAGTTCTTCTTTTATTTTATGTAAATATAAAACGTCTGACGCTGCATAATTTACTTGTTGCTCGGTTAAAGTTTCAGCACCCCAATCAGAACTTTGCATTTGTTTTGATAGGTCAATATTTAAAAGTTCTTTGCATAAATCTTTAAGACCGTGTTTATCTGTATAGGTTCTACCAATTTTTGATGCAATTTTTGTGCAGTACACATTATTAATCTCTGCTTTTAAATAATAGTTTAAAACTGCAAGATCAAACCTTGCAAACTGAAAAATTTTTTTAATTTCATTATCTTCTAGAATTTTTTTTAAATTATCGGCTTTAAATGTTTTTCTATTAATTTGAATTAAATGAACCTCTTCATTACCAGAAGATATTTGAACAAGGCAAAGAGGGTCCCTTTTGTAATCAAGACCCATTGTTTCAGTATCAATCGCAATAATCTTTCCTAGATTTAAATTATTAGGTAGATCGTTTTTATGGATTTTGACTTTCATACTATTGTTAAATAAAAGGTATTATCGTTAATTATTATGATTAAACAATGGCAGAAAAAAAGACAATAACAGTCTTCGGCGGCACAGGATTTATAGGTCGAAATCTAATAGGTAAACTTGCAAAAAAAGGTTTTAAAATAATCGTTCCAACACGAAATCCATATCTTCACGGCTATCTAAAACCCATGGGAGAACCTGGACAAATTGAAGTTTTGAAGTTTAATTTTTTTGATTTTTCAAATCTTAATGAATTTATTAAGAGCTCAGAGATTGTAATTAATTGTATAGGAGTTTTGTTTGAGAAAAAAAATCAAAAATTTGATTATGTACATCATTTATTTCCAAAATTTTTGACAAGTATTTTAGATAAAGAAGTTACTAAAAAATTTATTCATATCTCTGCATTAGGGGCAAATAAAGATTCTAACTCTTTATACATTAGATCTAAATTTCAAGGTGAAGAAGCAGTTATTAATAACTTTAAAAATTCAATTATTTTACGTCCTAGTATTGTATTTGGAAAAAATGATAATTTTTTTAATTTATTTAATAAATTAATAAATCTTTTACCTATTATTCCTCTTGCAAGAGCCAAAACAAAATTTCAACCATGTTATGTTGGAGATGTTACTGATGCTATTATTAAAATTATAGAGCAGATTAATCCTAATAAAGTTTATGAATTAGGTGGTCCTAAAATTTATACTTTTAAAGAATTAATAGAGACTTTGCTTGTATCGTTAAAAAAGAAAAGATTTATAATAGAACTTCCAGACTTTGTGGCAAGAGCTCAAGCGAAAATAATGCAACTATTGCCTAATCCTTTGCTTACAGAAGATCAGTTAGAAATATTAAAATCGGATAATATTTGTTCAGATCAATATCCGGGTTTTAAAGAGCTTGGAATATCAACAAGAACCGTTGAAATAATATTGCCTAATTATATTTTTAGTCAGGTTATTCGCTAAAGAAATAACAATATAAATGTACCAAGAATAATTCTGTAATAAATAAAAATATTTAAATTAAATTTAGATATAAAAGATAAAAAAAATTTTATTGTAAGATAAGAAGATAGAAAAGAAGTAATAAAAGCAACTATCGCAATATAATTTAAATCTGAATTATTTGTTTTAATTAAATCTATAATTCCGAGAAAACAAGCCCCAGCAGTTGTTGGAATTGATAAAAAGAATGAAAATTTTGCAGCTTCAAATCTTGAATATCCTAAAAAACGTCCTGCTGTTAAAGTAATCCCTGATCTACTTACGCCAGGTATAAGAGAGATAATTTGAAACATTCCAATTACTAAAGAACTTTTTAAATTAAGATCTTTATACAATGTTTTCGAATGACTAATCTTGTCGCTAACAAATAAAAGAATCCCAAAAATAATTAAAGCAATAGCAATTATCTTTATTGAAAAATATCCATAATTTATAAGACGAAATTTATAAACAAGATATCCAACAACAATAACGGGTATAGTTGCTGTAATTATATTAAAAATCATCTTTGGTTTTTTTAATAATCCTAAAAGTTCTGAAAAAAAATAAGTAATGATCGCAAGCAAAGAACCTAAATGAAAAACAAGATTTAGAATTTCATTATGATTATGATAATCTAATAATCGCTCCAGCATTATAAGATGAGCATTGGATGAGATTGGTAAAAATTCTGTAATACCCTGAACGATTCCAAGAATTACTATTTTGATAAATTCATCCATAATTAAAGCTTTAGTCTAGGCAGATAGCTTTATAAATTTAATTATTAGTTAAAAATTGATTACAATTATTAATTGAATATTAATAAAAAACCTTAATTTTACTTATTTATTAATAAACTACATAAATTGATTCATTATTACTGACCTAATTTATCTTTTAAAAATATAGCTTTTATGTGAATAATAGTAAAAAACACTAAATTTTAGATATTTTAATCAATGTCAGAAAAAATGCTCAAGTTTGTTAATACAAAAGGACAAACTCCTGAAAAATTGAGTCCGTCTCAAAGGATTAAAAATTTTTCTGAAATTTATAAGAATTACATTGCTCCAAAAGCAGAAGAGCAATCTAGTAGATGTTCGCAGTGTGGAGTTCCTTATTGCCAAATTCACTGTCCGCTTTCAAATAATATTCCTGATTGGTTAAAATTGACAGCTGAAGGTAGATTAGAAGAGGCTTATGAAATCTCTTCCGCAACTAATAATATGCCAGAGGTTTGTGGGAGAATATGTCCCCAAGACAGACTTTGTGAAGGAAATTGCGTAATTGAAAGAGCAGGCCATGGCACAGTTACTATTGGTTCGATAGAAAAATTTATTACCGATACTGCTTTTGAAGAGGGCTGGGTAAAACCAATTAAAATTAAAAAAGATTTAGGACAAAGTGTTGGTATTATAGGAGCAGGACCAGCAGGTCTTGCAGCTGCGGAGCAGCTTAGAAAAATTGGATACGAAATTACGGTTTATGACAAATACGATAGACCAGGTGGATTGTTAATTTATGGTATTCCTAATTTTAAATTAGAAAAAAATATTGTTGAAAGAAGAACAAAACTTTTAAAAGATGGCGGAATCAAATTCGAATTAAATTTTGTAGTTGGAAAAAATGCAACTCTATCTGAGCTTAAAAAAAAGCATGATGCAATATTAATTGCAACAGGAGTATACAAAGCTAGAGAGGTAGAAATTTCAGGATCAAATCTTAAAAATATTTACCCAGCAATGGAATTTTTGACAGCTTCAAATAAAAAAGACTTAGGTGACAAAGTTAAAATGTTTGATGACGGATATTTGAATGCTGAAGGAAAAGATATTGTTGTAATAGGAGGAGGTGATACAGCAATGGATTGCGTTAGAACTTCAATAAGGCAAAACGCTAAATCAGTGAAATGTCTATATAGAAGAGATAAAAAAAATATGCCAGGGTCAGCAAGAGAGGTTACTAATGCTGAAGAAGAAGGAGTAGATTTTCAATGGCTTACAAATCCAAAAGAATTTATTGGAAAAAATGGACAAGTGACTGAAGTTGTTCTTAATAAAATGAAATTAGGAGAAGCAGACGCAACTGGAAGACAAACACCAGAAATTATTAAAGGGTCTGAAATTAAAATTAAAGCAGATATGGTAATTAAAGCTTTAGGATTTGATCCTGAAGATATTCCAAGTTTATTTTCAGAACCAAAACTTGACGTATCCAAATGGGGAACTATCAAAATAGATCTTAAAACAATGCAAACAAATTTAGATGGAGTTTTTGCAGCCGGAGATATCGTTAGAGGAGCATCTTTAGTTGTGTGGGCTATTAAAGATGGAAGAGATGCAGCAGAAGCAATGGACATTTATTTAAAAAATAAAATTTCTAAATCATCAAAAAAAAGATTGGTCGCTTAATTATTTATGAAAATTTTAGATCAAAATTTACAAAAACTTATTAAAGCAGGGGTTTATAATAAAGAGGATGAACATGATGCATGCGGGGTTGGTTTTGTTGCTTCAATCGATGGAAAACCAAGAAGAGAAGTAGTTGAAAATGGGATCGAAGCTCTCAAAGCTGTTTGGCATAGAGGCGCAGTAGATAAGGACGGAAAAACAGGTGATGGTGCTGGAATTCACGTGGAGTTAGCAAAAGATTTTTTTGAAGAACAAATAAAAATTACAGGACATCATACTCATAAAAACGACCAATTGTGTGTTGGTATGATTTTTTTACCTAGAAATGATTATGGAGCACAAGAAGCTTGCAGAACTATTGTTGAACATGAACTATTGTCTAATAATTTTTATATTTTTGGATGGAGACACGTTCCTGTAAAAGCAAAAGTTCTTGGTATTAAAGCAAATGATACAAGACCAGAAATTGAGCAAATATTATTTTCTCCAATAGAAAAAACAGGTACAGAAGAATTAGAAAAAAATATTTATATTGTAAGAAAAAAAATTGAAAAAAAAATTACGCAGTCGCAATTAAAAGATTTTTATATTTCATCAATTAGTTCAAGATCAATAATCTATAAAGGAATGTTTCTCGCTGAACATTTATCAGATTTTTATCCAGATCTATTAGATAAAAGATTTATTTCTAGATTTTCAATTTTTCATCAAAGATATTCAACGAATACTTTTCCAAGCTGGGAACTTGCTCAACCTTTTAGAATTTTAGCTCACAATGGTGAGATTAATACTTTAAAAGGAAATGTGAATTGGATGAAGACTCATGAGCAAGGACTTGAGTCTAATTTATATCCAAACATTGATGATTTAAAACCAATTTTAAAATCTGGAAGTTCAGACACAGCTTGTCTCGATGCTGTTTTTGAGTTGTTAACAAGATCAGGAAGATCGTTGCCTCTTGTTAAAATGATGTTGATGCCAGAAGCATGGTCTAAGAGAAGCAAAATTATTCCGCAAGCTTACAGAGACATGTACAATTATTTAAATTCTGTCATTGAACCTTGGGATGGTCCGGCCGCAATCGCAGCAACCGATGGTAATTGGATTTTAGCAGCAACAGACAGAAATGGTTTAAGACCCTTAAGATATACAATTACAAAAGATAAAATTTTATTTGCAGGATCAGAAACTGGAATGGTTCCAGTTCAAGAAGAAAACATTATTTATAGAGGCAGAGTAGGTCCTGGACAAATGATAGCAGTTAATCTTGACGAAGGCGTTTATTATAATGATAAAAAAATCAAAGATTTATTATCTAGAAATCCTATTTACAAAAAATTTAGTCAGAATTTAATTGAGATCAGTAAAAAATTTAACAATTTAGAAGAGTTTAATTCTTTTGAAGGAGATAAATTAAGACAAAAACAATACGCAGCTGGTATTTCTATTGAAGATTTAGAGATGATTTTGCATCCAATGGTGGAGGATCAAAAAGAGGCTGTTGGCTCAATGGGCGATGATACACCAACAGCTGTTTTGTCTGATATTTATAGGCCTTTATCGCACTTTTTTAGACAAAATTTTAGCCAAGTAACAAATCCTCCAATCGATTCTTTAAGAGAAAATAGAGTGATGTCCTTAAATACAAGAATTGGAAATTTACAAAATATTTTAGGCGAAGATTTATTTAATAAAAAAAGTTATCTTTTAGAAAGTCCAATATTATCTAATGCTCAATTTAAGAAATTATTTGAAGTTTTAAATGACGAATATAAAGAAATAGATTGTACATTTGACTCTGAAGAATCAGAGCTAAGCTTAAAAAAAGAATTAAAAAGAATTCAAACCGAGGCAGAGATAGCAGTTAGAGAAGGAGCCAAACATATTATTCTAACCGATGAGAAGATTTCAGCAACAAGAATTGGAATTCCAATTATTCTTGCAACAGGTGCAGTACAAACACATTTAGTTAATCAAGGACTAAGAAAATTTACTTCATTAAATGTTAAATCAGCAGAATGTTTAGATGTTCATTATTTTGCAGTTTTAATTGGGGTTGGCGCTACAACAGTTAATCCGTATTTGGCGTTTGATTGTATTTATCAAAGACATCAAAAAAATATTTTTGAAAAACTAACTTTTACCGAGTGTGTTAACAATTATATTAAAGCAGTTAACGACGGGTTATTAAAAGTAATGTCTAAACTTGGTATTTCAGTAATCAGTTCTTATAGAGGTGGTTTAAATTTTAGTGGTCTCGGATTAAGCAGAGCTTTAGTTGCTGAATATTTTCCAGGAATGTATTCAAAAATTTCTGGTATTGGAGTTTCGGGAATTGAGCAAATGATCAGAACTCAACATCAAAAAGCGTTTAGAGGCAACGTTATCAGTTTGCCAATCGGCGGATTTTATAAATTTAGAAAAGGTGGAGAGCAACATTCAAATCAGGCAATGACTATGCATATGTTGCAAACTGCAGTCGCAACAGACTCTTATGATTTATATAAAAAATATTCAAAAATTATTAATGAACAAAATCCTTTAAATCTTAGAGATCTTTTAGATTTTAATTTAATTAAAAAACCAATTCTGATCGAAGAGGTAGAATCGATTACAAATATTAGAAAAAGATTTGGAAGTGGAAGCATGTCTTTAGGTGCGCTTTCAAAAGAAGCACATGAAACTTTGGCAATTGCTATGAACAGAATTGGTGGCGCATCATGTAGCGGGGAAGGAGGAGAGGATGCAAGACGAGCAATTCCAAAAGATAATGGTGATAATGCTAATTCAAGAGTTAAACAGATTGCCTCAGCTAGATTTGGAGTGACTGCAGAATATCTGAATAATTGTGATGAAATAGAAATTAAAGTATCCCAAGGAGCGAAACCTGGAGAGGGTGGTCAATTACCTGGGTTCAAAGTGACCGCTGAAATTGCAACTTTGAGACATTCTACGCCAGGTGTTACCCTAATATCTCCACCACCTCATCATGATATTTATTCAATCGAAGATTTGTCACAACTTATCTACGATTTAAAACAAATAAATCCTAAAGCAAAAATTGGAGTTAAATTAGTTTCATCAACAGGAATAGGAACTATTGCTGCAGGAGTTGCAAAAGCAAAAGCAGATGTAATTCTAATTAGCGGACACTCAGGTGGAACAGGAGCATCACCATTGACAAGCGTGAAGTACGCAGGACTTCCTTGGGAAATCGGCTTAACAGAGGCCAATCAAATTTTAACTTTAAACGGTTTAAGACATGAAGTTATTTTAAGAACTGACGGAGGAATTAAAACAGGTAAAGATGTTGTTATGGCCGCAATGATGGGAGCAGATGATTTTGGAATAGCGACAACTTCATTAATAGCGATGGGCTGTATAATGGTTAGACAATGTCATTCTAATACATGTCCTGTTGGAATTTGTACCCAAGATGAAGAGCTTAGAAAAAAATTTACAGGAACACCAGAAAAGGTTGTTAATTTATTTTCATTTATAGCTGAAGAAGTAAGAGAAGTTTTAGCAAGTCTTGGTTTTAAATCTTTAAATGAAATCGTTGGAAGAACAGATTTGTTAAAACAAGTAAGTAGAGGATCCGCTAATTTAGATGATTTAGATTTAAATCCTCTTTTAGTTCAAGCAGACCCCGGAGAAAATCCAAGATATTGCTTAAAAAGAGAAAGAAAAGAAGTCCCTGATAGTTTAGATAAACAAATTATAAAAGATTCACTTTCTTTAATCGAGAAAGGACAAAAGTTTCAATTAAGTTATGCAGTAAAAAATACTCATAGATCTGTTGGAACAAGACTAAGTTCAATAATTACAACCCAGTTTAAAAATAAAAAATTATCTGATGATCATATTTTAATTAAATTAAGAGGTTCTGCAGGACAATCTTTGGGGGCATTTGGAGTTTCAGGAATTAAATTAGAAGTAACAGGCGATGCAAATGATTATGTTGGCAAAGGATTGTCTGGTGCAAAAATAATTATAAAACCAGCCTCTAACAGCGAAATACAAACTTCAAAAAATACAATTATTGGAAACACTGTTTTATATGGAGCAACGTCAGGGTTGTTGCTTGCGGCAGGACAAGCAGGGGAAAGGTTTGCAGTTAGAAATTCAGGAGCTGAGGCTGTTATTGAGGGTTGCGGAACAAATGGTTGTGAGTATATGACCGGTGGCACCGTTGTTATATTAGGAGAAGTAGGAGATAATTTTGCAGCAGGAATGACAGGTGGGATGGCATTTGTTTATGATCCAGAAAATAGCTTTGAGAACTATGTAAATCCTTCTTCTGTTATTTGGCAAAGAATTGAAACAGATTATTGGAATGACTTTCTTTTAAATTTAATAAAATTACATGAAAAAGAAACTCAATCAGTTTATTCAAAAAAAATTATTCAACAATGGAGTAATGAAAAGAGTAATTTTTATCAAGTTTGCCCTAAAGAAATGTTAAATAAGTTAAAACAACCATTATCGAATAAGGCAGTTCATGGAAAAGCGGTCTAAATCAATTAGTTTAGTTTGTTTTGGTTTTGGTTTAACGGCAAAATACTTTGTAAAAGAGTTATTAAAAAACAAATATAAAATTAATTTAATTACAACTTCTAGATCTAAAAGCTCAAATAAAAAATTTTTAAATATTAATTATAAAAATTTTTATTTTGATAATAACAAATTCGATAAAAAAATTAAAAAATATATTCTAGATGCAAGTCATGTATTAGTTTCGATTCCACCAAGAGATAGAAAAGATTTTGTTATTGAAAACTTTTATAACGAAATCTCTTTAAATAAAAAAATTAAATGGTTGGGATATCTTTCGTCAACGAGTGTCTATGGGAATCATGATGGAAAATGGGTTAATGAAAAAAGTAAATTGTTAACTAATAACGATACAGGAATAAATAGAATTGTAGCCGAGAATGAATGGTTAAAATTAAATCGATACCAGTTTGTTCCAACAAGAATATTTAGATTGTCAGGAATTTATTCTCCAGAAAGAAATATATTTTTACGATTAACAAATGGGCAAGTTCGTTACGTTAAAAAAAATAATCATTTTTTTTCAAGAACTCATGTTGCTGATATAGCTCAAGTTTTATTTAAATCTTTAAGTCATTCAAAATCTGGAGAAATTTATAATGTAGCAGATAATATGCCATGTTCTTATGACGAAACTATATCTTATGCTTGCAGTTTAATAGGAATCCAAACGCCATCTCCTATGCTTTTTAAATCTTTAAATGAAGGTGAAATGAAAAGTTTCTATCAAGATTCAAAAAAAGTTAGCAATGCGAAAATTAAAAAAAATTTAAAAGTAAAATTATATTTCCCAACGTATAAACAAGGCTTTAAAAGTATTTTAAATAATATTTTTAATCGCTAAATCTAATTTTTTTAAATCTTTAGCCCTTGATAAAGAGTGATCTCCATCATTAATAATTGTTAAATTTAATTTTTCACTTATTAAAGTTTTTATTAATTTTATTGAATAAAACCAAGGAACAGAAAAGTCCTTGAGGCCGTGCAATAGTTCAACTTGGAAATTACATTTAATTTTTTTATTAAGAACTAAGAATTCTTTTGCTTCAAATATAAATTTTTTAGTTATAGGATAAAAATTATTATAACTGCTCTTTAATTTATAGATTTTATCTTTTTTTATTTTATTTTTTTCGAAAATTCTTAACTTTTTCCATATTAATTCTTTTGTAAAATCAGGAGCAGCAGCAATACCGATAAAACCTTTAATTCTTTTATAAAAAAATTTAATTAAAAGTATTCCAATCCAAACACCCATACTCGAACCAATAAGAATTATTTTATTTTTTTTGATTAATCTTTTTATAATTAATCTTGAATCTTCTACCCAATTTTTAATACTAAAATCTATAAATTGACCTGAAGATCTTCCATGGCCGCTATATTCAAATAATAATAAGTTTACTTTATTTTTATTGGAAAAATTTTTTAAATATTTAGCTTTTTTACTTTGAATATTCGACATTAACCCGTGAAGAAAAATAATTGTAGTTTGACTTTTATAATTAATAAATTTGTAATGAATTTTTTGATTATTATTTGTTAAAAAAAAATTTTGCTTTGGATTATTCATTTTTAAAAGTATAGCATATTAATTCAATGGATAAAAAAATTCGTTTACTGCAAGTTATTCCAAGACTAGATGTGGGTGGCGCAGAAACAGGCTGCAAAGATATTGGACAATATATCGCTAACCAAAATTACTTTTCTGCAATTTTATGTTCAGGAGGAGAGCAGGTTAAAAATATTGATCAAACTAAAGTAAAAATTTTTAAGTTTTCAGTCCAAAGCAAAAACCCATTTGTAATTTTTTTTAATATATTTGTAATTTTATTTATTGTTTTTTTTTATAAAATTAACATTATTCATGTTCGCAGTCGTGCTCCGGCTTGGTCATGTTATTTTGCAAGTAAATTATTAGGAGTGCCTTTGATATCTACTTTTCATGGTACTTATAATTTTAACAATCCTTTAAAAAAATTTTACAATTCAATTATGATAAGAGGTAACTCTGTCATTGCTGGCTCAAGGTTTATTTTTGAGCATATAAAAAATAATTATAATTACTCGAAAGAGATTTTTCTTATACCAAGAGGAATTGATATTAATTATTTTAACCCAAAAAATTCAAATATTGAAGAACTGAATAGTGTTAGAACGCGTTGGGGTATTTCCAGTAATAATTTTTTAATATTACTTCCAGGCAGATTAACTTTTTGGAAAGGACAGTTTCTTTTTTTAAATACTTTATTGTTTCTTAAACAAGAAAATTTATTAAATAATATTAGTGCAATTATACTTGGTGACGATCAAGGCAGAACTGAATATAGAGAATATCTCTTAGATTTTATCAGAGAGCACCGATTAGAAGAGAATGTAAAGATTGTTTCACACGAATCTTTTATGCCATCAGCTTATAACGCTTGTAATTTAGTATTGTCAGCTTCTATTGAACCAGAGGCATTTGGTAGAGTGGCAGTCGAAGCACAAGCAATGGAAAAACCAATACTAGCAAGTAATATTGGCGGTTCCAATGAAACAATTATTGATGGACAAACAGGCTGGCTATTTAAATCTGATGATGAAAAAGATTTGGCGAAGATGATTATTGAAATTTCAAAAAAAGATAAAAGTTTTTTAAAAGATTTAGGAGCAAAGGGTAGAGCTAATGTTATTAATAATTATACGGTAGATCAAATGTGCTCTAAAACACTAGAAATTTATAAATCCTTAGTTTAATAAGAGACATGCTTAACATCACGCTTTTAGATGGAAAAAAACTTCAATTTCCAGGAAAAGTTAATGGACATGAGATAGCAAAAACTATTAGTCCTTCACTTGCAAAAAAAGCTTTAGTTATAAAAGTAAATGATAGCTTTAAGGATCTAAGCTCATTTATTGAAAAAGATTCTACGGTACAAATCATTACAATTGAAGATGATTACGGATTGGAAGTTATAAGACACGACACTGCACATGTTCTTGCTATGGCAGTTCAAGAACTATTCAAAGACACACAAGTTACTATTGGTCCAGTTATTGAAAATGGTTTTTATTATGATTTTTCTAGAAAGAAACCTTTTACCGATGAAGATTTAGTAAAAATTGAAGAGAAGATGAGAGAAATAATTGATCGGGACGAACCCACAACAAGAGAAGTTTGGGACAGAGAAAAAGCAATAGAACATTTTAAAAAAAAAGGAGAGCTTTATAAAGCTGAAATAATAAATAGCATTCCAACTAAAGAAGAAATTTCAATTTATTTTCACGGTAAGTGGCATGATCTATGCAGAGGACCACACTTAACTTCTACTGGAAAAATAGGCAAAGCATTTAAACTGACAAAACTTGCAGGAGCTTATTGGCGAGGAGATTCAAATAATGAAATGCTTCAAAGAATTTACGGAACAAGCTGGAGAAATAAAAAAGAGTTAGATGAATATTTACATAGAATAGAAGAGGCTGAAAAAAGAGATCATCGTAAACTTGGAAAAGTTATGGATTTATTTCATTTCCAAGAAGAAAGCCCAGGAGCTGTATTTTGGCATGAAGGAGGTTGGCAATTATTTCAATCTCTTATTGATTTTATGCGTCAAAGACAAACCGAAGCAGGTTACCGAGAAGTAAATACACCTGATATTTTAGATAAAACATTATGGGAAAAATCCGGTCATTGGGAAAAATTTCAAGAACATATGTATACAACAAAAACTCCAGATGAGAGAGTTTTTGCGATCAAACCTATGAATTGTCCTGGCTGTGTTCAAATTTTTAACCAAGGACTTAAAAGTTATAGAGATTTACCTTTAAAATTATCAGAATTTGGCAAAGTTCATCGTTACGAAAGTTCAGGATCTTTACATGGATTAATGAGAGTTAGATCTTTCACACAAGATGATGCTCATATTTTTTGTACTGAAAATCAAATTACAGAAGAGTCATTGAAAGTTACTAAGCTGATCTTAGATATTTATAAAGCTTTTGGTTTTGAAAATATAATTTTAAAATATTCAGATCGCCCAGCAAAAAGAGTTGGAGATGATAAACTATGGGACAAAGCGGAAGCGGCTTTATTAGAAGCAGTCAAAGCTTCAAAACTAGATTATTCTATTAATAAAGGCGAAGGAGCATTTTATGGTCCTAAAATTGAATTTGTTTTAAGAGATACAATTGGTCGAGACTGGCAGTGTGGAACTTTACAAGTAGATCTAAATTTACCAGGAAGATTGGGCGCTACTTATATTGATAAAGATGGAACTAAAAAGAATCCTGTCATGTTACACCGAGCATTATTTGGATCGCTTGAAAGATTTATTGGTATTTTAATTGAACATTATGCAGGCAAACTTCCTTTATGGTTGTCACCTAAACAAGTTGCAATACTTCCAATTTCTCAAGAATTTGATGATTATGCAAAAAAAGTATCAGCTGAACTTGATAAAAACAAAATAAGGAATATTATCGATCTTAAGAATGAAAAAATTAACTACAAGATTAGAGAGCACTCTTTATCTAAGACTCCAATTTTAATGATTTGTGGATCTAAAGAACAAGAGAGTCAGTCAATTACACTTCGAAGACTTGGCCAAGAAAAACAAGATACATTACCTTTAAAAGAAGCTGTAGATTTATTAGTTAAAGAATCTTTAGCACCAAAAATCTAGGAGTATAGTTATTAATCAAAATTTTCAAAACAACAGAAGTAATTTTAGATCCAATAGTTCTTCAAATCGTGGACCAAAAGTAAACGATAGAATTAGAGCAACTGACGTTCAGTTAATAGGAAGCGATGGTCAAAATATTGGAATCGTTTCTTTAAATGATGCGTTAATGACAGCAAAAGAGCAGGGTTTAGATTTGATAGAAATTGCTCCAAATGCAAAACCACCAGTTTGCAAAATAACTGATTTTGGAAAGTATAAATACGAGTTACAAAAAAAAGCTAGCCAAGCAAAAAAGAAACAAAAAGTTGTAACTCTTAAAGAGATTAAAATGAGACCAGGAACAGATGTTCATGATTATAATTTTAAAATGAAAGCCACTGAGAAGTTTTTAGTTAAAGGAGATAAAGTAAAATTTACAATTAAGTTTAAAGGAAGAGAAATGCAGCATTTAAAACTAGCCCAAGATCTTGCAGATAGAATAGTAAGCGATTTAAAAATAACGGGTAAAGTTGAACAGGCCCCAAAAATGGAAGGCAAGCAAATGACCTTCATTATTCAGCCATTAAAATAGCAGTTTCTTCACTTTCATACTTATTGTTTTTCATCTTTAATATTAGTATAAACCGCAGGTATTTATTTTATGTATAAGATTAAAACTAAGAGCTCAGCTAAAAAAAGATTTAGAATTACAGCAACAGGCAAAGTAAAAATGCCTCAAGCCGGAAAAAGACACGGCATGATAAAAAGAACCAATTCTCAAATTAGAAGACAAAGAGGAATGGCGATTATGTCAAAACCTGATGCTAAGATTGTTAAATCTTACATGCCAAATAGTCTAAGAGGATAATTTATGTCACGAGTTAAACGAGGGGTAACCAGTCACGCAAAACATAAAAAAGTTTTCAAGGCTGCCAAAGGTTTTTACGGAAGAAAAAAAAATACAATTAGAACTGCTAAGCAATCAGTAGAAAAATCTTTACAATATTCTTATAGAGATCGTAGAGCTAAAAAAAGAAATTTTAGATCACTTTGGATACAAAGAATTAATGCTGGCGTTAGAGAGCAAGGTTTAACTTATTCTAAATTTATTAACGGTCTTAATAAAACAAAGATTTCTATTGATAGAAAAATTTTAGCAGAATTAGCTTATCAAAATCCAGAGGCTTTTAAATCCATCGTAAAAAAGGTACAGTCTAGCCTAAATTAGAAAACTAGTTTCATAAATACTAGTAGATCATCATGGATGAAATTTTACATTTAGAAAAAGAATTTAAATCTAAAATAGATCAGTCCGATAATCTTCAAAAAATTGAACAAATAAAATCTGAAGCTTTTGGTAAAAGTGGAAAGATAGGCGAACTTTTTAAAAAAATTACAACTCTTCAAGGAGAAGATAGAAAAAATTTTGCTTCAAATTTAAATAAATTAAAAGACAATATTAACAATCTTATCAATTCCAAAATAAGTCTCTTTGAACAAAAAGAGATTAATAAAAAATTATCAGAGGATAGAATTGATGTTACCTTACCAGGAAGGCCCGTTTCTTTTGGAAAAATTCATCCAGTTACACAAGTCATTGATGAAGTAACAGCTATTTTTGGGGAAATAGGATTTTCAGTGGCAGAGGGACCTGATGTTGAAAATGAATATAATAATTTCACAGCATTAAATACTCCACCGCATCATCCAGCAAGGGATATGCACGACACTTTTTATTTAGGTCAGGACAAAGAGATTTTATTAAGAACTCATACTTCACCAGTGCAAATAAGAACTATGTTATCAGGAAAGCCACCATTTAAAATTATTGCACCTGGAAGAACTTATAGATGTGATAGCGACCAAACTCACACTCCTATGTTTCATCAAGTTGAAGGTTTACATATAGATAAAAATGTAAACATGGGGCATTTAAAAGGAGTTCTTGATTATTTTATCAGGAAGTTTTTTGAAGTAGATAAAATTAAAATGAGATTTAGACCCAGTCACTTTCCTTTTACTGAACCATCAGCAGAAGTTGATATTGGTTATGAATTAAAAGATGGAAAAATTGTTATTGGTGAAGGAGACAGGTGGCTTGAAATATTAGGTTGTGGAATGGTTCATCCTAATGTTTTAAAAAATTGCAAAGTAAACACTTCAATTTATCAAGGTTATGCTTTTGGTATCGGAATTGATCGATTAGCTATGCTTAAATATGGAATAAATGATCTAAGATCTTTTTTTGAAACAGACGTTAGATGGTTAGAACATTATGGATTTGATCCATTGGATATACCAGCAAATTATAGAGGTTTTAGTAGATGAAAATAACTTCTTCTTGGTTAAAGGATCATTTAAAAACAAGCGCAAATATTAAAGAGATTGTTTCAACTTTAAATAATATAGGGCTCGAAGTTGAAAGTGTTGGAACAACAGACAAGAATAATTTTTTTTTAGTAGCAAAAATTATTAAGGCAGAAAAACATCCAAATGCAGATAAATTAAAATTATGCGATGTTGATATTGGCTCTGGAAAAATACTAAAAGTTGTTTGCGGCGCCTCAAATGCTAGAGATGGTTTAATAACCGTTTATGCAGGACCAGGGGCCATTATTCCAAAAAATCAACTTAAGATTAAAGTTACTAATATTAGAGGCGTCGATTCTTATGGAATGCTTTGTTCCGAATCTGAATTAGGTTTATCTGATGAAAGTCAGGGAATTACTGAATTAGATTCAAAAAAGTTTAAAGTCGGAAATAGTTATTTTAAAAATAATAGCGAGCCAGCAATTGATATATCTGTAACTCCTAATAGATCTGACTGTTTAGGAGTAAGAGGCATTGCAAGAGATTTATCAACAGCAGGTCTTGGAAAGTTAATCGATTTAGAAGAAATTAAATTAAAAACTAATATTAAAAACCCTTTTAAAGTTATTATTCAGCCTAATTCTGGATGTTCTTCATTTGCTCATTGCTACATTGAAGGAATTAAAAATACAGAAAGTCCAAAATGGTTAAAAGATAAATTAATTTCTATCGGAATGAGTCCAATTTCAGCTGTTGTTGATATTACAAATTATATCATGCTTGATTTAAATAGACCTCTACATGCATACGATGCTGATAAAGTTGATAGAAAAATTACTGTGCGCTCATCTAAAAAGGGAGAAAAGTTTTTAGCTTTAGATAAAAATAAATATTCACTAGAGGAAGACGCATGTCTGATTACTAATGACAAAGAAATTCTTGGTTTAGGAGGTGTAATTGGTGGAGAAAGCTCGTCAATCTCTTTAGATACCAAAAATATTTTTTTAGAATCTGCTTTGTTTGATCCAGTTAAGATATCAAAAATTGCCAAAAAATTAGGCATTAATTCTGATGCTAAATTTAGATTTGAAAGGGGAGTTGATCCCAACATTATGGAATATGGATTAAAACTTGCAGCAAAAATTATTAATAAATTATGTGGGGGAAAAATAAGTAATTTTATTATTTCTGGAGAAAGTAATTTTAAAAATAAGCAAATTAAATTTAATTCAGATAAATTTGAAAAAGTTATTGGAAATAAAATTTCATCAGCTGAAATTAAAAAAATTCTAAATAATCTAGAGTTTAAATTTAAAGAAAATAAAAATACATATTCAATAAATATCCCAACTTGGCGTCCGGATATTAAGGAAGAAGTTGATATAGTAGAGGAGTTAATAAGAATTAGAGGCTACGATAAAATTCAGCTTATTAAGCCAGAAGCGGACAGTTCAAAAGACATTTTAACAGGAAAGCAAAAATTATATCGATTTGCACAAAGGTCTATAGCTAACGAAGGTTTTATGGAGACAATTACTTATTCTTTTACAAATTCAAAAATTGATTCTTTATTTGGCCAGCATAATAAAAATTTACTAATTACTAATCCAATTTCTAATGATTTAGACACTTTAAGATCTTCTATTTTTTCAAATCTTTTAATTCATATTAAAAATAATATTCATAGAAATTTTGAAGATCAAAAAATATTTGAATGTGGACCAGTATTTTTTGGCTCAAAACCAGGAGAGCAAATAGCTGTTATTGGAGGAATTCAAATTGGAAAAATTTATAGAAAAAATTGGTTAGAAAAAGATAAAGACGTTGATGTTTTTGAGATTAAAGATTGCGTTTATAAAACTTTACTTGAACTTGGAATTAACGAGCAAGAGCTAGCAGTTATTCAGGAATCTGAATCGTATTATCATCCAGGCAGATCAGGAAAATTTTATTTAAACTCTAATAAACAGTTACCGATTGCTAATTTTGGAGAAATCAATCCTAGAATTGTTAAAGAATTTGACATTAAAAATGGATCAATTTTTGGTTTTCAAATTTTCTTAAATAACATTCCAGTTATCAATAAGCAGAACACAGAAAAGAAAATGAAATATGTAGTTTCGAATTTTCAAAAAATTGAAAGAGATTTTGCATTTATTATCGATAAAAAATTTGAAGCAGAAAAAATTATTAACTTATTAATTAATGTAGATAAAAAACTAATAAAAAAAATAAGAGTATTCGATGTTTTTCAAGGAGGGAATATTGAAAAGAATAAAAAATCTATAGCTTTGAATTTATTAATTCAATCACAAGACAAAACGTTAAACGATAAAGAGATTGATGAATTAAGTGACAAAATAATTCAAACAATGAAAAAATCTTTTGATGCAACATTAAGATCCTAAATGTCTGCACAAGAAAATATAAGAAATTTTGCAATTATTGCCCATATCGACCACGGCAAATCTACTTTTGCAGATAGATTAATTCAGAAATGTGGAGGTCTTACAGAACGTGAAATGACAACTCAAGTCTTGGATTCAATGGATTTAGAAAAAGAAAGAGGAATTACTATAAAAGCTCAAACAGTTAGATTGAATTATAAATCAAAAAAAGATGGTAAAAATTACATATTAAATATTATTGATACACCAGGTCATGTCGATTTTAGTTACGAAGTAAACAGGTCACTTGCTTCATGTGAAGGATCATTGCTTATTGTTGATAGTACTCAAGGCGTAGAAGCTCAAACTTTAGCAAATGTTTATCAGGCCATGGATAATCATCATGAGATTATAACAGTTTTAAATAAAATAGATTTACCAGCATCAGACGTTGAGAGAGTAAAAAAACAAATCGAGGATGTTATAGGGATTGATACTTCGGACGCTTTGACAGCCTCTGGAAAAACAGGAGAAGGGGTAGATGAAATATTAGAAGCAATCGTTGAAAGACTTCCTGCTCCAAGAGGAAATAAAGATTTGTCTTTAAAAGCGTTACTGGTTGATAGTTGGTATGATAGTTATTTGGGAGTAGTTATATTGGTTAGAATATTAGATGGTGCAATTAAAAAAGGAATGGAAATTCTATTGATGTCAACAAACACAAGACATCCAGTTGAAAGAGTTGGTGTGTTTACTCCCAAAGCAGAAAATAAGGAATACTTAGGACCTGGAGAAATTGGTTTTATTGTTACAGGCATTAAAGATCTTTCAGATACTAAAATTGGAGATACGATAACTGATTATTCTAATCCTATAAAAGATCCGTTACCAGGATTTAAACCTAGCAAGCCAGTTGTATTTTGTGGATTATTTCCAGTTGATAGCACAGAATATAATTTATTAAGAGACAGTCTTGCAAAATTAAAATTAAACGACTCTAGTTTTGTTTATGAGCCAGAAAATTCTGCTGCTCTAGGATTAGGTTTTAGATGTGGTTTTTTAGGACTTCTTCATCTTGAAATTATCGTTCAAAGATTATACCGAGAATATAATTTAAATTTAATTACCACAACACCAGGTGTTGTTTATAAAATTAGCAAAAATGATGGTACAGTTATGGATCTACAAAACCCTGCAAATATGCCCGAACCAAATTTTATTAAATCTATTAATGAACCATGGATTAACGCAACTATAATTCTTCCAGAAGAATACTTGGGTTCAATTATGAAATTATGCGAAGAAAAAAGAGGAAAACAAAAAAGTTTAAGTTATTCGGGAAATCGTGCAGTTTTATCTTATGAATTACCATTAAACGAAGTCGTTTTTGATTTTTACGATAAGATCAAATCTATTTCTAGTGGTTATGCAAGTTTTGACTATGAATTGAGCGATTATAGGGAAGGTGATTTGATTAAATTATCCATACTAGTAAACGAAGAGATGGTTGATGCATTGTCTATGATTATTCATAAAGATTTTGCAGTAAGACAAGGAAGATTAATGTGTCAAAGATTAAAAGATTTAATTCCAAGGCATCAATTTCAAATACCAATTCAGGCAGCTATTGGTGGAAAAGTTATAGCAAGAGAAACAATATCTGGTTACAGAAAAGATGTTATCAGTAGAATTCACGGCGGAGGAGCTAGGGACAGAAAGAAAAAACTTTTAGAAAAGCAAAAAAAAGGAAAAGCAAGAATGAGACAGTTCGGAAGCGTTGATATTCCACAGGAAGCTTTTATTGAAGTTCTTAAGATAAATAAAAACGAATAGGAGAGATGGCCGAGTGGTTGAAGGCGCCCGCTTGGAAAGCGTGTATACTGTTAAAGGTATCAAGGGTTCGAATCCCTTTCTCTCCGCCAAAAATAATTTTAAATGATCTCGTAAAATTTTTTTAACAAATTTATTATTCTTTGATCTGATGCCATAGTTGGATTAATTTTATTTGTAGTATAGGCAACACCTATTCCTAATGCTGGATCGGCAAAACCTAGAGAGCCGCCCCAACCATTGTGACCAAAAGATTCTTTATTTTTTCCAAATAACCATCCACCGCGTAGTATCAAACCAACTTCTGACCATCTAATTGGCAACATCAAACTTTCATCAATTCTACTAACACTCTCAGTTAAACAGTTTTTAATTGATGATTTTGATAATAAAATATTTTTTTCTAATATTAAGTCATTTACAAAAATATCATAAATTTTAGCAATAGATCTTGCGTTGCTGTGACCATTCATTGAAGGAATTTCAGCGGTCTGCCAATCTTGTTTGTTATAAAAATTTATTTCATGTTGAGGATTATTAAATGCATTAAATTCCGATGATATTTTAGTTTCAGTTTCATCCTCGTATAGAAAAGCAATATTTGATAGTTGATTTTTTGGGGTTCCAATAAAAAAATCTAAACTTAGTTTTTTTGATAGTAATTCGTAAACTAATTCTCCTAAACTTTTTTTTGTTGTTTTTTTTATAATTTCACCGATTAAAAATCCGTGTGTTTTTGCATGATAATAAGTTTTTTCACCGCACGGATGATCAGGTTCTTGATTTTCTAAAATAGTTATTATTTTATTCCAATCTAAAAGATCTTCTTGTGTAATCTTTTCTTTAAATCTATATAGCCCAGATTGATGAGACAGAATATGCTTTAGTTTGATTTCTCTTTTGTTACTTTGTTTAAAAGCGTCCCAATAATAAGAAACAGATTTTTCTAAATCTAAAATATTTTGATCAATTAAGATCGAAACAATAATTTCATAAACACCTTTCGTTGCTGAAAATACATTTACGATAGTATTTTCTTCCCAATTTTTATTATTTTTATTTTTTAAACCACCATATAGATCTATTAATGCCTTTCCCTTTTTATATATTGCAAAAGAAGCACCAATTTCTTCTTGTTTTAAGAAGTAATCTTCAAATATTTTTTTAACAGGAATATATTTTTCTTCACAATATCCATTTATCATTTTTAAAATGACAAATTAAAAGCAAAGTTTTTTCCAAGACTAAGTTTGAGATCTTGGCAGAATCTGGCTGCTTCAGCTCCATCAATTATTCTATGATCGTAAGAGAGAGATATAGGCATCATTGCTCTTGCTATAAATTTTCCTTCAATAAATACTTGTTTTATTTCTGTTTTTCCGATCCCAATTATTGCTACTTCTGGATTATTAATAATTGGAGTAAAAAAACTTCCACCAATCCCCCCTAAACTAGAAATTGTCATTGATCCTCCAAAAAATTCTTTTTTATCTATTTTAAGTTCCTTACTTAGTTTGCTAATTTTTCTAAGTTCATTACTTAAAGCAAGGAGATCTTTTTGATCAACATTTCTAATTTTTGGAACCATCAAACCATGAGGGGTATCAACTGCAACTCCAATATGAAAATATTTTTTATAAATAATATTTTCTCCAGTAGACTCAAGCGAGGAATTAAAGTTCGGGTATTTTATCATTCCATTAACTAATGCTTTCATAATAAAAGCAAGAGGAGTGATAGTAATTTTTTCTTTTGTATTAAGGTCTATTAAATTTTTTCTAAAGTGTTCCATATCTGTAACATCAATTTCATCAAATTGAGTTACATGAGGAATTTCATTCCAGGCTTTAACTAAATGGGGACCTGATAGTCTTTTGATTCTTGGTATTTTTTGTATATCAATCTCACCAAATTCCCCGTGTTCATAGGGGAGCTTTTCTTCCTTTGTTTCTATTTTTTTTATTATCTCTTCTTTGTTAACTTTATTATTTAAAGTTCCTTTAATAAATTTTTTAATATCCTCTTCAAGAATCCTTCCTTTTCTTGCGCTTCCATCAACTAACTGAATATCAACACCCAACTCTCTAGCAAATTTTCTTATTTTTGGACTTGCGCTTTTTATACTTTGATATTCATGACTATCTTGAATTGTATTTTCTATAATTATTTGTTTTTTTATTTCTGTTTCTAAAGCTTGATTAAGAATTTCCGCAATTGAATCTCCAACTTTAACTTGTTGACCTTTTTTTAGTATTATATTTTTAACAATTCCTGATATTGGTGATGGAATTTCATAGGCACTGTCATCATCCTCAATTAATAATGCTATTTGATCAATTTTAATTGGTTGGTCTTTTTTTAGAAAAATTTCAGAAATAATTAATTTTTTAGTAGTTCCAAGCGGCGGAATTTTTAATAAAGTTGTATCATTTGAAACTTTACTTTCTTTTTCTACTTCAATTTTTTTGTTTTCAGATTTTTTTTCTTGGATTAATTCATCAGAGGTTATTTCAATTTCGCCTATTTTATCTCCTTCGGAAATTTTATCTCCAACCTTAACTTTAATATTTTTTATTTTACCTGAAAACTGAGAAGGAACCTCAACGCTTGATTTATCGCTTTCTAAAGTAATGATACCATCATTTTTTTTTATATTCTGATTTTCTTTTATAAGAACTTCTATAATTTCTACATTTTTAAAATTACCAATATTTGGAACTACTAAATCAACAATTTTAGCCATTTTAAACTATAGTTTTGTTGGAATAGGTTTTTTTGGATCAATATTATATTTTTTCATCGCATCAGTAGCTACTTTTGATGCAATTTTTTGCTCTTTTACTAAAGTGCTTAATGTAGAATATACAATAAATTCTTTGTTAACTTCAAAAAACTTTCTTAAATTTTTTCTAGTATCGCTTCTTCCAAATCCATCCGTTCCCAAAGTTACATACGTACCAGGAATATAGTTTCTAATTCCCTCAGATAACGTTCTGATATAATCCGTTGCCGCTATAAATGGGCCTGTTCTTTTTTCAAAACATTTTTCTATATAAGTTTTTTCTGGTTTTTTATCTGGGTTTAATAAATTTTTTCTTTCAATTTCTATTGCATCTTTTCTTAATTCGTTAAAGCTTGTCACGCTCCAGATATCAGAATCAATTCCAAAATCAGAACTTAATATCTCCGCTGCTTTAATTACTTCATTTAATATTGCTCCAGATCCAAGCAACTGAACTTTAGTTTTTCCTTTATTATTAATTTCTTTAAATAAATACATACCTTTTAAGATGTCTTCCTTTTTTACACCCTTAGGCATTGCAGGATGTTTATAATTTTCATTTAAAGTTGTTATGTAATAAAAAACATTTTCTTGTTTTTCATGCATTCTTTTCAATCCGTCTTCGAATATTACTGCTAATTCATAAGAAAAAGTTGGATCATAAGTTACACAGTTTGGAATAGTAGAAGCCAATACTAAGCTATGACCATCTTGGTGCTGCAATCCTTCACCTGCAAGGGTGGTCCTTCCTGAAGTTGCTCCAATTAAAAAACCTCTACACTGAGCATCACCAGCTGCCCAAGCAAAGTCACCAATTCTTTGAAAACCAAACATTGAATAAAAAAGATAGATAGGAATCATTTCAATATTATGATTTGAATAAGATGTTCCAGCAGCTATCCAGGAAGACATAGCACCAGCTTCTGTAATTCCTTCTTCTAATACTTGTCCACTTTTATCTTCGCGATAAGAACTTAACTGCTCTGAATCTACAGGTTCATATTTTTGACCTTCATGAGCATAAATTCCAATTTTTTGGAAAAATCCTTCCATTCCAAAAGTTCTTGCTTCATCTGGAATTATTGGAACTAATCTTGAAGAATATTCTTTGTCTCTTAACATTTTAGTAAGCATACTAACAAGAGCCATGGTCGTTGACAGTTCTCTATCGCCAGAATCTAAATAAGAAGATTCAAAAATTTCAGCAGCTGGGGTTTTTAAAGCTTTAGTCTTAGTTCTTCTTGCTGGAATAAAACCACCAAGTTGTTTTCTTCTTTCTTTGATGTATTGAATTTCTTCTGATTTTTCATCAGGTTTATAAAACTCTAAATTTTCAACTTGTTTATCTGTAATTGGAATATTAAATCGATCTCTAAAATAATACATGTCATTCACATCCAATTTTTTTTGTTGATGGGTTGTATTGATACTTTCCCCGCTTTTGCCCATTCCATAACCTTTAATAGTTTTTGCTAAAATTACCGTAGGAGATCCTTTATGATTTTGAGCAGCATGATACGCGGCATATACTTTATGAGGATCATGACCTCCTCTATTAAGCTTCCATATATCCTCATCGGTCATATTTGAAACCAACTCTCTTAATTCTGGATATTTTCCAAAGAAATGACTTCTAACATAAGCTCCACCTTTCGCTTTGAATGCTTGGTATTCACCATCAACGCACTCTTCCATTCTTTTTAATAATAGACCCGTCTTATCTTTTGCAAGAAGAGGGTCCCAATAAGATCCCCAAATAACTTTAATTACATTCCAGCCTGCTCCTCTAAATAAACCTTCCATTTCTTGAATTATTTTTCCATTACCTCTTACAGGGCCATCTAATCTTTGAAGGTTGCAATTAATTACAAATACTAAGTTATCTAACTTTTCTCTTGCTGCTAAACTAATGGCGCCCGTTGATTCAGGCTCGTCCATTTCTCCATCACCTAAAAAAACCCAAACTTTTCTATTTTGATCTTCTATTAAAGATCTGTTTTGTAAATATTTCATAAATCTTGCCTGATAAATTGCCATGATAGGACCAAGACCCATTGATACTGTTGGAAATTGCCAGTAGTTTGGCATCAACCATGGATGAGGATATGAAGATAATCCTCCACCATCAACTTCTTGTCTAAAATTTTCTAATTGTTTTGTAGTTATTCTTCCTTCAAGAAAAGATCTTGCATAAATACCAGGAGCGCAGTGACCTTGAAAATAAATTAAGTCTCCTAGATTTTTTTCATTTTGGGCTTTCCAAAAATGATTAAAACCAACATCGTATAAAGTTGCGGCAGAGGCAAAAGTTGCAATGTGCCCTCCAAGCTCTGGAAGTTTTTTATTAGCACGCACAACCATACATGCAGCGTTCCATCTAATTAAAGATCTTATTTTGTTCTCTAAGACTTGATCTCCAGGAGATTTAGTTTCCATCTCCCTCGGTATTGTATTTATATAAGGTGTTTTTTGATTGTAAGGTAAATTAGAACCAGAGATGTAAGCTTGATTTATTAATTTACCTAAAAGATAATTAGCTCTTTTTGGACCATCTCTTTCAACAACGCCATTTAATGATTCAATCCATTCTATAGTCTCTTGAGGATCCACATCACCAATACTGTCTTGATCAGAGGAATAGTTTGTAAATTTTTTGTATTCAACTTTTGTTTCAAAATTTTGTTTAGGCTCTTCTTTTATAATTTTTTTATCGTGATCTGTCTTTTCTAAAACTTTCTCAGCTTCTTGAATGATCTTTTCTGTTTCCGGAAGTATAGATTTGTTATCCGCTACTTTTGAAGAACCTTCACCACTTAAAGTAGCTATTAATGATCCTTTTGAGACTTTGTCCCCAACTTTAACTTTTACACTTGAAATTTTACCATCAAAAGGAGAAGGAACCTCTACGCTTGATTTATCACTTTCTAATGTAAGTATGGGATCATTTTTCTTAATTTGATCACCTTCTTTTATTAATACTTCTATGATCTCAACATTCTTAAAATCCCCTATGTCAGGAACCTTAATTTCTAAATTCATAGAGTTTATTATATTTAAATATTTTTTATAAAACCATTAAAAGTTTGGCTTAAATATTAAGTTAAAATGACATTGTGAACTTTAAAATTTTGGTGCCCACAGCCGGAATCGAACTGGCCACCTCTTCCTTACCATGGAAGTGCTCTACCAACTAAGCTATGTGGGCATTTTGAATTTGAAATTTGTAATTTATAGTTGTTTGTAAATAAACATTTAAAACTAAATAATTAGCCATTAAAAACAATAAAATTACAAGCTATACGTTAGCAATCTTGACAACTGGCTATTATACCTATTAAACACAAGTCTCACTTTGAGTAATAGTATTCAAATTGAACAACATAATAACGAAAGTAAATAAACGTAAGATGAGTAGCATAAAAGGTAAAGTAAAGTGGTTTAACGGTAGCAAAGGCTACGGTTTTATTGAGAGAGACGACAAACAAAAAGACGTATTTGTCCATATGTCAGCTGTTAAAGATGCAGGAATTGATTATCTTGACGAAGGAGATGTTCTTACATTTGATATCGAAGATGGAAAAAAAGGTCCATCAGCTGTAAATTTAAAAAAAGTTTAATATCTAGATTTTTTTGATGGAGGAGGCTCACCCATGGGTATTCATTATGATTACAAGTCTAAACGTGGAGAAAGAGCTATGCTTAAAGAAGCGAAGAGAAAAGAACGTCTTGCTTTAAAAAAAGCTAAAAGAGCCTCAACCATACCCGCAAAAGAACCAGAACAAGAGATGCACGATATTAATAAGCCTATTACTTTGGATGATTTAACAAATCCAAATAAATAGTTCGCGTTTGAGTTTGATGATTAATAATCAAAAAGATTTAAAAAAAGAACGTCTTTCAGAAGCCCTTAGAGAGAATTTAAAAAAAAGAAAAGAATTTTTAAAAAAAGTTAAAGAAAGAAAAGCATGAGCGTTTTATCTGATCATTGGATAAAAAAAATGTCCTTAGAAAAAAAAATGATAAGTCCTTTTGTTCAAAAACAACAAAGGAAAAATAAGATTTCTTTCGGACTTTCTTCTTATGGTTATGACGCAAGGGTTTCTAATGAGTTTAAGATATTTACAAATATAGATTCAGCATTTGTTGATCCTAAAAAATTTTCAAAAAATAGTTTTGTTACAAGAAAAACTGATGTTTGTATAATACCGCCTAATTCATTCGCGCTAGCTAGAACGGTTGAATATTTCAAGATTCCAAGGGATGTTTTAGTAATTTGTCTTGGAAAAAGCACTTATGCAAGATGTGGAATAATTGTTAACGTTACTCCTTTAGAGCCAGAATGGGAAGGACATGTGACTCTTGAATTTTCAAACACAACAACATTGCCTGCAAAAATTTATGCCAACGAAGGGGCTTGTCAGTTTATTTTTTTAAAAGGTGATCAAGAACCAGAAACTTCATATGCCGATAAAAAAGGAAAATATATGAAGCAAAAAGGCGTTACTCTTCCAAAAATTTAAATATGCAAAAACTATTAATTAAGGGAGGAAAGAAACTCTCTGGTGAAGTAGTTATTTCAGGCTCTAAAAACGCAAGTCTTCCGATTATTATATCTTCATTGTTGTTTGATGATTCAGTGCAGTTTGAGAACGTTCCTAAAGTTAAAGATATCTACACTTTAATTAATTTAATTAAGGTTTTAGGAAGAGAAGTCGAATTTAATGAATACAAAGAAGTATTAAAAATATCTAAAAAAAATAAAGATAAATATTTTGCCCCATATGCGATCATGAAAACTATGAGAGCTGGAGTTTTGGTTTTAGCTCCATTGTTAGCAAAATTTGGCAAAGCTAGAGTTTCTTTACCAGGAGGCTGTTCTATAGGAGCACGACCTGTGAATTTACATTTAGAGGCATTAAAAAAACTTGGTGCAAAAATTAATGTAAAGAACGGTTATATTGATGCTAGTGCACCCAAAGGCTTGTCAGGTGCTAATATTAAATTTCCCTTAATTTCGGTTGGAGCAACAGAAAGTATTATTATAGCTGCTGTTCTTGCAAAAGGAGTTACAAAAATTAGTAATGCTGCACTTGAGCCAGAGATTGTAGATTTAATAAAATTTTTAAATAAATGTGGGGCTGACATACAATATAATTCAAAAAGAAAAATTATTATAAAAGGAGTAAAATTTTTGTATCCAAGAAGACATAAAATTATTCCAGACAGAATAGAAGCTGCAACTTATGCAATTGCGGCACTAATAACTAACGGCAAATTATTAATTAAAAACGTTAATAACGATCATTTAGAAAACATATTTAATGTACTAAGAAAAATAGGAGCTAACATTAAAACTTTTAAAGATTCTTTTATTATTTTTAGAAAGCATCAATTAAAACCATTTAAAATTACTACAAAGCCTTATCCAGGTTTTCCAACCGATATGCAGGCTCAGTTTATGGCTTTAGCTACCCAGATCAAAGGATCATCGGTAATTAATGAGGAGATATTTGAAAATAGATTTCTTCATGTTTCAGAATTAATGAGAATGGGGGCTGATATTGAAATAAAAAAACAAAAAGCCACAATAAAAGGAATTAAAAATTTAAATGGTGCCGAAGTAATGGCCACAGATCTAAGGGCATCCGTAAGTTTAGTGTTAGCAGCTTTATCCGCAAAAGGAACCACAACAATTAATAGAATTTATCATTTAGATAGAGGCTACAGTAAATTAGAAAAAAAACTTAATTTATGTGGTGCTAATGTTAGGAGAGTAAATGACTAACGAAAATATTTCTAAATTAAAGCTGTTGGCAGAAGACATGCAGGATTTGCATGTTTTTTCAGCCTACTTACAAGACTCAGTAATTGTTGCAAATGATATAAAATTTTTACCGAAAACTAAAAAACTTATTTGTGTATTTAATCGTTTTATGTGGGAAGACGCTGAAAAAGGAATCTTTAGAAAAAATAAAAGAATACGTAGCGCTCTTGTTTTTGATAATGTTTCAAAAGTTAAATCAAAAGGAATTAATCCAAAAAGAAAGACCAAGATACTTGAGTTTCTAGCTATCAAAACAGAGATTAAAGATAATTATTTTGATATAAAACTAATTTTTTCTGGAGATAGTATTTTATTAGTTAGAGCTGAAGAAATAGATTCTTCTTTAGAAGATTTTGGAAAAACATGGGAAACCGGTTATAAACCAAAGCATAAAATTTAGTATGAAAATTATAAAATTTAATAAAAACCGATTTTTAAAAGATTTAGATTATATTTCTCGAAACAGAAAATCTAATTTTTCTAATAAAGTTAATATAGTAAAAAAAATTCTTAAGGACGTTAAAACAAAAGGGGATAACGCTGTTGTTTATTATCAAAAGAAATTTGATAGAAGCTCAGTGTCTCAAAAAAATATTATTTTAAGTGACAAAGAAATTAATAAAGTTATAAAAAATTTAGATACTTCAGTAAAAAGTTCTATCAAGCTTGCTTTTGACAGAGTTAAAGACTTTCACAAGAGGCAATCAATTAAAGGTTATAAATATTTTGATAAATACAAGAATGAATTGGCTTATAAAATTTCTCCATTAAGCAGAGTTGGAATATACATTCCAGGAGGAACGGCTAGCTATCCAAGCTCTGTTATTATGAATGCTGTTCCAGCAATTGTTGCTGGTGTAAAGAATATAACTTTATGCATGCCCACACCAAATAATAAAATTAATGCAGGTGTTGTTTATGCCGCTAAAATATGTGGAGTAAAAAAAATTTATAAAATAGGTGGAGCTCAAGCAATAGGGGCTTTCGCTTATGGAACAAATACCGTTACTAAAGTTGATAAAATTGTAGGACCAGGCAATATTTTTGTAACTATAGCTAAAAAGGAAGTTTTTGGCGAAGTCGGCATAGACATGGTTGCAGGACCTTCGGAAATTACAATTGTTGCAAATCAGGATAATGATTCAACATTAACAGCTATAGATTTACTATCACAAGCTGAACATGATGAATTGTCTCAAGCAATATTAGTAACGACAAATATGAAATTTGGTCTTGAGGTTAAAAGTAAGATTTATAAATTTTTAGATGTTTTGCCTAGAAAACAGATAGCAAAAAAAGCAATTGATAATAATAGTGCAATTATAGTTTGTAAAAATTTTAAAGAAGTTGTTAGCGTTGTAAACGATATAGCACCAGAACATCTTGAAATTAAAACTAAGAATAATTCAGTTTTGGCAAAACAAATAAAAAATGCTGGATCAATTTTTTTAGGAGAAAATTCGCCAGAAGCTATAGGGGATTATTTAGCAGGACCAAATCATGTTTTACCAACCGCTGGATCAGCGAGGTTTGCTTCAGGGTTATCTGTTTATGATTTTTATAAAAAAACCTCAGTTATTAAAATGAGTAAACAAGGTCTTGAAAAGATAGGAAGATCAGCTATACACCTAGCAAATTACGAGGGTTTGTTTGCTCACTCTCAATCAATTAGAATTAGAATTAGTTAAATATGGTAAAAGAAGAAATGTTGGAGTTCAAGGGATTGGTAACAGAGTTGTTGCCCAATGCTATGTTTAGAGTGAAACTAGAAAATAACCATGAAGTTTTAGCTCATACAGCTGGAAAAATGAGAAAAAATAGAATTAGAGTTTTAGCTGGAGATGAAGTTATGGTTGAAGTTACACCATATGATTTAACTAAAGGCAGGATCATTTTTAGATTTAAATAATGAATGAAACAAAACATAGTTTTGTTTTAGCATCCTCATCACCAAGAAGAATAGAGCTTCTTAATAGTATAAAAATCTTTCCAAAAATTATTTATTCTTCAGATATTAACGAAGATATAAATAGTAAAGAAAGTCCTAAAAAATATTGTATTAGAGTTGCAAAAAATAAAGCTCTTAAAGCTTTAGAAAAATATCCAGAACAATTTGTTTTATCAGTAGATACTATAGTTTTTTGTAGTAATAAAATTTTTTTAAAACCAAAAGACAAAGACGAAGCTAAAAATTTTTTGGCTTTCTTTTCAGGAAGAAAACATAATGTCTTAACATGCGTATGTTTGGCAAAAAAGAATTCAATCAAAGTTAAAAAAGTTATAACAAAAGTTACTTTTAAAAGATTAAATAAGCAGGAGATCGACGAATATTTATCAACTAATGAGTGGAAAGATAAAGCAGGGGCTTATGCCATACAAGGTTATGCTGAAAAATTTATTAAAAGAATTAATGGTTCGTATTCAAATGTAGTTGGTTTGCCTTTGTTTGAAACTTATAATTTGCTTAATTCACATGGATTAATTTAATATTTTAATTGATTAATAATTTGTTTTGTGAAAAAAACATGCCCAGTGGTCTGGTAGCTCAGTTGGTAGAGCAGAGCCCTGAAAAGGCTTGTGTCGCTGGTTCAATTCCAGCTCAGACCACCATTTTTTATTTGCAATTTCATTCTCAGATTGATAATCAACCTCTAATTGAAATGATAAAAAAATATATATCTACTCACAGACACCATCCTCATGCTGAGCATGCGCTTAGCTAATAGAATTATATATTTAAAAACAAAATAATATTATAAACAAAAAACATGCAGCTGTAGCTCAGTTGGTTAGAGCGCTGGTTTGTGGAACCAGATGTCGGTGGTTCGAATCCACCCAGCTGTACCAAATTAATGAATAAAAAAACTTTTAAACCTAGTAGTGAACTACCAGCAGGTTTTGTAGATAGACAAGAAGAAGAGTTATTAGCAAGAGATCTTTTAATATCTAATATTAAAAAGGTCATGGCTAAATATGGCTTTCAATATCTTGAAACTCCAAGTTTCGAGTTTACTGATAGCATTGGTAAATTTTTGCCTGACAAAGATAGACCATCAGAAGGAGTTTTTTCATTTGAAGATGATAAAAAATGGCTGTCATTACGATACGATCTAACAGCTCCACTAGCTAGATATGCAGCTAAAAACTTTAATAACTTACCAAGACCTTTTAAAAGGTATCAACTAGGAACAGTTTGGAGAAATGAAAAACCAGGTCCTGGAAGATTTAGAGAGTTTTTGCAATTTGACGCTGACTATATAGGAACAAGTAATCTATTTGCTGATGCAGAGTTATGTTGTTTAATTTCAGAGATCTTAAGTAGTTGCGGTTTAACAAAAAAAGAATTTATAGTTAAAATCTCTAATCGTAAATTAACAAAAGGATTGTTAGAAAAGCTAAAAATTAACGACGAAAATAAACAAGCAATAGTACTAAGAGCTATTGATAAACTAGATAGAGTTGGACTTGAGGGCGTTCAATATCTTTTAGGAAAGGGTAGAAAAGATAAATCTGGAGATTTTACTAAAGGAGCTGAATTAGATGAATCTCAGATTAATGAAATCATTAATTTTTTAAGCATTAAAGATCTCTCAGATAATAATTTTGAAAAAATAGAAAAGATTGCAGGAGACAATCAAGCTATATTAGATGGAGTAAATGAACTTATTTTAATTAAGAAATATTTTTCATTATTAAAATTTGATAATTTTATCTTTGACCCTACTGTTGTTAGAGGACTTGAGTATTACACGGGCCCTATTTTTGAGGCCAATCTTACATTTAGCGTTAAAAACAACAAAGGAGAAGAGATTGAATTTGGTTCAATAGGGGGCGGAGGAAGATATGATGATCTTGTAAAACGTTTTAATAATCAAGATTGTCCCTCAACCGGTATTTCAGTTGGTCTTGACCGTTTAATTTATGCCATTCTTCAAAAAAATAAAATTAAAGTAGAAAAAGAAACGCCAATTTTAATATGTGTTTTTGATGAAAAATACATGGATTATTATGTGAAGATTTTAAATTTATTAAGATCAAAAAATATTAGCGCTGAGATTTATTCAGGAAGTGCCAATATAAAATCACAACTAAAGTATGCTGACAAACGAGGATGCAATTACGTCATTTTATGTGGCGATGATGAGGTAAGTAAGAATTCAGTTACAATTAAAAATTTAGAAATTGGCAAGCAAATGTCCGATTCTCTAAAAGATAGAGATGATTGGAAAGAGTCTTCGGGATCTCAAAAAACAGTAGCTTTAGATCAACTTTTAAATGAGATTAAATAATGAAACAGGCTCTAGAAAATAAGAGATTAAAAGAAGATCTTTCTAAAAAAATATTAAGTAATTTTAAAAAAAATAAATTTAATTTTACAGATTTGGATCTCTTGATTGATACTAGTTTGCTAACAGAGCGATCAGGAGAGCAATTTAAAAAATTTACACTAACTTATAAAGATTTATTTGGAAAAGAAATTAGTTTACGTCCTGATTTAACAGTTTCAACAGCATTAAAATATATTCAAGAAAAAAAGAATAAAGAAGAAAAGTATTGTTACTATGGAAGCGCTTATAGATTAGATAAAGAAGGAGATCTAAAAGTTTTTGATCAGATAGGTTGCGAAATTATTAATTCTAATAACAATAAATCAGAGAATATTTTAATTAATTCTATATTAGAACCATTAAAGAAAATTAAGAAATTAGAAGTTGTTTTAGGAGACGTTGGATTATTTAAAATCTTAGTAGAGTCTTTAGAGCTTCCAGCTAGATGGAAATTAAGATTAGTAAAAAATTTTTCTAGAATAGAATATTTTGAAGATATGTTGAAAAGATTAGAGACAAATTATGATCTAGATCAGCAAGCAATTAAATTAGACACAAAAAGACTTAAAGATTTAGAAAAACTAGATCAGAATAGCATAATTGGAGGAAGAACAGTTTCTGAGATTGTTAAACGTTTTAATAAAAAAATTAAAGATCCAAGAGACAATTATAAAGGAAAGAAGAATGTTAAAATTATTAGAGATTTTTTAAATATTAATAGCTCAATTCAGAAAGCAGAAAGTACAATTGTGTCTTTCTTTTCAAAAAATAAATTAAGCAATTTATCTATTAAGAATTATTTAAGAAAAATTAATAGAATAAATAAAGAAATAGGAAAAAAATATTCTATTAATTTTAAAACTAATTTTGGAAGAAATACTGATTATTATACTGGCGTAGTCTTTTTAGCTTCCGTAAAAAAGAATTCTAAAACTATCGAATTAGCAAGAGGAGGAGAATATAACGGTTTGCTTAGAACTCTTGGTTATAAGAAGGATATACCAGCTATTGGTGGTGCAATTAATTTAAACGAATTAATAAATTTATAAAATTATGTACAAAATAAAAATAGGATTACCAAGCAAAGGAAGATTAAAAGATGAATCTTTAGCTTTTTTAAAAAGTAAGAATTTACAGGTTGTAAATTCTTTTGGGGAAAGAAATTATTTTTTTAATATTAAAAATAATAATGAAATAGATGGAATTTTTTTACACGCAAGAGAAATAATTGAAAGAATTAATGATGGCACTTTAGACATTGGTATTTCAGGACTAGA
This sequence comes from alpha proteobacterium SCGC AAA027-L15, assembly GCA_000371865.1. Classification (GTDB taxonomy): domain Bacteria; phylum Pseudomonadota; class Alphaproteobacteria; order Pelagibacterales; family Pelagibacteraceae; genus Fontibacterium. The sequence goes on from AQUG01000001.1 coordinate 175,739, forward strand.
TCTGCTTAAGGAATTGCCAGATGTTTATTCAGCAAATGTAAAAATTTTTAAAAAACTTAATTTTGGTTTTGCTGATTTGGTGGTGGCTATACCAAAAGATTGGTTAGACGTTCAGAATATGGCTGACTTAGAAGAAGTAAGCTTTGAATTTAGAGAAAAATATGGACGTCGAATGCGTGTTGCAACAAAATATCCAAATTTGACTGAATCTTTCTTTTTATCAAAGGGAGTAAGTCAGTTTCGTGTTGTTCCAAGTTTAGGAGCAACGGAGTCTTATCCGTTTACTGGCTCCTCCGAATTGATAACTGACATAACATCTACAGGTTCAACTTTGAAAGCCAATAATCTAAGGATTATAAATGACGGAATTATATTAAAAAGTTCTGCCTGCATTTTTGTTTCTAAAAAAAATTGAGAAAAATAAGTTTTTAAATCTTTTAAAATAGCTAAAAAAAAACCCCGGATTTTTATTCCGGGGTTTTGAATTTTTCTCGGAATTTTTACTAGAGAGGGAATGAAATTACATTCCCATTCCGCCCATACCACCCATTCCGCCCATACCACCCATTCCGCCTGACATTCCACCGCCACCAGAATTAGAATTTTTATCGTCGGGTTTGTCAGCGATCATTGCTTCAGTTGTAATAAGTAAGCCTGCTATTGAAGAAGCATCTTGAAGAGCTGTTCTTACAACCTTAGTTGGGTCGATAATACCTTTTGCAAACATATCGCAATACTCACCACTTTGAGCATCATAACCTTGAGAAGGTTTCTTTGCCTCTAAAAGTTTTCCAACAATTACTGAACCATCAACTCCAGCATTGCTTGTGATTTGTCTAATTGGATATTGTAAAGCTTTTCTGATTATTTCAACACCAGCTTTTTGATCATCGCCTTTTGGTTTTAAATTATTTAGAGCTTCAGAGGCATATAATAATGCACATCCGCCACCAACAACCACACCTTCTTGTACAGCTGCTCTAGTAGCATTAAGCGCATCTTCTACTCTATCTTTTCGCTCTTTAACTTCAACTTCTGTAGCGCCGCCAACTTTAATAATAGCAACACCGCCAGCAAGTTTAGCTAATCTTTCTTGTAATTTTTCTTTATCATAATCAGAAGTAGTTTCTTCAACCTGTTTTCTGATTTGACTACATCTTGCCTCTATTTCAGATTTTTTCCCTGCACCATCAACGATAGTTGTGTTGTCTTTATCAACTCTAATTTTTTTACATTGACCAAGATCTTTTAACTTAACGTTTTCTAGTTTAATACCAAGATCATCAGATATAACCTGACCACCAGTTAAGATCGCAATATCTTCTAGCATTGATTTTCTTCTATCACCAAAGCCTGGAGCTTTAACTGCTACTACTTTTAAACCACCCCTTAATTTATTTACCACTAAAGTTGCAAGAGCTTCGCCCTCAACATCTTCAGCAATAATTAAAAATGGTCTGCTAGACTGTACAACAGATTCCAATAAAGGGACCATAGGTTGAAGGTTAGTTAATTTTTTTTCTGTGATAAAAATTAATGGATCTTCTAATTCCGCAATCATTTTATCCGCATTAGTAATAAAGTAAGGAGATAGATAACCCCTATCAAATTGCATACCTTCAACTACATCCAGTTCTGTTGAAAGACCTTTTGCTTCTTCAACAGTGATAACACCTTCGTTACCAACTTTTTGCATTGCTTTTGCAATCATGTCTCCAATTTCTTTTTCACCATTTGCAGAAATAGTTCCAACTTGTGCAATTTCTTCACTAGTTTTTACTTTTTTTGAACTTTCTTTAATTCTTGCAATTACAGCCTCTACTGCTAAATCAATTCCTCTTTTTAAATCCATTGGATTCATTCCAGCAGCAACATACTTACAACCTTCTCTTGCGATTGCTTGCGCTAAAACAGTTGCAGTTGTAGTACCGTCACCAGCTTCTTCATTAGTTTTGCTAGCAACTTCCTTAACCATTTGAGCTCCCATATTTTCAAATTTATCCTCAAGCTCAATTTCTTTTGCAACAGTAACTCCATCTTTAGTTATTCTAGGAGCACCGAATGATTTATCTATAACTACATTTCTTCCTTTTGGTCCCAGTGTTACTTTTACAGCGTTTGCAAGTATATCAACACCTTTTAGCATTGCATTTCTTGCATCTGTATCAAATCTTACAATTTTACCTGCCATTTTTTTTCTCCTTTTTTATATTTTATTTATTTTTTCTTAGACATGATGCCCATGATGTCAGACTCTTTCATGATGCTATACTCCACGCCGTCAATTTTAACTTCAGTTCCTGACCATTTTCCAAATAGAACAAGGTCTCCAACTTTAACTTCCATTGGTAAAATTTTTCCATCTTCAGTTTTTGCTCCAGGACCAACAGCAATAATTTTTCCTTCCGAAGGTTTTTCTTTTGCTGTATCTGGTATAATTATTCCACCTGCTGTTTTTTCTTCTCCGTCCAAAGGCTGAACAAGAACGCGATCGTGTAAAGGTCTAAAGTTCATTAATTTAATTCTCCGTAAAATTAGTTGTTAATCAAAATATAACTCCGTACAATAATGTACCTGAAGCTATATGATGATTGATCTATTAAATTTCAAGGGGTGCATAGTACAATAAAATAGCAAAAACACTATATTTTATTAGCTTTTTTTAATCTGATTTATATGGAAGATCTAAAATTATACTTTATAAAGTACTGCTCTTATGACCCTAAACAAAGACTTAGCTAAAGATCAAAAGCAAAAAAACAACTATACACCTAATGATCTAGAGGCATTTTGGATGCCTTTTACTGCTAATCAAGATTTTAAAGCAGATCCGAGAATAGTCTCAAAGTCTAAAGGTATGTACTATTATACTCCAAACGGAGATAAAGTTTTAGACGCAGTTGCAGGTTTGTGGTGTTGCAATGCAGGGCACAATAGAGAAGAAATTGTAAAAGCAATCCAAGAACAAGCTGCTGAGTTAGATTTTGTTCCATCTTTTCAAGCGGGCCATTATAAAGCTTTCGAATTAAGCAATAAATTAACAGATATTTCGCCAGAAAATTTAAACCATGTTTTTTATAGCAATTCTGGTTCAGAGGCGGTTGAAACAGCTTTAAAAATCGCTTTAGCTTATTTTAGGACAATTGGAAAACCATCAAAAAGAATCTTAATAGGTCGTGAAAGAGGTTATCATGGAACAGGTTTTGGAGGATTATCAGTAGGAGGCATAGTTAATAATAAGAAACAATTCGAAAGATTTTTACCGGAAGTTTATCATCTTCCACATACACATAATCTTGAGCATAATTCATATTCTAAAGGACAGCCAGCATGGGGAGCTCATCTAGCTGATGATTTGTTAAAACAAATTGAAAAACATGGAGCAGCTAACATTGCAGCAGTTATTGTTGAACCAGTCGCTGGCTCAACAGGAGTTTTAATTCCACCAATTGGTTATTTAGAAAAACTAAGAAAAATTTGTACTGATAATGATATAATTTTAATATTTGATGAAGTAATTACTGGCTTTGGAAGACTAGGAAAGCCATTTGCTGCAGATTTTTTTAATATCAAACCTGACTTAATGGCTATAGCTAAAGGATTAACTAGCGGAACTGTACCGATGGCCGCAACTTTTGTTTCAGATAAAATTTACAAAACTTTTATGCAAGGAGATCCTAAAGTTATTGAATTTTTTCATGGATATACTTATTCAGCGCATCCATTAGCTTGCGCAGCAGCAATAGCAACTGTTGATGTTTATAAAAAAGATAATTTATTAATTAGGGCTTCTGAAATTGCTAAATACTGGGAAGATGCTTTGCATTCATTAAAAGGAACTAAACACATAATAGACATAAGAAATCTGGGATTAATAGGAGCAATAGAATTAGAATCTATTCCAGAAAAACCATCTAGAAGAGCTTATAATGTTCTTTGTGAAGCCTTTAGAGATCAAAAATTATTTGTAAGGGTGACAGGAGATATTATTGCTTTATCCCCTCCTTTAATTATTCAAAAACAAGAAATAGATTTAATCGTAGAAAAATTAAAGAAAACAATTAGTTCTACACAATAATTTTAAATTTATGAATAATCCTGTTTTTTTAAGCGGGTTAAATAAAGCTTATTCAGAATTTGATATATTTTTTGTTGATCTTTGGGGCGTGGTTCATAACGGTATTGAATGTTATTCTGATGCTTTAAAAGCCCTAAAAAACATAAGAAAAAGCAGGAAAGTTATATTAATTTCAAATGCCCCAAGACCCAGTAATAGTGTTCAAAAATTCTTAAATAAAATAAATTTTAATAAAAAATTTTATAATTTATTAATTACCTCCGGAGACTTAACTCGTTTTTATCTAAAAAATTTTAGTAAAAATAAATGTTTTTATCATTTAGGACCAGATAGAGATAAAAGTTTATTTATTAATCTAGGTCTAAAAAAAACTTCGTTAAATAATGCAGATTTTGTTGTTTGTACCGGGGTAAATAATAACAATGATAGTCTTAGTAAATATGTTCCCATTTTAAAGAAAATAAAAAAAAAAAATTTAAAAATGATTTGTGCTAATCCAGACTTAATTGTTCATAGAGGCGACCGGACTGAATACTGCGCAGGATCTATTGCAAAATTATATGAAAAAATGGGTGGTAAAGTTAAGTATTTTGGAAAACCTTATAAATATTTTTATGAATATATTTGTGGTGTATTAAAAAAAAAATATAAAAAAAATATAAATAAAAATAAAATTCTTGTTATTGGAGATAATTTAAACACTGACATTTTAGGAACAAATAATTTTAAAGTTAAAAACTTATTCATAGCAGGAGGCATTCATAAATCTGAATGGAATAAAAAAAATATAAATTTAGCTAATTTTGTGATTAAAAAAAATAAAGATTTTAAGATTAATTATTTTCAGAACGAATTAGTTTGGTAAATGAAAATTTATAATAACGTTAACTTTATTGACAAAAAATTTCTTAATTCTGTTTTAGCAATAGGTAATTTTGACGGAGTTCACTTAGGACATCAAGAACTCTTAAAAAAAGCTTATATTTTTTCACGTAAGGTAAAAAAAAAATTTGGTATATTAACCTTTGATCCTTTACCTAAAGATTTTTTTAATAAAACTGATAATAAAATTTTAAACATTGAGGATAAGATAGACGCTGTAAAAAAATTTAGTGCTGATTTTTTTATTAAGCAAAAATTTAATCGTAATTTTTCTAAAATAAGTCGTGATAATTTTGTTAAAAGAATTCTTTTAAAAAAATTATCAGTACATAGTATTTTTGTTGGTAAAGACTTTAGATTTGGATTTAAAAGAGAAGGGAATATATTTTTTTTAAAAAAATTCTCAAAAAATAATAACTTTAAAATATTTATAATTAATTTTAAAAAATTTAATAATTATAAGATTTCTTCATCAAAAATTAGAAGCTTAATACAAGCTGGAAAAGTTAGCTTGGTTAATAAAGTTATGGGAAGACCATGGACTATCTCTGGTAGAGTTATCAAAGGTAAAAAATTTGGAAGACGAATAGGTTTTCCTACAGCAAATATTAAAATCTTAAATCAGATTAGGCCACTGTTTGGGGTTTATTCAGTTAAAATTATTTTTAATAAAAAGACTTATAAAGGAATTGCCAATTTTGGTGTAAGACCAACATTCGGAAGTTCCAATCCTATTTTAGAAGTTAATGTTTTTGGAAAAAACCATAATTTTTATAATAAAAATATCAAAGTTTTATTTATTAATTTTATTAGAAAAGAGAAAAAATTTAAAAATAGCGCAATGCTCGTTAAGCAGATTAAGAAAGATATTAAAGTTGCCAAAATTAGTTTAAACAAAAAATAATGTCAGAAATTAAAATTAATCTTCCTGAAACTTCTTTTCCTATGAAGGCTAATTTGCCAACAAAAGAACCTGAAATACTTAAATTTTGGGAGCAAATTAACCTTTATGAAGAATTGAGATCTAACAGCAAAGGTCGAGAAAAATTTATTTTGCATGACGGACCTCCTTATGCAAACGGGAACATTCATATTGGAACGGCCTTAAATAAAATTTTAAAAGATATTGTTGTAAGATTTAATCAAATGACAGGTAAGGACGCCCCTTATGTGCCAGGATGGGATTGTCATGGATTGCCAATAGAATGGAAAGTAGAGGAAGAATATAAAAAGAAAGGAAAAAATAAAGACTCCGTTCCAGTTAATGAATTTAGAAAGGAATGTAGAGAATTTGCAACTAGTTGGATCGAGATCCAAAAGAAAGAATTTAATAGATTAGGAGTAAACGGAGATTGGAAGAATTATTACACTACTATGAGCAAGTCTTCAGAAGCTCAAATAACAAGAGAGATTAGTAAATTTATAATTAATGGAGGACTATATAGAGGATTTAAACCAGTTTTATGGTCTGTTGTTGAATCAACTGCTTTAGCTGATGCTGAGGTTGAGTATTATGATCACATTTCAAATACGATTTATTCAAAGTTTTTAATTAAGTCTGGTCCTGAAAAATTTTTGAATTGCAATATCGTTATTTGGACAACAACTCCTTGGACTATTCCTTGTAATAGAGCTTTAGCTTTTAACAATAAAATTAATTATTCTATTGTTAAAATAAATAATAATGAAAAGATTATTATTGCAGAAAAGTTAATAGATAAAGTTTTAGCAGATTGCGCAATTACAAAATATGAAATTATTGAAAGTTTTTCTGGATCAGAATTAAAAAATGTTATTTGTAATCATCCTTTCAAGGATATTGGGTATACATTTCATGTTCCTATGCTTGACGCTAATTTTGTTAATTTAGAACAAGGAACAGGAATTGTTCATTGTGCACCAAGTCATGGTCCGGATGATTATTACTTATGTTTAAACAATAACATTCAAGCATTTGATACAATTGACGACAAAGGACATTATACAAAAAATATTATTAAATTTTCTGGTACTCATATTTTTAAGGCTGATGATGTTATTATTAATGAATTAACTAGTTTATCCAGATTATTAGGCAAAGGTAAACTGAAGCATAGCTATCCACATTCATGGAGATCTAAAGCGCCGCTAGTTCATAGAGCCACACCTCAATGGTTCATATCTATGGAAACAAATGATCTGAGAAAAAAATCTATTGCTGCAATTGGAAATACAAAATTTTATCCAGCAGTTGGACAAAATAGATTAAGATCAATGATAGAAACAAGACCAGATTGGTGCATTTCTCGACAAAGAGTTTGGGGAGTGCCTTTGCCAATATTTATTTCAAAAAAAACAGGAAAACCATTAGCAGATGAAAAGGTATTAGAAGGGATAGCAAAAATATTTGAAGAAGAAGGTAGCGACACTTGGTTTGCAAGGCAGCCACAAGATTTTTTAGGAAAAGATTATAATGCTAACGATTATGAGCAGGTCAAAGATATCGTGGAAGTTTGGTTTGATAGTGGCTCCACTCATAGTTATGTTTTAGATAAAAGACCAGAACTTGCCTGGCCAGCAGATCTTTATTTAGAAGGATCAGATCAACATAGAGGGTGGTTTCATTCTTCTCTACTCGAATCTTGTGGAACAAAAGGGACTGCTCCATTTCAAAATATTTTATGTCATGGATTTGTTGTGGATGGTAAAGGACAAAAAATGTCGAAATCATTAGGGAATGTGGTGATGCCAGAAGAGGTTATTAAAAATTTTGGAGCCGATATACTTAGATTATGGGTTGTTGCCTCAGATTATTCTGAAGATTTAAAGATTGATAAAGCAATTTTAAATCAACATGCCGAGTCGTATAGAAAAATTCGAAACACTCTTAGATTTCTTTTAGGAAATTTAAATGACAAATTATTAAACGATGACTTTTCTAAAATTGAATATTCAAAATTGTCATCATTAGAGAAATATATCTTAACTCAAGTATATGACTTCGATTTAAGATTTAGAGATTATATTAAGTCTTATAATTTTCATAAAATATATATCGAGCTTTTAAATTTTTGCACTTTGGATCTTTCGGCTTTTTATTTTGATATAAAGAAAGATATCCTCTATTGCGATAGTGAAAATAGTCAAAGAAGAAATAACTGTTTAGAAATATTAAATGTTCTTATTAATTTTTTATTAAAATGGTTTTCTCCAATTTTAGCCTTTACATCTGAAGAGGCTTATCAGGTAATTAAAAATAAAAAATATAAGAGTATTCATTTGCAGGATTTTCCAGTTATACCTTTGATGTGGAATAATTCTGAAATCAAAAATAAGTGGATTGGTATTAAGAAAGTAAAACAAGTTGTTAATGCAGCTATAGAAGATATTAGAAATCAGAAGATTATCGGTTCTAGCTTAGAAGCAAATGTTATTGTTTATTTAAAAGATGAATATCTAAATATTATAAAACAAGAAGATCTTAGTGAAATTTTTATATGTTCAGAAGCAAAGGCGGAATCTTTTATTAATCAAAATGATTTATTTTCTTTAAAAGATGTAGAGGGAGTAGCCGTAAAAATACTAAAAGCAAAGGGACAAAAATGCTCTCGTTGTTGGAAGATCTTAGAAAAACCATGCAGTAGAGATATTTGTGGTTTAAAAAATTAATATGATGAATAAAAAAAAGATATATTTATTTATTTTTGTTCTTGTTCTTTTTATAATAGATAGAGTTGCAAAAATTTTAATTTTAAAAAATTTTTTAAATAATTCTTCTTCTGAAATTTATATTAACTCTTTTCTTAATTTTTCTTTAGTTTGGAATAGTGGAATTGGTTTTGGAATTTTGCAACTCGAAGCTAATATTTTTTATTTACTTATTTCAATAATTATAACTGCTATTAATTTAATATTAATTTATTGGATGTTTACTTCATCAAATTACTTAGAATCTATTTTTATTTCTATAATTTTAGGAGGAGCATTAGGTAATTTATTTGACAGATATTATTATAGTTCTGTTCCAGACTTTATAGATCTGCATTATGAGAGTTTTCACTGGTTTACCTTTAATATTGCTGATATTTTTATCACTATTGGAATTATTGGTTTAATAATAATCGATCTGTTTAAAATAAAAAAAGTATGAAAAAAATTATAAATTTATTTGTATTATCCATATTATTAAGCTCATGCGAAAATGTTCAAAAAGGGTTAGGCATGAAAAAAGACGTTCCTAACGAATTTTTAATTGAAAAAAGAAATCCTTTGACCATGCCCCCAAATTTCGATTTGTTGCCACCAGATTCAGTAAATCAAAACAATCAAAAAGATGAGAAAGATAATTTAAAAGATATTTTTAATAAAAATCTTGGTAAAGATAAAAAAGACACAGAAATTAACAAAGGAACAGACTCCGGATCTTTAGAAAAAAGTATTCTTGAAAAAATAAAATAGTTCGATGAAAATTAATTCTTTTAATTTTTCAAATAATAACTCAATAATTTATAAGAATAATTTAAGAAAATGCTCTGAGATATTTAAAAATTTACTTAATAATAAAGAAAATTTTTTCTTTAATACATTGTCTGAGCAGTACCAAAAAACTCTTTTTTTAAAAAAAATAGTTCTCAAAAAAAGGATACATAAAAATATCTTAATAGTAGGAATGGGTGGATCTGTTCTGGGATCTAAGATGCTTTCTTCTTTTTTTGGCTTAGATAAGAATTATTATTTTCTGGATAATTTAAGTAATTCTAAAGTTAATGATTTTATTAAAAAAGATCTAAGTAAATTCTCAATTTTTATTATATCTAAATCCGGAGAAACTTTAGAAACCTTAACAAATTTTAATATTATTTTAAATAATTTTAAAAAAAGAAAAAAAAATATATCAAAAAATTTTATAATTATTTCAGAGAGAAATAGCGTTCTATTTAATTTTGCAAGAGAAAATAATATTTTATTTTATGAACACAATGCAAACCTTAGTGGTCGTTATTCCGTTTTATCAGAGGCGGGTTTGCTAATGTTTAATTTAGATTATAAGAAAATTATACAAGGCATTAATTCTGTTCTTAAAAAAGATTTAAAGAAAAATCTAATTAGTAATGCAGCTAATTTATTAACTTTTATTACAAAATCTAAAATAGACACTCATGTGTCTCTTATCTATTCTCATAGTTTGTTAAGTTATGGTTATTGGCATCAACAATTATTGGCAGAAAGTATTGGAAAAAATGGCAAAGATTTCACGCCAATTATTTCAGAGTGTCCAAAAGATCATCATAGTGTTATGCAGCTTTATTTAGACGGTAAGAGAAATAAATTTTTTACATTCTTTAAAATAATCAATAATAAAAAGGATCTGCCAATAAAAGATTATTTCGATCAAAAATTTAAAAAAAATTCATTAAATAATATTATTGATGCGCAATTTAATGCGACGATAAAAGTTTTTAAAAAGAATTTGATACCATTTCGTTTAATATTGATTGATCAAAAAAAACCTCTTCAAAGCTTTGTTTCTTTACTTGTTTACTCAATGTTAGAAACAGCAATTTTGTGTAAAGCGCTAGACTTAAATCCTTTTAACCAACCAGCTGTAGAGGCAATTAAAAAAGAGACTTATTCTTTATTAAGTTAGATTTAATTTAGCAAAGTAAATTTTAGAAACGCCATAAATTCTCTCTTCAACAACATCGAGTTCTTTATTTTCAATATTGTTTTCAGAGTTTGTATGAATAACCAATACATTTTTTTTGTTAATAATCTTTTTTAAGTCATTTATTATATTATCAATATTTTTTATTTTAAAAGGTGGATCTAAAAATATTAAATTAGGTTTAATTTGATTAAACAACTTATTATTCTGAATTAAAGAAACATCTTCATTAGTAGCAATAGCATTCGCACTTAGTATGTTTAGGGTATTAAGATTTTTTTTTAAAATAGAAAAAGCTTCAGGGTTTTTTTCAAAGAAAAATACTTTTTCTACCTCTCTAGACAAACATTCTAATCCAAAGGAGCCTGAACCAGAAAAAAGATCTAGAACTGTCGAATTTTTAAATTCAAATTGAATTTTATTTGAGTGCTGCAATATATTGAATATACTCTCTTTGACTCTATCTCTTAGAGGTCTAGTAATTAATTTATTTGGAAAAAGTATTTTTTTTCCTTTATATTTTCCTGATATGATCCTCATATAATCTCATTTCTTTCTCTTCTGCTTTTTCTACTTTTCCAGCTAATAAGTTTTTGAGTTTAAATGGACCATATTCCAGACGAATTAGCCTATTAACTTTAAGATTAATAGCAGCACATAAATTTCTTATTTCATTATTTTTCCCTTCACGCATATGAAATTCTACCCAAGAATTTGCATTTCCTTTTTTTAATAATTTATATTCAAAAGGAGCGTATTGAATGTTATTTATTTTTACTCCTTTGCTAATTCTATCCAAAGAAGTTTCATCTATGTATCCATAAACTCTAATTTTATATTTTCTAATAAATTTGTTTTTAGGTAATTCTAAATTTCTTATTATTTCACCATCATCTGTTAACAATAAAAGTCCTTCTGAATTAATATCTAATCTTCCAACAGTTTTTATTTTTTTTAGATTAAAAGGTAATAGATCATATATAATTGGTCTATCGTCCTGTTTATTACGAGAAGTGATGTAGTTTAATGGTTTATAAAATTTCCATACCTCTAGTTTTTTTTCAAGATTAATTTTTTTATTATTTATAATTATCTCGTCTTCATTACTTACAAAAGTAATTGGTGATGAAATAATTTCTTTATTAACAATAATTTTATTTTTTTGAATTAATTGCTCTATTTCGCGTCTAGAACCATATCCTTTGCTAGATAAAAATTTAGCTATTCTAATTTTTTTTTGGTAATTATTATTCATAATGAATGGTCAGATTGATATTTATACTAATTTACTTTTAAAATTATCAAAAAAAGCTCAAGCACTAGGAGAGCTTCCTATTAGTGCAATTATAGTAGATCCAGTTAATAAAAAAGTTATATCAGCATGCATAAATCAAACTAAAAAAAATCCAATTTTACATGCTGAGATTAATGCTATTTTAAAAGCTTTAAAATTAACAAATTCAAAAAGATTAGATAAATTTGATCTTTATTGTTCTCTTGAGCCTTGCGCCATGTGTGCATCTGCAATTTCAATTTCTAGAATTAGAAGAGTTTACTTTTGCTTAGAAGATAAAAAGTCAGGAGGCTTTATTAATGGTCCAAAGTTGATTTATTCTAATAATTTACATCATAAGCCTAAGTTTTATTATGGTTTTAAAGAAAATATTTTTTTAGATTTAATGAAAGATTTTTTTAAGAAAAAACGTAATTAATTATTAATTGCTCTCCAGCCAATATCACTTCTAAAATATTTATCTTTCCAGTTAATTTTTTTTAACATTTTAAGACATGCGCTTCGAGCTGATCTAAGATTTTTATTTAAGGCCGTAGCATTCAAAACTCTACCACCAGATGTGAAAATCTTGTTATTCTTTTTAAATGTACCAGCGTGAAATAAATATTGATTATTATTTAGTAAAATTTTTTCTGTATTTTTGATTTCCGATATTTTGCTCTGTTTATTAGGATATCCTTTAGACGAGGCAACAATTGTCATTGCTTTTTTATCACTCCAATTAATTGCTATTTTGTTAATTTGTTTTTTTTTACAAGCTGATAAAATTTTTAATAAATCAGTTTTTAATCGCATCATTAAAACTTGGCACTCAGGATCTCCAAGTCTAATATTATATTCAATAAGTTTAGGTTGTTCATTTTTAATAATTAGCCCCGCATAAAGAATTCCAACAAAAGGACATCCTAATTTTTTTAGCCCTTTTAACGTAGGCTCAATAATTTCCTTTTTTATTTTCTCTTCAACTTTATCTGTAATGATATTTGAAGGAGAATAAGCGCCCATTCCTCCTGTATTAGGACCGGTATCACCTTCTCCTATTCTTTTGTGATCTTGTGCGGTTCCAAAAAATTTATAATTTTTTCCATCCGACAGTATAAAATAACTTGCCTCTTCTCCTAATAAAAATTCTTCAATAATAAATTTTTTTGAACTTTTAAATTTTCCTTGGTTGATTTCTTTACATTTTTGTAATGCTGTAGTTTTGCTATTACAGATAAAAACTCCTTTACCCGAAGCTAATCCATCAGCTTTTATTACTATAGGAGCGTTCATTTTTTTTATGTACTCTTTAACTCCTTTCATGCTGTTAAAAGATTTGTATTGCGCCGTAGGTATTTTATATTTTTTACAAAGTTGTTTTGTAAAAGATTTAGATTTTTCCAATCTTGATGCTGCTTTAGATGGTCCAAATACAAAAAAACCTTTTTTTTCTAAGTAATCTTTAATTCCTTGAACCAAAGGAACTTCAGGTCCAACAAATACTATTTTTATATTATTATTCCTTAAAAAATCTGAAATACTTTTAAAGTTTAAAATATCAATATTAATATTTTCAGCTATTGCGCTTGTACCAGCATTCCCTGGAATGCAAAAAATTTTATTAACTTCTTTTGATTGTTTTAGTTTAAAGCAGACAGAATGTTCTCTGCCGCCACTTCCTATAACAGCTATGTTCATATAATAATATAGGTATATAAATTGATAATGAAAAACATACCAGAATTTTCTGTTACAGAAATTACATCTTTAACAAAAAATATTTTAGAAGAAAATTTTGATAGAGTAAGGATCAGAGGTGAAGTTTCCAAAATAAAAGAAAATAAAGGCCATTTGTATTTTTCGTTAAAAGATGAAAATTTTATATTGAATGCTATTTGTTGGTCAAGCGCAGTGCCACTTTTACAAGTTTTTCCAGAAGAGGGTATGGAGGTTGTTGCTGAAGGAAAGATCACAACTTATGCAAAAAGTAGCATTTCAAGTTATCAAATCAAAGTAGATCAAATAGAACTTCAAGGTGAGGGAGCGCTACTAAAGCTAATTGAGCAAAGAAAAAAAAAATTACAAGCGGAAGGATATTTTAACGAAGAGCACAAAAAGCCTATTCCATTTATTCCTAATAAAATTGGAATAATTACCTCACCAACTGGAGCGGTAATAATGGACATTATAAATAGAGTACAAGATAGATATCCAACGCATCTTTTAATTTACCCAATTTCTGTGCAAGGAAACAAATCTGCTGGAGAAATTATTGAAGGAATAGAATTTTTTAATAAAAAAATTAATGTTGATACTATAATTATAGCTAGGGGAGGAGGAGGAGTAGAAGATTTATTGTCATTCAATGATGAGAACGTAGTGAAAGCTGCATTCGCAAGTAAAATACCAATTATCTCTGCAATTGGTCATGAGACTGATTTTACTTTATTGGATTTTGTTGCAGACTACAGAGCATCAACGCCAACAGCCGCCGCTGAAAGAGCTGTACCAGAAAAGAATAACTTAATTGAAAAAATTTTTGCACTACATAAGCAGTTAATTTCTAGTTTTAATTTATTTTTAAAAGAAAAAGATAAAAATATTTACCAATTAGCCAAATCATTAAATATTAATAATTTAAAAAATTTTATTAGAGAGAAGAAAGATAAAATTAAAAGTCATGAGAAATCTCTTGCAAATCTCTTAAAAGATAAATTTAAATATTTTCAACTAAACTTAAATAACATTTTTTCTAGATTAAATAGTTTGGATACTAATAAAATTTTAAAAAGAGGTTTTTCAATTATTAGAGATATGAATAATAATGTTATTTATAAAAAAAATCATGCTCATAAAAATAGTGATATTATAATTGAATTATCAGATGGAAAAATTAAGGCTAAAATTAATTAGTAATATTCTCTATGAAAGAAGCAAAATTAAAATTTAAACCTGGAAATTTTGAGATTATTAATTCAGGTGATTATGTGCTCTGCAAGGTTTCTGGAAAAAAAATTGATTTGTCAGAATTAAAGTATTGGAACGTTGAATTACAAGAAGCCTATTTTTCTTATATTGAGGCAACTGAGAGATTTAAACAATTAAATAAAAAATAAATGCGGTTTTTAATTATAATTTTTTTTTTATTACAATTGAACTTAGCAAGTGCTTTTGAGTTAAATGGAGAAATTACCCAAGGAGCACTTATTATCGGAAAAGAAAATCCGGATAAGTCCGTATACGTTAATAAACAAAAAATAAAATTATCCAAAAATGGTATTTTTGTTTTTGGTATAAATTATAATCAAACAGGAAATATTGTTATTGAGTCAGTTGATAGGAATAATCAAATCAATTCTAAAACTTTCAAAATAAAGAAAAGACAATATAAAATTCAAAAAATAGACGGTCTTCATGAAAAAATGGTAACTCCAGATCAAGAGTCATTAGAAATAATAAAAAAAGAAAACGACTTAATTAAAAATGCTCAATTAATTAATTCAGATTTTGAATTTTTCTTATCAGGATTTAGTAAGCCTATTGATGGCGTAATCTCAGGAGTTTATGGTAGTCAAAGAATATTAAATGGTAAGCCTCGCTCACCTCACTTAGGTATTGATTTTGCAGCACCTAAAGGGACAGATATTAAGTCTCCAGCAGATGGCTACGTAACTCTTGCTGAGAAAGGTTTTTATTTTACAGGAGGAAGTATAATTTTAGACCATGGACATGGTGTTTCGACAATTTATGCTCATTTAGATGAAATTTTAGTACGGAAAAATGAATTAATCAAAAAAGGACAGGTGATTGGAAAAGTTGGTTCAACAGGGAGAGCTACTGGACCACACCTGCATTTTGGAGTGAATTGGTTTGATGCTAAAATTGATCCAGAATTAATTCTTAAATAATATTTTTATTTCCATCTGTCATGTGACCATAACCAGCTAGCAGGATCTATCTTTATAAATTCTTCTATTTTTTTATTCATAGTCTTAGTGATATTAAAAATATCTTTCTCATAATCGTTAGTATTTTTTAATACCAAAGGTTCTTCAATAAAAAATTCAAAATGAGTTTTTTTTAATCTTTTTAAAAATACGGGTACAAGTAATGCATTATATTTAAGTGCTAATTGAGCAGGGGTTGTAGTTGTAGTTGCTGGCTGATCAAAAAAAGGGACACGAATACTGGATGACAATCTTTGATCAATCATTAATGCCAAAGGATTATTAGCTGCAATATGTTTAATTAATTTTTTAGTTCCTGTAGAACTCTTTTCTATTTGAATTGGGCAAATATATTTTTTTCTAATAAACTCCATGATTGGGTTTAAAAAGATATTATTTAGTGGTCTATAAATTGCACCAATGTTAAATCCTAATTCTTTTAAACATTTTGACATCAATTCAAAATTTGCAAAATGACCAGAAAAGAAAACTATAGGCTTATTATTTTTCTTTAAGATTTCGACATTATTTTTATTTACAAAAACTATCTTATTTTTTTTTTCGTCAATAACACTGAATTTATTTATATGTATGTATTCTCCAAATATTCTTCCTATATTTTTCCACATACTATCAATCATCTTTTCAATTTTTTTTTCGTTAAGATCTGGAAATGCTATTAAAATATTTTTTTTAGTTATTATTTTTTTTCTAAATAATGGACCAAAGTATTTTCCTATTACTTCTCCTAAGTCAGAAGATAATTTGAGACCTATGATTTTAAATACTAAAAAGAAAAAGATAACCAGAATAAATTCCAGAAAATATCTAAAAATTTTCATTAAAATAATTTTTTAAGTTCTTTTTCTAAAGATTCTTTTCCAATTAATAAAGTACTCAGTTTAGTATAATAAACTCTATCTTTAAATTGTTCGTCAATTCTTACCCAATCTTTTTCTGTAGTTATTAAGTTGCAATTATTATTTTCAGCTTCTTGAAATAAAACTTTATAATTTTTTTCAGTAAATTGAAAATGGTCTGGATAGATAATTTGTTTTATAATTTTTATATTGTTATTTAGTAAAGTATTGAAAAAGCTATAAGGGTTGCCGATACCAGTAAAGGCTATAAAATTTTTGTTCTTTAATGTTTCGTTATTTTCAATTCTATTTTCAGCGTAAATAATTTCAATATTTGGACTTATTTCTCTTATGTCATTTTCAATTATTTGATTTTTTTCTCCTTTAATAATTATGAAATTAGCTTCTTTAATTGATGTTAGTGGTTCTCTAAGCGGTCCAGAGGGTATTAAATTATTGTTTCCGATCCAATTTTTTGAGTCAAAGCAAAGAATATTTAGGTTTTTAAATATTAAATGATCTTGAAAGCCATCATCTAAAATAATCGCGTCGTATCCTAATTTGATAATAGTATTTATAGCCTTGGCTCTGTTATTTGAAATATAAACATGTCCATATTTATTTAATAGTAATGCCTCATCCCCCGTGTCTATCGTGTTTTGATTGGATATGTTCAATTCATTTAAATAAATATCTTTCTTGCTTTTCCTTCCATATCCTTTTGTTAAAAAACAGATTTTTTTAGATTTATTTAAAATTTTAATTATTTCTATAGCAGCAGATGTTTTGCCAGTTCCGCCAATATAGATATTTCCTACACAGATAATAGGAATGTTAAATTTTTGAGGGATAGAAATTTTTTTTCTTATTACACTAATTAGGTAATAAATAATTGATAATGGATATAATAAAATAGATAAAAAAGAATTATTTTTTTTATCCCAAAATTTTGGTTTAATAAAATACATTAAATTAATTAACTATATATTGATCTAATTCTTTAATTGTTGATGATAAAATCTCATCTCCCATTCCAATTATTTTTTCTTTAATATTTTTGTTTTGGTAATCATTAATTTTTTCTTTTAGTTGATTAATTAATTCTGCTCCCGAGTTAATCTTAAAAGCAATATTTTCTTTATTTAGGAAGTCATATATTTCTGTGAAGTTATGTACGTGCGGTCCATGAAAAATTAAAGAGTTGTTATAAGCAACTTCAATTGGATTTTGTCCACCATGATCTACTAAAGATCCACCGATAAAGATATATTTTGATGACTTAAGAATTTTTTTAGTATTTCCATATGAATTAATTATTAAAATATCGGTGTTATTTTTAAAATTATCAAGAGATTCTGCAATTAAAAAATTTAGCTTAGTATTTATAATTATTTTTTGTATTTCGGCAATTCTATTTATGTGTCTTGGAATAATGATTGTTAGTAGGTTAGGGTATTGTGATTTCAAAGATGAATGTATTTTTATACAAACCTCTTCTTCTGTAGGATGAGTGCTTAGAGCTATAAATACTAACCTTTTTTTCAAATTTAAGTTTTCTTCTTTATTTTCAAAATCTTCTGATACCACAAATTTAAGATTGCCTAATATTTTGATATTATTATTTCCAAAATAATTAAAATAATCAGCACTTTCATTGCTTTGACATAGAATTAAATCAAAACAATTTAATATTTTATTCATACTTTTTTTTATTAATTTCCATTTAATAAATGATTTATTGGAGATTCTTGCGTTAAGTAGGATTATTGGAATATTGTTATTTTTTGCGTAAAAAATCTGATTTGGCCATATTTCAGATTCAGTAAAAAAAATAATATTAGGATTCCATTTTTTAAAAAATTTTTTAATAATTTGCGGACTATCAATAGGAGCATATTGATGTATGATATTATTAGTATTGTAATATTTTTTTTGAAAAACTTCATTTGAGCCTAAGGTAGAAGTTGTAACTAAAATCTGGCTTTTTTTTAAATAATGATCAATTATTGGAAATATACTTTTTAATTCCCCAATGCTCGAGCAATGAAACCATATTAAGTAACCATTATTTCTGGTTTTAAGAGAAATTCCTAGTTTTTCTTTATAGCGCAATGGACATTCTTTTTTTTTTAGAATTCTAAAATAGAGGTAAGGATATAATAAATAATAGAAGACTGTTGTTATTAAATAATAAGCAATCCTCATTAACTTATAATTTGTTTTTCATATAAGTTTTTGTATATCAAAGAATTATTTACTAGAAATTCATGACTTCCCTCAGCAACTATTTGACCGCTATCAAAAACTAAAATTTTATCACAGTTCATTATCGTTGATAGTCTATGAGCAATTATAATTGTTGTTTTATTTTTAGTTAAATTTTCAATAGCTTTTTGGATGACTGCTTCAGACTCAGAATCTAAAGATGAAGTAGCCTCATCTAATAATATTATTGGAGAATCTTTTAATATAGCTCTTGCTATTGACAATCTTTGTTTTTGTCCTCCAGATAATTTTATTCCATTTTCGCCGATGATAGTTTCATATTTGTTTGGAAGTTTTTCTATAAATTCTTGAGCTGCTGCAAATTTACATGCATTTATTATTTCATCATCAGATGCCGATGCATTTCCGTACAGTATATTAGATCTAATAGTGTCATCAAAAAGTATTACGTCTTGACTAACTATTGAGATTTCTTTCCTTAATGAATTTAAATTTATGTTGTTTATATTTTGATCATCAATAAGAATTGTGCCGTGTTTTAAATTGAAGAATCTTGGAATCAAATTTAAAAATGTAGTTTTTCCAGATCCGCTTATGCCAACTAAACCAACTTTTTTTCCACCTTCTATTTTTGCAGATAAATTTTTTAAAGCATGTGTTCCATCTGGATATGTGAAACTAATATTTTTAAACTCTAATGTTGCATTTTTTAATTTTAAAGAAGGAGCATTTTCATCATTGTAAATTTCATTTTTTTGATCAATTATTTCATATATTCGTTTAGCAGCCATAACGCCTTCTTGTATACCAACGTTAACCCCAGCCAATGCTTTAACTGGCTGGTAGGCCAACATTAGTGCAGCCAAAAAAGAAACAAATTCTCCAAGGGTTATGGCACCTTGCATGCTTCTGTAACCTGCAAAAAAAACTACAATAGCAATTGCAATAGCAGAAATTATTTCCATTATAGGACCGGCGCCTAATCTTGTTTGCTCAACTTTTCTTATAGCTTTAAATCGTTCATCAATAATCATGCTAATTTTTTTTAATTCATCCTCTTCTTTTTGATAGATTTTTATTAACCAAGATCCTTTGATTATTTCACTTAAAAATTTTGTAAATTTATCCGAAGCTTCTAGACTTGCATGGACTTTTTTGCCCATTTTTTTTCCAATATTTTTTGAAGAAATAGCAGCAACAGGTATCATTATCATGGCTAGCAAACTTAGTTGCCAGTCGTGGTAAAACATTAGTGCAAGCAATGCTATTAATGTAAATGTTTCTTTAAACAACGTTACAACTGTGCCAATTAAAACGCCAAATAATATAGTTATATCATTAGTAAAGTTAGACAAATATTTTCCTGAATGTTTTTTAGTAATATGCGAAATGTCAGATAGTAAAAATTTTTGAGNCATTAGAGTTTGAATATTTTTAATTATTTTTATTCCAACTTTAATTGTAATAATTCTTGTTCCGTAAATTGAAAAAGCTTTTATTATAAAAGTAAAAACTATTGCTAAAGGAATAAGATATAGCATTTGTTTATTTTTATTTTCAAAAATTTCTTTAATAGCAGGATCTAGAAGCCATGCCGTGGCAGCTGTTGTAAGCGAAGTTAAAACAATAAAAATAAAAGTTATACTTAGTTCTGGAATGTACTTTTTAACCTGTGTTTTAAAGATTCTGTTTATCAACTCTAATCTTGTCATTTATTTACCCGCGATACTTAGATTGTTAATTCTAATTGTTGGAGAATTAGTTCTAGATTTAAATTCTAAATCATCGGCTAATAGGATCTCTTTGAACATATCTTTAATATTTCCAGCAACTGTGATTTCACTAATTGGATAAGTTATCTCACCATTCTCTATTAGAAATCCAGAACCACCTTTGCTAAAGTCACCTGTCACACTATTAAATCCAGAGCCAAATAATTCTGTTATGTAAACTCCCTTTTTAATATCTTTCATTAAGTCTGTTTTTGTTAATTTTCCATTTTCAAAATAACAATTCGTAGTACCACCGCATCTTCCATTAGATTTTTTATTTAACATTTTACTAGAATAAGTATCTAAAACGATCTCATTAAGTTTGCCTTTTTTTATAAATTCTAATCTTTTGCAATCCACACCCTCAGAATCAAAATTTCTTGAACCTAATCCTTTTTTTATTAGTGGATCGTCAATGACATTAATATTTTCTTGAAACAAAATTTCTCCTATATCACCTTTAATAAAACTTACTTTTCTAGCTAAATTATGTCCAGAAATGGACGATATTAAATGAGACAAGAAACTCGAGGCTACCCTTGGTTCAAATACAGCAGGCCCAGTAAAGGAATTTATCTTTCTTGGACTTAATCTCTCACTTGCTCTTTTAGCTGCGATTCTTCCAATTTCTTTTGGTTTAGTTAAATCACAAAAAAATCTTTTGGATGAATATTCATAATCTCTTTCCATGCTATCCTCTTCTTTTGCAACAACATCGCATGAAACACTGAAGATTGATGATTTTCTTCCATCGCTAAAACCATTAGAATTTTTAAGTATAAAATTTGATTTAGCTTCGCTAAATGAAACTCCATTAGAATTAAATATTTTTTTCTGTACTAATGCTTCGGCTTCGCATTCAGAGATATAATTTTTTTTAGCTTCATAAGAAATTACTGAATTATCAAACAAATCTAAATCAACATGATCTTTTTCAAGACTATTATTTTCCGGAAGACCGCAATATTTATCTTCTGGTGTATTTTTTGCCATCTCATAACATCTAATAATAGCTTGCTTGATGTTATTTTTGGTCAAATTAGAAGTTGAGATGGAAGATTTTTTTTGTCCAATATAAGCGGTTAACCCAATGCTAATATCTTCAGATCTTGTGACTTCTTCAATTTTTCCATTTCTTTGCAACATATCTTCAGAAATTGAATGTGCCACAATTACTTCAGAGTTTGTTGCGCCAATTTTTTTTAATTCATTAATGCAATATTCACCAAGATTATTTAAGAAGGGATTGTCTTTAAGCATAATAGATTTCTAAAAAAAATATTAAAAATATTAAGATTCCAAAAGAATTATTACTATTAAAAACTATTTGAATTCTCTCTCTATTATTAGATTTTGTTTTTTGAATTATTATAACTTGATAGGCTAAATGTAACGCTGCAATAGCTAATAATACAAAATATGTAAGAGATCTATTTGTTAAAAATCCCAAACCAATTAATAAAGTTATTGTTGAGATATAACAAAAAAACAAAAAGTTTTTTATGTCATATTCAAATTTAATTGCTGTAGATTTAATTTTTATTTTTAAATCATCACGTCTGTCTTGTAAGGCATAAATTGTATCATATCCCAAAGTCCAAAAAATCCCTGCCATATATAAAATAATAATTTCTGTTGTTAAGTTTTCGAAGAATACTGACCAACCAAGTAATACACCCCAATTAAATGTAAACCCAAGAAATAACTGAGGCCAAAATGTTATCCTTTTCATAAAAGGATAAGAAATAATTAACAATCCAGAAGACAGGCCTAAAATTTTAGAAAAATTATTAAACTGAAATAATATTATGAACGCAGGTATTAGTAGTAATAAAATAACAACCCAAGCAGTTTTCGTTGTTATTTTTCCTGAGGCTATTAAACGTTTTTTTGTTCTTTTAACTTTGATATCAATTTTTTTGTCTACAATGTCATTATAGACGCAGCCAGCACTTCTCATGATTATTGAACCAACGAAAAATAGAATTAAGTATTTAATAAATAGATAATTATTAACAACGTACCATTGGGTCATTGCTAAACTCCAAGCGCAAGGCCAGAATAGTAAAAAAATTCCTATTGGTTTATTTAATCTTAATAGGCTAGCAAATTGGTACATTTTGTAAAAATTAGATAATTTAGTTACAATAACAGTTATGTCTTTAAAAGTAAGAATTTATTTAGATAAAAAATTAAACCTAGATTTAGATTTAATTTTAGAAAAAGAAGATGCTCATTATTTGACGAATGTGATGCGTTTAAGAGAAGGGGATAATCTTTTTTTATTTAACTCTAAGGATGGAGAGTTTAAAGGAGAGATCATCGCCTTTGATAAAAAAAATATAAAGGTAAAATTAATTTCAAAAATTGAAAACATAAGCAAACCTGGAAAGATATCTTTGATATTTTCTTTAATTAAAAGTTCAAAATTAGATTATTTAATTCAAAAATGTACAGAAGTAGGTATTAAAAGTTTTTACCCTGTTATTTCTGAAAAATCGGTTGCTAAAAATTTAAATATTCAGAGAACAGAAAAAATCATAAAAGAATCTTGCGAACAATCTAATCAGTTATATTTACCAGCTATTTACTCGGTTGAAAAGTTAGAGAAAAAACTCAAGTCTCTTGATAAAAACTCTATAGTTTTTTTTGCAGACATTAATTCCTCTAATAAAAAAATTGAAGAAGTTATTAAAAATAATAAAAATTGCGAATTTTATTTATTAATTGGTCCAGAAGGTGATTTTTCATTAAAAGAAATAGATTTATTAAATAGTATGAGTAATTGTATTCCTATTTCCTTAGGACAGAATATTTTAAGATCAGAAACAGCAGCCGTTGTAGGCCTTGCTATATTAAATTCTCAGATTAATTAATTTTGAGTTCCACCAACAGTAATACCATCAATTAAAATTGTTGGTTGACCAACACCAACTGGTACCCATTGTCCATTTTTCCCACAAGTTCCAACTCCAGCATCTAATTCCATATTATTACCAACCATTTTAACTTTTGTCAGAACATCAGGACCGTTGCCAATTAACGTTGCGCCTTTTAATGGTCTGCCAATTTTTCCATTTTTAATTTCATAAGCTTCAGTGCAAGAGAAAACAAATTTACCGTTTGTGATATCTACTTGCCCACCACCAAATGCAACTGCATAAATTCCCTTATCAACCGATTTAATTATTTCATCAGGATGATATTTTCCAGAGAGCATATAAGTGTTTGTCATACGGGGCATTGGCATGTGTTCAAAACTTTCTCTTCGACCGTTTCCTGTTGGCTGCACATTCATTAATCTTGCGTTTAATCTGTCTTGTATATAATTTTTTAATATTCCTTTTTCGATCAGAACAGTTTTATTAGTTGGGGTTCCCTCATCATCAATAGTGATTGATCCTCTTCTGTTTTCAATTGTCCCATCATCAACAACTGTTACTTGTTCGTCAGCTATTT
Source organism: alpha proteobacterium SCGC AAA027-L15 (assembly GCA_000371865.1). Classification (GTDB taxonomy): domain Bacteria; phylum Pseudomonadota; class Alphaproteobacteria; order Pelagibacterales; family Pelagibacteraceae; genus Fontibacterium. The sequence continues at coordinate 199,883 of AQUG01000001.1, forward strand.
TTTGCCCCATTAAATTTGAGAATGCTGAAGTTTTTTTTCTATTAAAATCCCCTTCAAGCCCGTGCCCAATCGCTTCATGTAAAAGTATTCCAGGCCAACCAGGTCCTAGCACCACTTTCATTTCGCCAGCAGGAGCATCAACACTTTCAAGATTAATTAACGCTTGATTTAAGGCTACATCACAAACCTTTTTCCAATTTAATTCAGTGATGTATTCATCTAATATTTTTCTCCCACCCGTTCCATAGCTTCCCGTTTCTTTTCTTCCATTTTTTTCAACCATGACTGAAACATTAAATCTAACAAGAGGTCTTTTATCCGAATAACTTTGATTGTCTGGTCTTATAATTTCTATTTGTTGGTATTCAGAAAATATTGAACTCGAAACCTGTTTAACATATGAATTTTTCGATCTTAAATATTTATCAATTTTATTTAATAGATCTATTTTTTCAGAAAAATTTTTTGCTTCGATAGGATTAACATCTGTATATAGATATTTATTAGTTTTTTTTGGTCCTGAATTTATTTTTCCAGAGTAATTTTTATTAGCATCTAGAATTATTTTTGCAGATTTTTTTAGAGATTCTTCTGTTAGTTCGTTGGAATGAGAATAGGTTGTAATGTCATTATTAACTGATCTTAAGCCATAACCTTTGCTAGAATCGTAACTCGTATTTTTGATTTTTCCATCATCTAATACCAGCGACTCTGAAACGGTAGATTCTAGGAATAACTCACCGTCATCACACTTAAAAAGAGTATTATTAACTATTGTTTCTGCTGACTTTTTTGAAATTGAATTTTCTTCTGAAAAAAACTCATTTAAATTTGGGTTCATTTTTAGATAAATTGTCGCAAATTTTTTGTATATATTTGTGATAATAATATAGTTTAATAACTATATTTACAGAGTATATCTTTAATAAATGACAAAAAAATTACTTAATAAATTTTATTTATCTTTAGTGCTTTTTATCTTTCCAAGCATGTCATTTGCAGCGAGCAATTGGCAAATGGGTTTTAATGAGTCAGTAACTTCTGTCATGGACGATATTGTTCATCTACATGACCGTATTTTACTTCCAATTATAGTTGCAATATCTGTTTTTGTACTTTTTTTACTTTTGTATTCAGTTGTACGATTTAGAGCTTCAAAAAATCCAGTGCCTTCAAAAACATCACACAATACTTTTATAGAAATTTTATGGACGGTTATTCCTTGTTTGATTTTAATAGTAATAGCGGTTCCATCATTTAGATTACTTTACAAACAAGATGTTATTCCAAAAGCTGACGTTACTATCAAAGCCATAGGTTATCAGTGGTACTGGGGTTATGAGTACCCAGATCAAAATATTGCATTTGATGCTAACATGGTTGAGACAAAAAATTTAAAACCAAATCAACCAAGACTTTTAGAAACTGATAATCACGTTGTTGTTCCAGTTGGTAAAGTTGTTAAAGTTTTAATTACAGCTAATGACGTGTTGCATGCTTGGGCAATTCCGTCTTTTGGAGTTAAAAGAGATGCTGTTCCAGGAAGAATAAATGAAACTTGGTTTAAAGCTGAAAAAGAAGGGGTGTATTATGGGCAATGTTCAGAATTATGTGGGTCTCGACATGCTTTTATGCCAATTACAGTAAGAGTAGTTTCAGAAAAACAATATAATGATTGGCTTAAGGAAGCCAAAGCAAAGTTTGCAAAATACCCTGAAAACAATGTTGTTGCAGAGAATTTAATAAAGGAGAAAAAATAAATGGCCAATACAAGTTCTGATCATTCTCATTATCCAAGTTTTTGGACAAGATGGTTGTTTTCGACAAATCACAAAGACATAGGAACTTTATATTTAATTTTTGCAATTATAGCAGGAATTATCGGAACAATTTTTTCTGTATTGATGAGAATGGAACTTATGTATCCAGGAGATGGAATTTTAAAAGGTGATTACCATCTTTACAACGTTCTCGTTACAGGTCACGGGTTGATAATGGTTTTTTTTATGGTTATGCCGGCAATGATAGGTGGTTTTGGAAATTGGTTTGTTCCTTTAATGATCGGCGCTCCTGACATGGCATTTCCTAGAATGAATAACGTTTCTTTTTGGTTATTGCCTGCAGCTTTTATTTTATTGATCGCTTCTATTTTTGTTGAAGGTCCTCCTGGCGGATCAGGAGTTGGGGGAGGCTGGACAATATATCCTCCTTTATCTTCAAAAGCTGGACAGCCAGGACCCGCTATGGATCTTGCAATATTAAGTTTGCACCTTGCTGGAGCTTCATCAATTCTTGGCGCTATTAATTTCATAACTACAATTTTTAATATGAGAGCACCTGGAATGACGATGCATAAAATGCCTCTTTTTGCATGGTCAATTTTAGTTACTGCATTTTTATTATTATTGTCTTTACCTGTTCTTGCAGGTGCAATCACAATGTTGTTGACGGACAGAAATTTTGGAACAGCTTTTTTTGAACCCAAAGGAGGTGGAGACCCGGTTTTATTTCAACATTTATTTTGGTTTTTTTGGACACCCGGAAGTTTATATTATGATCCTTCCAGGCTTTGGAATGATTAGTCATATTATTTCAACTTTTTCAAAAAAACCTATTTTTGGATACCTTGGCATGGCTTATGCAATGGTATCTATTGGAGTAGTAGGCTTTGTTGTTTGGGCTCACCACATGTACACAGTTGGCCTAAGCGTAGATACAAAAGCATACTTTGTTTTTGCAACTATGATTATTGCGGTGCCCACGGGTATTAAAGTATTTTCTTGGATTGCCACAATGTGGGGAGGTTCTATAACTCTTAAAACACCAATGCTTTGGGCTATTGGTTTTATATTTTTGTTTACAGTTGGAGGCGTTACGGGAGTTGTTCTTGCAAATGCTGGAGTTGATACATCATTTCACGACACTTATTATGTAGTAGCTCATTTCCACTACGTGCTTTCACTGGGAGCGGTATTTTCGATATTCGCAGGATTTTATTATTGGTTTGGTAAAATGTCTGGATATGAATATTCAGAAATTTTAGGAAAAATACATTTTTGGCTAACATTTGTAGGAGTAAATTTAATTTTCTTCCCTCAACATTTTTTAGGATTAGCAGGAATGCCACGAAGATACGCTGATTATCCAGATGCTTACGCCGGATGGAACTATGTTTCCTCTATTGGTTCTTATCTTTCTGCATTTGGAGTTTTAATCTTTTTAGCATTAGTTGCACATGCATTTATTAGAGGAAAAAGAGTTCCTGATAATCAATGGGGAGAAGGCGCGACTACTTTAGAATGGACTTTAAGCTCACCACCTCCATTCCATCAGTTTAATGAACTGCCTAAAATTAAATAATTAAATAAAGTGTACAAAACCACATCTGCTAATTATCAAAAAAGTAAAAATATTTTAGTTCTTAAAAATTTTTATAATTTAATGAAACCAAGAGTTATGTCTCTTGTAGTTTTTACTGCTCTAGTAGGCTTAATTATTTCAAACAAGCAGGTAGATTTTTTAACATCAGCTATAGCATTATTTTTTGTAGCCTTAGGCGCAGGCGCAGCCGGAGCACTTAATATGTGGTACGATTCAGAAATTGATGCCGTGATGTCTCGCACATGCTTAAGACCAATTCCACTCGGCAAAATTTCAAACACACAGGCATTATATTTTGGAGTTTTTTTAAGCGTAATCTCTATCGTAGGATTGTATTTTGTTTCAAATATTCTGTCAGCTTCAATACTAGCTATTACTATAGGTTTTTATATTTTTATTTATACAATTTGGCTAAAGAGAAGAAGTGCACAGAATATTGTAATAGGAGGAGCGGCAGGAGCATTTCCACCAGTTATAGGCTGGGCTATTGCCAATAATAATTTATCAATTGAGCCAATAATTTTATTTTTAATTATATTTTTTTGGACTCCATCTCATTTTTGGTCATTATCTTTATATAAATCTGAGGATTATAAAAAAGCTAGAATTCCAATGCTACCAGTAGTGTCAGGCGTAGATTTTACTAAGAAAAATATTTTTGCTTATGCACTTATATTGTTTCCTATAACTATACTTCCTTTTTATTTTAATTTTGCTGGTCTAGTTTATTTAATACCAACTATTATTTTGGGTATATTTTATATTTTTTTAACATTTAAGTTATTAAAGGCTAATAATAAAAAAGATACTGGAAAATTTTCAAAAAAAATATTTGCTTTTTCTATTTTATATTTATTTTTGATTTTTACATTATTGTTAATTGAAAGCTTTATTAAATTTTTTTAATGAAAAAAAATTATATCACAGCAATTTTATTAATATTATTAGTAATATTCTTTTTTGTATTTACAATTTTGAATATAGGGAACGGAATATTTGTTAGACCTTTATGAGCTTGCAAACCAAAAATAAAATTAATCCTATCTATTTAGTTGTTATATTTTTTGTGATGCTTGGATTGTCTTATGCTTCGGTTCCACTTTATGAATTGTTTTGCAAAGTAACTGGATTTGGAGGAACAACGAAAGTTGCCAAACAAGTTCCAAATGTTGTTATAAATCATAATGTTACAACTAGATTTGATACTAACGTTGCAAAAGGTTTGTTTTGGGATTTTAAAGTAGAAAAAATAAAAATAGATATTAATCCAGGCCAAGTCTCAACTAATAAATTTACAGTAAAAAATTTAGGCAATGAAACATCAACGGCCGTTTCAACATTTAATGTCACACCTGATTCTGCTGGAAAATATTTTAACAAAATTAGCTGTTTTTGTTTTGAGCAGCAAACTTTAAAAGCTAAGGAAACAATGGTATTTGAAATGGCATATTTTATTGATCCAAAAATAGTAGAAGACTTATCTACAAAGGAAATCAAGGATATTACTTTATCTTATACTTTTTTTGATGTAGCTAATTTTAAGAAAGAAAAAAATTAATGTCAGACAGTCATAAAAAAGGACATGATTATCACCTAGTAGATCCAAGTATTTGGCCAATCACCATTTCTTTTTCTGCAATGATTTTAGCATTTGGTGCAGTGTATTATATGCATGCAAAATCTTTTTGGCTTTTATTAATTGGATCGGTTTTAACTCTTTATTCTATGTTTATGTGGTTTAGAGACGTTGTTATTGAAGGAGAGCATAAAGGCGATCACACGCCAGTCGTTCAAATAGGTCTTAGATATGGAATGACGCTATTTATAATATCGGAAGTAATGTTTTTTGTTGCTTGGTTTTGGGCTTACTTTGATTCAAGCCTTTTCCCAGATGCTGTTATAGGAGGCGTTTGGCCTCCAAAAGGCATACAGACTTTAGATCCTTGGCATATACCTTTAATAAATACTTTAATTCTACTTTTGTCGGGAACAACCGTGACTTGGGCGCACCACTCTCTGTTGGAAAATGACCGAAAAGGATTATTAAATGGATTGTTATTAACAGTAATTCTTGGAGTTATTTTCACTTGTTTTCAAGCTTACGAATATGCTGTTGCTGATTTTAAAATTAGCACAGGCATTTATGGAGCAACTTTTTATATGGCCACAGGTTTTCATGGCTTTCACGTACTTGTTGGAACAATCTTTTTAGCAGTGTGCTACTTTAGAGCAAAAGCTGGGCATTATAAGCCTGATCATCATTTCGGATTTGAGGCTGCGGCGTGGTATTGGCATTTTGTTGATGTAGTTTGGCTGTTCTTATTTGCTTCAATATATATTTGGGGAAGTTAATAGAGTATTTTGTTTAAAATTAAATCTTTAGATATATTTTTTATATTTTTTATATTTATTGTTTTCTGCTTAGGGACATGGCAAGTTTTTAGATTACATTCAAAAAATAATTTAATTTCTGATTTAGAAAGTAATCTAAAAAAAAATTCAATTAATTTTAATGCAGATATAGATAAAGAATATAAAAAAGTTTTATTTAAGAAAAAATATTTAAAATCAAAAATATTTTTATATCACTTAAACAAAGGAGAGATAGGTTTCAAAGTTATAGTTCCTTATGAAGTCAATAGTTCATTAGTTGTCTTAGTAGACAAAGGTTGGATTAGGAAAGATAAGATTAATTTAATAAAAAACACATCGTTTAACGATGACATTATTGAGGGCTATACAAAAAAAATAAGGGAAAAAAGTTTATTTACTCCCAATAATAATATTAAAGAAGATTTTTTATATTCAATTGAGATTGATAATTTGAAAAAATCTCTAAATAAGAATATTTACCCATTATTAATTATTCAAACTTCAACGGCAAACAAAGATATTATTCCTAATGGTTATGAAGTTCGTTTATCAAATAATCATTTGCAATATGCTATAACATGGTATGGGTTAGCATTGTTTACTATAATTTTTTTTTTATATTATAGGAAGAAAGCTTAATGAAATACATCAGTACTAGAGATAATAAAAAAACTTATAATTTTATTGATACTTTTTTAAATGGACTTGCGCATGATGGCGGTCTGTATATTCCAAAAAAGATACCTCGTTTATCTAAGATTACTTTGAAAAGATTATCAAAATTAAATTACAATAATTTAGCTTACGAAATTATAAAGATTTATACAGGCAATGCCTTTTCAGAAAATGAGTTAAAAAAAATTATAAAAAACTCTTACAATAAATTTGATAGTAATAATGTAATAAAATTTTCAAGAGTAAAAAAATTTAATTTAGTAGAATTATATCACGGCCCAACTTTAGCTTTTAAAGATATTGCAATGCAAGTGATAGGCAATATGTACGAAACTGTCCTTTCAAAAAGTAAAAATAAAATTAATCTAGTTACAGCAACATCTGGGGATACTGGGGCCGCAGCTATTGATGCTGTAAAAAATAAAAAAAATTTAAGAATTTTTGTTTTACATCCAAGAGGAAAAGTTTCTATTACACAAAGAAAGCTAATGACTACAGTAAATTCAAAAAATGTGTTTAACATTGCAGTTAAAGGGTCATTTGATGATTGTCAAACATTAGTAAAATCAATGTTCAATGATCGTCACTTTAGAAGATCTATCAACATGTCAGGAGTTAATTCAATCAATTGGGCAAGAATAGTTGTTCAGATAGTTTATTATTTTTATTCTCATTTTCGTTTATCTGACAAAAATAAAAAAAGCGTCTTCTCAGTTCCAACGGGCAATTTTGGAGATATTTATGCTGGATACATTGCTTACAAAATGGGCTTGCCTATATCTAAATTAATTATCGCAACAAATGAAAATGATCTTTTATATAAATTTTTGAGAAATGGAATTTACAAACCAGCCAAAGTAAAATTTAGTATTTCACCAAGCATGGATATTCAAGTGGCTAGTAATTTTGAAAGATTAATTTCTTCTTACTATAATAATAATTCTAAAAAAATATCTAAATTAATGAAGCAGCTTAATAACAGGGGTTTTTATAAGATAGATAGAAATATTCTTAAAAATATTAAAAATATTTTTTATTCAAAGTCAGTGAATGCAAAAGATACTAAAAAAACTATTAAGTTAGTTTATAAATATAATAGTAAAATATTAGACCCACATTCTTCTGTTGGATTGAAGGCTTTAGAAAACTATTATCTTGATAATAGTAAAAAATCAGAGAATTTATTTTGTTTAGAAACAGCGCATCCTGCAAAATTTAGAGAAACTATTTATAAAATATTAAAAAGGAATCCCAAGATTCCTAGTGGGATTAGTAAAAATCTCAAAAAAAAAGAATTTTATAAGGTGCTGCCTAACAATTTAAATAAAATTAAAAATTATATAAAAGCTAATCGTTTGCATTAGCAGCATTTCTTGCAATAATGTCTACTTTGTTATTGTATTCGTTGATCGAGTGAGCTTTTACCCAGTTCCAAGTAATTTCTTTTTTACTAATTATGCTGTCTAATTTTGTCCAAAGATCTTTATTTTTTACATCTTTTTTATTGGCATTTTTCCAATTATTTAACTTCCAATTATTAATCCATTTTTCAATACCATCTTTGACATACTTAGAGTCAGTGTAGATCTTTATTTTTTTATCTTGTTTGATTTTCAATAAAGCATTTATAGCAGCTGTTAATTCCATTCTATTATTTGTAGATTCTTTTTCAGATCCAAATATTACCTCTTCTATACTGTCATTAATAATTACAGCAGCCCAACCCCCTTTACCTGGATTGCCTAGGCAAGAACCGTCTGTATAAATTACAATCTCATTCATTAAATAAAATATTCGTTAAAATTTTTAATAGTTGAATGAAATTCAATTTTTTTAAGGTATTCAAAAGGATCTTTAATTTTAACATCTGCTTTATTATCTGTATGATAAAAATCATAAAACCTTGTTAAAAAAAATCTCATGGCCGCACCCATAGACAAAATAGGTAAATATTTTTTTTCATCTTCGCTCAAAGTCCTTATGGATGTGTATCCATCTATAAGATTTTTGGCCTTTGTCATATTGAATGTAGAATTGTTGTCAAAACATAGAGAGTTTATGCAAATTGCTATCTCATAAGCAAAGAAATCATTACACGCGAAATAAAAATCTATAATTCCAGAAACTTTATTATTTGTAAAAAATATATTGTCAGGAAATAAATCTGCATGAATAATACCTTGAGGAAGATTTTTTGGCCATTTGTCCTTTAAAAAATTTAAATAATTCTTAGCTTTTTTAATAATAGATTCGTCTAAATCTATTTTTTGTTTGATTGTTTTTTCAAAAATACTATCCCAATTTTCAATAGATAAATTATTTTTTCTATTAATATCAAATTTTTTTGTTATCTCATGTAATTGAGCTGTTATTTTCCCTATTTCAAAACACTCTTCACTAGTTATCTTATTCTTAGATTGTCCATTTATAAAAGTTACTAAAGCAGCATTTTTATTCTTAATTCTGTTAATTTTTTCATTATTCTTATTTGCAATAGGTTTTGGGCAAGGAAATTTATTTTCTGATAAATATGACAATAATTTTATAAAGAATGGCAAATCATTTTCATCAACTCTTTTTTCATAAATAGTAAGGATATAATCTTGTTCTGATGTTTTAATAAGATAGTTAGTATTTTCTACGCCCTCAGTAATTCCTTTGTAATCTTTAAAGTTATTAATATTGTATTGCTCTAAAAACTGTCTGACTTCTTGATGTTTTAACTTGGTATAAACAGCCATTATTTAATAAGTATTGTAGGAAGTTTAAAAGAAACATTTTCAACTGATGTAATCACTTCTTCAAGTTTAACATTAGTAACACTTTTAATTTCTTTAATTAAATTCTCAACCAATATTTCAGGAGCTGAAGCACCAGAAGTAATGCCTATATTTTTTGAATTCTTAATCTTATCAACCGGTAATTCTTGATCAGAATGCATTAGAATACTTTCTTTACAACCAAATCTTTTTGCAACTTCTACTAATCTTTGCGAATTAGAAGAGCTTTTGCTTCCAACAACTAAAAATAAATCACATTTTTTTGCAATTTTCTTAACGGCTTCTTGGCGATTTGTTGTTGCATAACAAATGTCACTTTTGATTGGTTCTTTTATTGAAGGGTATTTTTTTTTTAACAAGGATATGATTTCTAAGGTATCGTCGACCGAAAGAGTAGTTTGTGTGATGTAAGCAAATTTATTATTTTGAACTTTTGGAAAATAATTTTTTATATCATCTTTATTTTCAATTAATGTAATGTAATTATTATCTATTTGCCCCATAGTTCCAATTACTTCTGGATGATTTTTATGGCCAATAAAAATAATATTATATTCTTCTTTTGCTAGAGTTTCGGCCTCTCTATGAACTTTTGTTACCAAAGGGCACGTTGCGTCTATGTAAATAATATTATTTAATTTTGCTTCATTGATTACTTCTTTAGGAACCCCGTGAGCTGAAAATATAACAGGTCTAGATTTATCTTTAATTTCAGAAAGCTCTTCAACAAATATTGCCCCTTGTGATCTCAGATTTTCGACCACAAATTGGTTATGCACTATTTCATGTCTTACATAAACAGGCGCGCCAAATTTATTGATAGTTTTTTTTACTATTTCAACAGCTCTATTTACCCCGGCACAGAATCCTCTTGGACTTGCCAGAAATATATTTACAATTTTTTGTTCCATTAAAATTTTTAAATGTTGAATTTAGTATTATATGAGGAAGTTTTGTAGAGACCAAACCAATAAATATAAATAATATCTATAAATACAGATCTAATTAAAGCTAGCGTTTTGTTCATTGAAATAACTAAAGTTACAATTTATGCTATAAAAACATGCAAGAAAAAATTATTAAAAATAAAAACCCAATAAAAATTCATTTAGAAAAAGACAAAGATTATTATTGGTGTGCCTGCGGACTATCTAAAGATGGCACTTTTTGTGACGGTTCCCATAAGACTACAAATATAGTTCCTATAAAATTTTCAGTATCAGAAGCTAAATCTTATTTTTTATGTGGGTGTAAAAAAACTAATAAAAAACCTTTTTGCGATGGATCTCACTCAAAAAGTTAAGAGCTTTTAGAATCTTTTAAATTAACAAAAATTTTATCCAGGTTTTTTTGATTAACCGCTCTCATTTTTTCATCATTAGCAGAATTTGATATAATTTTTTTTACTGCCTCAAGTGCAATTTTGTTAGATATATTTTGTATATCTTTGACTGCCTTAATTCTCATTTGGTCTAATTTTTGTTCTAATGATTTTTTTTTGTTAACAATTAATTGTTCAAATTTATTTTCTGATTCTTTTATAAAGATCTCAGTTTCTTTTTTTTCATTATTGATAATTTTACCGGCCTCTATGTTAGCCTCTTCTATCTTTGTTTTGTATTTTTGAAGCAATTGTTGGCTTTCGTTTTTTAAATTTTTTGCATTATCAATTTCAGATTTAATTTCATTAATTTTGCTATCTAACAAATTATTAATTACCTGAGGAATTTTTTTATAGATAATTATTAAGCAAAAAATTGCAAAGGATATTGCTACCCAGAAAGTTGCATCAAACATATTGAGATTTTTTTTCTTTGTTAGATATTTCTAAAATTACAGCATTAAGATTGCTAATGTTTGGTGCTACCCCAGTTATTTTCTCTATTAACTCTTTAGAAAAATCTCCAGCTATATTCTGAATGTTTTCTAATGTTTGTTTTTTAAAATTATTTATCTCTTGCTCAGCTTTTAGAGTTTCCGAATTTAATATATTTTCAAATTCTTTTCTTTTTAATGAAATTTTATCGCTAAAATCATTTTTTAACTTTATAGATATTTTCTTTGCTTCATTTTTTGCTTCAGTAATAATTAGATTGTATTCACTTTCTAATTTTTGAATTTGATTTTTACAAAGTTCAGCTTCTTCTAATAGTGATTTTATAAAATTAGTTCTTGAGTCTATTAACGCAAATAATTTGGGACTAAAAAACTTTTGAATTAAAAAATATAGTATTACAAAAATTATAGTTAACCATAAGATTTGAGATAACCAAAACTCAGGATTAAGTTGAGGCATTCCTTCTTTGGCAAATGCTATTTTATTTAAAAATAGAAAATAAATTATAATAGCTATACTTTTTTTCTTCATTACTTAAAAATTATTAAATTGATTAACTTTAATAATTAAAATGCAAAAAGTATTAAAAGAGCAATAACTAAAGCAAATAAACCTATAGCTTCTGTAAGAGCAAATCCTAATAATAAAGTAGGAAATTGTTTTTGAGCCGCTGAGGGATTTCTTATAGCTGCCGATAAATAGTTACCAAATATTGTTCCCATACCGACACCAACTCCAGCTAAAGCTATTGCTGCTAATCCAGCTCCTATCATTTTTGCTGCTGCTAGTTCCATTTTTTTTCTCCTTTTTTTGTTAGTTGTTAATTTTTTTAGTGATGCATATTTAAAGCATCATTCAAATAAATACACGATAAAACTGCAAAAACATAAGCTTGTAAGAAGGCTACTAATATTTCAAGTGCTGTTAAAGCAACGGAAAAGCTTAAAGGCAGCCATCCACCAATAATACCTAGACTTACAACAAAACCACCAAAAACTTTAAGCATTGTATGTCCGGCTAACATATTTGCGAATAAACGAACTGACAAACTTATAGGTCTACTTAAAAAAGAGATGATTTCAATTGCAACTATAATTGGAAATAAAAAAACAGGAACTCCTGAAGGAGCGAATATTTTTAAAAATCCAATGCCATTTTTTGCAAACCCAACTATTGTTACTCCAATAAATATTACAATAGCGAGAAAGAATGTAATGATTATCTGACTTGTAACTGTGAAGGCGTATGGCAATAAACCAACCATATTTAGGGTTAAAATAAATAAAAATATAGTCAAGATAAAAGGAAAATAAGGTCTGGCATTTGGACCAACAGTTTCATTAATCATTTTAGAAATAAAATTGAAGACCAATTCGTTAAGTAACTGAATCTTGCCAGGAATAATATTAACTTTTCTTGTTCCGGCTATAAAAAAAAATATAATTAGTATTGAACTAATTAGCATAAAAAGACTTGAGTTTGTAAAAGATAGATCTATTCCGTTGAAAGATAGGGAGGGTCCTATTCTATGAACCTCAAACTGTTGCATTGGATTAGTTGCCATAAACTTAGCCTTTATTAATCATTTTTGCAGATCGCACAACATTAAATATTCCAGCGGCAACACCAACTATAAATAGAATTATTATAAAAACTGGCTTAGTTCCTAACCATTTATCTAGGTAGTAACCAATAAAAGTTGCGACAAAAACTGCAGCGACGAGTTCCGTGCTAATTCTAAGTGCCAGTCCTATTATATTGTTATTATTTTTCGATAAACTAATCTTATTTTTACTTTTAATTAATTCGATCCTTTTTTTAAGATCGTCAAATTCTGACATTGATATTTAAGCTACCATTTCCTCGGCTTTTTCAAGATCAACAGCGACTAGTTGACTTACGCCTCTCTCGGCCATTGTTACTCCATATAATCTATTCATTCTAGACATTGTTAAAGCATGGTGAGTGATAACTATAAATTTTGTTTCAGTAATTTTTGTTAGTTCTTCTATTAACGAGCAAAATCTTGTAACGTTTGCATCGTCTAGCGGGGCATCCACCTCATCCAGAATACAGATAGGAGCGGGGTTAATTAAGAATACAGCAAATATTAAAGCCATAGCAGTTAAAGCCTGTTCACCACCGGATAGTAAAGTAATTGATTGCAGTTTTTTTCCAGGGGGACTTACTAAAAGTTCTAAACCAGCTTCTAAAGGATCGTCAGATTCTATTAGCTCAAGTCTAGCATTTCCTCCTCCGAATAATTTTGTGTATACGTCATTAAATTTTCTACCAACTTTGTCGTAAGCATCAATTAGCTTCTCTCTTCCTTTTTGATTTAATTCGTTAATGCTAGATTTTAATTTTAATATTCCAGCCAGAAGATCTTTTCTATCTTCCATCATTTTATTTATTTGGTTTTCAAGATTTTTAGTTTCATCATCCGCTCTTAAATTTACAGCGCCCATATTATCTCTTTCATCTTTAAGAGTTTTTAATGAAGCTTCTGTTTTTTCAATACTTGTTTTCTCAATAGATAACTTGTCTTCTTCATTTAGAAGATCGTCTATTGAACATTTAAAATCCTCTTTAACTTTATTCTCTAGTTCTGTAATTTTTACTTTATGGTTATCTATAAGTGTTTCAAAACGTACCTTTTTCTCACGCCCAAACAAAACTTTTTCATTAATATCAGTTAATACTTTATTAATTTCTGTGATTTTGTTTTCTGCAATTTCAATCTCAGAATTAATCTTTGCTCTAGCTTCTTCAGTATTTTTTATATTTTCTTGATAAAAACCTTTTTGCTCACCAATTTCGCTTGGCTTTATTTGAATCTTTGTAATTTCTTTTTCTAAATTTTTTAGTCGTGATAAAAGACTTTCTGATTTTGTTTTTGAGTTTTGCTCTAAATTGCGCCAGTTATCTATTTCAGTATCGATACTTTTAATTCTTTCTTTTCTTTTAATAGAGTCGTTTTTTATCGTTTCATATTTACTTAGAAATATCGCATATTTTTCTTGTAGTTCTTTAAGTAAAAAAGTCTTTTGAGTAAATTCCTTTTTTATATCCTCTTTATTAAAAGAGGATAAACTTTCATGATCTTTATTGATTAGACTATATAAATTTTCGATATTTTTAGATGTTTCTTCAAAACTAATTAGAACATTTCTTAAATTTTCTTTAACTTTTTGAGGTCCAACGTTTTCAAAGTTATTTATAGTGTCATTTAATATTCTAGACTGCTCATTACTAAAATTTTTAAAATAATTTAAATAATTATTAATAGCATTTTTATTTTCGGAATTTCCAATATTTGCGAATATTTTTTCTGATAGGTTCTCAAGTGCTTTTTGTTCAAGATTTAATTCTTCTGAGATTTTTTTAAAGTCGTCATTAGTTTTATTTTCAATTTCATAATAGGTTTTTTCAAACTCTAGTATTTCACTTTTCTCGTCAGTTAATCGCTTAATATTAGAATTGGCATTGTTAATGTTAATATTTTCGCTCTGTAAGTCTTCGTTAGCATTTTTTAGATCAATTCTAAGTTTTTCTGATTCTTCTTTAGTTCTTTGTTCTTGTTTAAATAAATCTTCATATTCCAAGTTTAGCCTTTGTAATTTACTTGTGATTTCTGCAAAATCATTTCTTAGAGGCTTAATTCTTTTGTTTTCACTTTCCAATAATTCACTGCTATAATTTTTTTCAATTGTTACCGCGCTAATATCATCATCAATTTCGTTTAATCCTTCGTGACTTTCTTTGAGTTCTTTATTAATTTCTTGAATTTTTAAATAAGAGAGCAATGCTTCACTTTTTTTAATATCATTTGATATTGTTTTATATCTTGAGGCCTCTTCCGCTTGTTTTAATAAATTTTTTAACTGAAGTTCAATTTGCTTCATTATGTCGTCTGCTTTTTTAAGATTATTTTCAGCGGCATTTAATCTTAGCTCAGCTTCATGTCTTCTAGCGTGAAGCCCTCCAATACCAGCAGCCTCTTCTAATATTGCTCTTCTATCTGTAGGCTTTGCAGTAATTAAAGAACCAACTTTTCCCTGACTTACCATTGACGGAGAGTGAGCTCCGGTAGAAAGGTCTGCAAATAATATTTGTACGTCTCTTGCCCGAACTTCTTTTCCATTAATGTAGTAACTTGAGCCTTTGTCTTTTTCTATTCTTCTTTTAACTTCTATTTCTGGAGTATCTCTAAATTGAGGAATATTTTCGTTATTTTCTAGAAGAATATTAACCTCAGCAATATTTTTAGAAGGGCGGTTTGATGTTCCAGAAAATATTACATCCTCCATGCCGCTACCTCTCAGGCTTTTTGCGGAAGTTTCTCCCATACACCATCTTAAAGCTTCGACAATATTTGATTTTCCACAACCATTTGGCCCAACAATTCCTGTAAGGCCATCCTCAATTAATAAATGAGTTCTATCGGCAAATGATTTGAAACCAACTATTTCTAGTTTTTTAAATTTCATTTTAATTTTTTAGATATTTCTTTTGATAAATTTTCAAAAGTAAGATTTCCTTCAAATTTTTTTTCATTAATAATAATAGTAGGAGTAGAATTAATAGAATATTTTTTTTGACCATTAATTCTATCGTTTAATATTTTTTCTTCCAATTTTTGATCCTTTAAACAGTTTGAAAGCTTTTCATCAGGTAAATTAAATTTATTAGCTATCAAAAATAATTTTTTATTAATTTCTTGTATCTTATCTCCTGCGGACCAAGCATTTTGATTTTTATAAATTTCATCAATTAGCAAGATACTTGATTCTTTTGCCGAGCATCTAACAATTTTTGATGCATTTAATGCTGCAATATCTAGTGGAAAATCAATAAAGCTAATTTTAATTAAATCCTTACTTGCATATTCTTTTACTAATTTTGGATAAGTGTTCTTATGAAAATTAGCGCAATGCGGACATGTAAATGAACTGTAAATTTTAATTTCTACTTTCGCATTTTTATTACCAATAAATATTTCCTCATTATTTTGTCCATAAGAAAAAGAGCTAAATAATATAAAAGAAGAAATGATTAAAATATTTTTTAAATAATTTTTTATTATAGTCATTATAATTTTATTTATTAAGCTTTAAAAAAATTTCTTTTAAATTTTCACTTTTAATTTCATTTATTTTTTTTAAAATATTTTCACTTAATGTGATTTTTTTCTTTTTAATCTCAAAAGAAGAATCTTTAGATATAATTTGTATTTTATTAATAGCATTAAATCCGAGATAGCTATTAATTTTTTCAATAATTTGATCTCTCGAATATTCGATTTCTATCATTATATTTTTGTTAACATTTATTGAGAGAATATTTTCATTATTAATTTTTTTAATTTTTAAAGGAGCGACATTTTTAAACATTTTTTCACCAACTATGTTTTTCCAATTTTTAATTATTTCAAAATATACAAAGCCGTCTTTTTTTAGTATTTTTTTTGCATTTTCTGGTAATAAACTTTGCAAAGGTCTTAAACCTTGAGTAAATAATTTATTTGAAGATTTATCCATCACCATGAAAAATGTTTTATCAAATAAAATTCTTGCTTGGTACGATAATCATCAAAGAGATTTACCATGGCGAAGATATCGAGGTTTTCAGGATAGAATTTATAAAGTTTTAGTCAGTGAGTTTATGCTTCAACAAACTCAAGTTAAAACAGTGATTCCTTTTTTTAATAAGTTTTTAAAAGCATTTCCTAATTTAAAAAAATTATCTAAAGCAAATTTAAATAAAGTTTATAAACTTTGGCAGGGACTTGGATATTATTCTAGAGCAAAAAATTTACTTAACACCGCAAAAATAGTTCAGTCCCAACACAAAGGAATACTTCCTGCTGACTTTGAAACTTTAAAGAGTTTTCCAGGAATAGGCGATTATACCGCATCAGCTATAATGGCTATAGCATTTAATAAAGATTTTATAGGTGTAGACGGAAATGTCGAAAGATTTGTAGCTAGATTATTTGGTTATAAAAATAATAAAAAGAATTTTAAAAATAGCATTCTTTTAAAACTAAAAGAAATTAAGTCAGAAGATAATTTTTCTAAATTTGCGCAAGCATTAATGGAGATGGGAGCATTGATATGCACTCCACAAAATCCAAGATGTAATATTTGTCCTTTAAAACAAAATTGTATTTCTTTTAAAAAGAAAGATTTCGATTATAAAATAATTAATAAAAAAAAAGTTAATATTAAAAAGTATTATTTATTATATGCTCTAGAAAAAAATAAAATTTTATTTTTTAATAACAAAAATAAATTATTACAAGATTTTGCAAATCTTCCGTTAATTAGTTATAAAAAAAATTTATTTGATATGAATTTTAAAAAAAATAGTTTTCATTTTGAAGGGGAGCCTAAAATAATTAAGAAAAATTTCGTTCATAACATTTCTAATATTAAAATGTTAATTAAAATTGTTTTTTTTAAAAGAATTAAAAAGATAAATGATAATCAATTTTACTGGATAGATTATAATAAAATAGATAATTCATTATTATCAAGTTTTTCAAAAAAATTTATAGAATTAGTAAAAACAAAAAAAATTAAATATGTTTAAAAAAATTATTATCGTCGGAGGAGGTATTGCTGGATTAACTCTAGCCAATTTCCTTAAAAAAAGTAATTTTAATAATTTTAGGATATATGAAAGATTTGAAAGAAAGCCATCAAGACCTACCGGTATACAGTTAACTCCAAATGCAGTAAGAATACTAGATTTTTTAGATACAAAATTTTTTTTAAATAATAATTTTCACAGAATTAATTATTTAAGTATTAACCCAGTACATTCTGGTGATTTTACAAGTAAATTTGAAGTTAGGATGAATCTTCAAAATATTGTTAGTGATAAAATTCCTTATCTAACCTGCGATAGAAATATTTTAATAAAATTTCTAGAAAAAAATTTAACTCCTAAGGAAATTTTTTATAACAAACAAGTTGTACAAACCATTAAGGATCATAATATTATTAGAGTTAAATTTAGCGATGGTTCAGAAGATTATTGCGATCTGTTAGTTTCTGCAGATGGAATGTTTTCAAAGTCTAGGTTAGATAATAATATTATTAAAAATACAAATTTTTACGCCTACAGAGGAGTGTTAAAGAACTTTTATTCAAAATATTCATTAGAGAATGATGTTGTTCGTTTATGGCTTAGTGGCAATAAACATTTGGTAACTTATTTTATTAACAATCAAAACGATTTAAGTTTTACTGGAATTAGTAAATCTTCACAAAAAACAACGTATACAAGCGATGATGTAAATTATTCAATTCCATTTCCAGCGGATCAGTTTAGAAGTTTATTTTTTTCAGAAAATAAAATTTTAAGAGAAACGCTAGATACATTGCATGAAGTATATCGATGGCCGATATTTTCTTTAAAAAAGAGAGTTTTTTATAGAGATAATCAAATTTTTATAGGAGATTCTTCACATGGCACAGTGCCATTTCAGGCGCAGGGAGCAGCATTAGCAATAGAAGATTCCTATGTTTTGTATGAACAAATTATTAAAAATGTGACTAATAACTTAGGTATATTTTATTTTAATAAACGCAATAGCAGAGTTAGAAGAATCATTCTTAGATCGCATCTAAATATTTTTTTATTTCACTTAAAAAATCCATTTTTTATTATTTTGAGAAGTATTTTGTTCAAGATAATAGAGAAATCTTTTTTAGCAAAAAAACTTATGTTTGGATGGATTTTTAATTACAATCCAAGAAGTTCTAGTTATTTTTTCTGATTTTTTCTCTTAAGTGATCTAGTGGATATAATTTATTTTCCATTTTAATATGCCAAAAAGACCAGCCATTGCAGCTGTCGGTTCCTTGAGCTTTAGCGCCAACGCTATGAATAGATCCTGTGATATCTTTATATAAAATACTCCCATCAGCCATCACATGTGCCTGAATTTTATTTTTTGCATCAAATAATTTTAAACCAGGTTCTATTATTCCACTTTCAATTAAATAACCAAAAGGTATTCTTTTTTCATTTCGTTTATTTTCTATAGTTTTTAAAAAATTTTCATCAATTTTCTTTATTTTTTTTATTCTTGCTTCAGCAGTTTGATAATATTGTTTATTACTTTCTATTCCGTAATAGTTTCGTCCTAGTTTCTTAGCAACGGCGCCAGTTGTTCCAGTGCCAAAAAAAGGATCTAATATAAAATCATTTTTTTTAGTCGAAGATAGAATAATTCTGTACAATAAACTTTCTGGTTTTTGAGTTGAATGAACTTTATTTCCATCTTCATTTTTTATTCTTTCGTTTCCAGTGCAAAGAGCTAATTCCCAATCAGATCTCATTTGTTTGTCATCATTAAAGCATTTTAAAGATTTATAGTTAAATGTGTATTTTGAATTTTTGCTTTTTGCGGCCCAGATTAATGTTTCGTGAGCATTAGTAAATCTTGTTCCTTTAAAATTAGGCATAGGATTTTTTTTATTCCATATTATGTCATTAAGAATCCAAAAATCTTTATCTTGTATTACTTTGCCTAATCTAAAAATATTATGATAAGTTCCTATTACCCATATTGTTCCATTTGGTTTTAAAACTCTTTTGCATTCATTGATCCAAGAAACAGAAAATTCATCATATTTTTTTAAATTATCAAATTTATCCCAATCATCGTTAACGGCTTTAACTTTAGAATGATCTGGTCTCTCTAAATTACTTTGTAATTGAAGATTGTAAGGAGGATCTGCAAAAATACAGTCAAAAGTTTCATTTGGGATTTTTTTTAATTCTTTTAATGAATCCCCAAGAATGATCGTGTCTCTATTTATTGTCATACAACTAAGGAGAGAAAATAATATTAGAAGACTCCCTCAGTCAACTTATGTCTGCGTATTGATTGTGTCTTAATTTTTAATTTATCAATAGGTTGTGTATGGGAGAAAAAGTCTTTCTATGATGCTCAGTAATTCCAAATTTTTTAATAGCTTCTAGATGTTTTTTTGTTCCATAACCGCAATTCTTTTCCCAACTATAATTTGGAAACTTTAAAGACAGTTCCTCCATAAATAAATCTCTAGAAACTTTCGCTATTATAGATGCTGCTGCTATAGAAATGCATTTTTGATCACCTTTTATAACTGTTCTAATATTTTTATCTTTGTCAGGAGAAAAATTTCCATCAACAAGAATAACATGATTTTTAATATTAATTTTTTCTAAGGCTCTATTCATTGCAAGCAAAGAAGACTGTAATATATTTAATTCTTCAATTTCTTTAACAGAAGAAATACCAACGCTATATTCACATTTTTTAATAAGTGCTTTAAATATTTCTAATCTTTTAGATTTGTTAAGTTTTTTAGAGTCATTAATCCCTTCGGGAAAATTATTTTGATCTAACTTAATTGCAGCAGCAAAAACTGGTCCGGCTAAGCATCCTCTGCCAACTTCGTCTACACCAATTATATTTTTACCAAATTTAAGATCATTTAAAATATTCATTAGTTTTTATATATTTCATTTCTGAATTTTTTAAGATCTTCCCATGATAATTTTTTATTTTCAGGCTCTTTTAATAAGATTTCTGGGTCAAAAGTTGAGAATGTTATAAATTTATCTTTATTAATAATAATTGAATCCCATTTTCCATGAATATCTAATATTTTATTTTTAGAATTATTAAAAAAGTTAGAAGCAATTTCACCAAGTAATATAATATACTTTGGTTTAATAATTTTTAAATGTTTAATTAAAATATCTTTGTAAAAATTATTTCTATTTCTAGTATTATTATCTTTATCAAAATAAATATTGGATAAATAATATTTCTCTTTCTCTAGAGATATTGATGATAGCATTTTATTCAAAAGTTCACCCCTAGATCCAGATAAGATTTCTTGATTTTTAACATCATCATCATTCGGACAATCCCCCAGTATCATAATTTTAGAATCTGGATTTCCTTTGTAAAAAAAATTATTATTATTTTTGGTATTTAGTTGATCATTAATTTCTTTAAATAGTTGTAAAACTAACTGTTCTTTATTAGCAAAGGACTGATGTTTAGATTTAGTTATATTATTTGAAAAAATGTTATTAATATTTAAAGTTGAATAGTATTCCAGTAGGTTTATAGTTTTATTACTTAAATATTTTTTGAGCATTTTTATGAGTAAAAAGATCTTCTACATAGTTTTTTTTTTACTATTTATAGCAAATTATTCGCATTTGAATGCTAATATTTTAGAAAATAAAAAAAGATTAGTTAAAAATTCTAATTACTTTTCTAATTATTTATCTGGTAGTGTTTCTTTACAAAAAAATGACTCACAGAAAGCTTATAATTTTTTCGAAAATATTGAAAATTTAGGAATTTATCATTCAGAATTTAATCTGAAGTATGTCGAAACATTAGTTAATAATGGTAAAATTGAAGAAGCTTATATATTTATAAAAAAGTTAGATAAGTCTTATCAATCGGTATATCCATTTAATCTCATATTGTTCGTTCATGATTTTAAGAAAGAAAGATATTCAAAATTACAAAGCTATATTTCTTTACCAAAACAAAGCTTTAGTGACCCACTACTATTAGAACTGTATCAAAATCTTGGCTTGTGGGCAGATTTATCAAATAAGAATACCGAGGATTTAAACGAAAAGATTAATAGGTCAAATTCTAGTTTTAAAAATGTTTCGTTAACACAAAAAATTTTAATTAATTTGTATTTAGATAATCAGAAAAATATTGATCTAAATTTTAGTGAAATTTCCAATAAAAAAGAATTAGGTAGGTATAATTATTTTTATTTATCTTATTATCTAGAAAAAAATAATAAAGATAAGATTAATGATATTATCAATCGGAATTTAGAAATATCTTCAGAAAATTTACTATTTAAACAGCTCTTTTTAGACTCACATGAAAATAAATTTTATAAAATTGACAAATTTTATAAAAGAAAAAATATTAATCATGGTTTAGCAGAATTATTATATTTATTTGCTAACTTTTATCAAAACTATGAACAAGTTCAGATTTCAAATTTTTATTTAAATTTAAGTGAATATTTAAATCCTAATTTTCTGTCTAATAAAATCTTAAAAATAGAAAATCTTATTATAATAAATAATTTAGAAGAATCAGAAAAAGAATTAAAGATCATTGAAAAACTAGGAAAAGAATTTAATTGGTATGCAAATTTAACAAGATTAAGATTTTTACCAAACAATAACACTGAGAAGCAAATTAATTTACTTGAAAACTTTTTAAAAAATAATGAATTTTTTAAATCTGAAAAATATTTTGAATTAGCAAATTTTCTAAGAGCTAATAAAAATTACACCAAATCTATAGAATTATATGAAAAATCAATAGCGTCAAAAAAAGATAAAAGAGATGACGATTGGATTTATTATTACAATCTAGCTATTAGCCAAGAACGAGCAGGAGTATGGGAAAATGCAGAAAAAAATTTTTTACAAGCTCTTAAAATTTCTCCTAAGCAGCCTGAGGTTTTAAATTATTTGGCATATAGTTGGTTAGAAAAAAAAATTAATTTAGATAAAGCAAAAGAAATGTTAGTTGAGGCTGTTAACTTAAGTAAAGGACGAGGATATATTTTAGATTCACTTGGCTGGGCATATTTTTTACTAAAAGATTTTGATAAAGCAGAAGAAATTTTGCAGACAGCTTATGAAAAAGAACCTTCAGAAGCAGTTATTTATGATCATTACGGTGATGTTCTTTGGACAAATGGAAAACAAATCCAAGCTAGATATGTTTGGCAAAATGCTATTAAGCTTAAAAATATTGAGCAGGATTTAAAAGAATCTATTAATAAAAAAATAATTTTTGGATTAGATGATGCTGATAAAAAGAAGTCTTAAAGCTTATGGCAAGATAAATTTATATTTAAAAGTAATCAAAAAATTAAAAAATAAATATCACGAAATAGAAAGCTTATTTTGTTTTTTTAATATTTATGATGAGATTTTTGTGTCTGCTAATAGAACATATAATCAGATCATTTTTACTGGAAAATTTTCTAAAGGAATAAGCAATACTAACAACACAGTATTAAAATTATTTAATATTTTAAAAAAATACCCAAAATTTAATAAACTTAAATTTAAAATTAGAATTGTAAAAAATATACCACAAGGATCTGGATTTGGAGGTGGTTCAGCAGATGTTTCTGTATTACTTAATTTTTTTAATAAATATCTAAAACTAAATTTAAAAAAAAACACAATTTCTTCAATATGTAATAAAATAGGGGCTGATGTTGAGCCTTCTTTAAATACTAATTTTAAAATTCTTTATGGATTTAATAAAATTATAGAATTCAAAAAAAAACCAAAATTTAATTTATTATTAGTTTATCCAAATTGTTTTAATTCCACAAAAAATATTTATCTTTCAAACAAAATATTTTCAAAAAAAAATAATTCTGAAATTTACTTTTTAAAAAAGAATATTCTAAATATGAATTATTTGATCAAATTTTTAAATTATAAAGGAAATGATCTAGAACAGAGTGCTTTTAAAAAAAACAAGACCATATTAAAATTATTAACTTTTCTTAAGAAATTAAAAGGCTGTAAGATAGCCAGAATGACAGGTAGCGGTTCAGCTTGTTTTGCTGTTTTTGAAAATAACGCACATTTAGCTGAAGCTATTCTTACTCTAAAAAAACATTATAAAAGTTATTGGATAAGGAAAGCAAAAATAATATAACCTTATTTCTAAAATTAATATTGGGGCTTAGCCAAGCGGTAAGGCAGCGGGTTTTGATCCCGCCATCCCAGGTTCGAATCCTGGAGCCCCAGCCAAGTTAAAAATTATTGCTGTGATTAGAGAAGAAAAAAAATCAGATGATAAAAAAATTTTTTTACTCGAAGAAGCTGTTCTTGGTCCAGGAAGATATGCAAGACCCAGTTTTAGATTAAGAGAGAATCTCGAGCGCAATATTAAATATTCAAAAGTTTATTGCAAAGGCCAGAAAATAATTGGAAGCATCAGATATTTTAATTGCAAGATAGAAAATAATAACGGGTTAATGCTTGGACCCTTAATAGTGGATCAGAAATTCAAAGGAAGAGGGATAGGTAAAGAATTGGTAAACAAAAGCATAGGTGTTATCAATGAAAAGAATATTGATTTTATTATTTTAATTGGAGAATTTGACTATTACGGACAATTTGGTTTTGAAAGAAATGCCAATGTATATTTTTCATTAAATGTTAGAAAAGAAAAAATCTTGTTAAAAAAATTATCAGAAAAAAATAATACATTATCTGGTAAAATAGAATTATATTAATATTTTTAATGAAAAAATCATTTTTATTTTCAAAAGAAAATAAAAAATTAATTTCAATTTTAAATCCAATTAACTTAGAAACCCACACGCAGTTTGTTGGAGGTTGCGTTAGAAAAGCAATAGAGGGAAAATTAACAAGAGATATCGATTTGGCTACTGTTTATAAGCCAGAGCAAGTTAAAAAAATATTATTAAAAAATAATTATAAAGTCTTAGATTTAGCAATTAAATATGGTTCAATTACAACCTTCTCTAAGAATTATAAATATGAAATTACATCTTTAAGAAAAGATATAAAGCCTGATGGCAGGCATACCAAGATTCAATGGACCAATAATTGGTTAGAAGACTCCTTAAGAAGAGATTTTACAATCAATGCAATTTATTGTGATAAATTTGGAAAGATTTTTGATCCAGTAAATGGAACCCGGGATTTAAAAAATAAAAAGATTATTTTTATCGGAAGTGCAGATTTAAGAATTAAAGAAGATTATTTAAGAATTCTAAGATTCATAAGATTTTCATTAGAATACAACTCTAATATTAAAGATCGCAATATTATAAGAATTATTAATAAAAATGTTAAATTTTTAAAATTTATCTCCCAAGAAAGATTATTTATTGAGTTAAAAAAAATTTTAGAATTAAAAAATTTTTTTAAAATTAATAATAAGAATTATTTCAAGAAGATTATTAGCCGAGTATATAAAATAAAATTCTTTGAGAGATTAAATAGAGTTCAGATTTTGAATGAAAAATTAGGATTAAATTTAGATTATCTTCATCTACTTTCAATATTATTAGTTGGATATGATAAAAAAAATATCTATTTTGCTAGAGAATTTCGACTGTCTAACAAGGATAAAGGCTATCTTAATTTTATTTACGAACAGTTTAAGTTACTAAAAAATAAACCTTATGGTTATCAGACAATCAGACGTCAGTTATATTTTTATGATAAAGAATTTACTTTAGATTTTTTAAATTTTATTTTTTGTGCAAAAAAGGAAGTTAATTTAGAAACTTTTATAAAGTACAGACTATTTATTAAAAAATTTAAAGTCCCAAAATTTCCTATTTCTGGGGATTTTTTAATTAAAAAAGGATTTAAACAAGGAAAGAAACTTGGAAAAAAATTAGAATTTTTAAAAGATTCTTGGATTGAAAATAATTTTAAATTAAATTTGCGTAATATTTAATACTTAAATTAAATATATTTAACTTCAATAATCTCATAATTTTTTTCTCCAGCTGGAGTTTTGACAGAGACAAAATCGCCCGTATGTTTTGAAACTAATTCTAATGCGATTGGTGATTTATAAAATAACAAACCTTCTTTTGCATTTGCTTCATCTTTACCAACAATTTTGTATTTTTTTTTCTCATTAGTTTCCATATCTAATAAAATAATTGTTGATCCAAAAATTACTTTGTTGTCATTTTTGATTTTTGCAACATCGACAATATTTGCAGTTGCTATTGTTGTTTCAATTTCTTGAATTCTTCTTTCGTTATGACCCTGTTCTTCTTTTGCAGCATGATATTCGGCATTTTCTTTTAGATCACCATGAGCTCTCGCTTCCGAAATAGCAGTTACTATCTTCGGTCGAGTCACAGAGATTCTCTCTTGCAATTCTATTTTAATTTTTTCTAACCCTTGAGGAGTAATTGGTTCTTTTTCCATTTAGATTTTTACCATTTTGCAAGCGGAGGAAGCGACATAAAAATAGCTTCAATATTTCCATTGGTATTTAAACCAAATTTAGTGCCGCGATCGTATAATAAATTAAATTCCACGTATCTGCCTCTTTTTATTAATTGTTTTTCTTTATCTTTTTCATTCCATTTTAAAAACATTTTTTCTTGTATTATCTTAGAAGATGCTCTTAAAAAAGTCATTCCAACATCTCTCGTGTAATTAAAATCTTCATTCCAGTTATTGGAAGCAAGATAATCATAAAATATTCCACCATCTCCTCTAGGTTCTTGTCTGTGAGGTAAATAAAAATATTGATCACAATTTTTTTTATGCAGTGAATAATAATTCTTATTATGAAGATTGCACATTTTCTTTATTTCTTGATGAAAATATTTTTTTTGATTTAAATCTTTTATGCATGGTGTCATATCCATCCCTCCACCAAACCAAGATTTTGAGGTAACTATAAATCTGGTGTTGAAATGAAATGCCGGAACTTTTGGATTTTTCATATGTGCAACAACAGAGATTCCAGAGGCCCAAAAATTAGGATTATTAACTGCTCCTGGAATTTTTTTTCTAAATTCTTTATTAAATTTTCCAGAGACAGTCGAAATATTAACTCCAACTTTTTCAAAAACTGAGCCATTCTCAATTAATGCAAATGTTCCTCCGCCTTTGGAACTTCCGCCAGCATTCCATTTATTTTTTTTAAATAAGATTTTTTTTTTAGACTTGAGATATTCGATCCTTTCAAATTCACCGCAAATAGAATTTCTTAAACTTTCAAACCAATTTCTAGCAATAATTTTTTTTTCTTCTAAATTTGAATTCATTATTAAAGATTATTGTAATTGTTTTGCCTAAGTGCCTCAGATAATACAATAGAAATAGAAGTTACAACATTTAAAGATCTGGTTTTTTTAGACATTGGTATTTTTAGTCTTGCATCAGCTATCTCGTGCACAGAATCTGGTACACCAGCGCTTTCTCTTCCAAATAATATTGTATCATTTTTTTTAAAATCAAAATTATAATAATTTTTTTCAGCTTTAGTTGTTATTAGAATTATTCTTTTATCTTTTTTAGTTTTAATAAAATCATCGAAAGATTGATATCTTATAATCTTACAATTTTTATAATAATCCATGTAAATATTTTTGAGTCTTTTTTCATCAAATTGAAACCCACAAGGCTCAATAATTTCTAAAGTTGCATTTAAACATGCACACAATCTTATGGTTGCAGCTGTATTTTGAGGAATATCGGGCTGAAATAATGCAATTTTAATCATATTAGAAATTTATTATTTATGCGTCATTCTGGCTATGGAAAAGAAAATAGTTTAGAAATAATTAAATTAAATATTTATGTCAGAAAACAATAATAATTCAGATAAGAAAAACAGAAGAGATTTTCTAACTGTTGCAACTACAGCCGTTGGTACAGTAGGAGTTGGAGCTGCTGTTTGGCCGGTTATAAATCAAATGAATCCGGACTCCTCAGTAAAGGCTCTTGCATCTACAGAAGTTGATTTGTCAAAAATTAAAGAAGGACAAGAAATAACAGTATTATGGAGAGGAAAGCCTGTTTTTATTAAAAGAAGGACCAAAGAAGAAATTGCCAGCGCTGAAAAAGTTGACCTTAAAGAATTAAAAGATCCTCAACCCGATAATAAAAGAGTTAAAAAATCTGAATGGCTAGTTTTGGTCGGGGTTTGCACTCATTTAGGCTGCGTTCCGATTAGTGGCAAAGGTGATTATGGTGGATGGTTTTGTCCTTGTCACGGTTCTCATTATGATAGTTCTGGAAGAATTAGAAAAGGTCCTGCCCCAACTAATTTGGAAGTTCCAACATATGAATTTGTTGGAGATAATAAAATTAAATTAGGATAAAATTTTTATGAGTGAAAAAGATTCTAATTTTAATCAAAATGAAATCAAACCGGTTCATACAAATAAAGTAGGGGGATCTCCGTTCAAGGGAGTTGTTGGTTGGATAGATAATCGCCTTCCAATTATCAGAATGTTTAAATACGAATATTTAGACTTTCAAGTTCCAAAAAATTTAAGTTATCTTTGGAGTTTAGGTGGAATACTAATGATATGCCTGATATTTTTAATTGTTACAGGCTTGGCGCTTGGAATGCATTACAAGCCATCTTCATCCGAGGCTTTTACATCTGTAGAAAAAATTATGCGAGATGTAAATTATGGATGGCTTCTTAGATATGCTCACATGAATTTTGCCTCTTTCTTTTTTATAGCAGTATATATCCATATTTTTAGAGGACTTTATTATGGTTCTTATAAAGAACCACGACAACTAATGTGGCTGATCGGAATTGTTATTTTTTTCATGATGATGGCCACTGCTTTTCTTGGTTATACTTTGCCATGGGGTCAAATGAGTTACTGGGGAGCAACAGTTATAACAAATTTATTTTCAGCTGTACCATTAGTAGGTGAGGGAATAGTTACATGGTTGTGGGGAGATTATGCAGTTGGAGATTCCACTCTAAATCGTTTTTATGTTTTGCATTGGCTTTTAGCTTTTGGAATTTTAGGGATAGTTATTTTTCACGTAATAGCTTTGCATATTGTTGGCTCGAACAACCCATCTGGTATTGAGCCAGTGGATACTAGAGATACAGTAAGTTTTGCTCCTTTTACAACTAGCAAAGATTTGTTTGCAATGTTAATTTTTTTATTAGCCTTTGTTTTAATTACAATGTACGCGCCAAACTATCTCGGACATCCAGATAATTATATTCCTGCGGATCCCTTGATAACTCCAGCTCATATCGTTCCAGAATGGTATTTTTTACCATTTTATGCAATTTTAAGAAGTATTCCTGACAAACTTTTAGGAGTTATTGCTATGGTAAGCAGTATTGCTGTTCTGGGTTTGTTACCTTGGTTAGATTTGTCTAAAGTTCGATCTTCAGTTTTTAGACCCGTATGGAAACAATTTGTTTTTCTTTTTGTGCTTGATTTTTTCGTATTGATGTATGTAGGAGGAATGCCTGCCGAAGGTATCTATGTTTTAATTTCTAGGGTAGGTACTGTTTATTGGTTTTTATTCTTTTTAGTTATAGCTCCTTTGGTATCATTAACAGAAAAGCCTTTGCCCATGCCCAAAAGTATTCATGAGTATGAGGATTGGAAAAAACAAGGAAAAATCAAAACATTTAAAATTTTTTAAAAAAATTATGAGTTCTTTATTAAAATTTTCATTATTTTTTTTCCTTTTAATATTTAATGTTTCAAATTCTTTTTCTGCAGAAAAACAAGAGAAGCTTTTAAAGCAATCTTGGTCTTTTGATGGTTTTTTTGGAAAGTTTGATAGGGCATCTCTTCAAAGAGGTTACCAGGTTTACACAGAGGTATGTGCATCATGTCATTCAATGAATCTTTTAAGTTATAGAAATTTATCAGAAGTCGGTGGGCCAAGCTTTTCAGAAGAAGAAGTTAAAGCAATAGCATCAAAAGTTGAAGTTTTAGATGGGCCAAATGATAGCGGGGAAATGTTTAAAAGACCTGGAAAGCCGTCCGATAAATTTGCAAGTCCATTTGCTAATGAAAAAGCAGCAAGGGCAGCAAATGGCGGCGCATATCCGCCCGATATGTCAGTTTTAGTAAAAGCTAGAGCAGGTGGGCCAGATTACATTTATTCTATATTGATGGGTTATACAGACAAGCCACCAAAAGATGTAAAACTCGAAGATGGAGTTTATCACAATAAATATATGCCAGGTAATAAAATTAAAATGTCAAAACCTTTAAGCCAAGATTCCGTTAAGTATTCAGATGGCACTCCAGCAACTGAAGAACAACTTTCAAAAGATGTAGTGACTTTTTTAACTTGGGCATCAGAACCTCATTTAGAGGCTAGAAAAAGAATAGGATTTAAGACAGTAGTTTATTTATTAATTCTTACAGTATTAGTTTATCTTGTTAAGAAAAAAATTTGGTTACGTGTTGAACCTAAAGTGTAAAATATCTCCATCAGCTACTTCATAGTCTTTTCCTTCAATCTTTAATTTTCCATTATCTCTAGCACCCACTTCTCCTGCATACTGAATATAATCTACGTAAGATATAACCTCGGCTTTAATGAATCCTTTTTTAAAATCAGAGTGAATAACTTCAGCTGCATCTGGAGCTTTGCAGTTTTTTTCAACAGTCCATGCGTGAGTTTCTTTAGGACCCACCGTAAAATAAGTGCTTAAATTTAAAATTTTATATCCAGCTTTTATAATTTGGTCTAAACCAGATTCTTTTATTCCAATTTCTTTCATGAATTCACTAGCTTCAGAATCTTGAAGTTCAGTAATTTGTTGTTCAATTTCAGCAGAAACAATTACTACTGTATCATTTTTAAATTTATCTTTTATTTTACCAGAATAATTATTACCTGCGCTGACACTATTCTCATCTACATTGCAGACTAAGATCCTAGGTTTGGTCGATAGAATACCTAAATTTTTAACTAATTTTTTATCGAATTTTTCCTCTAACTTTTCTGGACGAGTTCCTTTTTTTAAAGATTCATAAACATGCTCTAAAATCTCAAAAGTCTCTTTATTTAATTCATTATTTTTATTTTTTTTTTGAGACAATCTTTTTTCAACGGATTCTAAATCCGAAATCATCATTTCAGTTTCTACTGTTTCTAAATCTCTTATAGGATCCACTGTTTTATTGACATTTTGTATTTCGCTTGAATCAAAACATCTTAGCATATGTATTACAGCGTCAACTTCTCTAATATTTGCAAGAAACTTATTACCTAAACCTTCACCCTTGGATGCTCCGGCCACTAGTCCAGCAATATCTACAAATGTTATGTATGTTGGAATAATCTTTTCTGATTTTGCAATATTTGAAAGTTTTTCTAATCTTTCATCTGGAACAGTAACAACACCAATATTTGGCTCTATTGTGCAAAAAGGAAAGTTAGCTGCTTGTGCATTTTTAGATTTTGTAAGAGCGTTAAATAGCGTTGATTTACCAACGTTGGGTAGGCCTACAATTCCACATTTAAAACTCATATAGACTTATTGATTACTTTTAGAAGTAAAATCGTCTAGCTTTTTTTCTATAAGAAGATTTATATTTTTAAATATTTTCTTAATAACTTGATCTATTATAATTTTTTCCTCTTCGGTAAAATCATTTAGAACATGTTTATCTACTAATTCTTTGTCACCAGGGTGGCCAATACCAATTCTAATTCTGTTATAATCAGGTCCTATAGAGTCGTCTATTGACTTAATGCCATTGTGACCACCGCTAGATCCTCCCATTTTAGTTTTTATTTTTCCAATTTCGATATCCATGTCATCATGAAATACAAAAATATTATTAGTTTTAATTCTATGGTAATCAGTTATTTCTCTAATACACATTCCCGAATTATTCATAAAAGTTAATGGCTTTACTACTATTACTTTATTATCCTGTACTTGACCGTTAGTTAGCAGACCCTTAAATTTTGGTTTTTGTTTCGAGAGTCCAAAATTTTTATTTAAAGCATCAATAAGTTTGAAGCCTACGTTATGTCTGTTATTTGCATGTTTTGGATCTGGATTTCCTAACCCTGCAAATAATAACATTTAGATGTTATTTCTTTTTATCCGCAGGTGCTGCAGCAGCAGCAGGTTTTTTCGCAGCATCAGGAGATTTTGCTGCTTCTCCCGGTTTAGCTTTCCCATCAGCAGCTTTAGCATCACCCGCAGCAGCTCCACCTTCAGCTGGAGCAGCAGCATCACCTGCAGCAGCATCACCCGCAGCAGCGGCAGCTGGTTCAGGCTCTTTAACAACTGTAGGAGCAGCGATGGTTGCTATAGTAAAATCACGATCACTAATTATAGGTTTTGCTCCATCAGGTAATTTTACAGAAGATATGTGAATACTTTCGTTCATTTCTTTATTAGCTAAATCAACTACGATTTCAGCAGGAATATTTTCAGCAGCACATCTTAATTCTATTTTTCTTCTTACAATGTTTAAAACTCCACCCATTTTCAGTCCTGGACAATTTTCGTTGTTAATAAATTTTACAGGAATATTAACAGTTACTTTTGTTCCGGACTTAATCTTTTGAAAGTCTATGTGTATCGGTTCATTATTTAGAGGATGAAAATTTATATCTTTAGTTAAAACTTTATGTTTTGATCCGCCTATACTCATTTCAATAACAGAGCTCATAAAGTTAGATGACTCTAACATTTTTTTAATTGAAATTTTTTTAACTGATAAAGGTAAGCTTTGTTCTTTATCGCCATATAAAATACCTGGAAGAAAACCTTCTAATCTTAATTTTTTAAGATCTCCTTTGGTGTTAAGTTTTCTTTCTGATGCTTCGAGCTTTAAGTTTTCCATATAATCAAGATCGCTTGTTTTATATTAACTTCTAAAAAAAAACAAGTTATTGTTATTTATTTGAATAAGCTGGAAACTGAAGTTGATTGAGATATTCGCTTGATGGCTTCAGCAATTAATGGGGCAATACTAACCACCTCTATTTTCGAAACTCCTTTAATTTTTTTTGCATTATCAATTGTGTCAGTGATAACAATTTTTTTCATCTTAGATTTTTTAATTTTATCTATAGACGAGCCTGTAAGAACACCGTGAACAACATAACAATAAACTTCTTTTGCTCCTTTTTCTATAAGAGCATCAGCAGCGTTACAGATTGTTCCGCCGCTATCAATTAAGTCATCAATTATAATACAAGATTTATTTTTAACCTCACCAATAACGTTCATGACTTCAGATTGTCCTGGACGCTCTCTTCTTTTATCAATGATCGCTAAACCGGCATTCAATCTTTTGCCAATGGCCCTTGCTCTTTCCACTCCTCCAACATCAGGAGCAACACAAACAATATTTTTCGTGCCAATATTTTTTAATATATGTTTTAAAAGAACGGGAGATGCGTATAAATTATCAACGGGAATATCAAAAAAACCCTGAATTTGATTTGCGTGAAGATCCATCGTTAGAACTCTGTTCGCTCCAGCGTTAGTAATTAAGTTTGCAACTAATTTTGCACTTATGGGAGATCTTGGTACAACTTTTCTATCTTGTCTTGCGTAACCAAAGTAAGGAATGACTGCTGTTATATTTTTTGCTGAAGATCTTCTTAAAGAATCTATGCATATTAGTAATTCCATAATGTTGTCGTTAGCTGGATAAGAAGTTGACTGTATTAAATATACATCGTTGCCTCTCATATTTTCTTTAATCTCAACGTAGACTTCTGAATCAGCGAATCTTACAATTTCTCTTTGAGTTGGTTTTGTTTTTAAATATTTGCAGATTTTATCGCTTAGGGAAATACTGCTTGTTCCAGATACAATCTTCATGAGATCTTTTTATATAATTTTACAATTAGTTAATCAATTAATATCTGCAAATTACAGAGATGCATCTTCCATAATCTGAATCATTATTATGTACAGATCTTCTATAACTGAAAAAGTTTTTATAATCGCTATAAGTGTCTTTATTAATATGATCGATATTTCTATTTGGTATTCCTAGTTTTAAAAATTTGTTATTTACGAATAATCTTAGATTAAAGTAAATTTTCTTATTACCATTTTTAAAATATTTTTTATAATCGTAATTCTTAAACTTAATCTTTTTTATAAAGTCTTCTTTTACCTCGTAATTTTTTTGCTCTATACATGGTCCAATTGCCACAATTAAATTTGATATTTTTGATTTCTTTTGTTTAAATTTTTTTATTAGATTTTCAATAATTCCAGAATTCGCACCTTTCCATCCAGAATGAATAGCAGCTATTGTTTTATTTTCTTTATCAGCAACTAATATTGGAACGCAATCTGCAGTTAAAATTCCAAAAGAAAAATTAGGATATGTAGTAATAATTCCGTCAGCTTTATACCTTTTTTTAACTAAAAAATTATCAAAATTAATTATTTTATTACTATGATACTGTTTTAACATAATTAGCTTATTTAATTTACAACCAGTTTTTTTTGCAACTATCGTAATATTTTTTTTAATAATTTTTTTTTTATCATTAGATCCTAATCCGCAGTTTAGGCTTTTGTAAATTCCTTTAGATAGGCCATTCTTTCTTGTGAAAAAAAAACTTTTCAAACCAGGTATTTTGTTAATTTTTTTTGAATGAAAAATCATTAAATAAATCCAAGATTAAATTTGCAGTTTTTATTAGAAAAAGCCAATGCATGAAAAGTATTCCCCATTACTTTTGGATTAATTAATTTATTAATACTTAGAATTAAGTTTTTACTAGCTGAGGCATCTTGTTTTTTGATTATTTGATCTGCTCTTTCCATAATTCCTAATTTTTGTAAAAAAAAGTTTTGAGATACAGTTCCAATATTTTGGATATTATTTCTTTTAAAAATATTCTTTAATATATTGAAATTGATATCGAATGTAATATCGCAATCAGTATATTCTTTTAACAAATCAACAATTCTATGTTTTTTTATTGCTCTAATAGTATTTTTTCCAAGAACGCTTGAATAACCGTAATCAAACATTAGAAAAATTCCATTATTTTTTTTTATAATTTTAGATATTGAATTAAGATAAGTTTCGATATTGACTGGGTATTCTATAATTTTGCTTTTATTAACATTGTAAAATTTTGAATATTTTTTAAAAGAGTTATCATTAATTTTATTTTTGCAATAAGTAATATTTTTTTTACTACTATCCTTAAAGGCAACACATTGTTCGTACCAATTATTATTTTCTTTATAAAATTGTTTTATAGGAAATGCGTCAAAAAATTCGTTTGCTATAATTATTGTTGGATCTTGATTAATTTTATTGATATTTTTAATCCAAATAATATTTTTAAAATCATTTAAATTGTTTTTTTGAATTTTTATTAATTTTTCACTTTTTTCATGTAAATAAACATTAAATGTTGCATTAAAAGTTTTAATTTTTTTAATTGAATTTATTATTTGTTTGATCATCAAGCCATTCCCAGGACCTAATTCTAATATGTTAATCTTTTTTGGTTTTTTTATATAAATCCAATAAGAAACAATCCACACAGTTATCATTTCTGAAAAAATGCTAGATATTAGTGGAGATGTTATAAAATCTCCATCTCGGCCAAATATCTTTTTATTTTGATAGTAGCCTAATTTTTTGTCGTATAATGCAATATTAATAAATTGATTTAACGGAATAAATTTTTTTTTACTAATTAATTTTTCTATACGATTCATCTTTAATTATTTTATATGCAATTATTCCAAAGATTAAAAAACATAGACTTATACACGTGCCTAAAGATAAATTAAAAATTATATAGCCTATATGCTTATCTGGCTCCCTAAACATTTCTGATATAATTCTAAATACAGAATAAAAAATTAAAAAATAACAAGATAATTCGCCGTTAAATAATTTTTTTTTATATTTTAAAATAATATTTAACAATAAAAATAATATTAAACCTTCAAGAATAGCTTGGTATAGTTGCGACGGATGTCTTGGTTCCATGTCAACTTTTGGAAATATTACCCCATAATTCGAAAAAGTTTTTTTTCCATATAATTCTCCATTTATAAAATTAGCAATTCTTCCTAGAAATATACCGATCGAAGCAACACAGACAATTATGTCTGTCAAAACAAGTATTCTAATTTTATTTTTTTTTGCAAAAATTATTGAAGCTATAAAAACACCGATAGCACCTCCATGAAAAGACATCCCGCCTTGCCATAAAAATAAGATTTCAATTGGATTGTGTAAGTAATAATTAAAATTATAGAATAAAATATATCCAATTCTACCCCCGAAAATAATTCCCAAAATTAGATAAATCAAAAAATTATCAAGATTTTGAATATTGATTTTTTCTTTATCCCAGTGCTTTTTAATTAAATGTTTTGCATAGTAAAAACCAAAGAATATGCCAGCAATGTAAGCCAATGAGTACCAGCGAATTTCTAGAAAACCAAAATTCATAATGACTGGATTTAGATTGTGAATAAACATTTAAATAATCTTAGAATTATTTATAACTATATCATCAAGAAGAATACATGAATAATTATAAAAAAGTTATCAATGATTTTGTAAATTTATTTCAATTAGGGATTTTAACCGCAAAAGACATCAAGCAAGAAATAAGTAATATTATTCAGTTTAAAAAAGAAAAGATCATGCATCATTTTAACAATTCTTCCCAGGAAGATCTGATGCAAATGAAAAGCAAAATAAACAAACTCAAATTAGAAATAGAAAGGTTGAAAAAACTAGTTAGGAAAAGATAAGGAAACTCTTAGTCCTTTGCCTTTTGGATTGTTTAATAGCTTTACAGTCCCACCATGAGAATTAACAATATCTTCCACAATTGAAAGACCTAATCCCA
Source organism: alpha proteobacterium SCGC AAA027-L15 (assembly GCA_000371865.1). Lineage (GTDB taxonomy): Bacteria > Pseudomonadota > Alphaproteobacteria > Pelagibacterales > Pelagibacteraceae > Fontibacterium. Next base: position 236,357 of record AQUG01000001.1, read on the forward strand.
CATTACTATCTTTAAGAGATCTTGATTTGTCCACTCTATAAAATGGTCTAAATACCTTTTCTTTGTGCTCATCCGCAATTCCAGGGCCATCATCATCAATGTTAATTAGAATGGTTTTTTTTATTTTTTTACACGTAATTGAAATATTTTCTGCATATTTTTGAGAATTGTTTATGATATTAGCAATACATCTTCTAATTAGATTTTTTCTTCCAGAGAATATTAAACTTTTGGGACTCTTTATTTTAATATTTTTTTTAAAACTTTTATCAATTAAATTTTGAATTAATTGGACAAAATTAAATTTTTCTACAGGCTGCGAATATTGATTGCTTGCAAAATCAAGATATTCATTAATCATTTTCTCCATTTCGGTAATTTCTTCTTTTAGAGAATTTAATTTTTGATTTTTATTTAAAAGCTCGATTTGTAATTTTAATCTGGTTAGAGGTGTTTTCAGATCGTGACTAATACCAGATAACATAGCTGTTCTTTGACTAATATGTTTCAGAATTCTTCTTTTCATTCTTTCAAATTCATAAGAAGCCTGTCTAATTTCAAGAGCTCCTGATACTTTAAAATCACTATCAAATTGCCCTTTACCAAATCTTTCTGCTGCTTGAGAAAGAAGAACGATAGGTCTTATTTGGTTACGTAGAAAAATTATTGAAATAAAAAGAAATATTAATGAAGGGATAGTAATCCACAGTGCAAATATTCTTCCTGATGTAGATCTTATTTTTGATTTAGGTACTAAAAATTCAATAACTTCGTTCTTATTTAAGAGCACCAATACTTGAACATATGAACTATTAAATCTGACATTATGCCAGTATGGATTTTTTATTTTTTCTGAAAATTCTTCTAAGACAATTTTGTCATATAAACTGTACCACTTTACTGTTTCCGTAGATGGAAGTTGCTGAGTTTCCTTTTTGATTGAGATTATTATGCCGCTTTTATCTTTATAAATATTAACTAACTCATTACTTTTGTTTTTTTGTTTGAACTCTGGGTAGAGAGCTAAAAATGTGTTTATTTCGTTTGCCGCAGATCTAACTAAACCCCTGTTTGTTTTGTACCAAATGCTATCAAAAAAAACTCCTCCAACGACAATTTGAATAAGTATTATTGGAGCTATTACAATTAGTAATGATCTAAAAAGTAAAGTTCTGGGAAATATTTTTCTTAGCATTTCAATCTAACCACAACACATATCCGGTACCACGGACTGTTTGTAAGTACTTAGGATTTTTTGGATCTGGTTCGATTTTTTGCCTTAGTCTTGTAACCAGGACATCTATGCTTCTTTCTTGTGTTAAGTTAGTAATCTTTGATATTTCTTCTCTAGAAAATATTTTTCCAGCAGAACTAATCATGTTTTCTAATAGAATTTTTTCACTAGCATTAATTTTTATTATTTTTTTATCTTTTTGAATTTCCATTTTTTTAGTATTAATATTAGCTTTTCCTATCTTAATCGCAGTTATTATATGTTTATCTTTTTTAATTCTTTTAATTACATTTTTAATTCTTAACAAAAGCTCTTTTGGCTCAAAAGGTTTTGGCAAGTAATCTTCTGCTCCCAATTCTAATCCTCTCACTCTATCCTCGGCCTCGCCTTTAGCCGTAAGAAGAATAATTGGTAAATCAATTTTTTCTCTAATTTCCTTTGTAAGTTGCAAACCGTCTTTGCCAGGCATCATTATATCAATAATTGCCAGATCAAATTTAACAATTTTTAATTTTTCTTCAGCATCTGATGCGTTTATTGCCGTAGATACAAAAAAATTATTATTTTTTAAATATTGTTTTAATAAATCTCTTATTTTGTCATCATCATCAACAATCAAAATATGTATTTTTGAATTATCCATTAATTATTTTTTTCATTATTGATTTAAAGTTTGAAACTTCATCCGAACTTGAATTTTTAAGCGCATTGATTATTCTTTTTTTTTGTTTATTAAATATTTCATCACAAAGTTTTATGCCTTTTTCAGTCAGAACCAACTCTCTCTGTCTGCCGTCTTTTGTTCCTTTTTTTTGCGATATGATGTTTTTTTTTATTAGATCTTGTAGAACTCTACTTAAACTTTGTTTAGTAATTTTTAATTTTCTTAATATATCAGCAATGCTGATGTTGGGATTTCCTTCTATGATGCAAAGAAGCCTATGATGCGCTCTACCAAAAGAATTTTTTTTAAGTACTTCATGTGGATCTGAATATGAATCTATGTATACTTGAAAAATAAGTTCTATAATTTCTTTTAAACTTTTTTCTCTTAAATATAAAAGGTCTTTCATTTTAAAATTATATTGTATGTCAGTTTTATTGACATATCTACTTTACTTATTTACCAATACAATTTTAATTATTTACTACTTTAAACTTTAATGGATCCAATCCCTTTTGATAAAAGATCAGGAAAAATTTGGTACAATGGTAAACTTGTAGACTGGAAAGAAGCTAATTTACATATTCTTAGTCACGGACTTCATTATGCTAGCTGCGTCTTTGAAGGTGAACGTGTTTATAATGGAGAAATTTTTAAATTAAGAGAACATACTAACAGATTAATTCATTCGGCCGACAGAATGGGTATGAAGATTCCTTATTCTGCAGAAGAAATAGACAGAGCATGTAAAGAAATTATTTCTGTACAAAATGTTAAGAGCGGTTATGTGAGACCAGTTGTGTGGAGAGGAAGTGAGATGATGGCAATATCTGCGCAAAAAAGCCAGATTCATTTAGCTATAGCGACATGGGAATGGGGCTCTTATTTTGATCCGCAAATTAAAATAAAAGGAATTAGACTGGGCATCTCAAAATGGAAGAAACCTGCACCAGATTCCATTCCTTGGGACACAAAAGCTTCGGGTTTGTATATGATTTCAACTTTGTCCAAGCATGAAGCCGAGAAAAATGGTTATCATGATGCTTTAATGATGGATTATCAGGGAAACATTGCAGAAGCCACTGGAGCAAATATTTTTTTTATTAATACAAAGAATAATGAAATTCACACTCCGATAGCAGATTCTTTTTTAGACGGAATTACCAGAAGATCAATTATAGGAATTGCAAAACAACTTCAGATTAAAGTTTTAGAGAGAAAAATAAAACTTGATGAACTCAATAAATTTGATGGTTGTTTTTTAACAGGTACCGCAGCCGAGGTGACTCCTGTATCTCAAATTGGAGATGTTAAGTTTACCGTGGTTGATATGATTAAAAAGTTAGATGACGATTATTCAAAATTAGTTAATAAAAATTAATAAGAATAATTAGTCAATAAGATCTATTCCTTTTCTTAAGTAAGCGTATCCGGTCCAAAGTGTTAATGCTGCAGACATCCAAAGCAAATATATTCCTAATTGGATTCCATAATTAAATAAAAATTTATCGCCACTGCTTCCAGCTAATAAAATAGAGATAGCAATCATTTGTATCACGGTTTTTCCTTTAGATAAATTTGTTACAGGAATATAAATTTGTGCTTTTGCTAAAAACTCTCTTAGTCCTGAAATTAAAATTTCTCTTGTTATTATTATAATTGCTGCCACTACATGGGGCCCTTTGATGGTTTGACTCATTATTAAGAGTGCTAGTGCTGTAGCAACTAGAACTTTATCTGCAATTGGATCTAGCAGTTCACCAAATTTTGATTGTTGTTTATATAATCTAGCAAAAAATCCATCGAGATAATCTGTAAAAGCAGCTATGACAAATATTGCGCAAGATAACCAATCACTTAATTCTCCAGGAAAGTAAAAAACAATTACTAATATCGGAGCAATAAGAATTCTTCCGATAGTTAAAATGTTGGGAATTTTCATTTTTTAGATATTAAACTATTTCTATTGAAAAAATTATAGATTTTATTTGCAACTAAATCGCTTATTCCATCTATTTTTTTTATATCTTCGATGCTTGCGTTCTCAATTAATTTTACAGAACCAAAGTGATTTAATAGCAATTTCTTTCTTCCTTTTCCTATTCCCTCAATTTTATCAAGTGCAGATTGAGCAAAAGTATTCTTTCTATTAATTCTATGTGAAAAGACTGCAAATCTGTGCGCTTCGTCTCGTAATCTTTGTAAGAAAAATAACAATACATTATTATTAATTTTGATCTTTTTATTATTATAATAAAAAGTTTCATCGCCTTGATTTCTTCTCTCACCTTTTGCAATTGCTATCATATTAAGACTAAAATGCCCCAGTTCGTCCAAAACTTTTCTAGCTACATTGTAATGACCTTTCCCTCCATCAATTACAATTAAGTCTGGAGATTCAATCTCATTATTTGATTTAATTTTTGCAAATCTTCTAGAAAGGACTTCTTTTAACATTCCATAATCATCTCCAGGATTAATATTTGTTTTTGATATATTAAATTTTCTATATTTTTTTTTAATAAATCCATTTTTTCCAAATACAACAAAGGCGCCAACAGCATTAAGCCCTTGAACATGACTATTGTCGTAAACTTCAATTAGGCTTGGGTTAAAACCTAAATTAAATTCCTTATTAATTAATGATAAAAAATGCTCATTGTTATCATTCTCCAATAGTTTTTTATCTAGAGCTAATTGTGCATTCTTAATGGCTAATTTTATGGAAAGCTCCTCATTATTATTTTTTGCAGTTTTTATATTAACCTTTTTATTATATTTTTTTTCTAAAGCGGATTTGATTAGATCTAAATCTTTAATACTTTTACTTAAAATAATTTCTTCCGGTGGGATTTTATTTTCATAAAACTGAATTAGGAAAGAATAAATAATATCGTCTATAGTATCTTCTTTGTCATGTTTTGGAAAAAAAGCTTGATTTCCCCAGTTTTGTTTTGATCTATAAAAAAATACTTCAATGCAAGTAATATTATTTTTTTGAAATGCAGCAATTAAATCTGCATTATTAAAATTATTTTTATTAATTCGTTGAGATGATTGAATTTGAGTTAATGCTTTTATTCTATCTCTAATTATTGCTGCTTTTTCATAGTTAAATTTTTTACTTTCAATTTCCATTTCTTTAGAAAGTTTTTTTTGTATAAGGGCAGATTTGCCATTTAAAAAATTAACGCTGTCTACAACAAGTTTATTATAATCAACTTCATTGATTTCATTTGTACATGGAGCTGAGCATCTTTTAATTTGATGCAAAATGCATGGTCTCTTTCTATTATTAAAAATTGAATCATCGCACACTCTTAATAAGAATACTTTTTGCAATGTTTTAATTGTCCAGCTTGCCGAACTAGGAGATGCAAAAGGACCAAAAAAATTGTCACTTTTATTTTGTTTGCCTCTAAATTTAGTTAGTTGAGGAAATTTATGTGATTTTGTTAGCTGAATATAAGGGAAAGATTTGTCGTCCTTTAGTAATATATTATATCGAGGTTGATTTTTTTTTATTAGATTAGCTTCAAGTAATAATGCTTCAGCTTCATTTTGCGTTGAAATGAATTCTAAGTTCTTTGTGCTAGAAATCATCCTTTCTGTTCTGATTGGCAAATAAGACGACGAAATGTAACTGTTTATTCTATTAGGCAAATTCTTTGCTTTTCCTACGTAAATAATAGTGTTTTTATCATCTAGCATTTTATAAACGCCAGGACCATTAGGTAAAAATTGAATTATGTTTTTTATGATTTTTTTGCCTTGATCAAAGTTTTTCATAGTCATTTCTTGTTTTAAAGAATTCTATTCCAACAGATTCCGTATTTTTAATTATGTTTAGTTTTTCAATCTTTATTTTAATATTTAGAACATTTTGATTTTTAAAAATTTCATAAATAAAATCATTTGCAAAAGATTCTAAAAAATTATATTTTTTTTTTAAAAAAAAATTTATTTTGTTAATAATTTCTTCATAATTGAGCACTGAATTAATATTTCCATCAATTACTCTTTTTTGTTTGCTTAAAATTTCAACATTAAATCTTAATTTTTGAGGTTTGATTTTCTCAAAGGCATGATAGCCAATAATTGCTTTGCACGTATAATTTTTAATAAAAATTATTTCTTTAGATTTTAATTTTTTTTTATCTTCGAAAAGTTTTATAATATTAGTCTTATTCATTAGTTCCAATGATATCTGGAGTTTTCCAATTAAGACTTTGTCCACTATCTACGGCAATGACTTGACCAGTAATTGTTTCGCTATTTGCCAATAGATATGCAGTTTTGCATATGTCTTCAATTTTAACAGCCTTACCAAGCAAGGTATTTTTTGATTGTTTGCTAAAATGTTTTTGAGTTTGCCTTTTGTTTTTAAGGACGGGGCCGGGAGCAATCGCATTAACTCTAATTGCTGGTGCTAATTTCATGGCTGCAGTTTTTGTTATCGTATGCAAACCCGTTTTGCTAATGGTGTACGAAAAGAAATATGGTGTTAGTTTAAATATTCTTTGATCTAGAATATTTATAATAGATTTATTTTCAGATAGATTTTTAATTTTAGAAAATTCTTTTATAAAGATAGCGGGTGCCAAAAGATTAATTTTTATATGATCGTTCCAACTTTTTTCGTTAAAATTTAAAATATCATCATTATTAAAGATAGAAGCATTATTTATTATGCAATTAATATTTCCTAATTTTTTATTTGCAGTCGCGATTATTTTTTTTATTGTTTTTACATTCAAAAGATTGCCTTGAATACAAATGCATTTTACTCCGTATCTTTCTATTTCCCTTTTAAGAATATTGGCTTGTTTTTTTGATTTATTAAAATGAATCGCAATATTCCAACCCATTTTTGCGAAATATAAAGATAGTTCTTTACCAATTCTTTGAGAGGATCCTGTAATTAAAATACTTTTATTCATTTTACCTCTTTTTTTTCGCAATCATTCCAGCCTTGCCCTGTGTTGATCTTCCTATTAATTCTTTTTTTACATCATCGTTATAAACTTTAATTTTGCTACTCATATTAATTTCTAATTCTCTTTCTTGTAGTTTTCTTATTTCATCTCTTATTTTTGCCGCTTGTTCAAATTCTAAGTTGTCAGCAGCTTTTTTCATTTCTTTTTCTAGCATTTTTAAATGTTTTTTAAGATTATCACCAATAGGAATGTCATTATCAAAAGTGACATAATCTTTTTCAAAAACCCCTTCCAAAATGTCATTAATTTTTGATTTGATGGACTGAGCGGTTATTTTATTTTTTTTGTTATAATCAATTTGTTTAGTTCTTCTTCTGTTAGTTTCATTGATAGCTTTTTTAATACTTTCTGTTTCTTTATCTGCGTACAAAATAACTTTACCGTCAACATTTCTAGCTGCTCTGCCTATAGTTTGTATTAAGGATCTTTCAGATCTTAAGAAGCCTTCTTTATCGGCATCTAAAATTGCAACAAGAGCACACTCCGGTATGTCCAATCCTTCTCTTAAAAGATTGATACCAATCAAAACATCAAATACACCAAGTCTTAAGTCTCTTATAATTTCTATTCTTTCAAGTGTATCAATATCAGAATGCATATAACGGACCTTAATTCCGTTCTCATCGAGATACTCAGTCAAATCTTCAGCCATTTTTTTTGTAAGCGTAGTAACAAGTATTCTTTGATTATTTTTAGTGACGGTAATGCATTCATTCAGTAAATCATCCACTTGGTTTTTGGCTGGTCTGATAAAAATTGGAGGATCTATTAGTCCAGTTGGTCTTATAATTTGTTCCGCAAAAACTCCTTTGCTTTGATTTAATTCCCATTCACTTGGCGTTGCAGAAACAAAAATTGTTTGAGGTCTCATCATATCCCATTCTTCAAATTTTAATGGTCTATTATCCATACAAGAAGGAAGTCTAAAGCCATAATCGGATAAAGTTTTTTTTCTAGTATAGTCTCCTTTGTACATTCCGTTTAACTGAGGAATAGTGACATGGCTTTCATCAACAAATACTAAACAATTGTCAGGAAGATATTCGAATAATGTTGGAGGTGGTTCACCAGGATTTCTTCCGGATAAAAATCTGGAATAATTTTCTATTCCAGCGCAACTCCCTGTGGCTTCAATCATTTCAAGATCATATCTAGTCCTTTCCTCTAATCTTTGTGCTTCTAAAAGTTTCTTTTCATTTCTAAATTTTTCTAAAGTAACAATTAATTCTTTTTTTATTTCTTTAATTGCTTTTTCTACTGTTGGTCTAGGTGTGATATAGTGACTATTTCCATATAATTTTATTAAATTAATTTCTTTATTGTCAGCTCCAGTCAGTGGATCAAAGGACTTTATCTGAGTTATTTTATTATCTTCAATTGTAATTCTCCATGCCTCATCTTCATAATGAGATGGAAAAACTTCTATATTCTCTCCTCTAACCCTAAAAGTTCCTCGATGAAAATTTTGATCATTTCTTTTGTATTGAAGCTCAACGAGCCCTTTAATAATTTTATCTCTTTCATAGCTTTCATTTTTTTTAAAAATCAAAGTCATTTTACTGTAAGAGTCCACAGATCCTAATCCGTAAATACAAGACACGCTTGAAACAATAATGACATCATCTCTTTCTAAGAGAGATCTGGTAGCAGAATGTCTCATTCTATCTATCTGTTCATTAATAGAAGCTTCTTTTTCTATATAAGTATCCGATCTTGGAACGTAAGCTTCTGGAGTATAGTAGTCATAATAAGAAACGAAATATTCAACGGCGTTATTAGGGAAAAAATTTTTCATTTCACCATATAATTGGGCAGCCAAAGTTTTATTTGGTGCAAGAATTAAAGCCGGGCGATTTAATTCTTCGATGATTTTGGCCATTGTAAAAGTTTTTCCAGAACCAGTAACGCCAAGCAAAACTTGATTTTTTTTGTTGTTTAATATTTCTGTTTTTAAAAAAGAAATAGC
>AQUG01000002.1:0-126188 GCA_000371865.1 alpha proteobacterium SCGC AAA027-L15
TCCTGCTATCCTTATATATTGATCTTAATGAATATAGCGTTGGTGATAGGACTAAAAATATTATTAAAATAATATAAAATTTTTTTAGTTTTTTTAAATTTATTTGGTCTTGATATAAAAATATAAAAAAAACTCCAATTAAAGAATAAAATGGAATCATCCACATTGTTCTTATTCTGGAACCGCTGATTATTGAAGTTATTAAGATTAAAAAGAATGGAAGTATAAAAGAAAATATTAAAAAAATAAATTTTTCATTATTAAAAGGTAATTTAATTTTTATTTTTTTTATTAAAAAATAACCTAGCAAAAGAAATGGCAATAAGATTGCAATTTGACTTGTTAAGAATTTTAAAGGATTTAGTAAATGATTATAAAAATTAAATTCATTTAATCCTCCACGTTTAAAAGCGTAATAAATAGTAGTAAAATCATTTTGGATTAACCACTGAAAATGAGGAAGCGTTATTAAGAAAAAAGTTAATAGTGCATATAAATAATTAAAATTAATTTTTTTCTTAATAAGAGAAATAAAAACTAAATAAAAAAATAGAGATATTAATAAATAGGCAAAGATATATTTTGTTAAAAAACCAAGAGCGGAGAAGATACCTAAAAAAATCCAGTCAGTAATTTTATTTTTTCTTATAGATTTAAAAAAAAAATATATCGTTCCTGTCCACAACGGTATTTGACAGATATTTACGTTAAATTGAGGAGTCTCAAATGTGAAAAAAGCAATACTTTCTATTGTTAGAACAGATAAAAGAATTTGATAATTTTTTTTTAAAAAAAATGAAGACAGTTTCCATAAAAAAATAAAAGAAATAACAATAAATACTTGGCTTAATAAATAATAAATCCAATCTTTGTTTCCAAAAATTTTAAAAAGTAGACCAGGAATCCAGGCGCTTAAAGGTGGATGCTTATTGTAGCCTAAGTCAAAATTTTGTCCCCATGACAATGCCTCAATTACATCTAAGGGTAAATTTTTATTAGAAAAATAGGGTACGATGGTCCAAATAATTAAATGGTAAAGACATATTAGATAAAAAATTTTTTTTTCTTTACCAGGTTGTATCATTAATGATGATTTAATTGATTCAATGCAACTTGACACTATAAAAAAGCCTCTTATATTCCCACATCCTAATGGCTACAAAGTTACCAAAAAATTACACGCCCAGTGCTAAAGAAAAGTACATGTGCGCAAAACATAAAGAGTATTTCAGAAGAGTTTTGGAAGAATGGAAGAAAGAGTTAGCTCTTCAAAACGATAAAATACTTTTTAATGAATTAGATGATAACGACACATCCGCTGATGTTGTTGATCAGGCAACTTCACAAACAGGTAAAGCTATTGAAATGAGAACAGTAAATAGAAATAAAAAACTTATCTCCAAGATAGATAAAGCTGTTAAAAAAATTAAAGATGATACTTACGGTTACTGTGAAGAAACGGGTGAAGAAATTGGTTTAAAAAGACTAATAGCTAGACCAATAGCTACCTTGACTGTTGAAGCTCAAGAACGACACGAGAGAGAAGAAAAAATTTTTGCTGATAGTTAAGAAACTAAAGGAATTTTTTCTCCTAAATTTTCAGGATCATAACCTTTTATAACGGCAGGTCTTTTAGAAATTTCTTCGTACCATCTAGATAAATTCTTATATTTTTTTATTCCAATCCCATGCCATTCATGACGACATAACCATGGAAATGTTGCGATATCAGCAATTGTATATTCATCGCATGCTAAATATTTATTTTTACTAAGTTGTGTATCTAAATATTCATAAATTTTCTTTGCTAGATCCAAAAATCTATTTTCAGCATACTCACTTTTGCCTTTGTTAAATTTATAAAAATAATGAAGTTGACCTAGCATAGGTCCAACAAAACTTACCTGAAACATCAACCATTCATTAATATTTTTCTCATATTTTTGAGGATAAAATTTAAAATTATTTTTTTTAGCTAGAAAAATTAATATAGCTCCAGATTCAAAAACAGTTTCTTGATTATCAATTATAACTGGAATTTTGTTTAAAGGACTAATCTTTAAAAAATTTTCTGAGAATTGTTCATTTTTTGTAATATCAATTCTTGTTAATTTGTACTTTAACTCCAACTCTTCTAATAGAATAGAAATTTTTCTACCATTAGGTGTTGGGTAATAAAACAACTCAATCATATAAGCTATTTGTTTTATTTAAATAGTTTATATAAGTACATATGAAAAAAATTTTGTATTTTTACAGCGTTGCTTCTCCTTATGCTTATCTTGGAAGTAATAGATTGGTAGAACTTTCAAAGAGATATTCTGCAGAAATAATTGAAAAGCCAATTGATTTAGTTGGAAAAGTTTTTGTCGCAACAGGAGGAGTGCCTGTGCCGCAGAGACATATTTCAAGACAAATTTATAGGTTATTAGAACTAAAAAGATGGGGAGAATTTCTTAATATAAAAATTAATCAAAAACCAAAATTTTTTCCACCTAAAGACCCTCATACGCCAGCGTTATTTTGTTTAGCAAGTATAGATATGGGAATAAAAATGCAATTTGGTTTTAAAGTATTAGAACAATTGTGGGCACAAGAAAATGATATTTCTAATTTAGAAACACTAAAATTAATAGCAAATGATTTAAAAATTAACTTTGAAGATTTAAGTAAATTAGCAATGTCTGATAAAATTAAAAAAATTTACGAAACCAACACTCAAGAAGCTATCAATATGAATATATTTGGAGTTCCAACTTATATTTATAATAATGAAATGTTTTGGGGTCAGGACAGGCTAGAGTTATTAGAACATTCTTTAAAAAAAAATTAAAATTCCTTTTTAATGAAAGAAAGTTTAATTAATAAACTTAATATATTAAAAAATTCTTTTTCTATTAAAGAAAATTTAAATAAAAATTTTAAAAATATTTACTTAAAGATTGCAGAATTAATTTTCCTAAAAAAAATTTCTTTAAGAAAACCTTTAATTGTTGGTTTAGCTGGAGGACAAGGATCAGGAAAAACAACATTTGCTCAATTTTTAAAATTAATATTAGAGAACAGATACAATTTAAGAACAGTCACAGTTTCCATTGATGATATTTACAAAACTAAGAAAGATAGAATAAAAATATCAAACAGAATAAATAAATTATTTCTAACTAGAGGAGTTCCTGGAACTCATGATGTTATTTTTTTAACTAGACTTTTTAAAGTACTTAAAAATAAAAAATTTAATAAATCTTATTTAATTCCAAAATTTGACAAATCCATAGACGATAGATTGCCAAAAAATAAATGGCATTATGTAGAAAAAAACATAGATATATTTATATTAGAAGGATGGTGCGTAGGAGCAAGACCTGAAGAAAACAATCACAGCTTAAAAAAACCTATTAATAAATTAGAAGCTTTGGAAGATAAAAATTGTAAATGGAGATTTAAGGTTAATGAGCAATTAAAGAATGATTATAAAGAGTTATTTTCATTTATTGATTTAATGATTTATTTAAAAGTACCAAATTTCAATAAAGTTCTAACCTGGAGAGGTCTACAAGAGAAAAAGTTGGCTTATTCTAGAAAAAATATATCTAAGAATAAAAATAAAATAATGTCAGAGAGTGAAATTAAAAGATTTATAATGTTTTATGAGAGAATAACTAAAAAGATGCTCATAGATATGCCTAAATTTGCTGATATAATTGTGCCTATTAGTTCAAATCATCAACCTAAAAAAATTATACTAAATTAGATGAGTTTTTTTAAAAAATTTTACTTTTTGATTTTTTTTATAAGCACGAGTGCTTATGCGGTTGAGAATATTAATAAATCTTTAATAGCGGCCTACTTAACCAATCCAAAGCTTAACGCTGAAAGAGAAAGAACCAAAGCAGTTGATGAAAATTTAGTTCAAGCATTTAGCGCGTTTAAACCAACTGTTACTATCTCTGCTTATAAAAGCGATACAGATAGCTCTAAAATAACAACTTCAACTGGCTCGTCCTCTCCATCTACAAACGCTCAAACAACTGCCAAATCAATTACCGTTGAGCAAAAGATATTTAATTTTGATGATATGTATAATTATCAAAAAGAAAAAAATTCTGTAGAAATAGCTAGATATACTTTAAAAAAAGTGGAACAAGATGTTCTCCTTGAAGCAGTAGAGGCTTACACGGGAACGCTTCTTGCTCAAAAGAAAGTTATTTTTAGTAAAGAAAATTTAGATTTGTCTGAAAAACAAGTTGAATTAGACAAAAGTAGATTAGAGCGTGGAATAATTACAATTTCTGATTTAGCGCAGTCAGAAAGTTCACTAGCAGCAGCACAATCTAATTTATTAAATGCAGAAAATGAACTACTGATTACTAAAAAAAATTTTAAAAATGTCATAGGATATGATCCTGTAGATTTGGAAGAAATAAATAGTTTAAATTTAACTTTACCTAAATCTTTAGAAGAAACCTCATTATCTGCACAAAAAGAAAATCCTATTTTAAAAATTTCTGAGTTTTCTCTTAAAAAAGCTGAAGATGAACATAAAATTGCTATTGCTGAACTTTCTCCAACTTTTAGTTTGTCATTAGAAATTACCGATTACGATGGCTACAGTTCAAGTATAGACAAAACAAAACAATCAGTTGCAAAAGCTCAAGCCTCAATTCCTCTTTATCAAGGAGGAAAACAAACGTCGTTAATTATACAAAAGAGATCTTTGTTAGATAGCGCTGAACTAGATCTGCAAACTTCTAAAAACATTGTAGATAGAGATTCTTATTCAGCTTGGTCTAATTTTAAACTTGCTATAAGTAATTTTGAATTAACAAAGTTAAGAGTAAAAGCATCAGAAATTGCTTATGAAGGCATCATTCAAGAATATGAAGCTGGATCAAGATCAACATTAGATGTTATAACATCAAGATCTACGTTACTTGAATCGAGAGTAAATAATGCAATTTCTGATAAGGACAGAATTGTTTCTCAGTTTAAACTTCTGTCTTCAGTAGGCAATCTCACAGCAAAAAATTTAGCTCTAGAGACAAAACTTTATGATCCTAATGACTATCCAAATAAGAGCTGGATAAGACATATTTTTTAGTAAAATATACATATATTTCAATTACTTATTAATATAATTGAATAAAAGAACAAAATGTGTACATTTGTTTTATTGAGTCGTTAGACAATAAAATAAATTAAAAAGGAATAAAATGACTAAAAATACTCTCAAAGTTGTAAATACTGAAAAGACAGAAGATAAAAAAGAAAAACAAAAAGCATTAGACGCTGCGATAAGTCAAATAGATCAAAATTACGGAAAAGGTTCTGTAATGAGACTGGGGCAGTCTAGAGTTCTTGATATAGAATCTATATCAACAGGATCACTAGGATTAGACCTTGCTCTTGGAATTGGAGGTCTTCCAAAAAGTAGAATTGTAGAAATTTATGGACCAGAGTCATCTGGAAAAACTACTTTATCATTACAGGTTATTGCTGAAGCACAAAAAAAAGGTGGTATTTGTGCGTTTATTGATGCTGAGCACGCTCTTGACCCTGTTTATGCAAAAAAATTAGGCGTTAACACAACTGAATTATTAATTTCTCAACCAGATACAGGTGAACAAGCGCTAGAGATTGCAGATACTTTGGTTAGATCAGGATCTATTTCTGTTCTAGTTGTAGACTCTGTAGCTGCTTTAACACCAAGAGCAGAACTAGAAGGAGAGATGGGAGATCATCATATGGGCTTACAAGCTAGATTGATGAGTCAGGCCCTAAGAAAGTTAACAGGTTCAGTTTCCAAGACAAACACTATGATAATTTTTATTAACCAAATAAGAATGAAAATAGGAGTTATGTTTGGTAGTCCAGAAACAACTGCTGGAGGAAACGCTCTTAAATTTTACTCATCTGTAAGATTAGATATCAGAAGAATAGGAGCAATTAAAGATAAAGAAGAGATAATTGGTAACCAAACACGAGTTAAGGTTGTAAAAAATAAAGTTGCACCTCCATTTAAAGTGATTGAGTTTGATATAATGTATGGTGAAGGCATTAGCAAACTTGGAGAAGTTGTTGATTTAGCAGCAAAAGCAAACATTATAGAAAAAGCTGGAGCATGGTATTCCTATAAAGGCGAAAAAGTAGGACAAGGTAGAGAAAATGTTAAGCAATACCTAAAGCTAAATCCAAAGATTGCAGCTGAGATTGAAATGGCAGTTAGAACAAATGCTAAACTAATTTCAGAAAAATTAAGCGATCATTCAGAGAATATTCCTGAAGAAAAAGAAGACATCAAAGAAGATAATTAAGCTTAGTAAACTTAAAGTTAAATATTCCCAATACGTTAATTAAAGGCGCTTTTAAAAAGGCGCCTTTAGCATTCTAGACATATATATAAAAAGTTGTATCTATAAGTAGATGGGTACAAAAACACTTACAGAATGTAGAAGTACTTTTAAGAATTTTTTTGCAAAAAATTCTCATCAGATAGTAGATTCTAGTCCTTTAGTTCCACAAAACGATCCAACATTAATGTTTACCAACTCAGGAATGGTTCAGTTTAAAAATGTTTTTACAGGTTTGGAAAAACTTCCTTTTAAGAGAGCAACAACTTCTCAAAAATGCGTTAGAGCTGGAGGGAAGCATAATGATTTAGAAAATGTAGGTTACACTCCGCGACACCATACTTTTTTTGAGATGCTTGGAAATTTTTCATTTGGAGATTATTTTAAAGAATCCGCAATTAAGTTTGCTTGGGAATTAATTACTAAAGACTATGGAATTTCTAAAGAAAAGCTAACAGTAACGGTTTTCCACGAAGATGATGAGGCATTTAATTTATGGAAAAAAATTGCAAGCTTGCACGATAGTCGAATTATAAGAATTAAAACAAATGATAATTTTTGGTCCATGGGAGACACAGGCCCTTGTGGTCCTTGTTCCGAAATTTTTTATGATCATGGAGAACACTTAAAAGGAGGGCCTCCTGGTTCTGTAGATCAAGATGGAAATAGATTTGTTGAAATTTGGAATCTTGTATTTATGCAATTTGAACAAATTTCAAAAGATAAAAGAGTTAATTTACCAAAACCTTCGGTGGATACAGGAATGGGGCTAGAGAGGATTGCTGCAGTATTGCAGGGTACTCATGATAATTATCAAATAGATTTATTTAAAAATATAATTAAGTCAGCAGAAAATTATATTAATATAAAAGTTTCAGATAAAAATATACCCAGCTACAGAGTTATTGCTGATCACTTAAGAGCAACAGCATTTTTAATAGCAGATGGAGTTCTACCTTCAAATGAAGGAAGAGGATATGTTCTAAGAAGAATTATGCGTAGAGCTATGCGTCATGCATTTACTTTGGGTTCAGATTTACCAGTTCTTTATAAAGTTCTTCCAACTCTTATCTCAGAAATGAGCTCTGATTATCCAGAACTGAAAAGAGCAGATTCTTTAATTTCTGAAAATTTAAAGTTAGAGGAAGAAAGATTTTCTATAATGCTTAAAAACGGAATGAAAATATTAAATACAGAAATTGTTAATATAAAAAATAATAAACTTTCAGGAGAATTAGCTTTTAAATTATATGACACATATGGTTTTCCGTTAGATCTTACTCAGGATTTTTTAAAAGATAAAAAGATATCCGTAGATGAAGATCAATTTAATGTTTTAATGTTAGAAAGTAAAAAAATTGCAAGAGCCTCATGGAAAGGTTCCGGTTCAGATCAAACTTCAAAAATATGGTTTGAACTTAAAGAAAAGTGCGGTCCTACGGAATTTTTAGGTTACAATTCAGAAGCTTCGCAAGGAGTTATTTTATCAATAGTTAATATTGATAAAGAAATTGATAGTTCAAATAAAAATTTAGATTTAGCTCTTATCTTAAATCAAACTATATTTTATGGAGAGTCGGGAGGTCAGGTCGGAGATACAGGTTATATTTCTAATAATAATTTTAAATTTGAAGTAACAGATACAAAAAAAATGTTTGGCGATCTTTATATCCACTATGGAAAACTTATTTCAGGTGAGATTAAAAAAGGCGACCAGGCAGATCTTAAGATTGATTCAGTTAAAAGACAGAATATTAGGGCCAATCATTCCGCAACACATTTACTTCATGAATCATTAAGAAGAACTCTTGGAAAGCATGTTTCACAAAAAGGTGCATACGTTGGTCCAGATAGATTAAGATTCGATTTTAGTCATAACAAACCAATAACAAATGATGAAATGATCAAGATTAATGATTGTGTTAATAAAATTATTGAACAAAAATCTGATGTTCAAACTAGACTTATGACTCCAAAAGCTGCGGTGGCTGAAGGAGCGTTAGCATTATTTGGTGAAAAATACGGAGAAGAGGTAAGAGTTTTAACAATGGGCACTGATGGTAATAAAGTTTTTTCCATAGAATTGTGTGGTGGAACACATGTTAAAAATACACATGAAATTGGAAGATTTTCAGTTGTGAGTCAGTCTTCTGTTGCAGCAGGTGTAAGAAGAGTTGAGGCTTTAAGAGATGTTCAATTAGCAGAGTACTTAAAAAATAGAGCAAATGAAAAAGATGAAATCAATCAAAGCAAAATAGCTCTAATCAATGAATTAGAAAAAAAAATAAAAAACTTAGGAGGCAATATTAATGAAATTAAAGAAGAAGATATTTCAGCAAGAACTATAGTTTTAAAAAAAACTTTAGAGGATTTAGAAGTTAAAAATATATTATTAGATAAGAGTAAAAATATAATTAAAGATATTAACCACAATAAAATTAGCATCAGATTTCAAAAATTATTAGATTATCCAGTAAAAAGAATTCAGAATTTTGTTGAAGAGCAAAAAAAACAATTAAATAAAAAAATTATTATTTTATATTCAGTGAACGAGGGAAAAGTTACAGTGGCGGTCGGATTGACGAATGATTTAATTAACGAATATGACGCCTCAAAATTAGCTAGGGAAATTGGAGTAATTTTAGGTGGAAAAGGCGGCGGTGGAAGAAAAGATTTTGCCCAAGCTAGTGGTGGTTCAGACAGTTCTAAAATCGAGAGCTCTTTTGAAGAAATTTTAAAAAAAATTAATTAATTTAGTTCTTTTTTAAGATTAGAATTTATAGTTTCTAAAAATTCAGTTGTGGTTTGATATTTTGCATCTTTATTAATTAGAATAGCAAGGTCTTTTGTCATATATCCTTTTTCTACGCTCGCAACACAAACTTTTTCTAAGGTATTAGAAAATTTTATTAATTCGTCATTACCATCTAATTTTCCTCTGTGCGCTAGTCCTCTTGTCCATGCAAAAATAGAAGCTATAGGATTAGTAGATGTTTGTTTTCCTTTTTGATGTTCTCTATAATGTCTAGTTACAGTTCCATGAGCAGCCTCAGCCTCAACAGTTTTTCCATCAGGTGTCATTAATACGCTGGTCATTAAACCTAACGATCCAAAGCCTTGAGCAACGGTATCTGATTGAACATCACCATCATAATTTTTACACGCCCAAACATATTTTCCGCTCCATTTCATAGCGCATGCAACCATGTCATCTATTAATCTGTGTTCATATGTAATTCCAATTTCATTAAATTTTGATTTAAATTCTTTTTCATAAACTTCTTCGAATAGATCTTTAAATCTACCATCGTAAATTTTTAAAATCGTATTTTTTGTAGATAGATAAACTGGCCATTTTCTTAAAATACCATAATTCATACATGCTCTTGCAAAGTCTCTTATTGAATCGTCCAAGTTATACATGGCAAGTGCCACACCAGGACTTGTAAAGTTAAAAACTTCATGTTCGATTGTTTGTTTGTTATCCTCTGATACCCACTGAATTTTAAGTTTGCCTTTTCCAGGTACTTTAAAATCTGTTGCTCTGTATTGATCTCCAAAAGAATGTCTTCCAATCACTATAGGATCTGTCCAAGAAGGAACTAATTTTGGAATATTTTTACAAATAATCGGTTCTCTAAATATAGTTCCACCTAATATGTTTCTGATAGTACCATTTGGAGACCTCCACATTTTTTTAAGATTAAATTCTTTTACTCTATCTTCGTCCGCCGTGATTGTTGCACATTTAATACCGACACCATATTTTTTAATTGCATTAGCAGAATCAATTGTTATCTGATCGTCAGTTTTGTCTCTGTTCTCCATACCTAAATCAAAATATTTTAACTCTATATCAAGGTAAGGGAGTATCAATTTTTGTTTAATAAAATCCCAAATTATCCTTGTCATTTCATCTCCATCTAGCTCAACAACAGGATTATTAACTTTAATTTTGGACATATATTTTTTGATATTAATAAAAAAATATTTTTATATAGTATGTTGTTAAATAATTAAACAATTATGTTAGATATAATTTTTCCACCACTACACAGAGAAGGCTACAGAATGCTAGCAATAGCAGTAATAATTACTATGCTATTAATTTTAATTAATAAAATTTTAGGAGTAATTGGTTTTGTTTTAACAATCTGGGTTTATTATTTTTTTAGAGATCCAGAAAGACATCCTATTAACGATGATAGTTTTTTAGTTAGTCCAGCTGACGGAGTTATAAGCTTAATAGCAAATGTTAGAGGCCCAATAGAACTAAATATGGAAAATAAAGAATATCAAAGAGTGAGCGTCTTTATGAATGTTTTTAATTGCCATGTTAACAGAGTTCCAGTTACCGGAAAAATAGATGAAATATTTTATAAGACAGGAAAATTTATTGATGCATCTTTAGATAAGGCTAGTGAAGATAATGAAAGAAATTTAATAAAATATTCTAATAACTCAGGAAAAACTTTTGCAATTGTTCAGATAGCAGGGTTGGTTGCGCGAAGAATTGTTTGTGAAGTTAAAGAGGGGCAGAATTTAAACCAAGGTGATAGAATTGGAATTATAAGATTTGGCAGTAGAGTTGATCTTTATTTTGATAACGATTACAAACTTTTAGCAAAACAGGGACAGACTGTAGTTGCGGGAGAAAGTTTACTAGCAAAAATTTAGATAATATATTTTTTTTAAATGATTCATCCAAGGTTTGTAGTCCCAAGTATTATTAGCATTTTAGGTTTATGCATTGGAATTAGTTCAATTAAATTTGCTCTTAATTCCCAATTTGATTATGCGGTCATAGCAATTACTATTGCATCAATCATCGACACAATGGATGGAAGAATTGCAAGATTAATAAAAGGAACTTCAAAATTTGGAGCTGAATTAGATTCTCTAATTGACTTTATCAATTTTGGGGTAGCGCCAGCTGTCACAGTTTATATATGGATTTTAAAAGACTTAGGAAATATTGGTTGGTTACTAGTTTTATTTCATTCAGTTGCATGCTGCTTAAGATTAGCAAGATTTAACTTAGGATCAAAAGTAGTAAATGAAAAGTGGAGAGAAAACTTCTTTACCGGAGTTCCATCACCAGCAGGAGCAGGAATATTACTTTTACCATTAATTTTATTGTTAAGTGATTTTGCATCTAATTATGATTATAAAAAATTAGCTATAATTTTTATAATAGCCTCAACATTTTTAATGATTAGCAAAATTCCCACCTATTCACTTAAAGGAATTAAAGTAAGCAGACCTTTCTTAATTTTCTTATTGTTACTAATAGCCGCTTATTTTGGTTTATTGATCAATTATCCGTTTAACACTCTTTTAGCTACAGGAGCTTTATATTTATCTTTAATACCAATTAGTTTTGTTCATTTTAAAATTATAAAAAAACGATCTTCAAAAGCCAATGACAGCTTAATTTCTGAAGATTTTATTTAAAGATAAATTTTAGATTATTTCTTTTTCTAACAAGTCAATTTGCTCAATAATAACTTTTGGAGTAATTAAATTTATATTTTTTGAATTGAATAATTTTTCACTACTTAAAATTTTGATATTATCTATTTTTGGCGCAAATTTATCAGATGAAGTTGGTCCAAATATTGTAATCATAGGAATATTCGCCAAAGAAAGTAAATGCATTACACCATTATCAATTGAGATTGCGTAGTCCATTCTTTTTGCTAATGCAATTAATAAACATGGATCATTTAAATTGCTATTGAATTCAGGAAAGATAATATTTTTCAATTGTTTTTCTATTTCCTCTTTGAGTTCGAAATGTTTTTTTTCAATTAAAAAAACAGGTTTTTTCTTAATAGATAAAAGATATTTTGCTACTTCTATTATATAATTAAGAGGAAGTGATTTTTGTCTATATACATTTCCTTGGGTTATAGAAATTCCCACATATCTATTGCTTGGCAATAATCTATTAGCCTCTTCAAAGTAAATTTTTTTAATTAAATTTATATTATATTTCCTTAAAATAAATTCCTCATCATTAAGAATGTTTATGTAATTAGAAATTCTATAGATAATATTTTTTTCTTTATTATTTATATTTAGTTTAGGCTTTAAAAAAAAATTATTAAATGTGCTAGAGATAAAAATGTTATGAGGGATTTTTTTTAGAATTATTGTATTTCTTAACTTAGATTGTAAATCTATAATAATATCAAAAAAAATATTATTTTTTTTTATTAGTGAATTTAATTGAAAGTAATGTTTAATTCTAAAACCAAAGTACATTAATTCAATTGCAGATTTTTTTATAAAATTTAAGTTTAATTCTTTTAATGATTTTTCAAATAGATTATTTTGATGAGCTTGCAGAAGATAAATTTCGTGATCTTTATAATGCTCATGTAAAGAGATTAATAAATTTATAATTTGAACTGTGTCACCAATTCCACCCCCCGAATTGTATATTAATATCTTTTTCAATTGTTTAATAATTTGTTTTCAAAATATTCTTTTAGTATAATTATTTACTCAATTTTATATGGATAAAATACATAATAAAAAATTAAAAAAAAGTTCAAAACTTTGGATATCAAGACAAAATAATGATTTTTATGTCAAAGAAGCAAGAGCAAGAGGGTATAGATCTCGATCTGCTTTTAAGCTTATCGAGATTAATCAAAAGTTTAAATTTTTAAAAAATAATTTAAATATTGTAGATTTAGGTAGCGCACCAGGAGGATGGTCTCAAGTTTGTTCTGAAATTAATAAAAATGGAAAAACTTTATCTATAGATATTTTAGACATGGATAAAATTGACAATGTTTTTTTTTACAAGAAAGATTTTAATGAGACTGATTTTTTTGATTTTGTTAATAATTTTTTTGAGAATAATAAAGTAGATCTTGTATTGTCAGACATGGCTGTTAACACAACAGGAAATAAAGATTTAGATGCTATAAAAACTAATTCTATAGCGTTAGAGGTCGTCAATTTATCGAGAGTAATTTTAAAACCCAAATCCTCTTTATTAGTAAAAATTTTTAGTGGAAAAGATGAAAATATTTTAATTAAAAATGCCAAAGATTCCTTTAAAAATATTGAAAGAATTAAACCGGATTCTAGCAGAAAAGAATCTAGGGAAATGTATTTATTATGCAGTGATTTAAAAACTATTTGACTTCAGTTTTTTAATATAATAAATTTATACATGGAAATCCCTGAAGCATTAACTTTTGATGATGTCTTGCTAGAACCAAGGCACTCTTCTGTTTTACCTAAAGAGACTATAGTTTCTACGCAATTATCGTCAGCTGTGACACTTGGAATACCTCTTATTGCCTCTGCAATGGATACTGTTTCAGAATATAAATTGGCTATAGCTATGGCTCAATCTGGCGGAATGGCATGTATTCATAAAAATATGAGCATAGAAGATCAAGCTAACCAAATTAAATTGGTTAAAAGATTTGAATCCGGAATGGTTATTGATCCTATTACGATTGATGCTGAAGCTTCGTTGTTTGAAGCAACGGAGTTAATGAAAAATCACAAAATATCAGGAATCTTAGTTGTTAATAAAAATCATAAACTAGTTGGAATTTTAACTAATCGAGACGTTAGATTTGTAACAGATAAAAAAATTAAAGTTAAAGATTTAATGACTAAAGAATTAGTTACAGCAAAAGTTGGAACATCATTAACAGAAGCAAAAAAGATACTATTTAAAAACAAAATAGAAAAATTAATTATTGTAGATAATAATTTTAAATGTAAAGGATTGATTACTGTAAAAGATATTCAGAAATCTCAAATCTATCCAGAAGCAGCTAAAGATAAAAAGGGATCATTGGTAGTTGCTGCGGCGGTTGGAACCGGACCAGAAAGTTTTCAAAGAGCAGAACAGCTAGCAGAAGCAGGAGCAGATGTAATTGTTTTAGATACAGCTCACGGACATTCAGTTTCTG
Organism: alpha proteobacterium SCGC AAA027-L15; assembly: GCA_000371865.1. GTDB lineage: Bacteria > Pseudomonadota > Alphaproteobacteria > Pelagibacterales > Pelagibacteraceae > Fontibacterium. Next base: position 14,297 of record AQUG01000002.1, read on the forward strand.
TTTTAAAAACATTAGAAAAAATTAAAAAAAATATTAGGATAACAATAATAGCTGGAAATATAGCTACAGCAGAAGGAGCAAAAGCATTAGTTGATTATGGAGCTGACGCAGTAAAAGTGGGAATAGGACCAGGATCAATTTGCACAACAAGGATTGTTGCTGGAGTAGGGGTTCCTCAATTTACTGCAATATACAACGTTGCAAAATCAATAAAAAATAAAAGAATTAAAATTATAGCAGATGGTGGAATAAGATATTCTGGTGACGTTGCTAAAGCTATAGGAGCAGGAGCAGATGCTGTAATGATCGGATCTTTATTTGCAGGAACAGAAGAAAGTCCAGGAGATGTTTTTTATTACCAAGGCAGAAGCTATAAATCTTATAGAGGGATGGGCTCTATAGGAGCAATGTCGAGAGGATCCGCTGATAGATATTTTCAACAAGAAATTAACGATTCACTAAAACTAGTTCCAGAGGGAATTGAAGGAAGAGTTCCTTATAAAGGGCCTGTAAGAGCAGTTATTCATCAACTTATTGGAGGATTAAAAGCATCAATGGGTTATGTTGGAGCTAAAAATATTTTAGAATTAAAGAAAAAAGCAAAATTTGTTAAAATTACAAATTCAGGATTAAAAGAAAGCCATGTACACGATATACAAATTACAAAGCAGTCACCCAATTATCCGTTTGAAAGTTAATTATGAAAAAATATTTTAAATATTTTTTATCAATATTTTTTTGCTCTTTGGCTCTAAAAAGTTATGCAGCAAATAATGATTATTTTAATCAAGGTATAAAGTTCTTTAATCAAAACGATTACAAAGAAGCAAAATATTATTTTGAAAAAGATATTGTATTTAATACCAAAAATGAGAAATCATACTTACATTTGTCAAAAATATCCGAGATTAATAAAGATAATAATCAACAAAAAAATTATTTGGATACAGTTTTAGTTTTAAATCCAAAAAATGAAGAGGCTTTATACTTAAAAATTTTACTAAATATTGAAGAGGGTGACTTTAAGAAAGCTCAAGAAAGTAATCTAGTTTTTTCAAAAGTATGCAAGGAATTATGTTCAAAGAAGAATGATTTATCTAAATTGATCATAATCGATAAGAAGTAATGAGCGATATTTCTTATGCAGATAAAATAGTCATAATAGATTTTGGATCTCAAACTACTCAACTTATTGCCCGCAGAATTAGAGAGCTGGGCGTTTATTGCGAAATTATTAGCTGTTATAAAACTAAAGACCTAAGAAATGATTATAATCTAAAAGGAATTATTTTATCAGGTGGTCCTTTATCAATCACCAAAACTTCATACTTAGGAATTCCAAAACAAATATTAAATTTTAACAAACCTATCCTTGGTATCTGCTATGGGCATCAATTGTTAGCAAAAGAATTTGGAGGTGTAGTTAAAAATTATAAAAAGAGCGAATTTGGAAGATGTGATATTTTTAGCAATAAACCATCAATTTTAACAAAAAATTTTTTTAATAAAGATAAAAAAACACAAGTATGGATGAACCATACTGATGTAGTAATAAAAATACCTAGAGGATTTCATGGAGTAGCTTCAAGTTCCGATTATAAATATACAATTATACAAAATTTAACTAAGAAAATATTTGGGGTCCAATTTCATCCCGAAGTAGTTCATACTCCTAATGGAAATATTTTATTTAAGAATTTTTTATTTAGTATTTGCAAGTTAAAAAAGAATTGGAATTCAAAAAATCAAATAAATTATTTGATTAAAAATATTAAATCTGAAGTTGGCAATGAGAATATTTTATGCGCATTGTCCGGAGGTGTTGATAGCAGTGTTTTAGCCGCTTTGTTGTATAAAGCCATTGGAAAAAAATTGCATTGTTTTTTTATAAACACAGGATTGTTGAGAAAAAATGAAGCATTAGAAGTAATTAATGTTTTTAAAAAAAATTATAAAGTAAAATTAAATTATATAGATGCATCTTCTATTTTCTTAAATGCATTAAAAAATGTCACTGATCCTGAAACTAAGAGAAAAATTATTGGTAAAATTTTTATAAAGATTTTTGAAAGAGAATCTAAAAAATTTAAAAAAATTAAATATTTAGCTCAAGGAACTTTGTACCCAGATGTTATTGAAAGTCAAAGTCACCATGGCGGACCCTCTTCAGTTATTAAATCACATCATAATGTTGGGGGCTTGCCAAAAAAAATGAAATTTAAATTAGTAGAACCGTTTAGAGAGTTATTTAAAGACGAGGTCAGAAAAATAGGTCTTAGTCTTAAGTTGTCTAAAGAAATAATTTTTAGACATCCTTTTCCTGGCCCTGGACTAGCAATTAGAATTCCAGGTAAGGTTGATAAGACTAAAGTTAAAATTTTACAAAATGCAGACATCATTTTTATTAATGAGTTAAAAAAAAGAAATCTTTACAATAAAATTTGGCAAGCTTTCACAGTTCTTTTACCAATTAAAACAGTTGGTGTAATGGGCGATTCCAAGACATATGAATTTGTTTGCTCATTAAGAGCAGTAACTTCCCAAGATGGAATGACAGCAGATTTTTATAACTTCAAAAATAAAGATTTAGCTGAAATTTCTAATAAAATTATTAACAATGTAAAAGGCATCAACAGAGTTGTTTATGATATTACTTCAAAACCACCTGCTACAATTGAATGGGAGTAACATTTGTGAAAAAGAAATTAACAATAAATAATATTAAATTTAAAAAATTTAAAAAACCATTAGTCTGTCTTACAGCTTACACAACCCCAATGGCTGAAATTTTAGATAAATATTGCGATGTAATTTTAGTTGGAGATTCATTAGGTATGGTATTGCATGGATTGAAATCTACAAGAGATGTCACTTTAGACATGATGATTATGCATGGAAAAGCAGTAAGAAGAGGGGTTAGTAAAAGTTTATTAGTTGTAGATATGCCAATTGGTACTTATGAAAAAAATCCAAAGTTAGCTTTGAAGAATGCAAAAAAAATAATTAAAGAAACAAATTGTGATGCAGTTAAAGTTGAAGGCGGAGTTAAGGTTTATAAAACTATTAAATATTTAGTTAACAACAACATTCCAGTTATGGGACACGTAGGATTGTTGCCACAAAGTGTAAGAAAAAAATCAGACTATAGAGTAAAAGGAAAAGATTATTTAAGTTTTAATCAAATTATCAAAGATTCAATTTTTGTAGAAAAAGCAGGCGCTTTTTCAGTAGTAGTGGAATGTGTCATTAAAGACTTAGCGGACAAGATTAATCAAAATATTAACATTCCAACGATAGGAATAGGTGCATCAAATAAATGTGATGGACAAATCTTGGTCACCGAAGATCTGCTAGGATTTTCAGAAAAACCTCCAAAGTTTGTTAAAATGTATGATAATTTCAAGGAAAGAACTGAGATTTGTATAAAAAAATTTGTAAAAGATTTAAAAAATAATAATTTTCCAAATATTAAAAATATGTATCAAATCTCATGAATCAAATTTTTAAGGAAATAGAAGATGATTTAAAACAAGATAGATTTATAAATTTTTTTAAAAAATATAAAGTTATAATTATTATTTTTCTTTCTTTATTTTTTTTAACAATAGTTTTTATAGTGAGTAAAAATATTATTTTTGAAAATAGAGCAAAAAAATACACACAAGAATATGTAGTAATTTTAAGCCTTATTAATGATAAAAAAATTGATGATGCTAAAAAAAGATTAGAAATTTTAAAAGATTCTAAGATTAATTTATATAAAGTATTAGCAATTTCTAAATTACTTGAGCTATCAAAAGAAAATAAAAATGAACAAATTTCAATTTTAGATTACGCAATTAAGTCTAATATAGAAAAAAACGATAAAGATTTATTTAAAATAAAAAAAGCTTTGTTGGTATTTGATAATTTAGATGAGCAACAATTTTTAAATTTATTAAATCCTGGTGATTTTAAAAATTCACCGTGGAGAGTTTTGTCATTAGAAATATTAGGTGATTTTTACATAAGTAAAGGACAAAAAATCAAAGCAAAAGATATTTATGATCAAGCTATTAAAATTGAAGACATTCCTGAAATTTTTAAAAAAGATTTAGAAAAAAAAATTAAGGATATAAAATAAATGAAATTATTATTAATTTTTTTTTCCTTATTTATTTTTTCTTGCTCATCTGATAAAGATAAGAAAGTAGATCTTGAAGTTTTTAAAAAACAAGGAGAAAGAATAAATGTTTTTGAAGTAAATAATGTTTTTGACAAAGAAATTGATTCTAAATCAGTCTTACAATTCAATCAGCCCCAACTTAATAAAAAGTGGTTTTATGAGCATTTTTCTTCTAATAATTTCTATGATCATTTAATTTATGAAGGAAAGTTTCTAGATATTTTTAAAAAGAGTATAGGAGATTACCTAAATAAAAATAACGACAGCGGCTCATTATTAGTATTTGAAAATTTTATTTTTTTTAGCGATGAGAAAGGAAAAATTTATAAATTTGACATAAATAGTCAGAAAGTTATTTGGGAACTTAAAATATATGAAAGGTCTTACAATGATTACCCAAAAAATATTGCATTATTTTTAAACGGTGAAGTTTTATTTGCAGCTGATAATTTAGGATTTATCTATTCTATTGATACTCAGTCAGGAAAGACTATTTGGCAACAAAACTACGGTATTCCATTTTCATCACATCTGAACTTTCATAAAGGAATTTTGTATGTTGTTAATCAGAATAGTCGTCTTTATGCTTTCAATCCATCAGATGGACAAAAAATATGGAGCTTTGAATCTTTATCTGGCCTAATAAAACCATCAAGATCTAGCAATATTTCATTACATGAAAATAAATTGTTATTTTCAAATGATGTTGGCGATATTACAGCAATTGATTTAGATCAGCAGGTTATTACTTGGACGAAAAACATTTTATCTCAAAACAGCATTTCTAATAATTTAGTCTTTAAAATTTCTAATATTTTAATTGATAAAAAAGATGTTTTTGTTTCTTCTAATAGCGGAGATTTTTTTAATTTAAACCTTGAAACAGGTGAAACAAAATGGTCTCAAAAATTATCATCTACTCAAAACCATATTAGCACAGATAAATATTTATTTGTTTTAACAGAAAATGGATTTGTTATTGCCTTTAATAAAACAAATGGAAATATTTTATGGTCCTTAAACCTGAATAAGTTTGCAAAAAATAATAAAATTACCGTAGACTACTATGGATTACTTCTAGGTTCGAATAATTTATACGTAACATCATCTGTTGGAGATATTTACAAAATATCGGCCAGTGAAGGAAAGTATATTTCTCATAAAAAAATTAATAATGACTTATCAAGGGCGCCAATCATTGTTGATAACAAAATGTTAATCCTTAATCGCTCTTCAGAATTAATAATAATTAATTAATGGATAAAAGATCATCAGGAGTTATTACTCTTGCAATAGTAGGTAAGCCTAACGTGGGTAAATCTACTTTTTTCAATAAAGTTTTAAATAAAGATTTATCACCTGTCAGTGAAATACCTGGCACAACAAAAGATCTTTTTATAGATAACGTCTCTTATAAAAATAGAACTTTTAAATTAATTGATTCCGGTGGATTAAAAAGAAAGGGTAAATCCAAATCGGATGAACAGCAGTATATTACAAAAGAAAGTTTGAAGGCAATTTACCTTGCAGATGTTGTTTTGTTTATGATTGAGGCTGATAAAGAATTTACAAAAACTGATAAGCAAATTTGCAGATTAGTATTAGATAAAGGTAAAGGTTTAATTTTTGTCATTAACAAAATTGATTTGGTTGGAGAATTAAAAAAAATTAAAAATGAATATATATATTATATAAAAAATTTATTTTCTGATGCCTTGTTAGCAGAACCATTTAGTATTTGTTCTTTAAAATTAGAATTTCCAAAAAAAATTTTTGATGAAGTAATTTGTATACATTCTCGTTTAAGAAAAAATTATGATAATAAAGATTTAAACCAAGCTTTACAGGAGGCAATAAATAAGAATAAAATACCTGTATATTCAAGATTTCGTCCAAAAATAAAATATATTAAACAAGTTAGCACTAGACCAATTATTTTTAAAATTTTTGGAAACCAAGCAAATAAACTTTCATTAGATTATCAAAAATATCTAGCAAAAAGTTTAAGTAAAAAATTTAATATTAAAGGTTTTAAAATTTTTTTAAGATTTGTTAGTGCGGAAAACCCTTTTAAATCTAAAAAATATTAAACTATCTAATATTACTTAGCAGAGACAATTGATTGTCTTTTACACTTCTATTCGATTGATCAAGAGGAGGTATAGGATAATCTCCTGTAAAGTAATGATCTGTAAATTCAGGACTTGCATTATTACGTTTTTGATACCCCATTGCTTTGTATATTCCATCTATTGATAAGAATTTTAAAGTTTTAACGCCTATATATTTAGTCATTTCATCTAACGACATATTAGAAGCTAAAAGCTGATCTTTATCTGGCGTGTCAATTCCATAGTAGTCTGGATACATGATAGGAGGGCAAGATATTCTCATATGAACTTCTTTTGCCCCGGCATCATACATCATCTGAACTATTTTTTTAGATGTAGTTCCTCTTACTATTGAATCGTCTATTAAAATTATTCTTTTATTTTTAACCAATGATGAGTTCGGATTATGTTTTAATTTAACGCCTAATTGTCTAATTTGCTGAGTAGGCTCAATAAAAGTTCTTCCTACATAATGATTTCTTATCAATCCTAATTCAAAAGGAATTTTAGATTCTCTTGAATAACCTATTGCAGCAGGTACTCCAGAATCAGGAACTGCAGAAACTATATCGGCATCTACATGTGATTCTTTTGCTAATTGTTCACCGAAATTTTTTCTAAATTCGTAAACACTTTTTCCAGACATTAAACTATCAGGTCTTGCAAAGTATATATATTCAAATATGCAAGGACGTGCTTTCATTTTAGGGAATGGCTTAATACTTTCCACTCCATCATTAGTAATAATTACAATTTCTCCATTTTCGATTTCACGAATAAAAGTAGCACCAATAATATCTAATGCACATGTTTCAGAGGCAAGCACATATGATTTCTTTAATTTACCAAGCACTAAAGGTCTTATTCCATAAGGATCTCTTACACCGATTAATTTTTTATTTGTTAGCATAACAAGGGCGTATCCACCTTGTATTTGAAATAAAGAATCTATTATTTTATCGATAGTTTTTAATCTTTTTGAACGAGCTATTAATTGAACTATTGTTTCCGTATCAGATGTAGTTTGAAATATAGCCCCATCTTTAATCATCTTTTCTCTAAGCACTATTGAATTAGTAAGATTACCATTGTGAGCGATGCTTATCCCACCAGTATATAGGTCTGCAAAGAACGGCTGAATATTTCTTAAAACAGGCGCTCCAGTTGTAGAATAACGATTGTGACCTATTGCAAAATTTCCTGGAAGTTTTTCTATAGTAGTTTCTTTTGTGAAGTTATCGCCAACTAGTCCTAATCTTCTTTCAGAAAAATAATTTTTACCATCATATGAAACGATACCACAAGATTCTTGACCTCGATGCTGTAAAGAATGTAATCCTAAAGCAGTTAAGGCAGATGCATCAACATGATCAAAAATTCCAAAAACACCACACTCTTCTTTTAATTTGTCAGCGTTTAGATCTAGTAACATAAAATTATTTTTTTAATTTCTTTTTTGTTTCGTCAATGTATTCATCGCTAAATAGAATTTTCTCGTCAAATAATTTTCGTCCGTACTCGATAGCATTGTAAGAAGAGCCGTTTTTAAGATAGGCAGGCCACTTATCATATAGGTAAATATAATTAGATAGACTCAGTATTATAACACAATAAAAGTACCCCGTAATCCCCCCAAAAATAAAACCAAATAATTTATCAATTCCTCCTAAACCAGCCCATTTTAAAGATTTTCCCATAGCCTTTCCCAAGACTATAATTAAGAACAGACTTAATAAAAACACAGTTACACCCGCAACTGTTCTGGCTGTTGAATCATTTTCAATTATTTTACTAACATAAGGAAGGGCATATGGAATTGAAAATTTTGCTATTATAAAAGCAATGATCCATTTTAAAAAATAAATCAGACTTAGTACAAATCCTTTTTTAAGCGAAGATATTAAGTTATAGAGAATTATTATAGCTACAATGATATCGAATATATTTATTTTATTTGACTGAAAAAAATTGATAAAATTATCCATTCTTAAATGGTTTTATAATTGCAATTAACTGTGGCATTAAGGTTAACACAAGAGTCATGGCTGTTAACATTGCTAAACCAGTAAAAATTCCAAAATAAATTGAAGGAATAAAGTTAGAAAATATTAATATTGAAAATCCAAAGACAATAGTTAATGAGGCATTGACTATCGCCTTACCAACAGACTTGTGACAAATTTCAATAGTTTTTTTATAATTTTTGTTTAGTTTATATTCTTCTCTAAAGCGATAAATGTAGTGAATACTGTTATCAATAGCTATTCCAACGGTAATAGATGCAATAGTTATTGTCATCATATCCAAAGGAATATTAAATAATCCTAAACTTCCTAAAATAAATAAAGCCGCAGTAAAATTTGGAATGGCAGCCACAATAGACCAGGATAATGATTTGAATAATATTAATAGTAAAATGAAAATCCCCGCAAAGGTTATTCCTAAAGTTTTAATTTGTGAATCAAATAAACTTTGCAGCAAGTTATTAAATATTACTAATATTCCAGTAATTTTAAATTCATCTTTGTTTAGCTTTAATTTTTCTTCTAAATCTTTTTGAATTTTTATTAAAAGCTCTTTTCTATTAAGATTGGGGTTAGAATCTATTATTCTAAGTGAAATTCTTGCTTCATTGTTTTCAATTGAAACATAAGGCGTTACTATACTTTTTTTGATATCATCAGGTAATTTACTATATAAAATTGCCATTTCTAGGGGTCCTAATTTTTTATTATCATTAATCTTTTCACCCAATTGTAAAACCGAATAAAAAGATAAGACTTTCCCTATCTCAGGCAAAGTTTCTAAATATTGATGAACATTAACAATGTTATTTACTCTAAAATTAGTAAACCAATAACTATCTTTATATTCATTTGAGTCAGAGCCTTGAAAAAAATCATCATCATTCTTGTTGCTCTTACTGTCTGAGTCTTTAAATTTTAAAATAATTTCTAAAGGAGTCGTGCCACCTAATTTTTCATCAATTAATTTCATTCCTTGATATATTTCAGTTTTTTTATCAAAATAATTAATAAAACTATTTTCGACTTTTAGTCTTGTCATTCCATAAATGCTTAAAATTAAAATGATAGTTGACAAGGTTAGGACTAATAATCTTTGATTTAAAGCAATGTAGGCAAATATCTGAGCTAATTTTGAATCTTTACTTTCATGAATGGGCGTTGCTTTTGGTTTAAATTTAATTATTAAATATGGAAGCAATATCATTGAAACAAATAGCGAAATAAATAATCCAAGCGTCATCATCCATCCAAAATCTATAACTGGTTTAATGTCGCAAAAAATAAACGACAGGAATGCTAATGCCGTAGTCAAAACTGCATATAAAATTGGAGTAAAAATTTTTGTTGTAGTCAGATAAGCAAGATAATTTTCTTTCTTTTTAGGAAACTCAGCTTGCAGCTGTTTGTATCTTTCCACGTAGTGAATATTTATTTCCATTGTAAGAATAAGCATTAGTGAAATAAAATTAGAAGATATTACTGTTACTTTCCAATTTAAATAACCTAGCATCCCAACCATTATAGCTATAGATAATAAACAACTTAGAAGAGGGAAGACTACCCATCTAATATCTCTAAAAATAAACCATAAAGTTATTATAATAAAAATAAAAACACCCGAGCCGAAAACAGTAATATCTTTTTTAACAAAAGAAATTAAGTCATCAGCTATCATAGGAATTCCTGAAAGGTTAATATCTGCAATATTTTTATATTTTGAAATATGAGATCTAATCTCAATATTATAAAATTCTAAATTTTTATTATGCTCTTTTTTAAGTTTTTCTAAAATTTTGTTGTGAGCTTCAAAGTCTTTTAAATCTTTTTCTGAAAGTTTATTGTTCTGTTGTTTATCTAGAAAATTTTTATTTGTTTTTAAAGCAGATAAATATTCTTTATTATCTTTGATATAGACAACAATACCAAAAGTAGTGGCATCTTCATTTATGATTAATTTTTTATATACCGGGCTATTTTTTAATTCATTTAGAGCTCTATTAATTTCAATGCCCGGAGTAACTATGTATTGAATATTTTTAATTTTTTCTATTAAAGGTAGATCAGAACTTTCAAATAAAGGAGCATTTAAAACACTTATACTTTTGCTTACCCATTTTATATTGTTAATTTCATCAACGAATTTTTTTAATTCTTTAAGACTTTCCTCGTTAATCTTTTTTTTCGGAGAATAGGTAATTACAAAAAATTCTTCAGATGAATAACGTTCATTTACGGATCTTAAGTAATTTAAATCAGGATCATTTTCTAATAATAATGAATCAGCCGAAGCATCTAACTGAAAATTTTTAGCATTATAAACAGAAAAAGAAAATATTAGTATTAATGTAACAAGTATTAATTTAGGTCTTTCTAAGAATTTTTTATAAAGTTGATTTATAAAATTCATGTTTAATTAATGTACACTCTTTCGCATCTTTCAGAGACGGATGTAATAATATCATAAGGAGAAGTTTGAGAAATTTTTGCAAAACCATCTAAATTTAAATTATTTCCAAACACTTCTAAATTATCTCCAATTTTAATTTTATTTTTAACTTTACTAACATCAACTATCATTAAATCCATGGATATTCTGCCAATCATTGGAAGTTTAATATTTTTATAAAACACATTACCAATATTGGATATTTTGATTTTAACTCCATCAGCATATCCAAGAGGAATGGTTACTGTAACTATGTCTTTTTTTGCTTTATAGCTTTGATTGTAACCAGCTGTCTCGCCTTTTTTAAGATGGTTAATTTGAATGACTGGAGAAGTCAAAGAGACTACATTTTTTAGCCCCTTATTAAAAAATAATTTTCCACCATACAAGGCAATACCAGGTCTCACCATATCAAAATGATATTCTTTGCCTAAAAATATTCCTCCAGAAGCAGCTAGACTAAATTTACAATTTGGGAAATTAAACATTGATTTTATTTTTAAAAATCTATTTTTTTGAATGATGTTATATTTACTTTTTTTCTCATCAGCACTTGCTAGGTGAGTTAATATTATAACCTCTTTAAATTTTTTAATTACTGACTGTTCGTTATATATTTTTAAAATTTGTTCATTTTGCATTCCAGATCTGCACATTCCTGTATCAACTTGAATAACTAATTTATTAAGGAATTTTTTTTTCTTTAAAAAATTTGTCCATTTTTTAAATTGCTCATAGGTATTCAGAACAGGTATAAGTTTATTTTTAAAAAATATTTCCTCCTCATTTTTGTTTAATCCATTAGCTACATAAATATTAATATTTGATATATTTTTTTTGATTTTTATCGCTTCAGAGATATTTGCAACCCAGAAATCTTTACATTTGTTTTTAATTAAAAATTTTACAATTTGTACATCACCAAGACCATAAGCATTGGCTTTAACAACAGGACAAATATTTGTTTTAGAAAATTTTTTGATAATATTAAGATTATTTTTAATATTATTTAAATTTATAGTTAATTTTGAATGCGAATATTGCATTCATGGTTAATTATCAAATTTTATATTATTTGCATCTTTAAACTTAGTATAAGCACTCTCAAATTCTAAATTAATTATACCTGTAGGGCCATGTCTTTGTTTTCCAATTATTACTAGTGCTTGATTATGTACTTGGCTCATTTTTTCTTGCCAAGTTATATGCTCTGCTGTTCCTGCTTGTGGTTCGCTTTTTTCCAAATAATATTCTGGTCTATATACAAACATAACCACATCTGCGTCTTGCTCTATCGATCCGGATTCTCTCAAATCTGACAGCTGAGGTCTCTTATCGTCTCTTTGTTCAACAGCACGAGACAACTGAGACAAAGCTAAAACAGGAACACTTAGTTCCTTTGCTAGAGCTTTTAGTCCTTGTGTTATTTCACCAATTTCCTGAACTCTACCTTCGTATTTAAAATTTCCAGTAGTCATTAGTTGTATATAGTCGACAACTATTAAATCTAAACCATGAAGTCTTTTAATTCTTCGTGCTCTATTAGCTAATGTAGAAATTTTAATTGCAGGAGTTTCATCGATATAAAGAGGAAGATCATTAATATTTTTTGAAGCTTCAATAAATTTTTCTAAATCTTCCTGAGTAATTTTTCCTCTTCTTATGTCGTTTGATCTAATTCTTGATTGCTCAGCTAATATTCTCGTTGATAATTGTTCAGAAGACATTTCCAAAGAAAAGAACGCAATAGAAGATTTTCCTTGTTTATTCTCCATAATTTTTTTTGCAGCATGAAAAGCAATGTTAGTTGCAAGAGCAGTCTTTCCCATAGAGGGTCTTCCAGCGATGATAATCAAATCACCTTTGTGCATTCCACCAAGTCTCTCATCCAAATCACGAAGACCTGTTGGTACACCAACTATGCCTTCATCATTCTTAAAGGCTCGCATAGCCATATCGACAGTTTCGCCTAAAGCTTTTTCAAAAGACATATAGGATCTGTCAAATTTGCCTCTTTCAGCAAGATCAAAAAGTTTTTTTTCTGTTCCTTCTATTAACTGTTCAGCAGTATTTTCTAAATTTTTATTATTAGCTTCTGTTAATGTATTTTCAGATAACTCAATAAGCTTTCTTCTTAAATGAAGATCGTAAATTACTTTTGCATAGTCTTTAGCTTGAAAAGCAGAAGTAGAAAGTCTTGTAAGTTTCGCAATATATTCATTGCCACCTAATTCTTTTAATGACTGTTCATTTTCTAAATAATTTTTTAAAGTGATTGGACTTGCAAGTAACCCCTTACTGATTAATTTATTTAAATAATGAAATATTTTTTGATGAACTGGATCAAAGAATATATTTTCATTAACTATAGTAGAAATTTCGTCAAATATTTCGTTATTTACTAGGATAGATCCTAATATTATTTGCTCAGCCTCTATATTGTTTGGTAGTTCTTTAGTGGTATTTAAAATTCTAATATTTTCCGCGCTCATGGAAATATTTAAATTTATTTAAGATATGAGTATAGAATAATTTTTTACTCTTATAATGTGGATAAGTTAATAACTTCGCGGTTAAACTATTTTTTCAACTGAAACGACTTTTACTTTTATTGAAGCCTGAACATCGGCATGTAAATTTATTATTACTACATAATCACCAATTCTTTTAATTTGCTCTTTAAGTTCAATCATATTTGCTGAAATATTTTTAAAATTATGCGTTTCTAAATTTTGGATAATTTCTTTTATAGTTAAGGAGCCGTACAAAGCCCCTCCTTCCATTGAGTTTTTAGTAATTTTTAATTCAAATTTATCAATTTCTTTTTGAATTTTTACTGCGTCATTTTTTAGATCATTATTTTTTTTGTTTAATTCTTCTTTTCTTTTTTCAAAAATAGCTAAATTTTCTTTTGAAGCAACTAGTGCTTTATTATTTTTTAAAAGATAATTTCTAGCAAAACCATTAGCAACTTTTACTTTGCTGCCGATTTTTCCTAATTTTTTAATATTTTCTAAAAGAATAACTTCCATAATTAATCCGCCACAAATGGTAATAAAGCTAATATTCTAGCTTTTTTAATTTCATTAGATAACTCTTTTTGCTTTGCATAACAAACCGAAGTTATTCTGCTAGGCAACATCTTTCCAGTTTCTGATGTATATTTTTGAAGTAACTTTAAATTTTTATAATTAATTACAGGCGCATCTTTTCCACTTAACGGACAGTCTCTTGTAAATTTAGTAGTCGCTTTTTGAAAAAGCATTAAATTTGAATTATTATTCTTTTTAGTTTTTTTAAGATTTTTTCTTTTCATTATTTGCTTTCTTCTTTTTGAACTAATTCTGAATTTTCTTCAGGTATATTTTTTATTCTGATAGTCATAAATCTTAAAATATTTGAGTCTATTCTTTCAATTTTTTCTAGCTCTTGAATAACTGCTGGCTCACCAGAAAAATATAAGTTTGTATAATAACCTTTCTTAAAATTTTTTATTGGATAAGCTAATTGTCTAAGACCCCAATTTTCTTTTTTTTCAATCTTGCCTTTATTTTTTTTTATAAGATCTTCAATTTTTTGATGAAGATCAGAAAGATCTTTATTGTTTAAGCTTTGCGAAGCTATATATGTATGTTCGTAATAATTCATTTTAACTTTTGGTTGCTTTAATTAGCATCCCAACCTTAATATCAAGGTCGAGAAAGTCAGGGCAATATATAATTTTTTTTTTTTAATACAACAGTGTTAATTTTGTTATAATTACTTACTTAATTATGAAAGCAATCGTATTTCCAGGGCAGGGTTCCCAATATGTCGGTATGGGAAAAGATTTTTACGACACTTTTAGCGAAGCTAAAGAGGTCTTTCATGAAGTTGATGATGCTTTGGGTTTTAAATTGTCAAATATCATTTTAAATGGTCCTAAAGAAACTTTAGATCTTACGGAAAACACGCAGCCAGCCATAATGACTGTAGGAGTAGCAATTTATAAAACTTTTAAAAAACAAAAAATAAAAGATTTAAACGACTATAGTTTTTTTGCAGGACATTCTTTGGGAGAGTATACTTCATTGATTTGCTCAAATTCTTTAACTTTAAAAGATGGTGCTAAAATTTTAAAAGAAAGAGGGAAATCAATGCAAGAAGCAGTTCCAGTAAATGTTGGAGCTATGGCAGCTGTATTGGGGGCGGAAATAGATTTGATAAATGAAGTAATAAATAAAAACAAATCAAATGAAGGAGTTGCTGAAATTTCAAATGATAATTGTCCAGGCCAAATAGTTATAAGTGGGAATAAAGATAAGATTAATAAAATAGTAGATGATCTAAAAAATAATTATAGTAAAAAAGCAATATTACTTCCAGTAAGCGCTCCATTTCACTGTTCTTTAATGCAACCTTCTGCAGATAAAATGAATCAAATTTTAATAAAAACAAATTTTTCACCACCTTCAATCAATATTGTTTCTAATGTTACCGCTAAGACAATTGATAATTTTAAAGAAATACCTTCTTTACTTACAAAACAAATTACGCATCATGTTAGATGGAGAGAATCTGTAGATTTTATGTCAAAGAAAAGTGTAAAACATTTCATTGAAATAGGACCAGGAAAAGCATTAACAGGCATGATAAAAAGAATAGGAAAAGAACTTACAACAACTACAATTGATAATATAATTCAATTCAATGAATTTAATTAATTTAAAAAATAAAAAAGTTTTAATAACTGGCGGCACAGCAGGAATTGGACTTTCTATTTTAGAAAGCTTTTATAAATTAGAAGCTGATATATTTACTATCGGAACAAATGTTGAGAACCTTAAAAACATACAAAGTAGTTTTCCAAAAATAAAAACTTCTAATTTTAACTTGGAAAATCATCAAAAGATTGAAGAGTTAGTTAAGGAAGTTAAAGAGAAGTTAGGAGGGCTAGACATAGTGATTAACAATGCCGGTATCACAAAAGATAATCTCGCAATTAGAATGTCTGATGAAGAATGGAATAAAGTAATTAACATAAATTTAACTGCTGTTTTTTTAATTTGTAAATATTCTATAAAAGCAATGATGAAGCAAGATGCTGGATCTATAATTAATATTAGTTCAATAGTCGGTCATACAGGAAACTTTGGACAAGCTAATTATTCAAGCGCAAAAGCAGGCATTGTTGCAATGTCAAAAAGTCTTGCAAAAGAATATGCAAAAAAAAATATTAGAATAAATTGTATATCGCCAGGATTTATCGATACTAAAATGACTAAAAATATTAATGAAGAATTTAAAAAAAAACTTATAGAAAATATTCCAATGGGAAAATTAGGCACAGGAAATGATATTGCCAATTGTGCTCTTTTCTTAGCCTCCGATCTTTCTAGTTATATTACAGGCGAAACTATCCACGTTAATGGTGGAATGTATATGGCTTGATTTATTTAATTTATTCATTTATTGAAAGAATCATTAATAATTAAGGGAGTTTAAATAATGAGTGATGTCGCAGCAAAAGTTAAAAAAATTATAGTAGAACACCTAGGCGTTGACGAAGCTAAAGTTACTGATGAAGCTAGTTTTATCGATGATTTAGGAGCGGACAGTTTAGATACAGTAGAGTTAGTAATGGCGTTTGAAGAAGAATTTGGTTCTGAAATATCAGATTCGGAAGCTGAAAAAATTCTAACAGTAGGTGACGCAATAAGATTTATCGAGAATAATCCCGCTAAGTAGTTCTTTTGATTTCAAAATCAAAGAGAGGTTTGATTTTAATATTATCTTCCCCCTCAGGGGCAGGAAAAACTACTCTTGCTAAAAAAATTCAAGACAGCGATAGTAATTTTAAAATATCTGTTTCTTATACAACAAGAACTCCAAGACCTAACGAAATAGATGGAGTTGATTATAACTTTGTTAACCTTAATAAATTCCAAGAATTATCTAATCAAAATAAATTTCTAGAACAGGCAAAAGTGTTTGGAAATTATTATGGCACTTTAAAAGGTCCAATAGAAGATAATTTAGTTCAGGGAAAAGACTATTTATTTGATATTGATTGGCAAGGAACAGAACAAGTAAAAAAAATAATGCCACTTGATATTGTTTCGGTATTTATTTTGCCACCCAGCATTAATGATTTAGAAGATAGACTTAAAAAAAGAGAAGAAAAAAATAAAGAATTAGTTGAACAAAGGATGAAAATGGCAAAGGATGAGATTAACCATTGGAAAGATTATAAATATGTAGTTGTAAATAAAGAAGTAGAAAGTTGTTTTGAGCAAATAATCAAGATAATTAGGATAGAAAGAAAATTAAGATCTACTTTTAATTAAATCTACCAACTTGTAGTAAAAACTAAAATCAAGATTTTCTGGTCTTAGATTTTTAATATTATTAAAATCTATAATTTTTAGTTCTTTTTCATTAAGTATTTTTTTTAGAGTTTTCGAAATCATTTTTCTTTTAGTGTTAAATATAATTTTAGTAAGATCTGATAAGATGTTTAAATCTTTTAATTTAAAGTTAGTATTTTTTTTTGGAGTAAAGGATAGCACCGAAGAGTCAACTTTTGGTTCAGGATTAAATTCTTTTTTAGAAATATTAAAATGAAATTTAACATCTAATCTGGCATCAGTTAAAATCGATATTCTGCCATATTTTTTATTATTAGAGGTTGCAACAATTCTCTCTGCAACTTCTTTTTGAAACATTAAAATCATTTGATCATAAAAAGGAGGCCACGGATCTGAATAAATCCATTTTATTAATAATTTTAAAGAAATATTATAAGGAAGATTGCCAAAAATTATTGAATTTTTTTTAAAGATTTTCTTTTCATCAAAAGTTAAAGCGTCAGAAATTTCATAATTAAAATTTTGGTAATTATTTTTAATTTTTTCTAAATAATTACTCAAATCTTTATCAAACTCGATTGCAAAAATTTGTTTGGGATTCCTTTTTAATAACTCCTCAGTTAAACTTCCTGAGCCGGGTCCTACTTCAATTATATTGGTATCCTTATTGACAATACCTATGTCCGCAATTTTTTTTATTATGTCTTTATTAATTAAAAAATTTTGACCAAGTCTCTTTTTATGTTTAAACATTATATTTAGAAAAGAACTTTACTGCTTTCTTAAAGCTTTTTGGATTTGCTATTCCTTTACCGATAATTCCCGTACCAATTCCATGATCTGGAGAAATTCTTATAAAGGGTAAACCAATTGTGATATTTATAGCATTGAAATCAAATTTAGTTTTGAAAGTTGTTAAAATTTGATCATGATAGTGGCCGATTAAAACATCAATCTGCAATTTTTCTCTTTGTAAAAAACTAGTATCAGGGGAGAGTGGGCCAATTATTGGATATTTTTTTTTTAGTTTATTAATTGCAGGTATAATTATTTTTTTTTCTTCGTTTCCTATATATCCATTTTCACCATTATGAGGATTTAAACCAAGAATGCCGATTTTAAATTTTTTTCTTTTAATAGTTTTTAAATAAAAATTGTTTATATTTTTGCATGCTTTCTCAATTTTTTTATATGAAATTTCTTTATAAACTTTTTTTAAAGGAATATGCGTTGTTAAGGGAAGAACAGAAAAGTTTTCATTAAATAAAAGCATATTTTCTTTATTTCTGTTATTAGTTTTATCCGCAATATATTCAGTAATTCCTTTATATTTATTTTTTGTAAATTTTGATTTGTTAATTGGAAGGTTAATTAGTCCAATTGCTAATTTTTTTTTAAGCAAGATAACTGCGTATTCAAAACATTTTTTAACAAATGTATCTGAGTTATTAGTTTTTAGATTAAATGGTTTGGATTGTTTATAATCTACATTTATAAAATTGAATTTTACATTTTCTAAGCTATTAATTTCAGATAACTTAAACTTTACATTTATTTTAAAATCCAAGTAATTTGCTTGCTTTTCTAATAGTGAATAATTTCCAATAATTATAAAATTTAGTTTTGTTTTTTTTATATAATTTAATGATTTGAGAAAAATTTCAGAGGAGATACTATTGGGTTCTCCTAGAATGATTATAATAGGTCTTTTCACAAAAATTTAATTAAATATTTTTTTTTACTTTTTTCTAAATGAGCAGCTGAGAATTTATTTAATAGTTTATTTTGTTCAGTGATGATAAGTTGTTTTTTTAACTTTTCGTCATCATCGGTATCTGTCTTTTCTAGTTCTTTATTAACTTCTGTTAAATTTATATTGATCCTAGTCTCATACATCTGCTTAATTAATTTTGACCACTTCATATCAATTTTTATTATATTTTTTAGATAATCTTTATCTATTTCATTTTGATTATAGAAAGAATTAAGAATTTCATTGTTAATTTTTATTCTATCTAAGTAATTGTATAAGTTGTTCTCTATTTCTTTTTCTGAGACTTCGATTTTAAAATTATTTGTTTCTATATCTTTGATTTTTCTATCTATTAAACTATTGATAATTTCTTTTTTTAATAGTTCCGAACTATTAGTAATTTGATCTTTGTTAATAAATTTTAAAAAATTTATTTCTTTATTAATATCTAGTTCTGTAATTATTGAGTTATCAATAGAAACTATTACGTTATTCGTTAATTGTTTTGCTTTAGATTCAGTTAAAAATAAAACAAAAAATATTAGTAAAAAAATTTTTTTACTCATTTATTATTTAGAATTATTGTATTCCGCCAATGGAAGGTAATATATTCGATGTTGTGTAATTATCTCCAAATGGTAGCAGCGTCACACCAAAAAAAACACTAGTTGCAGGTTTTAAATCTTTATCAGACGAGTAGTTTTTTTGTAAATAAAAACCATATCTTATACATTCATTTTCATTTTCAATTCCTAGTTTATGAGAATTAGTCAAATCTGTTTTTAAATTTCTGTCAGTTGAAATTGTTAATTTAGTGTTATCAGTTAAATAAGAAGTTAAATCGGCTTTTGCATATCTTTCACTTCCAATATGACTATTTTTTTCATAAAAATTAAAATTAATTTCACCTTGTTTTAAAAAAGTTTTTACATTTAAATCGTTGTAATAAATATGGTTGAAACCGTTATCTAATGTATTTTTTAGAGTGACATCAAAATTACCAGGACTAAAATAGTTAGCTTTAGTTACAAGATCAGAATTTTTACTTTGTAAAGAGGATTTTGTAGGCATATCAGGATCTTCGTTGAATTTTATAACTTGTCCTATTGAAATACTCGCTTCAGCAGGTTTATTTTTGTTTGTAATTTTTTCTTTCCACATCCAATCTAAGCCAACATTTAAAGATAAATCTTTTTCTATTAATTCATCTGAGTTCATCCTGTTTATTGAGAATAAATTATCCGTATTTAAAGTAGTATCGTTAGATTTTGCATTAGTCATTTTTCCAGGGGAATAACGAGTAAGTACTCTAGGAATTAAATATTGCTCAGATTCTTTTGATAACTTAGCAAACGGTAATGATGCATCAAGACCAACTACGGGATTAATTTGACTATTTAAGTTTTCGTTTGGAGTTTTGTAATCAGAATAGTAGTTAATGTTATTTATTTTTGTAAGAAATTTATATCCAACACCAAGATTTGTATTGTAAAATTCTGAAGTGGAGTAATCTAGGTTATTAATAAAAGTTGTTTTGCTTTGATTTGTGTTTGTATTTAAGCTTTTAAAATTTGAACTAAAGTTTAGGTTGTTATTGTCCAGTAAGTTATATTTAGAATAAATAATTTCAGGAAGCAGATATTCATATTGATCAGAAGATTTTGAAGTGCTGATATTTTGATATGCTGCTGATTTAAAATTTAGACTTTCGTTTTTTCCAAAAGAATTAAGGTAAATTTCATTAGTTAGTTTTGTATCATCATCCTTTACAAGATTTCTTTTAAACCCATCAACGGTAGAATTTATTTTATTAACCCTTAAATACGTTGGGTTATTTACTCTCTGAAATTTTGCATTAAATTCACTTTGATCTAAAATTTTGTCTGTAAAATTAAGATTTAAATTACCATACAAATGATGTCTTGATCCGCCAGTTTGTGAAGTGGTTATTTCTTTATAGCCTTCAGTAAAACCAGCCTCTAATGACAAATCTCCATTTTTAAATTTCTCCCTATATTCCCCTAACAACAAAGGATTTTGTTTAAAGTAATAAACAGGACTAACTGTAAAGTCAGCTGATTGAGACACTGGATAAAAATACGGAATTTTAATTGTTGCGCCAATATCCGAACTTAGTGATGAAAATGATGGTGCTAAAAAACCAGCCTCTCTTTTAACACTTGGGTCTGGATGTGAAAAATAAGGAGTATATAGAATTGGAATATTGTTTAAATCTAGAGTGGCGTTCTTATAAGTAATTTTTTTATTTTCTTTATCATGGGTTACTAAATTAGCGTTTAAATTCCAATAAGGACATCCTTCCTTCTCATTTGTTGATTTACAAGATGTAAATTTCCCATCTTTTATTATTGTTATATTATCTTTAATACTTACTTCTTTTCCAGAAAGTCTTGGCTCTATAAATTCATTAAACTTATCTTTAGATTGAAATTTTTCTTTATTAAGATCAGAGTTAAGATTATATCCGATAATTTCATTAAATTTATCATCAGCATTAAGTTTACTAAAATAATATATATTTTTATAATTATCTGAAAACTTTACTTTATTATCTGCGGTAATAATTTTTTTTTCTAAATTATATTCAAAATTCTCTGCAGTTAGAGTTCTATTTTTACTGTCAGAAAATTTAGAATTCCCAAAAGTTTTTAATAGTTGATTTGCTTTGTTGTATATAATTCTATCAGCGGAGATTTGTTGTCCTTCTTGATTTTTAGCAACCACGTTTCCTATGGCCTCTATAATATTGTTATCCTGAGAATACGTTAGCTTATCAGCAGAAAAATTATAAATATCTTTTTGCTGTGAAAAACTAAAATTAGTTTTTAAAAAAAAGAAGCCAAAAAATAATATAAAAAAAATTCTATTTTGCATTAACTTGTGTAATTCCAACTAAATTTATTAAAATTATGAGAAATATAGGTATCCACACCGAAAAATCTACAGATATTATGCCTGATTTAGCTATTGTTATTGATAAATCATTTAGAAAATAAATTGTTATGCTTATTATTACTCCATAGCTTCCATATTTTAGGTAGTTAGATGTCTTTCCTAAATTAATGATCATTAGTCCAGAAAGTATCGACATTGCTAACAGATAAATTGGAAAGGATATTAACTTTTGATACCTAATTCTAAGATCTATGGTTGAATACCCCTTGTCTTCCAATATTAACATTTCTTTATTTATGTCTAGCAAGGAAGTGGTCTCAGTATTTTTATAAACGTTTTTTAGTTCACTGATATTTACGTTACTCGTGTAATTATAATTATTTAAATAATTATCTTTATTATTTTTTTTATTTATTGAGATTATATTAACTTTATTTAGCAGCCAATTTTTATCTTTTATAGTTCCTTCTGTAGCATCAATTCTTCTTATAAAGTTATTTGAAGCATCATAATTATAAATAGTAATTTGGCTCACTACAGAAAAATCTTTATTTATTTTCTCTATTCTTATTATATTTTTTTCTTTTTCATTTTTATCAAGAATCCATATTCCAGTTTCATTAACAAATACTAAATTTTTCGTCTCATTATACTCTGAACGTAAATCTTCATAATATCTAAGCATTGAGGAAGAGAAGGGGACAATTAAAAAAACAATTACATATCCAATAACAAATGAAGTTAAAGCAGGAATTAATATAATTTGAATATTGGAATAACCCATAATCCTTAATGAAATAACTTCATTATGATTGTAAATTTTTAAATAAAAAACAATTCCTGCAAATAAAACTATAAAAGGAAATAAATTTATTAATACATTAGGTATTTTTAATACGGTAAATATTAAAAAAAATATAAACTTAAGATCCTTTTTTGATTTAAAAAAATTAAACTCATCTAATAAATTTATTAAAAGAATAATTGATAGCATTACTGCTATAACAACGAATAAACTCTTTATATATTCATTGATTATATATCTGTTAATTGATTTTAACATTTATGATTTAATATTTTCTCTTTTAAGAAAGTAATTTAACAAAAGCCAATTTATTATTAAAAATAAAATTGGAGCTACGTATAAAAATAAACCCCAATTTATATTTTTTGAACTAAAATTTAATAATATTTCACTAATTATTATAATCAAAATTCCGTATGAAAAAATTATCAACTTTATGAAATTGTTATTTATAATTTCTTTATTAGTTATGATTAAAAGACACGCTAATAAAACTAAAGAAGGAATAAATAAAGGCATCACGATTCTATCATTTAGTTCTCCAACTACATTAGAGAGTTGCGCATCGTTTTTATTGTTAGCTCTTTTTACTAATTCTAAAAAAAATATTTCATTAAATTTATAATATTCAACTGTTTTCTTGCTATATTGACTGAGGTCTAGTGTTATTTTGTCAAAATCCAATATAGAAATTTTTCTATCTTTTCGTTCTTCTTGAATACTGCCCTCCACAAGTACAAGTAAATTTTTATTATTTTCATTTATAACAACGCCTGATTTTGCAACTATAGTTTTTTTTATATTTGCATCATCTTCAAATAAAATAATATCTTCCAATTCATTAATTTGATTTTTTTTTCCAACATAAATAGTTATTTTTTTTAGAGGATTGTTAAAATTATTCTGCTTTATTAAAGGCCCAATTGCACCAACTCCTGTATTTAATAGCAGATATCTCGAGTAATTTGAAAAATGCGGAACTATAAAACACCTGATAATTATTAGTATCAAAACAAATATAGCTGTAGATCTTAATAAATAATTTATAAATTTTTTTTTTTCTAATCCCGAAAACCAAAGAGCTCTAAGTTCATTATGTTCTTCAAATTTTGAAATTGTCACAACAAAAGATATAAAAAATATTATTATTGAAATTTTAGAAAAATACTTTGGTAGTATTGATAAAATGTATAAAAAATAAGTTTTAATAGAATTTCCGTCTTCACCAATTAAATCTAGCAGTCTAACAGCTTGAGTTATCCAAATAATAAGACCAAATGCAAAAAGAATAGAAATATAGTTCTTTAAAAATTCTTGCGCAAAATAGTATCCCAACTTGTTTTTTCTCATATAGATATGTATATGATCTTATATCATTATGTTAAATTTAAAGATAACTCCAAATGTAAATAATAATTCAGATTTTTACATTTTTTTCTGTGAAAAAAATTTTTCGTTTAATTCAAAAAAACTATCATTTCTTGATATAGATAATAAAGAAATCAATTCTATTTTATCAAAAAATAAAGATGAAGATTATTTTGTTTTTAATTATTATAGCTTAAGACCAAAAAAAATTATTTTTATAAATCAAAAAAATAGTAATCACGATTTTGAAAATCAAAATATCGGTGGGAAGGTTATTAGTGAAATTAAATCAGCAAAAGAAATTAATGTTATTTTTTCTAATGAAAGTAAATCATTAGAAGATTATTATTTTAATTTTTTTTTAGGATGTTTTTTAAAAAAATATTCTTTTACAAAATATAAGACAATTTTTAAAAAAAATGAGAATACAAAAGAAATAACAAATCTCTTAATTACTTCATCAAATAAGATTTTTTTTAATAAGATAATAAATAATATTGAAAATATAATTAACGGTGTTTTTTTAACAAGAGATCTAGTTTCAGAACCCCCAAATTACTTAAATCCAGAAAAATTTGTATCTGAAATTAAAAAACTTTCTAAGCTAGGCCTTAAAGTTGAAGTTTTTGATTATTCAAAAATGAAAAAAATTGGGATGAATGCTTTATTGGGCGTTGCTCAAGGAAGTAAAAATTTGCCTTATTTTGTAACTATCACATGGAAGCCAAATAATTCAAAAAATAAAAAACCACTATCGTTTATTGGAAAGGGAGTTTGTTTTGATACGGGTGGCATTTCTCTAAAACCAGCTAAATTTATGGAAGATATGAAATACGATATGGCTGGAGCAGGCGCTGTTGTTGGTTTAATGAAAACTTTAGCTCTTAGAAAATCTAAATCTTACGTAGTTAGCGCAGTTGCTTTAGTTGAGAATATGCCTGGTGGAGCAGCTCAAAGACCAGGTGATATCGTAAAATCTTACTCTGGCAAAACTATTGAAGTGTTAAATACAGATGCTGAAGGAAGATTAATTCTTGCAGATGCAATTTACTATATTGATGAACAGTATAAGCCAGAATTAATTGTTGATCTAGCAACCCTTACTGGAGCGATAGTTGTTTCTTTAGGAAGTGAGTATGCAGGTTTATTTTCTAATAATGATAAACTGTCAGAAAAATTAATTAAAGCAGGAGAAATTGAAAATGAAAAACTTTGGAGATTTCCATTGCACAAAAATTATGACAAATTGATGGACTCAAAAATTGCAGACATTCAAAATATTAATTACTCTGGAGGAGCGGGGTCTATTACAGCGGCGCAATTTTTACAAAGATTTTTAAAAAATAATACACCTTGGGCTCATTTAGATATTGCCGGCATGGCTTGGACAAAAAAAGATTTAGATATTATACCAACAGGAGCTACTGGTTATGGTGTTAAATTATTGAATAAATTTGTAGAAAAATATTACGAATAATATGGAAAAAACTTTATCTATAATTAAACCAGATGCTGTTGAGAGGAATTTGATTGGCCAAATAGTAAGTATTTTTGAGAAAAATTCTTTAACAATTCATTCAATTAAAAAAATTACATTATCTAAAAAAATGGCTGAAGATTTTTATTTTGTTCATAAAGCAAGGCCTTTTTTTAATGATCTTTGCACTTATATGTGCTCAGGTCCTGTTGTAGTTATGGTCTTAGAAGGTGACAATGCAGTTGTTAAAAATAGAGAAATTATGGGAGCAACAAATCCGAAAGATGCTGCTAAAGGCACTATAAGAAATTTATATGGCATTTCTCTAGATAAAAATTCAGTACATGGTTCAGATAGTAAAGAAAACGCAAAAATAGAAATCGATTTTTTCTTTAAAGAATAGTTTTTAATTTATTTTATTACAAACAATATCTACAGCTTTTGGATAAATTAGGTGCTCCTCCTTTAAAACTCTTTTTGCTAGAGAATTTGGTGTATCTCTTTCAAGAATTTTAACTCTTGTTTGTAATATTTTTTTTCCAGAATCTAATTTTGCAGTTACGTAATGTACAGTCGATCCTGCATATTTATCACCTGCTTTTATAGCTCTCTCATGAGTATTTAGACCTTTGTATTTTGGAAGTAACGAGGGATGAATATTAATAATTTTAAATTTACATTTTTGAATAAATTCTTTCGATAAAATTCTCATAAAACCTGCTAGACATAATAAGTTAATTTTATTTTTCTTTAGATAACTTAAAGCTTTTTTTTCAAATTGTGGTTTCTTTTTTTCTATTGCGTAATTAATGATTTTATTTTTTTTAGCAAAAACTAATCCTTTGGCTTCTTTTTTATTTGAAATTACTAATTTTATTTTCCAATTAGTATTATTTTTTTTAGAGTATTTAATTAATTCTTTTAAGTTAGAACCTCTACCAGAAATAAAAACACTAACATTAATATTTCCAGTTAATTTTTTCATTTAATATAATTTTTTTATTATTATTACTTTTTATAATTGTTCCAATTTCATAAGGCTTTGAAGATTTATTAAAAACTTTTAAGATTTTTTTATAATTTTTTTTATCCGCAATTATGCAAAAACCAACGCCGCAATTAAATGTTTTAAGCATTTCATGATCGTTAACGCCATTTGATTTAATCCATTTTATAACTTTATTAGTTTTAATTTTCGAAAGATTTATTTTTGCACTATAGTTATCAGGAATAACCCTAGGTATATTCTCGATGATTCCTCCACCAGTAATATGTGCGCAGCCTTTAATCAACTTCATACTGTGAAGTTTTAATATTTCCTTAACGTAAATTTTAGTAGGGGTTAAAAGATTTTTGTATAATTTCTTATTATTACTCGCTTTAATTTTTTTATCTTTCAAAATTTTTCTTATCAAAGAGTAACCGTTAGAATGAGCTCCTGTTGACGGAATTCCTAATATTATGTCGCCATGTTTAATTGAATTTCCAGTGATAACATTTTTTTTCCCAACGACACCAACAGCAAAGCCAGCTAAATCAAAAGAGTCTCCGGTATATATACCAGGCATTTCTGCCGTCTCTCCACCAGATAAAGAACAGCCAGCAATTCTACATCCCTTTGCTATGCCAGATAGTATTTGTTTATATTTTTTTTCAACAACCTTTGGAATTGCAATATAGTCTAAAAAGACAACAGGTTTTGCTCCTTGAACAATTAGATCATTTACGCACATTGCAACTAGGTCAATGCCGATTGTTCTAAAGTCATTAAGGTGATTTGCTATTTCTAGCTTAGTTCCAACTCCATCAGTTGAAGTTACGATAAGAGGGTTTTTGATTTTATATTGTCCTAGATCAAATACAGATCCAAAGCCTCCTATGTTTTTAAAGTTTTTAATTTCACTTCCTTTAATTTTTGTAGATTTTGATAATTTAGAAATGAATTTAACTAAATTTGTGGTTTTTTCGATATCAACACCACTTTTAAGATAGGTAAAATTTGAATTATTCATTAAAAAAATATTAACACTTCAGCAATACACTTGTTTTCTTAATTTACAATCAGTTTTTAAATAAGATTTTTTATAAAAATAATGTAGTTTTAGGTTTTTTTATGAAAGATCAAATAGTTTTTAAATTTCCAGATAAAAGTTTTTATTACGAGGAAGATTTTTGCGTAGGAGAAAATAATTACGAAGCTTACAAATTAATAAAAGAATGGCCAAATTGGAGCTTTAAAGGAATCAATATTTATGGTCCAAAAAAATCTGGAAAATCTTATCTAACAAAAATTTTTTCCGATAAAACTAATTCTAAAATTTTTGATGGCAGAAACGTTAACAAAGATCATTTAGACTTAATATTAAATCAAAAAGTTTTAATTGTAGATAATGTGGAATTATTTAATGATGAAGTTTTTTTTCAAACAATTTTAAATGATTTTATAAGCAAAAATAAATTTATTTATTTAACTTCAAATAAATTAGCAGGAAGTATTTCTTTTAAATTAAAAGATTTAATCTCACGTTTAAATTCATTAGTTGCAGTTGCAATTACCAATCCTTCTGATGATTTGTTTTATCAAATTCTTACAAAGATGCTTTCTGACAAGCAAATTAATATTACTGCCAAAGAAATTAATTTTATTCTAAAAAATATTGAGAGAAGTTATGATGCTGCCTCAAAGTTTGTTAAGAGCCTAGATGAATTATCCCTGTTGTATAAAAAAAAGATAAATACTAAAATTATTAATCAAGCATTAACAGATATTAATTAATTTTATTAAAAGTTTTTTTTAGATCTTTTATTAGTTTTGTTAAATTTATAATTTCAACATTTTTCAAATTTTTAGAAATAATAGAAATTTCCTCATTTTTTATATTTCTTATAATTTCCTTATCTGAAAATACCCAATTTTTGGGAAGATTGATTTTTTTTGCTATTTTATTTCTGAAATTAATTATTTTTATAAATTTTCTATTTTTAATAATACTACTACCCAATTTTTTTTTATAAATAATAGGATAATCTTCATTAGAAACTTTAAAAATTTCTTTTTTTATTAGTTTATTAAATAATTTTAATTTATTATTTTTAACTAATATATTATTTAATTTATTAAAAATTATTTTTAGATAATAAACATCATTTATTAAATAGTTTATTCTCTCATCATCAATTGGTCTTTTAAGCCAATCTTCATTCTGTAGAGCCTTATCTAAACTAATCTTACAAAAATCTTGGACTAATTTCTTATAAGAAGGAGGTTCGGTATAACCGTTAAACAATGCTGCAATTTGAGTATCAAAAACAGCAAATATAATTTTCTTAACTATTGGTAAAAATATTTCTAAATCTTGTCTGCATGAATGGATTACTAAAGTATTTTTTTTTTTATTTAAAAATTTAAATATTTTTTTAAAATTTATATTTTTTTGTAAACAATCTATGATTCCAATATTTGTTCCATCGAAAATAACTATAATAGATACAATTGCTTTATAAGTTGATCTTCTTTCAAATTCTGTATCAAAGAAAATTTTTTTTTTATTTTTAATCTTTGCAATAAATTGATCTAGTTCTTTATTGTTTTTAATAATTGAGAAATTATGATTGTTTTTTTTGAACATTAACTGTATCTCAATTTATTATTAAAAAGGCTGGTTTGATTTGAATAAATATAGAACTCACAATTGCGCAGAACTTACAATTAATAATATTGGTAAGCAAACTATTCTGTCCGGATGGATTCATAAAAAGCGAGACCATGGTAATTTATTATTTATCGATTTACGAGATCACTATGGAATGACGCAGTGTGTCATCGACAATAAAAATGAACATTTTTCATCACTAGAGAAAATTAAATTAGAAACAGTTATTCGAATAGAGGGAGAAGTTGTTGCAAGAACTTCCGAGACAATTAATAAAGAACTTGCAACTGGTTCTATTGAAGTTTTAGTTAAAAATTTTAATGTATTGGGGTCAACAAAAGAACTTCCTTTACCAGTTTTTAGTGATCAAGAATATTCAGAAGAGATAAGATTAAAATATCGTTATTTAGATTTAAGAAGAAAAAAATTACATCAAAATATTATTTTAAGATCTAATGTTATTTCATTTATTAGAAAAAAAATGGAGAGTCTTGGATTCTTAGAGTATCAAACACCAATTTTAACCTCTTCTAGTCCTGAAGGAGCAAGAGATTTTCTAGTTCCTAGTAGATTAAATCCTGGAAAGTTTTACGCTTTGCCGCAAGCACCTCAGCAATTTAAACAATTGATTATGGTGTCCGGTTTTGATCGATACTTTCAAATTGCACCATGCTTTAGAGATGAAGATGCAAGAGCAGATAGAAGTCCTGGTGAATTTTATCAATTAGATATTGAGATGTCTTTTGTTGAGCAGGAAGATGTATTTCAAGTAGTGGAACCATTGCTTCATGATGTTTTTACAAAATTTAGCAAAGGTTATTTGATTAGCAAAACTCCATTCAAAAGATTTAAATATAAAGATGCAATGTTAAAGTTTGGAACAGATAAACCAGACTTAAGAAATCCAATTGAAATTAGTGACGTTACCGAAATTTTTGAAAGAGAAGATGTTAAATTAGAAATATTTAAAAAGTTAATCCAAAAAAAGTCAGTAGTAAGATGTGTTGTTGCAAAAAATGTTTCTTCTAAACCAAGAAGTTTTTTTGATAACTTGGATAAAGGAGCAAAAACAGAAGGGGCTTCAGGACTGGGTTATATTATTCTTGAAAGCAATAACGGAAAATTAGAAGGAAAAGGACCTATAGCTAAATTCTTTTCCGAGGATGCAATAAACAATTTGTGTAAAAAAATTAATGCTGGTGGTGGTGACGCTATATTCTTTATATGCGATGTTAAGAAGAATGCTGAAAAATTTTCAGCGTGGGCAAGAACTGAGATTGCAAAAAATTTAGAGTTAATCAAAGATAACCTATTTGAATTTTGTTGGGTTACTGATTACCCAATGTTTGAATATAATGAAATTGATAAGAAAATTGATTTTAGTCATAACCCATTTTCTATGCCACAAACACCGATGGATCTGATTGATAAAACAGACCCATTAGAATTGTTGGCTTACCAGTACGATATTGTTTGTAACGGTATCGAGCTTTCATCTGGAGCAATTAGAAACCATGTTCCAGAATTAATGTATAAATTGTTTAAAATTGCAGGCTATTCGAAAGAGGAAGTTGATAACAAATTTAGCGGTATGATTAATGCTTTATCCTATGGTGCGCCACCGCATGGTGGAATAGCTCCAGGAATTGACAGAATTATTATGTTATTGGCTGGTGAGAAAAATATAAGGGAAGTTACTATGTTCCCATTAAATCAAAATGCTCAAGATTTAATGATGAATGCTCCATCAGATGTTTCTGAAAAACAATTAAAAGAATTAAATATTAAATTAGTTAAAAAAGACTAATTAATTTTTTTGCTCTTAATATTTAATCTAATATTACTTAGGTCTACTAATTTTTCTTTATACTGATTTCTTAAGAAACCTTTGCTTGTAATATTTTTAAGAACATCAATTAGCTGAGCGTTTTCTTCCGAGTCCTCTGCTTGATCAGTTTTTTTAATAGAAGGGGTATGCGCAAGATCTTCTCTTCCAAGATAAGAAATTGCAAGTTCTCTAAATAGATAATCTAAAATCGATGAAGCTGATAAAATTCTATCATTGCCTTTAACTTTTCCAGAAGGTTCAAATTTAGTGTTAATGAACGCATCAACATATTCTTCTAATGGAACCCCGTATTGCAAACCTAATGATATTGCGATCGCAAAGTTATTCATTAATGATCTTACAAGTTCACCTTCTTTATTTGTATCAATAAATATTTCACCAACTCTTCCATCGTCATATTCACCGATATGCAAATAAACTTTATGATCACCAATCATTGCTTTTTGAATATAACCTTTTCTTCGATCAGGCATTTTTCTTCTTTCACTGAAAGCTTTGTTTTCAATAGATGATGTTTTATTATCTTTAAGATTATTAAAAATAGTAGAAGTTATATCTTCACTTATTTTTTGACTGGAGATTTCTTTAAGCTCCTGTTCTTTACTTTGAGTTTTATTTGCCTGTATTTCAGCTAATGATTTAGTTTTTCTTTTATTAAATTTAACGTCCAAAACCTCAACTTTTCCATCTTTTCTACTATCAATCTCTTGAAGAGCTTCGTTAGTTAATTCTTGTAAATTATGAGTAATTTTAAATAAACAGGTATAAAAACTCTCAGCAATATATTTAGACATTTTTTGATTCTTAAAATTAAATGATTTTAAATCACTATTTTAATCTGTAATAAGTGTCTAGTTAAAAACAGACAACTTGAAATAGAAAACTTTTGTGGATATCTTAAAAAATATAAATTTTTACAATGCTTAAATTTCTTAAAATTATTTTTACCTGGTGGAACGGTCAGACTATTGGAACATTTTTAAATACACTATTTTTTGGAAAACTTGTTGGTATCGATGATTCTAAAAATAAATATTATGTTGATAGCAAAGACAGAAGATGGGTGATCTTTAATTCAGAAGTAGAAGCTACAAAAATTCCACCAGAGTGGCACGCTTGGATTCATCATTTAATCAAAGAGGTTCCAACCAAGGCTGAATTTGCAAAGTATGGATGGCAAAAAGATCACCAAGAAAATAAGACTGGAACTGATGAAGCTTATAATCCTAATAAATACAAGCCACAGACTAAAGCTGATTACGAAAGTTGGCGTCCTTAAAACTAATAAAATTTATTTTTTGACAACCAATTCACATCGTATTTTGAATTAATAAAATCTTCATTTCTTAATATTTTCTTATGAAGATCAATTGTTGTGCTTACTCCCTCAATTACAAATTCATCTAAAGATCTTTTTAATCTAGAAATTGCAGAGGCTCTATCTCTGCCATGGCAAATAAGTTTTGCAACTAAACTGTCGTAATATGGTGGAATTTTACATCCTTGAAACACACAGCTGTCAATTCTTGTTCCTGGCCCGGATGGTTGATTGTATGTCTTTATTGTTCCGGCACTTGGTAAAAAATCTTTACTTGGATCTTCAGCATTTATTCTACATTCAATTGCGTGTCCAAAAAAAATAATATCTTTTTGCTGCAAATTTAATTTACCCGTTGAAGCTATTTCAATTTGTCGTTTAACAAGATCAATTCCAGTTACTTCTTCTGTAACCGGATGTTCTACTTGTAATCTTGTATTCATCTCTAAAAAATAAAATTTTCCTTTGTCATAGATAAATTCAAGTGTACCAGCTCCTTCATAGCCAAGTTTTGAAATGGCATTTACAGAAACATCTAGTAAGTATTTTCTTTGTTCATTATTAATAACTGGACACGGACTTTCTTCTATTATTTTTTGATATCTTCTTTGAACAGAGCAGTCTCTTTCTCCTAAATGAACCGTATTATCTTTACCATCTGATAAAATTTGAACCTCAATGTGTCTTGGATTTTCAAAAAACTTTTCAATAAAAACTTCATCATTATTGAAGAATTTCTTAGCTTCTGTTTGTGCGATTTTAATATTTTCTTCTAATTTATCCTCAGAATGAACAATTCTCATTCCTTTGCCACCGCCACCGCCAGCAGCTTTAATAAGTATTGGAAAACCTATTTCTTTAGATATTTTTATAGCCTCACCAATATCTTTTATTCCTGTTTCAGAACCAGACACAATTGGAAGGCCTAAACTTTTTGCTATTTTTTTAGCTTCAATTTTATCGCCCATTTTTTTAATAAGCTCTGAGCTTGGACCTATAAACTTAATTTTGTGTTGTTCTAAAATTTCAGCAAATTTATAGTTTTCAGAAAGAAATCCATAACCAGGATGAACAGCATCCGCTCCTGTAATTTCTATCGCTGATATTAAAGAGGGAATATTTAGATAACTATCCTGAGCTTTTTGAGATCCAATACAAATACTTTCATCGGCTAATCTTACATGCATAGACTCATTGTCAGCAGTTGAGTGTACAGCAACCGTTGCTATCTCAAGTTCTTTACAAGCTCGTATCACTCGTACGGCTATTTCGCCTCTGTTTGCTATAAGTATTTTTTTAATCATTTACTCGACTAGGATTAAGTCCTGATCAAATTCTACCGCTTCACCGTCGGTTACTAATATTTTTTTAACCACACCGTCTTTAGTTGATGGGACGTGGTTCATAGTTTTCATAGCCTCGATAATAATAATTGTTTGGCCTTTTTTAATATTAGCTCCAACTGTTACAAATGGTTTAGCGCCAGGTTCTGGAGCCAAATAAGCAGTTCCAACCATAGGTGATTTTATAATATTAGCTTTATTTATATTGTCAGCAGCAACAGGCGAAGAAGCAGGAGATGATGATCTTGGTTGATTACCAGAAAATATTACCTGTTCATGAACAACGCCTTTGCTAGATTTACTAACTTTATATTTTACGTTATTTTCAGAATATTCAATCTCGGTTAGATTAAACTCATCTAAATAATCCGAAAGTTCTTTAATAATTTTTTTGTCTATTTTCATTATTTATTATCTTTAATTATTTTTTTAATGGCGTCTATTGCTAAAATATACCCATAAGATCCTAAACCGCAAATTAGACCATTAACAGCTCCACTAATCAATGATTTGTGACGGAATTCTTCTCTATGAAATATATTAGAAATATGAATTTCTATTTTGGGTATTTTAACAAGATTTAAAGCATCTAATATTGCAACTGATGTATGAGTAAAAGCTGCAGCATTAATTATTAAACCATCAAATTTATCTCTAGATTTTTGAATTTTTGTTACGATCTCTCCTTCAATGTTAGACTGAAAAAAATCTAATTTTATTTTATTTTTTTTTGCATGCTCTTTGCATTTATTTTCAATCGATTCAAGAGTTTCTTTGCCATAAATCTTTGGCTCTCTTTCGCCTAAAAGATTAAGATTTGGACCGTTAATAATTACTATATTCATATAAGAAAATGATATGTTATAATTTAAAAATAGCTTAAATCCAACATGATACAAATCATTTTGAACGGAAAACCTCATAATATAAAAGAAAAAACTAATATAATTTCTTTATTAGAGACATTGTCCCTTTCAGAAAAAAAAGTAGCTATAGAGATTAATGAAGAAGTGGTGCCAAGAGATAATTATGCTAAAAAAATTTTATCAGCTAAAGATCGAGTTGAAATTGTTCATTTTATAGGAGGCGGTTAATTGGAAGATTTAATTATTTCTGGAAAAAAATACAAGTCACGTCTTATTCTTGGAACTGGAAAATATAAAAGTTTTGAAGAAACTGCAAAAGCGATTGAAGCTGCAGAAGTTGAAATTGTAACTGTTGCAGTAAGAAGAGTGAACGTTAGAAATCCAAAAGAGCCAATGCTTATTGATTTTTTAGATCCTAAAAAGATTACTTATCTTCCAAATACGGCAGGCTGTTACACGGCAGAGGAAGCTTTGAGAACTCTAAGATTAGCTAGGGATGCAGGAGGGTGGAATCTCGTAAAATTAGAAGTGCTTGGAGATAAGGAAACTTTATATCCAAATATGATTGAAACTATTGAAGCTTTAAAAGTTTTAAAAAAAGAAAATTTTGAAGTCATGGTTTACTCATCAGACGATCCTATACTTTGTAAACAATTAGAAGATATGGGTGCTGCAGCGATTATGCCTCTAGGCTCACTTATAGGATCAGGACGTGGAATTCAAAATAGGTTTAATATTTCAATTATTAAAACTCAATCTAAAGTGCCCGTTATTGTTGATGCTGGAATAGGCTGCGCTTCAGATGCAGCTATTGCTATGGAATTAGGCTGCGATGGCGTTTTAATTAACACTGCTGTAGCGGAAGCTAAAAACCCAATTTTAATGGCTGAAGCAATGAAAGACGCTGTGATTGCAGGAAGAAAATCCTTTATTGCTGGAAGGATTAAAAAGAAAGTAACTGCAAATCCATCAAGTCCTTTTGAAGGACTTATTGAATAATTATCCTACCTCTTTAGCAGATTCAGTTTCTTTTTTTTTAACTCTTTTGTTGTCTTTGAATCTACTTTTATTAAAGAATTTTTTTCTTTTAGCTTTATAACCATCGTGTTTTTTATCATCAACGTTTTCTTGTTTTTCTTTTGAATTATCTTTTGTTTCTTCTTTATCAGAACTTAAATTAGTTTCTTTCAAATTAGGTTCTTTAACTTCAGTACCATTAAATTCGCTGATTAGTTTCTTTTTAGAGTCATAAAAACTAAATAAAAATTCCTGGCTTAAAAACTCAGTATTTTGAACTAAGTTAATTTTGAATTTATATTTGTCTTTAAAAAATTTAAGTTCGATTGAATAATTTTTATTTAATATATCAATTATTTTTTTAGATAAATTAACATCTATAATTTTAATTTTTTCATCACTAAATGCACGTTCTTCTAATAATTTGATTATTTTAAGTGCAAATGAATCTACCGATAGCTGAATTTCCCATTTAATGGAGCTTTCCCTTAGTCTTTGTCTTGTCATTTCAAGAAGACCAAAGTTACTTATTCTCCCAAACTGAATTCTTGCCTTATCATTCTTTAATGACTCTCTTAATTTTCTCTCAACCAATCTTTTATTGGAATAATTTTCCATATCGATAAAATCGATAACAATAAGACCAGCTAAATCTCTCAATTTCACTTGTCTTGCGATTTCTTCTGCTGCTTCTAGATTGTTTGTTAAAGCTGTTTTTTCAACATTTCTTTCTCTTGTTGATCTACCCGAGTTAATGTCGATTGAAACTAAAGCTTCAGTCGGACTTATAATTATATAACCGCCAGACTTTAATTCTATTCTAGGTTCAAAAATTGAATTTAAATATTTTTCAATATTGTAATGATGAAATATAGGAATCTTACCTTTATATTTCACAATATTTTTTACATGTGCATTGGAGATTTTTTTTGCATATTTTTTTGCAGCCTCAAAAGCTTTATCACCATCAACAATAATACTATTGATGTCTTTGCTGTAAAAATCTCTAATGGCTCTCGCAATCAAATCTTCTTCTTCATAAATTGTACTTGGAGCAATTGATTTTAAAGTCTTCTTTCTTATTTCTTCCCAAGTACCCAACAAGTTTGTTAAATCATCTTTAATTTCATTTTTAGTTTTATTAGCACCAGCAGTCCTAATGATTAATCCCATTGTTTTTGGAAGCTCTAAATCATTAATAATTTCTTTCATTTTCTTTCTATCGCTGGAACTGTAAATTTTTCTAGAGATCCCACCGCCTTTTGCTGTGTTTGGCATTAAAACAATGTATTTTCCTGCAAGCGATATAAACGTTGTAAGAGCTGCACCTTTTTTTCCACGCTCTTCTTTTACGATTTGAATTAAAACTATTTGTCCAGGCTTGATGACTTCTTGAATACGATATCTTTTAAATCTGTAAAAACTTCTGTTGTTTTTAGGTTTGTCTTCGACATGATTTTCTTCATTTGAATCAATATCTTCATTAGATGCTTTGTTTCCAATATTCTCTTCATCTTGATCTCCATTAGATGAATTTTTATCTTGTAAATTAATATCTTCACCTTGCTCAGCATGTTCAACGATTTCTTTGTCGTTTTCTTCTAGAAGTTTTGCTCGAGCTTCTTCCTCTTCTTTTTTAATTCGATCTTTGTCAGCTTGAGGAATTTGATAATAATCTGATTGAATATCGTTAAATGCTAAAAATCCATGTCTTTCGTTTCCGAAATCTACAAACGCAGCTTGTAAAGATGGTTCTATTCTACTTACTTTACCTAAGTAGATATTTCCTTTTAGATTTTTGCGATGAATATTTTCATATTCATATTCTTCAATTCCATTATTGGACTTGATAGCAATTCTAGTTTCTTCTGGATGCGAAGCATCGATAAGTAACTCCTTAGACATAATAATAAATTCCTAAATTTTTGATTAATTTTTAATGACATAAAATTCATTTGTTTTCTTAACTATTATATAAACATCTTTGTTAAAATATCTATTTAAATCTTAATAATTTAAGCAAATCGATGTAGAAGTTGTTTAGTTATTTAATAAATAAATCGTAAAAATTGATTTTTTAAAATGATCGAAGTTAAAAATATTGCAGAAAAAATAGGAAAATCCTTAGATAACATAAGGGGGTATCTTTGATAAAAATCAGGTTGATAAGAAAATCTCAGATCTAACAGCGCAAACGGAGCTTCAGGAATTTTGGAG
This sequence comes from alpha proteobacterium SCGC AAA027-L15, assembly GCA_000371865.1. Classification (GTDB taxonomy): domain Bacteria; phylum Pseudomonadota; class Alphaproteobacteria; order Pelagibacterales; family Pelagibacteraceae; genus Fontibacterium. The sequence goes on from AQUG01000002.1 coordinate 51,975, forward strand.
CAATCAAAAAAACGCAGAAAAAGTAATTAAAGATAGAAATTTTTTATTAGAAATAAAAAATAACTACGATTTTATTTCTAAAGAGCACGTAGATAATAAGGATCTTTTAGATATTGCTGTTAAAGAAAATGATGAAGTTTTAGCTAAAGACTTAAATAAATCATTTGAAAATAATTTAGAAAAATTAAAAAAAATTGAACTTCTTTGTTTTTTATCCAATGAAAATGATGCTTTAGATGCGTATGTTGAAATTCACGCAGGAGCTGGAGGCACAGAAAGTCAAGATTGGGCCGAAATGTTAAGAAGAATGTATTCAAGATGGGCTGAGAAAAATAATTTCAAAGTCGAGTTAATTCATGAAAGCAGAGGTGAAGAAGCTGGAATAAAATCCTCAACAATTAAAATAACAGGGCAGTTTATTTATGGATGGTTAAAAGGAGAGTCCGGAGTTCATCGTCTAGTTCGAATTTCTCCATTTGATTCAGGCGCAAGAAGACACACAAGTTTTGCAAGTGCATGGATATACCCAGTAGTGAATGAAGATATAAATATTGAAATTTTAGAAAAAGACATTCGAATAGACACTTATAGATCTAGTGGAGCAGGTGGACAGCATGTTAATACAACAGATAGCGCTGTTAGAATAACTCATATTGCAACCGGGATAGTCGTGCAGTGTCAAAATGAAAGATCACAACATAAAAATAAAGAAACAGCCATGAACATGTTAAAAGCTAGACTTTATGAACTTGAGATGAAAAAAAAACAAAAAGACTCTGATAATCTAGAAAGTTCTAAAAAAGAAATTGGATGGGGAAGTCAAATTAGAAATTATGTTTTGCAACCTTATCAGCTCGTAAAAGATAATAGGACTAATATCGAAGTGACAAATCCAGAAAAAGTATTAGATGGAGATATCTCAGTATTTTTAGAAGCCTCCGTTTATCAAGGAATTCATTAATGCTAAAAAGAAATAAAATTTTATTAATTCTAACTTTAATTTTTATATCTCTTATTGCTTTTTTATCCTTTGGATTTCAAACTTCTAATTTTAATGAACTAATCCAAAAAAAATTTAATGATCAGTACAAAAAAATTAAATTAGAGTTTAAAGATACAAGAGTAAGTTTAGATATTAAAGATTTTGCGGTTAAATTTAGCCTTAATGAGCCAAAAATTTATCATAAAGGCGATCTTACTAATATTTATCAAACTAATTTTGGCGTTGATATTATCTCGGCAATAAAAGGCAATTATAATCCTAAGTTTATAGAAGTAAAATTTTCAGAAAATTCATTTGAAAAAAGTATCAATTTAATCCGCGATGTTTTTTTAGAAGATAATCAGAAAAGTTACTTTGATAACAAAGTTAAGAAAGGCTTTATCAAAGGGGATTTAAAAATTTATAACGAAGATATTGTAAAAATTGAGTTTCTAGGCAGTATTAAAGACACCACATTTATTATCTCAAATGAATTACCTGAGTTTCAAAATATTAATGCAGAAATCGAATTTAAAAATAAAGAATTAAACGTTAACATTTCATCGGGATCTGCCGCAGGTTTAAATTTTGATAAGTCTAAAATTTCTGTAAATGAAACATCAGATTCATACAAAGCTTCTCTTGATCTAAATTTAAATGGAAAATTTAATTCATTAAAAGAATTTAAAAATTTAAAGATAGCAGCCTTAGAGGACATTACTAAAAATATAGAAAAATTATCATTCTCAACTACAGCTAATAATAAAATCGATCTTGAGTTTGATAAAAAAGGAAACCTTCTTAATACCTCTGTAAAAGGAAAAGCTGATATTACAAATCTAGAATTAGATTTGTTGCAAAACGCTTATCCTAATGTTTTAGATGATAAAAATAGAAAGTTTAAAAATGGAAAATTTAAAGCTGAATTTGATAAGTCAAATGTTTCTGTTAATGGAATAATTTTTAATCAAAATGATTCTTTAGATTTTAAAATAAATTCTGATCTAAATAAAAAGACTTCCAAGATTAATATTATTTCGGATATAAATTTTGTTAACTGGCAAAAAGTATTTAAACCAGAATATATTAAAGGTTCTTCAAAATTATATGTTCAATTAAATACCAATAAAGACCAATATTATTTTGACACTCGAATAGATATTAAAAAAAGCTTAATTAATTTTACCCCAATTAATTTTAATAAATTGTTAAATGATGATGGTCAGATTCTTTTAAAAGGTGAGATTAAAAAAAATACTTCAGTTTTAGAAAAAGTTACAATTAATGCTGGTAAAAATAATATTGAATTATTTGATATAAATTTTGATGAGAATTTTTCTATAACCTCTCTTAATAGTATTACGGTTAATACAGATAAAAGTAATTTTAAAATTATCTCATCTAAAAAAAGTAATATTAATCATATAGAAATTTCAGGAAAAAGATTAGATGCTAAATATATTATAGACAGTCTAACAAGCTCAAAACCATCAACAGTTGTTTCAAAAAAGTTTAATGGAACTATCAGTGTTAATTTAGACACCGTTGATACTGGAACTAATGATGATATTAGAGATTTTAATTTAACAGGCACTATCTTAAGAGGAAAGTTTGTAAAGTTAGATGCTAACGGAGTCTTTTCTAATAAAGAGAAAATTACAATTAAAATTAGTAAAAATAAAAACGGAAATATCGCAACTTATATACTTTCAGATAGAGCAAGACCGTTTATTGCAGGATTTAGTTTTATAAAAGGATTTGAAAAAGGAAAATTAGAGTTTACCTCTGAAGATTTAAGCGCAACCTCTTCTAAGGGAAAAATTATTATTACTGATTTTAGAATTAAAGAAATACCTGTGCTTGCACAAATATTATCCCTTGCCTCAGTTACAGGAATTTTAGACACCTTAAAAGGAGAAGGAATTCGTTTTGATAATACAGTCATTGTTTATGAAAATGATGAAAAATTTTTTACCTTTAAAGATTTTTATGGAACAGGACCGTCCCTTGGATTTATTGTTGAGGGCAGAATTAACAATGAAGATCACTTTGTAAGTTTGGATGGAAATCTAATTCCAGCCTATGAAGTTAATCGTCTTTTATCAAATATTCCAATACTAGGGCAGATTTTAACAGGCAAAAGTGGTGATGGAGTTTTTGGTGTAAGCTTTAAAATTAAAGGCAAAGATAACAATTTTGAAACGACAATAAATCCAGTTCGAACAATTACACCAAGATTTGCGCAAAGATTTGTAGATATATTTAGATCTTCTAAATAACTTCAATTAAGAAGTGCTGTTTTTTTCCAAATGAAACTTTAATAACTTTTTCATCATTAAAATCTTCTTTTGTAACTATTTTTTTTTCATCCGTTACAATTTCATTGTTAATTCGGTAGCCTTTATTAGCTATATTTCTTCTGTATTCACCATTTGATTTTGCAAAGTTAATTTTAATAATTAAATCATTAAATGAAATTCCATTATTTAAATCAGATTTTTTAATTTCAATTTTTGGAAGATCATCACCAAAGGATTTATCTTCAAAGGTCTTTTTAGAGGTAGCTTCAGCTTTGGAAGATGTTTTCTCTCCATGAAGAATTTTGGTTGCTTCATTTGCAAGAATAACTTTTAAATCATTAATATTTCTAGACTTGTTATTTTCAAAACTAGAAATTTCATCTAATGGAAGTTCAGTAAATAATCTTAAATACTTGAAGACATCTGCATCATTCACGTTTCTCCAAAACTGCCAGTATTCGTAAGGAGATGTTTGTTTTTCATCTAACCATACGGCGCCTTTTTCAGTTTTGCCCATTTTAGCTCCAGAGCTAGTAGTAATAAGCGGAGTAGTTAAACCGTAAGACTCTTTTCCATTCACTCTTCTTATTAATTCAATACCGTTTATAATATTTCCCCATTGATCAGATCCACCAATCTGCAAAATACAATCATTTTTATTGTTAAGCTCGAGAAAGTCATAAGCTTGTAAGATCATATAGTTAAATTCTAAAAAACTTAATGACTGCTCTCTATCTAGTCGAAGTTTAACGCTATCAAAAGTTAACATTTTATTAATAGTAAAATGTTTTCCGTAATCTCTTAAAAAATTTATATAATTAATCTTAGTAAGCCATTTTTCATTGTTTAAAAAAATAAATTTATTACTGCCTTTGCCACTTAAAAATTTATTAAAAACTTTTTTAATTCCCAAAGTATTTTTTTTAATTTCTGCGCTTGTTAGAATTTTTCTACTCTCTTCTTTACCAGAAGGATCACCTACCATAGTAGTGCCACCTCCTAATAAAACGATTGGTGTGTGACCAAATTGTTGAAACAATCTAAGACACATGATTTGCACTAAACTGCCAACATGCAAACTTGGAGCAGTGCAATCAAAACCGATATAAAGTTTAATTTTTTTTTTATCTAAGAGTTTAGTTAGATTATCTAAATCAGTGCACTGATTAAAATATCCTCGTTGTTGAAAGGTTTTGATAAGATTCTGATTCATTCAATAAGATAGTATTATACAAAATTAAATAATATTAAATCTATATAAAATGAGTAAATACATTTCTTTAGGAACCATGAGTGGCACTTCCATGGATGGAATTGATCTTTCTATTATAAATTCTGATGGAGAGACGAACACTTCTGTTATTGATAATTTTTTTTTCGAATACAGTTCTGATTTTAAAAAAGAATTAATAAATATTAGAAAAGAAGTTTTACAAAAGGACGATTTAACATTGAAAAAAGCACTTATTAACGACTTATCGAGAAAGATTACATTGCTTCATGTTGAGGCTATTCAGGAATTTTTAAAGAAGAACTCCACAATCAAATTAGATTTAATTGGTTATCATGGTCACACATTGATTCATAAACCTGAACAAGGGTTTACATTTCAATTAGGGAATCCTGAATTGATGGCACAGTTATTAAAAACTAAAGTTGTCTTTAATTTTAGAGATAACGATATTAAAAACAAAGGACAAGGAGCGCCCTTAGTCACTCTTTATCATGGACAAATTTTAAAAAATCTAAACCTAATAAATAACGGGGTGATTATAAATATCGGAGGGATTGCAAATGGAAGTTATTTTGAAAATTCAGTTATTCATTCAAATGATATCGGACCTGGAAACTGTCTATTAGATCAATGGATTAGACTAAATTCAAAAGACTTAGAGTTTGATAGGGAAGGAAATATTTCAGAAAAAGGTGAAGTTAGTTCATTAATGCAAGAAGATTTTTTAAATCATTACAGTTATCACGATAAAAAAAAATCATTAGATATTACCGATTTTAACATTGCTCAATTTCGAGGTCTTAAATTAGAAGATGGTGCGGCAACCCTTGTAAGTGTAACTGCAAATTTAATTGCAAACTTCGTTAAAAATATAAAAGAAAAAAAAGATAAAATTATATTAGCGGGAGGAGGTAGAAAAAATAAAACTTTAATTAAATTTTTATCTAAAATTTTAAATGTTAATGTTGAATCTATAGATCAGTATAAACTTGCTGGCGACTTTATTGAATCGCAAGCGTTTGCTTATCTTGCAATAAGAAGTTTAGAGGAAAAACATTTATCGCTTCCAACAACAACTGGTGTAAGTAAGCCGGTAACAGGTGGGATTGTTTATTCTAATTAAAATCTAGATTCTTTTTTAATATACTTTTCTATAGCAACGCAAAATTCTTTATCTTTCCCTGCAAAGAAGTGATTAGCACCTTCAATTTTAACAAAATCTACATTGATGCTTTTTTGATTTTTAAGTTTAGTTTCCAAAGTCTTGGTAGCATCGGGTGGTACTAATTGATCATTAGATGAATATAAAACCATACCAGATGATGGACAGGGTGCTAAAAAATTAAAATCATAAATATTTGGCTGCGGGCAAACTGCTATAAATCTATAAATCTCAGGTCTTCTCATTAGTAATTGCATACAAATTAAGGAACCGAATGAAAAACCAACAATCCAACTTTCATTGGTATTAGGATTTTGTCTTTGGATCCAATCTAAAACTGCTGCTGCATCTGACAATTCTCCCTGACCATTGTCAAATTTACCTTCACTTTTACCAACGCCTCTAAAATTAAAACGACAAACAGAAAATCCATTTTTAAGAAATGTATGAAACGCATTATAAACTACTTTGTTATTCATGGTTCCGCCGTACTCTGGGTGCGGATGAAGAATTAAAACAGTTGGTGCAGTTGAGCTTTTTCCTTGAACGTATTTAGCTTCTAGTTTTCCGTCTGGTCCATTAATAAAAGTTCCTGCTGGATTAACTACGCTCATAGAAGTTTGATGAATTGTTATTTTAACAAGCGGCTCTTATACCACAAAAGCAATTGAGTTTTGTTTTTTTTTTAAAGTTGACTAAATTAGTAGGAATAGCTAAATTTATTGAAAATTTACCATTAATTTACAATGAAACTGACAGCAAAAGGAAGATACGCTGTAATGGCGATGACTGACCTTGCTACTTTTAATAAGCAGCAAAAACCAGTTAGTCTAAACGATATCTCTATAAGACAGGGTATTTCCCTTTCTTTTTTAGAGCAGTTATTTTTAAAGTTAAAAAAAAAAGATTTAGTTACAAGCGTTAGAGGAAATTTAGGAGGTTACAAACTTTCAAGAGATCCAAACAAAATTCATCTTTCATCAATCATTGAAGCAGTGAATGAAGATATCAAAACTACAAAGTGTAAATTAAAATCAAAAAAAGGATGTACTGGTAAAACAACTAAATGCGTTACGCATAATCTTTGGGATGGTCTATCAAGACACATTAATAACTATTTTACGTCCGTTACATTATCTGATGTTTTAGAGAATAAAATTCCAAGAAATATTCCATTTGAAAATTCATTAAATCAATCGCAAGGAATGAATAGATGATTTATTTTGATTATAACGCTACTGCGCCATTACATAAGAATGTAATTAAAAAAATTCAAAGCTTAAAATTTGAAGAATTTGGCAATTCTTCATCGGTTCATAAAATTGGAAGAAATTCTAAAAAAATTGTCGAAGAAGTGAGAAGAAATATTTTATCTACTTTAAAAGCTAAAAATTATGATCTTATTTTTACAAGTGGAGCCACAGAATCTAATAACTTAGCCATTAAAGGATTTATTAAAAAAAATAATATTAAAACTATTTATTCACTAGAGACAGAACATGCATCAGTCATTGATGTTGTTAAAAATTTAGAAATTGAAAAAAAATTCTTTAAAATAAATTCAAATGGGACAGTTAATTTAAAAGAAATTGACGAAGAATTGTCAAAAAAAACAAATCCATTTTTAGTTAGCATTATGTTTGCAAACAATGAATCTGGAATTGTTCACCCTATTAAAGAAATATCAAAAATTGTAAAAAAATATAAAGGAATTGTTCATTGCGACGGTGTTCAAAGCCTTGGTAAAATTGAAATAGATTTAGATAATCTTGATGTAGATTTATTTTCAATCTCATCTCATAAAATTGGTGGTCCTACAGGAATTGGGGCTTTGTTAATTAATTCAAGAAATAATATTTCCCCTGAAATCACAGGTGGAGGACAAGAAAAGAATTTAAGATCTGGAACAGAAAACTTTTTAGGAATTGTTGGTTTCGGTGAAGCTATTAATGAAGTTAAAAATTTAACTAAAATTTGCAATTCTGAAATTAAAAATAATAGAGATTTATTAGAAGCAAATTTAAAAAAATTATCCAATGAAATTAAAATCTTCGGCGAAGATACTGATAGATTAGGAAATACTTGTTATTTTGCTTATCCTTCTATGACGAGTGAAAACCAAGTGATTGCCCTTGATCAAAAAGGAATTTGTGTAAGTTCAGGTGCAGCTTGCTCATCTGGAAAAGTTGAACCTTCTCATGTTTTAAAAGCAATGAAGGTAGATGACAAATATATTCATTCTGCAATTCGAGTGAGCTTAGGTTGGGATTCAACAAAGGAGCAGATTGAGACTTTCTTTAGTGTTTGGAAGTCTGATTGTTTTAAAAATGGAGCTTTAAATGTCAGATAATCTAATCCAAGAACAAATTAAGCAAGACTATGCTTACGGATTTGTAACCGATGTTGAATCGGTAAGGGCGCCAAAGGGTCTTAATAAAGAAGTTATTGAATTTATTTCTAAACAAAAAAAAGAACCACAATGGTTGCTTGAGTGGAGATTAAAAGCATTTGAAAGACTACAATCAATGACGGAACCAAACTGGCAAAAACCTCAGTATCCTAAAATTGATTATCAGGCTTTATATTATTACTCAGCGCCAAAAGGGTTTAAAGAAGGACCAAAGTCATTAGATGAAATTGATCCTGAAATTAAAAAGACTTATGAAAAATTAGGCATTCCCCTTAATGAACAAAAAAGATTAGCAGGAGTTGCAGTTGATGCCGTATTTGACTCTGTTTCTGTCGCAACAACTTTTAAAAAGAAGTTAGAAGATATAGGAGTTATTTTCTGCTCAATTTCTGAAGCTGTACAAAAACATCCAGAACTTGTTAAAAAATATTTAGGTTCAGTTATTCCTTTAACAGATCATTACTTTGCAACTTTAAATTCTGCCGTATTTACAGATGGTTCATTTGTATACATTCCAGAAGGCGTTAGATGTCCAATGGAACTTTCTACATACTTTAGAATTAACGCATCAAACACAGGTCAGTTTGAAAGAACTTTAATTATTGCTGATAAGGGAAGTTATGTAAGTTATTTAGAAGGCTGCACAGCACCAATGAGAGATGAGCATCAACTACATGCAGCAAATGTGGAGCTCATCGCACTTGATGATGCTGAGATTAAATATTCAACAGTTCAAAATTGGTATCCTGGAGATAAAGAGGGCAAAGGTGGAATTTATAACTTTGTAACAAAACGTGGAATTTGTAAGGGAAAAAATTCTAAAATTTCATGGACGCAAGTTGAAACAGGTTCTGCAATTACTTGGAAATATCCAAGCTGTATTTTACAAGGGGATAATTCATCTGGCGAATTTTATTCAATTGCAATTACAAACAATTATCAAAAAGCAGATACTGGAACTAAAATGATTCACCTTGGTAAAAACACAAAGAGTAGAATTATTTCAAAGGGAATTTCTGCAGGTCACGCGGATAATACTTATAGAGGGCTTGTAAGCATTCATTCAAAAGCAAGTAATGCTAAAAATTATACTCAGTGCGATTCATTATTAGTTGGTAATTTATGTGGCGCTCACACAGTTCCATACATTGATAATAAAAATTCAACTTCAACAACAGAGCATGAGGCAACTACATCTAAGATTAGTGAAGAGCAATTATTTTATTGTAAGCAAAGAGGTTTAAATCAAGAAGAAGCCGTAAGTTTAATCGTAAACGGTTTTTGCAAAGAAGTACTACAACAGCTTCCTATGGAATTTGCTGTTGAGGCACAAAAATTAGTTAGTATCAGCTTAGAAGGGAGCGTTGGTTAATGTTAAGTATTGAAAAATTAAATGTAAGTGTAGGTGATAAAAAAATCTTAAAAGATTTTAATCTTAAGATTGGTAAAGGTGAAGTTCACGCCATTATGGGACCGAACGGATCTGGAAAAAGCACACTCTCATACGTATTAGCTGGTAAAGATGGTTATGAAGTTGATGGAAAGATTATGTTTAAGAATGAAAACATTATCGATCTTGAGGCTGACGAAAGAGCACAGAAGGGAATATTTTTAGCATTCCAATACCCAATAGAAATACCAGGGGTATTTATGAATAATTTTTTAAAAACATCTCTAAATGCAGTTAAAAAAGCAAAAGGTCAAAAAGAAGTAGATGTCGTTGAATTCTTATCTCTTGTTAAACAACACGCTAAAAAACTTGGAATTAAAGATGAGCAATTAGGTAGAGCTTTAAACGTTGGTTTTTCTGGTGGAGAGAAAAAACGTAATGAAGTTTTACAAATGTCACTGTTAGAACCAGATCTTGCAATATTAGATGAAACAGATTCAGGACTAGACATTGACGCACTTAAAGTTGTTGCAGATGGAGTGAATGCTTTAAGATCACCTAACAGATCTTTCTTAATCATTACCCACTATCAAAGATTATTAGATTATATCAAACCAGATTTCGTGCACGTTATGGTGAATGGTACTATTGTTAAAACGGGTTGTTCTAAGCTTGCTCAAGAACTTGATAAGATTGGCTACAAGGAATTTCAAAAGGCAATCTAACCAACATGAATACTATTACTGATATTAAAGAGGTAAGCGAATTAAGAGCACTTAGCTTAAATCTTTTTAATAAACACGGTTATCCAACTAGAAAAGATGAGGATTGGAAACAATCTCAACTAAATTATTTTTTAGAAAATAATAAAAAACTTGAGATTTATAAAGCTAATAACGAGCCTATTATTGAAAAAGTTTTTGAAAATTTTAAACATAATAAAATTATTATAGTAAACGGATTAGTTCAAAAAACAGATTTTATTGAAAAAGATGAAGATAAATTAATCATCACTACAATTGATGAATATTATAAAAAAAATAATAAGCATTTATCAAAATTATTTAGTAATAAAAAAAATCCACTCGTTGCTGCAAATAACGCTTTAGCAACGGTAGGTTTTTATTTAGAAATTAAAGATAATTTAGAGTTACCAATTATTATTTATCATCAATACAATTCAAAAATTGATCAAAAGCAATTACATCAAAAAAATTACATTTTGATAAATAAAAATTCAAAAGCTTCTGTTTTTGAAAAATTTACAAACGAAAATAAAAAGACATTCATTAGCATTAATACAAACATTGACGTTGAACAAAATTCGCATATTAAAAATTATATTCTAAATTCTAATAATACTGAAAATTGTATTTATAGATTTAAGAAAGTTAATATTGCCGCAAGTGCAAATTATGAAAGTTTTATATTTTCAAATATTATCAAAACAATAAGAGATGAAGTTGAGATCAATTTAAATGAATCTTTGTCAGAATGTTATTTGTATTACACACAGTTTCTAAAAAATAACGAAGATCATGAGATTAAAGTTAAAATTAATCACTTGGCTGAAAATACACAGAGCTATCAGTTTTCAAAAAGTATTATCGATGGAACTGCTAAAGGGGTTTACCAAGGCAAAATATTTGTCGACCAAATTGCTCAAAAGACAAATGGTTATCAGTTAATTAAGAGTGTTTTATTGTCAGATCAGTGCACATTTCATTCAAAGCCTGAACTTGAAATCTATGCAGATGATGTAAAATGTAGTCACGGTTCATCATCCACATCATTAAATAAAGATGAATTATTTTATTTAATGGCAAGAGGGATTCCAGAAGTCCAAGCAAAAAGATTAATCGTTCAAGGTTTTCTATCAGAAGTGATTGAAAAGATTTCAGATGAAAATTTTAAGAATTATTTCCTAAAGAAAACCGAGGAAATGCTTTCATGAATTTAAAAAACATTAAAAGTCAATTTCCAATCTTTAAATCAAATAAAAATTTAGTTTATTTTGATACGGCAAATTCAGCACAAAAACCTATCCAAGTGATTGATGCATTAGAAGATTTTTATAAAAATCATTATGCAAATATTGGACGAGCTGTTTATGGTCTTGCAGCAAGAGCAACTGCAGATTTTGAAAGCACCAGAGAGACAATTAAAGAGTTTATTAATGGGACAGATGGTGAAATCGTGTTTACTAAAAATTCAACGGAATCATTAAACTTAGTAGCTCATTGTTTTGGTAAATTTTTAAAGGAAGGCGATGAGATCATATTAACTGAAGCAGAGCATCATTCAAATTATGTGCCTTGGCATTTTTTAAGAGAAAAAAAGGTTAATATAAAATTTATTCCAATCAATGAAGACGGAGAAGTGGAGGTTAATAAATTAACTTCACTTATTACTAATAAGACAAAAATTATTAGCGTTATTCACATATCTAATGTTACGGGACTTAAAACGGATATAAAAAAAGTAATATCAATTGCTAAGGCTAAAAAAATTCCAGTTTGTATTGACGGCACACAAGCAGTTGCCCACACTCATGTTGATCTTAAAGAATTAGATTGCGATTTTTACGCATTCTCAAGTCATAAAATTTACGGACCTACTGGTGTTGGAATTTTATATATGAAAAATAAATGGATTGAACAATTTGAACCATTCATTGGCGGAGGCGGAATGATTCAAAATGTTGATACTAAAAATATAACTTATGCATCGGGTGTGAGTAAATTTGAAGCTGGATCATTACCATCTGCAGAAGTAGTTGCTCTAAAACAAGCAGTTAAATTTGTTAAAGATATAAAAATTAAAAATATTATAAGTCATGAACAAAGTTTAGCATCCTACGCTCTCGATAAGATTAGCAAATTTAATGATATAGAATTTGTTGGTACTCCCTCAAATAAAGGCAGTGTATTTTCATTTAATATTAAAGGTGTTCATGCCCATGATGTTTCAACAGTTTTTGATGAAGATAATATTGCGGTAAGAGCAGGTCATCATTGTTGTCAGATTCTTCATAAAAAGATGAAAATCGGATCGTCCCTTAGAATGTCTTTTGGTGTTTATAATAATAAGCAAGATATTGACGCCATATGTGAGAGCATCAAGAAGTGTAAAAAAATATTTAAATTAAAATAATGGACTTAACAGAACTTTATCAAGATTTGATATTAGACCACGGTAAAAAGCCGAGAAACTTTGGTAAATGTAATAAATTTAATCATGACGCAGAAGGACACAATCCTTTATGTGGAGACAATATCCATGTGTATTTAAGTTTAGATACTGAAAAAAAAGTAAAAGATATTTCATTTGAAGGATCGGGTTGTGCCATATCAGTCGCATCTTCCTCTATTATGACTGAGATTGTTAAAGGCAAATCTGAAAAACAAGCACGTGAATTATTAAATGCATTTTTTAAAATGATTAAAGAAGGACAGGAAATAAAAAAAGCAGGTTTATCAGAAGATGAACATATTAAATTTTCATCTCTTGCAGGAGTTGGAAGGTTTCCAATGAGAGTAAAATGTGCAACTTTATCTTGGCATACTTTAAAAGCAGCTTTAGATGATGTGAAAAAACCAATTAACTCAGAAATAATTGATTAATGGATAATTCACAAAAAATTGATGAAATAAAAGATAAATTAAAGACTATCTTTGATCCTGAAATACCCGTTGATATTTACGAGTTAGGTCTTATTTATGATGTAAGGCTTAAGGATAAGAATTGTGAAATCGATATGACGCTTACTTCTCCAAATTGCCCTGAAGCTCAAAGCATTCCTAATAATGTTAGGAAAGCCGTTGAAAGTTTAGGTCATTATGATGAAGTGGTGGTGCGAATTGTTTGGGATCCACCCTGGGATAAGAGTAAAATGTCGGAAGTTGCAAAACTAGCTTTAAACGTATGACAAAACAATTAATTACAATTTCAGATAACGCTGCAAAGCGTATTAAAGAAATTCTTAGCAACGCTGAGAGCGGCGTTAAAGGTGTGCGCGTTTCTGTAAAATCTGGAGGATGTGCAGGGATGGAATACGAGATGACTTATCTTAAAGAAACTATTCCAAATGATGAAGTGGTTAAAGATAATAACGTTGAAGTATTTATTGATCCAAAAGCTATTATGTATTTGCTTGGAACTAAGATGGATTACAAAGAAGATAAATTCTCATCATCTTTTGTCTTTAACAATCCTAATGAAACTGAACGTTGTGGCTGTGGAGAATCTTTTAAAATTTAAATTGTTCAGCCAAGTTTCTTTCTTTTAGTCCAAATTTTTTATCGTACAACAGTCTAAAAGTTTTATTTTTATTTAAATAAATATTCACATTTAAAACATGTCTAAATTCGACATTGTCAGCAACCACACTCACTGGTCTTTTTTTAGGATCTAAATTTTTAATTGAGACTTTTACATTGTTATTAATAGTAGCGCCACGCCATCCTCTCGGTTTAAAAGGAGATATAGGTGTAACTGCAAGTAGATTAGATTCCAAATCTAATACAGGACCACGTGCTGATAAATTATATGCAGTACTTCCTGCGGGTGTTGCAACAAGTGTACCGTCACAAATAATTTCTTTCATTCTAACTTTGTTATCAATCTTAATTTCAAGCTTTGCAGCCTGTCGAGTTTCTCTAAAAACAGATACTTCGTTAACAGCAATGGCTGTTTTAATTTTACCATTCTTATTCTTTGCATACATTTCAAGCGGATGAAGTTCTGCAATATTAGCTTTGTTAATTTTGTTAATTAGATCTTTCTCATCAAATTTATTTAATAAAAAACCACGATTACCTTTATTCATTCCATAGAAAGGAATTTTATATTTTTGATATTTTTTAAGTGAAGCGAGCATAAAACCATCACCGCCCAGTACAATGAATACATCCGAATCATTGATTGAATAATTTTTATACTTTTTAACAATAGATCTTTTTGCAGCCTGCGCGTTTGGACTTGAGTCTGCAATTACGTGAATTTTATTATATGATCTATGCATTTGTGAAAAATTTAAAATCCTTTAATAACTAAGCTAATGTACCACTTAAATATTACTGAGGCATTTAAAAAATATACCAAGAAACACAGCCTTCAGAAAAACATTAATCAGGAAGATTTAATTAAAACTTTAGACACTTTAACAGAGCAATTAAAACCATCATTTTTAAAGACGGTAGCTGGTATTTTTTCAAGTAAAAAACCCAAGGGATTTTATCTTTACGGCGATGTAGGCGCTGGAAAGACCATGATTGTTAATTTCTTTTTAGAATATTTAAACCAGCCTAGAGTATTAAAGACCCATTTTAATAAGTTTATGGTGGATATTCATAATAAGCTTCACAAGTTAAAAAATGAAAGTAATCCCTTACCTAAAATCGTTAAAACTTTTAAAAAAGACTTCGACATTATTTTCTTTGATGAGTTTCAAATAACCAACATTGCAGATGCAATGATCCTTGGAAAGCTATTAGAACAATTTTTCTCTAACAATATTTTCATTATTACTACATCTAACGTTAAACCTGATGATTTGTATTTAGGCGGACTACAAAGAGATCAATTTCTTCCATACATTGAAAATATTAAAGATAATACTTTAGTTTATTCATTAAATTCAGGAAAAGATTACCGCGAACTTTATTTAAATAAACAGAATAGGTTTTTTATTGTTAAAGACTCACAAACTAAAAAGAACTTTAACCAAGTACTGTTCAACGTCTTAAGCGGAAAACAATTTGCAACTAAAGAGATTGAAATAAAGGGGAGAAAATTAATCATTGATAATTATGTCTCAGGCATTGCAAAGTTTGATTTTAAAGACTTATGCTTTCAAACTTATGGTTCAGAGGATTACATAGAGATTTGTAAAATTGTTAAAATCTTCTTCATTGAAAATATTCCAAATTTTACTGATGAGCTCATTAATGAACAGTATCGATTTATAAATTTAATTGATATCATTTATGACAATCAATTAAGTTTAGTTGCAACCGCAACAGTTCCAATCAATCAACTGACCAGTAGTACAAAACTTCAAAAAGTATTTCAAAGAACTCTAAGTCGATTGAATGAATTAACTAGAAGTAATTAGATAATAATTTAAAAGAAATTAACATTAATGCGAAATTTCGTCCTTTTTATAAGCACCTTAATTTGCTGGTCTCCCACTTGGTATTTAATCAAATTTCAGTTTGGAATCGTAGATCCATTAATTTCAATTTTTTATCGTTTCTTTATAGCAAGTATTATTGTTTTTATTTTTTTAATACTTTCTAAAAATAAAATAGTATTCAATCTTCACCAACATTTAAGGTTTTTACTTTTAGGGATAACTTTATTTTCCCTAAATTACATATTCTTTTATCTAGCAAATACATATTTAGTCAGTGGAATTGTTACCATCGCTTTTTCAACGATTTTAATAATGAATATTTTGGGAGAGAGAATTTATTTTAAAATTAATAGCTCGAAAGAAACTTTATTTGCAGCAGGATTTGGAATTATTGGAATTTTAATCATTTTTGAAAAAGAATTATTAAATTTTAAATTAGAAGATAAAACTCATATTGGAATTATTTTATCTTTTATTGCAACATTTTGGGCATCGACCGGCAACTTAATTCATCAAAAAAACTCTAAAGATAAAATTCCATTTATTCAGTCTATTGCCTATGGAATGCTTTATGGATCACTATTTACTTTAATCGTTGCAAAATTTAGAGGTGCGGAAATTATTTTTGATAATTCAATCTCTTATATTTTATCATTTTTATATTTATCAATTATCGGTTCAGTAGTTGCTTTTTATTTATATTTAAAATTATTAGAAAGCATTGGTTCAGCTCGAGCAGGTTACATTGGTGTTATTATGCCAATTGTTGCTTTAATTATTTCAACCCTTTTTGAAGGTCTACAATGGACTAATAATTTAATTTTTGGTCTTCCCGTATTGATTTTTGGTTGCGTTCTAATCCTAAATCAAAAATCTAAAAATATTTAAATAAAACTCTTTTATTTGGCGTTAAAGTTTCAAAATTTTTCAAAAAATATTTTTTTAAATTTTTTTTATAAACTTATAGTGACCGAATACTCCGTGTTATACATGTTTATGTGACATAGGCAGCGTCTTGGTACAGCTTCTATATAGTTAATTTAAATTAGATATAAATTTTTAATATCCATTAAATATAAAATATCTATATCCATTTTTTCTCTTTGGTTTTTTTTTAAGGGTTCTTAAGGATTACAAGGTCTTATATATTTCCAATTTCTTTCAACAAACTCTTTAGTTAATGAGCTAAAAATAGGAACAGATTTATTACTATTCTCGTTACTTATATTTTTAGACTGATTATAACTTATCAAATGTTTATTACTGTCTATTTTCTGATTTATCTCAATTTCCTCTTTTTTTTTATTTAAAAGATTAAGTTTTTTCTCTCTTCTTTTTTTTAATTTATTTTTAAGATCCTGTTTTATTTCTATAATCATTTCTTTTGTTTTACCAAAATAAAACATTCGTTGATCGAGTGTCTTAGCTTTTTCAGAGCTTTCTTTATAACTATCGAACAATCTAGATCTTATTGCCTCAATAGTACGCCTTTGTGATAAGTCTTCTTTGGGTAAATTTTTACAAATTTCACTCTTTTTTTATTAACAAGAATTATTTTTTTTTCAGTAGGATTTATAAAATTATTACTCATTGACTGTCTCCTTTCCAAACCTATCAGCTAAATATTGATTTAATATTTTGTGATATCTTGCCATCATTTTTTGCTCTAGTTCTGTAATGTGCTCAATAACTTTTGAACCAGCACAATCTCTTGCAAATATTAATCCAAATACTTCAGAATTTTTATTATGATGATTTAAATATTTTTTAATATGTTTGTCACTTTTGTTATAGATATTTTCAATATTAAAACTATTTTCTAAAGTTTGTTTTGTTTCAAGATTATAAACTCCATTTCTTGAATTATTTAATCTTTTGATATTCCAACCAGTCATAATAATCTGAAAACAAATATCAATGTGAATAGAATTGATGGGTTTTAATTCACTCAAAAGTTTATCTCTGTATTGCTCATATTCTTTTTTATTTTCACCGTAAATAATGAATCTTTTTGAACTAAATCCGTTCTTAAGAGCATTCTTAGAAACTTCATATTTTGCCTGATCATATAAAGGTCCTGTTGGTTTATTATTTTTTTTATTAACTTTTTCGGCAAATGTAGATTTTGTTTCAGCTACATTTTTTTCATAAAAATTTGCCATTATATTCTCCTTCAAATTAACCAAATAAAAACATGCAAGCGCAATGTATTAATGGCTTTATTTTTGACTTTCTGAAGGTCTTTACAGACACAAGGTTTTAACCTTGGAGCCACATAGGGCGCAGGAACTATTCCTAAATTACAATTATATCATTTAAAAAGTGGTAAATAAATACCATGCAAATAATTGATTTATATTGAGAATAAGTTGATAAAATATTGTCTTTTTTACAAATTCAAACAAGACCTTTGGTGCAAATCTTTGACCATTAATGCATTTCGAATTGTCTTATTCAACCTTCAGCATTAATTTAGATTTATCAGCATTAATTTAGATTTATTTAAAAAAGATATATTTATGTTAAAAAAAATTGGAATAATCTTAACTGTTTCAACACTAATTTCTAATGCTGCATTTGCTGACGATACAGGCAAATGGTCAGTAAAACTTTATGGTGGAATATCTACTATGGGTGATCAATCTATTGATCAGACAGGCGTTCCTGGTGTAACTGCTGGGGCTACTGGGACAATTAATAGTGATAATGGTTTTATGGCTGGAGGCTCTGTGGGTTACAATTACACCAACAATCTTTCAGTTGAACTTGCATGGGATTATAGATCAAATGATTCAAAAACTAATTTCTCCAATGGAACTAGTTTTAATGATGGAAATTTCGCATCAAATATTTTGTTTGTAAGTGGCAAGTATACTTTTGACACTATACCTCAAACTAATTTACGTCCTTACATTGGTGCAGGTCTGGGTTATGTACAGGAGATTGATTTAGATTTAGTAACTGGAGGAGTTGAATATTCATATTCCAAAAATAATGAAATGGCATATCAGTTTATGACAGGCATTACATACACTCTGACAAAAAAAATTGATCTTGACGCAGGTCTTCGTTATGTACGAGTAGACAGTATTAATCTGAAAAGAGAAAATGGTTCTGGAGAACTCAGAAACGTAGATTATGATCCTTTATCCTTGGCAATTGGACTGAGCTATAAATTTTAATTTGATAGTTTGTAAGGCACTGTAGTAAGATTTTTTATGGCGGGATTTCCCCTAGTTTACTTACAGTTTTCTGGGTTAAATAAAATAATGTATTTAGTCTTATTTATCGGTTAAAATTACATTCATGTTTATTCAGCTCTGTGAGCTTGAAATACAATGATTATTAATAATAGATCAACTCAAAAATATTTTTTTTGGGTAAGTGTTTTTTTAATATTACTCTTCACATTTCTTAATCCAGCAGGCACCCTAGGTGTTGAGTTTGGATTACGACTTTTAATATGGACTGTTCAAATTAGTATACTAGTTCCTACTTTTATTATTATTCACATAAAACTTCAGAAAATACAGATTTTTGATCACCTCAATGATTGGTATAAAATATTACTTTCCGGATTAATCGGATGTTTTTTCTTTCTTCCTTTTGGTCTAGCAATTGATTACGTAACTGGTCTTGATGACTGGTCAAAATTTAGAAACCTATCAGAAAGTTATACGATTGTTATTAATGAAATAGGTAGTCTTTTCCCTACAGCAATTTTAACTTGGGTGGCAATTAATGCGCCTCGAATATTAAATTTTAATTTTTCAAAAAAAATATCACCTGTCGAACAAGTTAAGCTAATACCATCTGAGCAAACTCCAAATTATGAAAAACAATTTGATTCTGAAAGTAAAAATGAATTTTTAGATAAATTCTCTGATAAAATTGGTACAGACATCATTTATTTAATGTCAGAGTTGCATTACATTAGAGTTGTTACGTTAAAAGGTGAAATGCTGATTTTACATAACTTAAAAGATGCAATTTCAGAACTACCAGCAGACTTAATTGGAATTCAAACACATCGTTCTTTTTGGGTGAACCTCAAATATATTGAGAAAATTATAAAGAAAAAATTGCAAAGTGTTTTGATATTATCGAATGGCAAATCTGTTCCCGTAAGTCGAAGAAGAATATCCTTAGTAAAAAATTTCTTAAGTAAAATTCTGACACATCCATCACATAGCAGGAAATAAATAATTCCCCCCTACTGGTTAATTTTTGCTCAAAATACGGAGTTTATTGATTTAATATGAGCAAAATAATGTTTGTTTTTATATTTTAGATTATGTACTAAAATCTCTTTTACTAATGCCCTAATAGCTCAATTGGTAGAGCAACTGATTTGTAATCAGTAGGTTTGCGGTTCAAGTCCGTATTAGGGCACCATACTTATCTTTTAAACGTAGACCTCATTGCAATTCTAAAACACATTGTTCCTAAAAGCGCACCACCATAGACTATCAGTAAGGGATAAAAATCATGATTAGCTAGCGCTGCATACCAAGGAGCAAGAGCGAGTATGAATGGAAAAAATATTAATCCTAAAAAAGCAATTATGGGACCAAAGACTTCTTTCACTACATCAAAGCAAATAAATAAACCCCAAAACGCAGTAACTACGTAGATTAATATTCCAACAAGAAAGAGTGGGCTTAGGCGTATTGCTTTAAATCGAGGTCTAAATGTTTCATTATTATTAATTCGTTCAGCTTCTACTTCTTTAACTTCAATAATTTCTTTTTCTTTATTGTCAGACAATTTTAATTAAGGAATTAAAACAGCAGGGCCTGTTAATTTTCTAGCCTCTAATTCTTCATGCGCTGTAACTGCTTCTTTAAGTGCAAATTTTTTAAATATTTTAATTTTAAATTTATTTGTTTTGATTGCATCAAATACAGTGTTTGCACTGTTTACTAATTCTTCTCTAGTAACTGTATAATGAGCAATAGATGGACGTGTGAAAAACAATCCCTTGGGTGCGATATGTTTTTTAGGATCAACTTTATCAACTAACCCTGATGCATTACCAAAAGAAACCATCGTTCCACGAATTGCTAAACATTCAATAGATTCTTCAAATGTTTTAGCGCCGACACCATCGTAAACAACATCTAACATTTTACCATTTGTAATTTCTTTAACTTTTTGTGAGAAACTTTCCTTTGAATAATTAATTACAAAATCACATCCATTTTCTTTAGCAATTGCAACTTTTTCTTCTGAACCAACTGTACCAATAACTTTACATCCTAATGATTTCGCCCACTGACATAATACTTGTCCAACGCCGCCAGCTGCCGCATGGTATAAAATAAATTGATCTTTTTTAACTTTGTAAGCTCTATGAAGAAGATATTCAGATGTAATTCCTTTAAGCATAATACACGATGCGATTTCATCTGATATATAATCTGGAATTTTTACTATTTTTTCTTGAGGGTAAACTTGTTTTTCTGAATAGGATCCAGGAGGGGCAGCTGCATGAGCAACACGATCGCCAATTTTAAATTCTTTTACATCAGATCCAATTTCTTCAATTACTCCAGCGGCTTCAAGTCCAATACCGTTTGGTAGAGGTAGGGGGTAGGTTCCAGATCTGTGATAAACGTCGATGTAATTTAAACCGATTGCTTTATTTTTAATTAAAACTTCATTTGGGGCTAGCTTTTTAAGCTCAACATCAACAAACTTCATTACGTTTGCATTGCCGGTTTCTGTAATTCTGATTGCTTTAACCATTTTTATTATTATTATTAGAACATATTTTTCTTATGATAAAAACAATATTTCTATCACTTTTACTTATATTTTCTTTCAATACTGTTAATGTGAGAGCAGCAGATTCTGGTCCTCCTCCAGAAGTTATAAAAAAAACAAACCCAACTTATGCTGAAGCAAAAACTTTAGTTAAAAGTAAGAAGTTTGATAAAGCAGTTGTAATGTTAGAGGAGCTATTAAAAGATAGTAAAAACTCTAGTAACCCTGATATTTTAAATGACTACGCTTATTCATTAAGAAATTTAAAACAATACGATAAAGCTGAAAAATTTTACCTAGCGGCTCTTAAAATTAATCCAAAACATGCTGGTGCTAATGAGTATTTAGGAGAACTTTATCTTCAAACTAAACGACCTGAAGAGGCTAAAAAAAGATTAGAAGTTCTAAAAACTTGTAATTGCGAAGAATATAAAGAATTGAAAGAAAAAATCGAAAAGTACAAATAATTTCCTCTTAATAACCCCTTTAAAAACAATAATTTTTACTTAAAAATCTATTCACAGTTGTGTCAAATTGAATGTTTGGTTGTTTTTATTCTTATTATATAAGAATGGCCAATGTTCTTCGAATACTTACAGAATTACTTAACTATTTTAATCTTTTTGTTCGTAGCAATTGGAATTGGAATAGCCTTCATCGTCGTTAACTTTCTGTGTGCGCCAAGTAAACCCGATGCTGAAAAATTATCAGCATATGAGTGCGGATTTGAACCTTTTGGAGACTCGCGAATGAAGTTTGATGTACGTTTTTATTTAGTTTCTATTCTTTTTATTATTTTTGATCTTGAGGTGGCATTTCTTTTTCCTTGGGCAATTACTTTAGGTCAAATCGGTTCGTTAGGTTTTTGGTCAATGATGCTTTTCATTGGAACGTTAACAGTTGGATTTGTTTATGAGTGGAAAAAAGGAGCTTTGGATTGGGAATGATACAAAATAAATTAGATCAAGTTCCAGAAGAATTTAAAGAGCTCGCGAAAGAGTTTACTGAAAAAGGTTTCATTACTACTTCAAGTGAGAATTTAATTAATTGGGCAAGAACAGGATCATTACACTGGATGACGTTTGGTCTTGCATGTTGTGCGGTTGAAATGATGCAAACGTCTATGCCTCGATATGATCTTGAGCGTTTTGGAGCAGCTCCACGAGCATCACCAAGACAATCGGATGTTATGATCGTTGCAGGAACCTTAACAAATAAAATGGCTCCAGCTCTTCGTAAAGTTTACGATCAGATGCCAGAACCACGTTACGTTATTTCAATGGGCAGCTGCGCAAATGGTGGTGGCTACTATCACTATTCTTACGCTGTTGTGAGAGGTTGCGATCGTATAGTTCCTGTTGATGTTTATGTACCAGGTTGCCCTCCGTCTGCTGAAGCTTTGTTGTATGGAATATTACAATTACAAAAGAAGATTAGAAGAGAAGGGACGATCGAGCGATAATCATGCAAAAAGTAAATCTGGATACAAATTTAAAAAGTGAATTTAAATCTTTAAATATTACTGAAAATTTTTCAGAGCCAGTTTTAGAGGTATCTACAGAGGAGTTACCAGGTTTATTAGTTTATCTAAGAGATAATAAAAATTTAAGATTTAGACAGCTCATAGATATTTTAGGTGTTGATTATCCAAAACGAGTTAACAGATTTGATGTTATCTATTTATTATTAAGTCACGAATTTAATAACCGAATTACAGTTAAGACTTCTGTAAAATTAGATGAGGCTTTACCAAGTGTGGTGCCTATTTTTCCAGTAGCTAATTGGTTTGAAAGAGAAGCTTTTGATATGTACGGGATTAAATTTACAAACCACCCAGATCTTAGAAGAATTTTAACTGACTATGAATTTGAAGGCTATCCACTTAGAAAAGACTTCCCTTTATCAGGCCACACAGAGGTTAGATATGATGATGAGCTTAAAAAAGTAGTCTATGAACCAGTAAAATTATCTCAAGCCTACAGAGATTTTGATTTTGAATCCCCATGGGAAGGCACAAAATATATTAAAAAAGAAACGGACAAAAGGTAATGGCTAAAGAAACAAAAACCATGAATCTAAACTTTGGTCCACAGCATCCTGCTGCGCACGGAGTATTAAGATTAATTCTTGAGCTAGATGGTGAAGTTATTGAAAGAGCAGATCCACATATTGGATTGCTACATCGAGGAACAGAAAAATTAATTGAAAACAAAACTTACACTCAAGCCGTTCCTTACTTTGATAGATTAGATTACGTTGCGCCAATGAACCAAGAGCATGCATTCGCTCTTGCTATTGAAAAATTATTAGATATTAAAGTTCCACCACGTGGAAGTCATATTCGCGTGATCTTTTGTGAGATTGGAAGAATTTTAAGTCACATTTTAAATATCACAACGCAAGCACTGGATGTTGGTGCATTAACTCCTTCTCTTTGGGGATTTGAAGAGAGAGAAAAGTTAATGGTATTTTATGAAAGAGTTTCAGGATCCCGTTTGCATGCAAACTATTTTAGACCTGGTGGAGTTCACCAAGATTTTCCGGTTGGACTTAAAGAAGATATTTTAGATTTTTGTAAAAATTTTCCAAAAGTAATTGATGATTTAGAAAATCTATTAACTGACAATAGAATTTTTAAACAAAGAAACGTTGATATTGGAATTGTAAGTCCACAAGATGCAGTAGCACATGGTTTTTCAGGTGTAATGTTAAGAGGATCTGGAATTGCTTGGGATCTTAGAAGATCACAACCTTATGAAGGTTATGACAAATTTAAATTCAAAATTCCAATTGGAAAAAATGGAGATTGTTACGATCGTTATCTTTGCAGAATTGAAGAGATGCGCGAGAGTACAAAAATTATAATTGAAGCAATTAAAAATCTTCCAGAAGGCCCTGTGATGACAACAGATGGAAAAGTATCACCTCCATCAAGAGCTGCTATGAAAAAATCTATGGAAGCTTTAATTCATCACTTTAAATTATTTACCGAAGGCTATCATGTTCCAAAAGGTGAAGTGTATGCGTGTGTTGAAGCACCAAAGGGAGAGTTTGGGGTTTATTTAATTGCTGATGGTTCTAACAAACCTTACCGTTGCAAAATTAAAGCACCAGGCTTTGCGCACTTACAAGCAATGGATTATGTGGTGAAGGGTCATATGTTAGCAGATGTGCCTGCTGTACTTGGTTCGATGGATATTGTGTTTGGAGAGATTGATCGATGAGTGGAAAGCACGTTGCAAAGGATCAGCCAGCTACATTTGAGTTTAATCCTGCGAATGAAAAACGAATTCAGGAAATTTTAAAAAAATATCCACCAGAGCGTAAAAAAAGTGCAGTTATGCCACTTTTAGATCTAGCGCAAAGACAGCATGATAATTGGATCCCTAATGCTGCGATTAAAAAAATAGGTGAGATTTTAGAAGTTCCGTACATAAAAGTTTATGAAGTTGCAACTTTCTACACGATGTACAATTTAGCTCCAGTTGGAAAATATTTTGTACAAGTTTGCACAACATCGCCATGCATGATCAGAGGATCTGGAAAAATTGTTAACCTTTGTAAGAAACATATTTCAGAAAAAGAAGGAAAGTTAAGCGATGATCAAAAAGCATCTTGGATTGAAGTTGAATGTTTAGGCGCATGCGTGAGCGCTCCGATGATGCAAATCAATGATGATTTTTATGAAGATCTAACTGAAGAGACGGCTACTAAAATTTTTGAAGGAATTAAAAACGATAAAATACCAAAACCAGGATCGCAAAAAGGTCGAGTGGGCTTCGAGCCAAATAAACGATTAACATTAGTTAAAAATTAAATGCTACAGGATAAAGATAGAATATTTACAAATTTATACGGAGATTTTGGTCGAGATATTAAATCTGCAAAAGCTCGTGGCGATTGGAAAGATACAAAAGAGATCATTGCAAAGGGCAAAGACTGGATTATTAATGAAGTTAAATTTTCTGAACTTCGTGGACGTGGTGGGGCTGGATTTCCAACAGGTATGAAATGGTCTTTTGCTCCAAAAGAAGTAAAACCAGGTCGACCTCATTACTTAGTTATTAATGCAGACGAGTCAGAGCCTGGAACTTGTAAAGATAGAGATATTTTAAGATTTGAACCGCAAAAATTAATCGAAGGATGTTTGATCGCATCATATGCTGTCAATGCTAACACTTGCTATATTTACATTCGTGGTGAGTACATTGCGGAAAGTAAAATTTTACAAGAAGCAATCGATGAAGCTTACAAAGAAGGTTTACTTGGCAAAAATGCTAGCGGCACAGGATTTGATTTAGATATTTATGTTCATCTTGGAGCAGGCGCTTACATTTGTGGAGAAGAAACTGCATTACTTGAAAGCTTAGAGGGTAACAAAGGACAGCCAAGATTAAAACCACCATTCCCAGCTTTAATAGGTCTTTATGGATGTCCAACAATTGTAAACAATGTTGAAACGATTGCAGTGGTGCCAACAATATTGAGAAGAGGTGGTAAATGGTTTGCAGGATTTGGTAGACCTAAAAATACTGGTACTAAAATTTTCTGTATTTCTGGAAACGTGAACAATCCATGTAATGTTGAAGAAGAAATGGGAGTTCCTTTAAAAGATTTAATTGAAAAACATGCAGGTGGAGTAATTGGCGGATGGGATAATTTACAAGCAGTCATCCCAGGTGGATCATCAATGCCATTACTTAGCAAAAGTATTTGTGAGACTATAAAAATGGACTTTGACTCTTTAGTTGAAGCTAAAAGTGGTCTTGGAACTGCTGGAATTGTCGTAATAGATAAGTCTCAAGATATTGTTAAAGTTATAGCCAGAATTGCAAGATTTTATAAGCATGAAAGTTGCGGTCAATGTACGCCATGCAGAGAAGGCTCTGGCTGGATGTGGAGAATGTTAGAGAGAATTGCAAAAGGGGATGCGGAAGTTGCAGAATTAGACATGCTAATGGATGTAACTAAACAGATTGAAGGGCACACAATTTGTGCCTTTGGAGAAGGATCTTCTTGGCCAGTTCAAGGTTTATTAAGACACTTTAGAACTCAGATGGAAGAAAGATTAACTCATAAGAAAAATATATAGATGCCAAAAGTTAAAGTAGATGGAATTGAAGTAGAAGTGCCACAGGGCGCAACAGTGTTGCAAGCTTGTGAAGTTGCTGGAAAAGAAATTCCAAGATTTTGTTATCATGAAAGATTATCCATCGCTGGTAATTGCAGGATGTGTTTAGTCGAGATGGAAAAATCTCCAAAGCCTGTTGCATCATGCGCAATGCCTGTAGCTGATGGACAAGTTATTTATACAAACACTGAGATGGTGAAGAAGGCAAGACAAGGTGTAATGGAATTTTTACTTATCAATCACCCTTTAGATTGTCCAATTTGTGATCAGGGTGGTGAGTGTGATCTTCAAGATCAATCAATGAAGTATGGAGTTGATAAATCAAGATACGAATTAAATAAAAGATCAGTTAAAGAAAAATACATGGGACCGTTAATTAAAACGGTTATGACAAGATGTATTCATTGTACGCGTTGCATCCGATTTGCAGAGGAGATTGCTGGTGTACCAGAAATTGGTGCGATTAATCGTGGCGAGAATATGGAGATTACAACTTACTTAGAAAAAACTTTAGATTCAGAATTATCTGCAAACGTAATTGATCTTTGCCCAGTTGGCGCTTTAACTTCAAAACCTTATGCCTTTGAAGCAAGACCTTGGGAGTTAACTAAAACAGAAAGCATTGATGTAATGGATGCAGTGGGTTCCAACATACGAGTAGATACCAAAGGTTGGGAAGTTAAAAGAATTTTACCAAGAATAAATGATGAGATTAATGAGGAATGGATTAGTGACAAATCTCGTTATGCTTGCGATGGTTTATTAAAAAATCGACTAGATACTCCTTTTATTAAAGTTAATGGCAAACTCCAAGCTTGTAGCTGGGACGATGCTTTTAAATTTATCTCAGACAACACAAAAGGTTTTACAGGCGATAAAGTTTTTGGAGCTGTTGGTGATTTAGTTGATGTTGAAACCATGTATATGTTTAAGAAATTTTTCAAAGACGTTTTATCTTCAGATAATATCGATTTTAGATCTAAAAATTATTTTATCGATCCATCACATAAAGCTAATTACTTATTTAACACTTCTATTGCTCGTTTAGAGGAAGCGGATTTGATAGTTTTAGTTGGAACAAATCCAAGATTAGAAGCGACCATTTTAAATACTAGAATTAGAAAAGCTTATTTAGCTAGAAAAACTAAGGTTTATTCCATTGGTGATGTGGGTGATCTTACTTATCCGCATGAGAATGTTGGTTCATCATTTTCTGCAATTGGCGATATTTTAGCTAAAAATGGAAAAATTTATAACAGTCTTAAGTCAGCAAAGAAGCCAGTTTTTATAATTGGTGAATCTGGACTTAGTGCAAATGGTGAATATGTTTTAGAAACTATAAAGAAGATTTTAAAAGATAACAATTTTTTAAATAATGACTGGAATGGTTTAAATATCCTACATCAAAATGCCTCAAGCGTTGGAGCGATATATTTAAACTTACTTAAATCAAATTTTTTAGACAAATTAAATAATGACACTTCAAAAGTAGTTTATCTTTTAGGTGCTGATGAAATCAAAGTTAAGCCTGTTAATAAATTTATAATTTATCAAGGAACTCACGGTGGAATAAATAGTAAAATTGCAGATGTAATTTTACCAGGTGCTGCCTATACAGAAAAACAAGGTTTGTATGTTAATACTGAAGGTAGAGTTCAAGATGCAAATAAAGCAAGTTTCCCTCCAGGAGATGCTAAAGAAGATTGGAAAATACTTAGAGCGTTATCTGATGTCTTTAAAAAGACAATTGATATCAACTCTCATTTAATTTTAAGAGAAAATTTATATAAAGAATATCCGATATTTAAGGAAGTAGATGAGTTACCCAAATCAGCAATCGAAAGTCTAACATTTAAAAATGTTACTTCAGTAAATGGTAATATTAAAATTGCTGATTTTGATTATTATTTTTCAAATATTATCGCAGCTTCATCAAAGACAATGGATGAGTGTAAGAAAGCTAAACAGATTTTACAAAAGACAGGAACTGATAATTAATGTTTTTAGAATATTTAAATATAGTATTGTATGATCTTTTAAAGATTGCAGCTCTTGTTGTTCCAGTTTTAATTGCTGTTGCAATGATTGTTTGGGTTGATCGAAGAGTGTGGGGCGCTGTTCAGCTTAGAAAAGGGCCTAATGTTGTTGGACCATTTGGCTTGTTCCAAACCTTAGCAGATGCACTTAAATATATATTTAAAGAAGTTATTATTCCAATTCATGCAAATAAAGTAATTTTTATAATTGCTCCAATTGTAACTATGTCTTTGGCACTAATTGCTTGGGCAGTTATTCCATTTAGTGAAACTTTAGTGCTTGCAAATATAAATGTTGGAATTTTATATATCTTCGCAGTGTCTTCCCTTGGAGTGTACGGAATTATTATGGCTGGTTGGGCCTCTAACTCTAAGTATCCATTTTTAGGTGCGCTAAGATCTGCAGCTCAAATGGTATCTTATGAGGTATCCATTGGACTGATAATAATAAATGTATTGCTGTGCGCAGGTTCTTTAAATCTGGTTGATATCGTCCTTGCCCAGAAGAATATTTGGTACGCTATCCCATTATTCCCTATGTTTGTTATCTTTTTCATCTCTGCTCTAGCTGAAACAAATAGACCTCCATTTGATTTACCAGAAGCCGAGGCTGAACTTGTGGCTGGATATCAAACTGAATATTCAGGAATGATGTATGCACTATTCTGGTTAGGAGAGTATGCAAATATTTTATTATTATGTGGACTTGGCTCTGTTTTATTTTTAGGTGGTTGGTTATCACCAATCGATGCTTATCCTTTTAATGTAATTCCATCGCCACTTTGGTTAATTTTTAAAATACTATTTTTATTTATTTTATTTGCTTTGGTTAAAGCAATCGTGCCACGTTACCGTTATGATCAACTAATGAGATTAGGTTGGAAAGTATTTTTACCATTCTCATTATTTTGGGTAGTATTAACGGCTTCGTTTCTATATTTTTTTAACTTATTACCAAGATGAAACTAAAATTTTCTAGAATATTAAAAATTATTTTTTTATCAGAGTTTGTTAAAGGACTTTATCTTGCTTTTATTTATATGTTTAAAAGAAGAGCAACAGTTAACTACCCGTTTGAAAAAGGTCCAATTAGTCCAAGGTTTAGAGGAGAGCATGCTTTACGAAGATACCCTGATGGTGAAGAGAGATGTATAGCTTGTAAATTATGTGAAGCAGTTTGTCCTGCTCAAGCAATTACTATCGAAGCTGAACCTAGAGAAGACGGATCTCGTAGAACAACGAGATATGATATCGATATGTTAAAATGTATTTACTGTGGATTGTGCCAAGAGTCTTGTCCAGTGGATGCAATTGTTCAAGGGCCTAATTTTGAATTTGCAACAGAAACAAGAGAAGAGCTTTACTACAACAAAGAAAAACTTTTAGAAAACGGTGATAAGTGGGAAAAAGAATTAGCCCATAATATTAAAGTTGATAAATCATTTAGATGATAGCGCACGCATTAATTTTTTATTTACTGTCTTCAATTACCATTCTTTCAAGCATCATGGTTATTTCTTCAAAAAATACCGTGCATTCTGTTTTCTTTTTAATTTTAGCGTTTGTAAATGTTTCGTGCCTATTTATTATGATCGGTGCTGAATTCGTCGGTATGATTTTACTTATTGTTTATGTAGGAGCTGTAGCGGTGTTATTTTTATTCGTTGTGATGATGTTAGAGGGAAATTTTGTAAAAGTTAAACAAGGTTTCTTACAATATATGCCATTTGGATTTTTTATTGCTTTGGTAATACTTTTTGAATTAATTATTGTTATTGGCAGCTGGCAGTTTAGACCTGAGTTTATTAAAACTGCAAAAATTGCATATGATGCAAAAGAAACAAACACAGTTCAGATTGGAAAATTGCTTTACACTGATTATTTCTTACCATTCCAACTTTCAGGAATAGTACTTTTAGTAGCTATGATAGGCGCTATTTTACTCACTTTTAGACGTAGAGATAATCTTAAGCGACAAGACATTTTAAAGCAGTCGTCTCGTGAGAGAGAAGATTCAATTGAGCTTGTTGATGTTGAAAGTAACAAAGGAGTAAAAGTTAATGATTGAAATTACTCTAGCTCATTACTTATTTTTATCTGCAAGCATTTTTACCTTAGGAGTCTTTGGAATTTTCGTTAATCGTAAAAACGTAATTGTTATCTTAATGTCCATCGAATTAATTCTGCTTTCAGTCAACATTAACATGGTTGCTTTCTCTGTTTATTTACAAAATATAACAGGGCAGATTTTTACTCTTTTTATTTTAACTGTTGCAGCAGCCGAAGCTGCAATTGGTCTTGCTATACTTGTAGTTTTCTTCAGAAACAGAGGATCTATCCAAGTTGAAGACATCAATTCAATGAAGGGTTAAATGCTTTATTTAATATTA
This sequence comes from alpha proteobacterium SCGC AAA027-L15, assembly GCA_000371865.1. Taxonomy (GTDB): domain Bacteria; phylum Pseudomonadota; class Alphaproteobacteria; order Pelagibacterales; family Pelagibacteraceae; genus Fontibacterium. The sequence goes on from AQUG01000002.1 coordinate 82,912, forward strand.
TTTTTACCTTTACTTGGATCTTTCATTTCAGCTTTCTTTTATAAAAAGATTGGTGATCGAACTTGTCAGATTATAACTTCTGCATTTGTTGTAACTGGAGCTATTCTTTCTTCAATTATTTTACTTGAAACTATCAAGACTGGAAAAGTTTATGAGTATCCAATTCTTAATTGGATTACATCTGGATCATTAAAACTACATTGGTCTATTTATGTAGATTCACTTACAGCAGTGATGCTTGTTGTTGTAAATTCGGTTTCAGCTTTAGTTCATATCTATTCAATTGGTTACATGAGTCACGATCCTCATAAACCAAGATTTATGTCTTACCTTTCTCTTTTTACATTTATGATGTTATCGCTGATTACCGCTAATAACTTTTTACAGTTATTCTTTGGTTGGGAAGGAGTAGGACTTGCATCATATTTATTAATTGGTTTCTGGTTTAAAAAAGAATCTGCAAACAATGCATCGATGAAAGCCTTTATCGTAAATAGAGTAGGGGATCTTGGTTTATTAATTGCAATGTTTTTAATTTTTAAAACTTTCGGGACTTTAACTTTTAGTGAAGTTTTCGCACAAGCAGCAGATCAGTCTAAAAATTCAATTAAGATTTTTGGTGGTGAATACAATTTAATTACAACGATTTGTGTATTCTTATTTATTGGTGCCATGGGTAAATCTGCTCAAATTCTTCTTCATACTTGGCTTCCCGATGCCATGGAAGGACCTACACCAGTGTCAGCATTAATTCACGCAGCAACGATGGTTACAGCCGGTGTGTTCTTAGTTGCAAGATGTTCACCTCTATTTGAGTATTCTCAATACGCTTTAAACTTAGTGGCTTTTGTTGGAGCAACAACTGCAATTTTTGCAGCCTCAATTGCAATCGTTCAAACAGACATAAAGAGAATTATTGCTTACTCTACTTGCAGTCAGCTTGGTTACATGTTTTTCGCTGCTGGAATGGGTGCTTATAATGTTGCTATATTTCACTTATTTACACATGCTTTTTTTAAAGCTCTTTTATTCTTAGGGGCTGGCTCAGTCATTCACGCATTTCATGATGAACAAAATATAGAAAAGATGGGTGGGGTTTGGAAAAAAATTCCTCTTACTTACGCTCTTATGTTAATTGGAACACTTGCTTTAACCGGCTTTCCATTACTTGCAGGATTTTATTCTAAAGATGCAATTATAGAATCCGCTTATTTTTCTAAAAGTTTGTTTGCAGGTTACGCATTTGTAATTGGTCTTACTACTGCATTTATCACTTCAATTTATTCTTGGAGATTAATTTTTAAAACTTTCCACGGCAAATATAACAATACAATGAGTTTTGAAAAAGTTCATGAGTCAGGACTTGTTATGCTTATTCCATTGTTCTTGCTTGCTGTTGGTGCAATATTTTCTGGCTATGTATTCCATGGAATATTTATAGGAGAGAATACGCAGTTCTGGGGTAAGGCAATATTTTTCTTAAAACAAACTGCACATGGTCATCCTCCACTGTGGTTACTAATCTTAATTCCAACATTAGTAATTTCAGCAATTCCTCTATCATTTATTTTATTCTTAAAGAGAAAAGATATCGTTGAGGGCTTTATTAACAACAATAGACCATTTTATAATTTTTTAGTTAAGAAATGGTACTTCGATGAACTTTATAATTTAATATTTGTTAAAAGTTTTAGGGGCATTGGAATATTCTTATGGCAAAGAGGAGATGTTAAAACAATTGATGCCTATGGACCAGATGGAGTTGCAAAAGTTATAAAAAATTTATCTGATAGAGCAAGTAGCGTTCAGTCGGGTTACTTATATCATTACGCAACAGTAATTTTAATCGGCGTAATATTAATCGTATCTTTTTTAATTATTATCTAGCATGAATTTTCCAATTTTATCTTTCTTAACTTTTTTTCCATTAGTTGGCGTTATTTTTATTTTGTTAAGACGAGGTAGCGATGAAGTTGTTGAGCGTTCATCAAAGAATATTTCAATTTTGGTTTCCGTTATAAATTTTATCGTATCATTATTCTTATGGAGTAAATTTGATCCTACTATTGCAGGTTTTCAATTTGTTGAAGAAACACAATGGATTAAGAATTTTGTTTCATACAAAATGGGCGTTGATGGTATTTCAATATTCTTAGTTTTGCTTACAACTTTTATTTCCCCACTTTGTATTTTTGCATCCATCAATAGTTTAAAGAAAAGAATTAAAGAATTTTTAATTGCAATATTGATCATGCAGACTTTCATGATCGGTGTATTCTGTGCTTTAAACTTATTTTTATTCTTCTTATTCTTTGAAGGCGGACTTATTCCAATGTTTTTGATTATTGGCATTTGGGGTGGAGAAAGACGTGTTTATTCAGCTTTAAAGTTCTTTTTATATACGTTTTTAGGGTCAATTTTCATGCTGATTGCGATCATTGCCATTTATTGGAATATGAACACTTTAGATCTTGTTAAATTAATGGAATCTAAAGTTCCTGAAAATTTACAATATTGGATGTGGTTAGGTTTCTTTATTTCTCTAGCAGTAAAACTTCCAATGTGGCCGTTCCATACATGGTTGCCAGATGCTCACGTTGAAGCACCTACACCAGGATCAGTAATTCTTGCTGCAATCTTACTTAAAATTTCAGGTTACGGATTTATTAGATTTTCACTTGGATTATTTCCAATCGCCTCACATTACTTTGCAAACTTTGTATTTGTCTTAAGTGTTATTGCAATTATTTACGCATCCTTCGTAGCTCTAATGCAAACAGATATGAAAAAGCTAATTGCTTATTCCTCCGTAGCTCATATGGGTTATGTTACTATTGGAATTTTCTCATTTACTAAACAAGGATTAGATGGCGCAGTCTTTCAAATGATTAGTCATGGATTAATTTCTTCATCACTATTCTTATGCGTTGGCGTTTTGTATGATCGTGTTCATAGCAGATTAATTCAAGACTATTCAGGTGTTGTAAATATTATGCCAAAATTTGCTTTAGTTTTTATATTCTCATCCCTTGCAAATGTGGGTCTACCAGGCACAAGTGGATTTGTGGGAGAGTTTTTAACTTTAATTGGAGCTTTTAAAGTAAATTATATTGTATCCATACTTGCAGCAACAGGGGTTATATTATCTGCTGCTTATTCGTTGTGGTTATGTAAACGAGTTGTTTTTGGAGAATTTAAAGTTAACAATCACGGTGAAAAATTATTAGACTTAGATGCAACAGAAATAGTTGTTTTATTTATGCTAATGATTTTAACAATTTTATTTGGTGTTTATCCAAATTTAATTTTAGAACCAATTTCATCTTCAGTAGATTTAGTGGTTAAAAATATGGGAGCTATCAAATGAAGAATATTATTCCAGAATTAGTTATATTATTAAGCTCGTTCTCTTTATTAATCACAGGAGTTTTTTCTAAAACTTTTAATAAAATAATAAATTATATTGTTATTGTATTACTAGCTGCTTTAATTTTAGTGGTTTATTTAAATTTTGCAGGATCAGATACTTTATTTGGCAACAGTTACACCATTGATCCTTTATCAAACTTTATGAAAATATTAGTTTTGATTTCGGTTTTATTTACGATGTTAATTTCAAACACTTATCTTGAAAGATTAAAGATTGCTAAATTTGAGTATCCAATCATTCTATTATTATCGACCCTTGGAATGTTTGTAATGATCAGCGCCAATAACTTAATTGTTTTCTATTTAGGACTAGAACTTCAATCATTATGTCTTTACGTCCTTGCAGCAATTAATACTAAGTCTCTTAAATCTTCAGAAGCAGGCTTAAAATACTTTGTTTTAGGCTCCTTATCTTCGGGTCTTTTATTATATGGGTGCTCTTTAGTTTACGGATTTACAGGTTCAGTTGATTATTCAGAGATTGCAAAAGTTGCAATGGAACAAAGTGGTGCATTAAAATTTGGACTAGTTTTTATTCTTTGTGGAATAGCATTTAAAATATCAGCAGTACCATTCCATATGTGGGCTCCTGATGTTTATGAAGGGTCACCTACATCCGTTACAACATTCTTTGCTATGGCACCAAAAGTTGCAGCCATTGCAGCTTTGATAAAATTTTTAAATGTTCCTTATGCAAACTTTATTAATGAATGGAGAACAATCGTTATAGTTCTTTCTATTGCTTCAATGTTCCTAGGAGCTGTTGCTGCAATTGGACAAAGTAATTTAAAACGACTGATGGCTTATAGTTCAATTGGTCATGTTGGTTTTATTCTTGCTGGACTTGCCATCGCAACGCCCCAGTCATTAAGCGCAGTTTTGGTTTATATCGTGATCTATGTGTTTATGAATATTGGCGTATTTGCCTGCATAATGTCTTTAAATAGAAATGGAGTTTATTTTGAAAATATTTCTGATCTATCAGGACTTTCAAAACATCATCCGCTGATTGCAATTTGTTTAACAATATTAACATTCTCTTTAGCGGGCATCCCTCCGCTTGCAGGATTTTTTGCAAAATTTTATATTTTCTTAGCGATTATACAGCAAAAAATTTACTATCTAGCAGTTGTTGGATTGTTATCCGCTGTGATTGCTGCATTCTATTATCTTAGAATTATAAAAGTTATTTACTTTGATCCAGCTAAAGAAAGTTACGATAAAAATACTAGTTATGGTTTACAATTTTCACTAATCGTTTCAACGGTTGTCGTTTTATTTTATTTCATCGACCCATCCACACTTAATACGATTGTAGAAAGTATTACGAAAAATATAAAATAAATGAGTCTGCCTATTTTTAATTTTACAAAAATAGAGAGTACTAATGATTTTGCTAGATCTTTAATTACTGAGCATAAAATTTTTAAAGGAATTGTTATTGCTGATGAACAAACAAAAGGTCGTGGCAGATATGGAAATAAATGGAGTTCTCCAAAAGGTAATTTATATTTTACTATTTTCTTTCCAATTTTAAGATCTAATCTAAAAAAAATTCAGTTTCTTGTTCAACTACAAATTAGAAATATCTTGAAAAATTATATTATTAAAAATGTAAGCTTAAAGTGGCCCAATGATCTTTATATTAATAATAAAAAGGTTTGTGGAATTTTGCAGGAAAGCATTGTTTTTGGGAAGTTTTTTTTAATTATTGGTATTGGCATTAATGTAAAGTCTTCTCCAAAGATTAAAAAATATCCAACTACCTATTTAAATAAGGAATCAAAGAAAAAAATTAATTTAAATGAACTAGTGGAAAAACTTAAAAAAGCTTTTGTAAGCAATATTATTGATAAAAAATATTCATTAAAGAAGATCACGAAAGATTGGAATAAATATGCTTTTAATAAAAATAAGTTTATAAATTTCAAAATAAAAAATAAGATTTATAAGGGTATTTTTAAAGGTATTAATAACAACGGTGCTTTGATTTTAGAGCACAATAATCACAAAGATTATTTTATGAATGGTAGTTTAGTTTGAATTATTTAATCATCGACATCGGCAATACCAATATTGATTTTGTTAATTTTAACAAGTTAACGAATAAGTATTCTAACAAGTTTACAGTGGATACCCCTGATATCTTAAAGAGTCGACTAGGCATTGTTAATAAAAAAATTAAAAAAAATTTCTATAAAGGTGCACTTTGTTCTAGCGTTGTACCAAATGCATTTAATAAATTAAAAAAAATATTAAAGACTAAAAATATTCATCTTAACGAAATTAAAGATCGAAATCTTGATCTGCCTATTAAGCTTAAGCTAAGCAAACCTAAACAAGTAGGATCAGATAGAGTTGTAAATGCTATTGCTGCATTTAAGATTTATAAAAAAAATTCAATTATTATTGATTTTGGAACAGCAACAACTTTTGATGTTATCGTAAAAAATACTTATATTGGCGGAATGATTACACCTGGAATAAATTTGTCATTAAAGGTTCTAAAAGAAGCAACGGCCAAGCTTCCTTTAATTAAATTAAAGAAAACTAACAAATACATAGGAAAAGATACCGTAAGCGCAATGAATAACGGTATGTATTGGGGCTATATTGGTTTAATTAAGGAACTTGTGCAAAAAATTATTAAAGAAACAAAAAAAAAAGTATCTGGTTATTTTTACGGGTGGACTTGCAAATATTTTCTTTTCTTCATTCCCATTTAAAGACAAAGTTATTGATCAGCAAATAACTTTAAAAGGAATAGCTGAAACTTTAAAATTTAATTTAAAAAATATTTAATGGCTAAAGGCGGACAGGAATTAGTTTATTGCTCTCTAGGTGGAGCAGGTGAGATTGGAATGAATTTGAATTTATTTGGCTATGGTAAGCCAGGTGAACACAAATGGATTGTCGTTGATATTGGTGTTACTTTTTCTGATGATAATATTCCAGGTATTGAAGTCATTCTGCCAAATCCAGAATTTATTGCAAATCAGAAAGAAAATTTACTTGGAATTGTTTTGACCCATGCACACGAAGATCATGTTGGAGCAATTGCGCATCTATGGCCTATGTTAGAATGCCCAATTTATGCAACTCCATTTACAGCAGCAATTGTTAGAGAAAAATTTAAAGAATTAAAAATTAATATCGGCAGTCATTTAAAAATTGTTAAATTAGGTGGCAACGTAAAATTAGGTGCATTTGATATTGATTATGTAACACTTACTCATTCTATTTTAGAGCCAAACGGACTTGCAATCACAACGCCTGAAGGTGTTGTTCTGCATACGGCAGATTGGAAAATTGATGATGATCCATTAATTGGTGAAAAAACCGACGTTAAGAAATTAACAGAGCTTGGAAAAAAAGGTGTACTCGCAATGGTTTGCGACTCCACTAACATTTTTAATCTTGGATCATCAGGCTCAGAAAGCTTAGTAAGATCAGGACTTTTAACTGTTTTAGAGAAGATGAAAAATCGGATTGTTATCACATCCTTTGCATCGAACGTTGCAAGAATGGAAACGGTTTTTAAAGTTGCAGAAAAAATTGGCAGACAAGTTTGTTTAGTTGGTCGATCAATGAATAGAATTTATCAATTAGCGAGACAGTGCAATTATTTACAAGACATTAAAGTTCCAATTGATGTTAGAGATGCAAAAAAGATACCAAAGAATAAAATGGTATTTCTTTGCACAGGTTCTCAGGGTGAACAAAGAGCAGCATTAGCAAGAATTGCAAATGGCACTCATCCAGATCTTCACCTTGAAAAAGACGATAATGTTATTTTTTCATCACGAATTATCCCTGGAAATGAAAAAAGATTATACAAAATTTTTAATGACTTTTCCAAAAGTGAAATCAATGTTTTATCTGAAGAAAATTCTATGATCCATGTCTCTGGACATCCAGCACGTGAAGATCTTAAAAAAATGTATTCTTGGGTTAAGCCAAAAATAGTAATCCCTGTTCACGGTGAACAAAGACATATGGCCGAGCATATAAATTTTGCAAAAGAAATGGGCGTTAAGTTTCCAGTTAAAGTAAGCAATGGTGAGATTATAAGACTTGCGCCGGGTGAGCCTCAAGTAGTTGATAAAGTGACATGGGGGAGAGTTTACTTAGATGGTAAAGTTTTAATTGATAATGACTCTCATGTTTTAAAAGAGAGAAGAAATATGGCAGCCAATGGATATATGGAGATTACAGTTTTAATTTCAAAGAACGGTCAGATAAAAAATAATCCAATCATTACTTTAAAAGGAATTCCTTTAATTGAAGAAGATGAAAGTGAAATTGAATATGATTTAGAAGATGTAGTAATGGATACTTGTAAAAATTTTAACTTAAATAATTCAAAACAAGAAAAAAATTTAATCGACACTTTAAAAGGTAATTGTAGAAAATTAATCAACGATAAATCTGGAAAAAAACCTTTAGTAAATATTAATTTAGTTAGGTTTTAGTTTATGTCGATTACAGGTGGCATTATCATTTATGTAAATCTGTGGATGATCATATTTTTTATGGTCTTACCTTTTGGAATTACCAACCAAATTGATTCTCCTGATTATCAAAAAGGCACAGATCCTGGAGCTCCAGTTGAATCTAGAATGAAAAAAAAGATTTTAATAACCACAGTTATAGCAACAGTTATTTTTTCTTTAATATTAGTCGTAGACCAATTAGATTTGTTTAATATTAGAAAAATATTATTTTAATGCTGATTTCAAAGTTATTTTTCCCCGTTCTCAGAGAAGTCTCAGCTGATGCTAAGTTAAAATCTCACCAAATAATGCTAAAAGCTGGAATGATCAGACAGAGTGCTGCCGGCATTTATTCGTGGCTGCCTTTAGGTTTAAAAGTTTTAAAGAAAATTGAGCAGGTTGTTAGAGAAGAACAGAACAATGTTGGCGCTCAAGAAATGCTAATGCCAACCATTCAGTCAGCAGATATTTGGAAAGAAAGCGGCAGATACAATGATTATGGACAAGAAATGCTTAGAATTAAAGACCGTGGTGATAGAGAACTGTTATACGGACCAACGAATGAAGAGCTAGTTACTGAAATTTTTAGAGATAACGTTAAATCTTATAAATCATTACCATTAATTCTTTATCATATTCAGTGGAAGTTTAGAGATGAGATTAGACCAAGATTTGGAGTGATGCGTTGCAGAGAATTTTTAATGAAAGATTCTTATTCTTTTGATCTTACGAAAGAAGATGCAATCAAATCTTATAATAAAATGTTTTATGCATACCTTAGAACATTTACTAGATTAGAATTAAAAGCATTACCTCTTCGAGCAAGCTCAGGACCAATTGGTGGAGATGCATCTCATGAATTTATTATCTTAGCAGACACAGGCGAGAGCCAAGTTTATCTTGATAAATCATTACTTGATATTGATGTTAATAGCTTTGATAGTTCTGAAGCTTCAATCAATAAAATGATTTCAGCGTTTTCAACTCCGTATAGCGCAACAGATGAAAAGCATTCCGAAAAAGAATTTAATGAAAAAGTTACAAAAGAAAAACAGTTAGCAACTAAGGGGATTGAAGTAGGTCACATTTTTTATTTTGGAAATAAATATTCACAACCCATGAAAGCAAATGTTCTAAATAAAGAAGGAAAGAATGTTAATGTTGAGATGGGATCTTACGGAATTGGAGTATCAAGACTTGTTGCTGCAGTAATTGAAGCAAAATGTATTGAAGGTGTAATGAAGTGGCCATTTGTAATATCTCCATTTGATATCGTAATTATTCCACTGAACAACAAATCAGATACCACTCCGTTAGATAAGGCTCGTAAAATTTATGAAACTTTAAAGAGTAACTCTATTGACGCTATTTTAGATGACACTTTAGAAAGTCCATCAAGTAAATTCAAAAACTTTGATTTAATGGGAGTTCCCTATCAAATAATAATCGGGTTAAAAAGTAATGATGATAAATTAGAATTCAAAGAATTAAATGCAAAAACAGAAATGTTAACAATTGAAGAAATAATTAAAAAAATAAAAAAATTAAAAGGTTAAATTGATTTCCGCTGCTGAGTTATTAATAATAAAAAATTATATTCGATCTAAAAAAAAAGATAGTTTTTTAAAAATTATCTCAATTTTTTCTTTTCTTGGAATATCTATAGGTGTTGCAACCCTTATTATTGTTATGTCAGCAATGAACGGGTTTCGAGCAGAATTATTTGATAAACTTTTAAAGTTTAATCCCCATATTATTGTTCATTCCGTCGGTAATGATGAGTTGAGTATTCCAAAACTAACTCAGTTTTTTAATGATAGAAATATTGAAGTTAAGAGCATTAGAAAAGTTATTAAAGCTCAAGGATTATTGGTTTCAGAAAGAACTAATTCTGGAATTGGAATAATTGGAATTAATAAAGACGATTTAGCTAAAGACGAATTTATTAAAGAGCTCTCTGGCTATGGGAAGGGCTCAGTTATTATAGGCAATGCATTAGCAGATAAGCTTGGGATTTCAAAAAATAATACGATTAATGTGCTTTCAGCAAATAATGTTTCAACTCCTTTTGGAAAACTACCACAACAATTTACATTTAAAGTAGCCTCTACTTTCTCAAGTGGAGTATCAGAGTTAGATTATAACTATGTTTTTATTCCTTATAACGATGCATTAGAGTTTATTAAAAATAATAAAAATCTTATCTCAGTTGATGTTAAAATTAAGGACGTTAATAAAGTTGACCTTTATAAAAAAGAACTACAGAAAAATTTTCAAAATTATTACTTCACGACTTGGATAGATAATAATCAAACATTTTTTGATGCATTGTTAGTTGAGCGTAATGTGATGTTTATTATTTTAACTCTTATCATCATTGTTGCAGCCTTTAACATTGTAACAGGCATGACAATCTTGGTTAAAAACAAAACTAAAGAAATTGCAATTTTCAACACACTTGGAATGTCTAAGTTTTCAATTTCAAAGATCTTTTTTATTATGGGATCTTTTATTGGAATTGCTGGGACTATATTTGGAGTAATTCTAGGCGTGGTCTTTGCTCACAACATTGAAGCCATAAGGCAGTTTGTAAGCTTTGTTTTTCAAGTAAGAGTTTTTCCTCCTGAAATTTATTTTTTAAGTAAGATGCCATCATTAATAGATTATAAATCTGTTTTAATTATTTCATTCTTCTCAGTTCTGATCACTTTCTTTGCAAGTTTATATCCTGCAATTACAGCATCAAAACTTAATCCAATCAAAGGATTAAAATATGACTGATAATTTTTTAAAGTTAAAAAATATTCAAAAGAAATACATTGATGCCAGTAAAAATATTCAGGTTTTAAAAGGTGTTAATTTATCTTTGAGTAAAAATAATATTGTCTCATTAATCGGCCCTTCTGGTTCTGGAAAATCTACACTATTACATATTTTAGGATTACTTGAGACTGTTGATCAAGGTGAGTATTTTTTTAATGATGTTAATTTAATTAATTTAAAAGATGATGAAAAAACAATTTATAGAAGAAAAAGCATTTCAATAGTTTATCAATTCAATAATTTAATTTCTGATCTTCGAGCCATTGATAACGTTATTCTTCCTTTACTAATTAATAATTTAGATAAGAATGAATCTTTTAAAAAAGCAGAAAGTTTACTTGCAAAACTTGGGTTAAAAGAAAGATTAAATCATTACCCACATGAATTATCAGGTGGAGAGCAACAACGTGTTGCAATTGCTAGAGCCTTAATAAATGAGCCTGAACTTATATTAGCAGATGAACCAACCGGTAATTTGGATAGCAAAACTGCAAACGAAGTCTTTGAAATACTTTTAAGTTTAAAATCAAAAGAAAGATTAATTGTTTTTGCAACTCATAATAGAGAATTATCAGATAAAGCAGATATTCAGTTAGCTATTCAAGATTCTAATGTTAGAATTTTGAAATAGAAAAATGAGTCTCAAAGATATTACATTTAACCATTTTAAAATTCACACTCAGTACTCAATCTGCGAAGGGGCAGTTAAAATTGAGGAGTTAGCAAAGTATGCAAAACTTTCAAAATTTTTATCCCTTGGAATGTCTGACTCTTATAATTTAAGTGGAGCTTTAGAGTTTTCAGAGGAGTTATCAAAAGTTGGAGTTCATCCAATTATTGGCACTCAACTTAATATTAAGACTGACAACATTATCGGTAAAGTTTCTCTAATAGCGAAAAATGAACAAGGCTATAAGAATTTACTAAAACTTTCCTCTAAGTCATATCTTGATATTAATGCAACTGATGCCCCGCATTGTTCAATTAAAGACTTATTAGATTACAGTAGCGGGCTTTTTGTTTTATTGGGTGGAAATCACACTTTAACTTCTCAGCTTATTCTTAATAATCAGGATAAAATATTTTTAAATAATGTAAGTAAATTAAAGTCTGCATTTAAGGATAATTTATTTTTTGAAATACAAAGACATAATGAAGTTAATGAAGACAGAATAGAAAATTTTTTAATTAACAATTCAAAGTCTTTAAAAGTTCCAATTATAGCCTCGCAAGAAGTTTTTTATATTCATCAAGACATGCATGAGGGGCATGATGCATATATTTGCATTGGTCAAAAAGCTTATGTGGAGGATAAAAATAGAATTAGTTATTCAGATCAACATTTTCTTAAGAGCAATGAAGAAATGCTTAAATTGTTTGCTGATTTACCAGATGCTTTGGAAAACAATCATAATTTAAGATATCAATGTCTTTATCGACCATTAACAAGCAAACCTTTGCTTCCAAACTTTACCTCAACTTCTTCAACTGAGAAAAATGTTGATGTTGTACTACAGGAGCTAGCACAAAAGGGATTAGAGATAAGATTAAAAGAAGTTATTTTAAAAAATATTAGTGATCCAAAACAGATTGAAGAAACAAAGAAGATTTATGTAGATAGATTAAATTACGAGGTAAAAATGATTAGCCAGATGAAGTTTTCTGGTTATTTCTTAATTGTTTCAGATTATATTTTGTGGGCTAAAAATAATAACATTCCTGTAGGACCTGGAAGGGGATCAGGCGCTGGATCTTTAGTTGCCTGGGCATTATCTATTACTGAATTAGATCCAATTAAGTTTGGATTAATCTTTGAACGTTTTTTAAATCCTGATCGTATTTCAATTCCAGATTTTGATATCGATTTTTGTCAGGAAGATAGAGATAAAGTAATTAATTACGTAAAAAATAAATATAAAGGTGGAGTTGCGCAAATTATTACATTTGGAAAGCTTCAAGCTCGAATGGCAATCCGTGATATTGGTCGTGTAATAGGTCTTCCTTATAGCGTTGTAGATTCCCTTTCAAAAATGATCCCCTTTGATCCATCAAGACCTCTTTCATTACAAGAGTCTGTTGCTCTTGAGCCAAGAATACAAGAGGCGCAAAAAAATGACGTTAAGATCGATAAATTAATTAAGTTAGCAATCAAGCTTGAGGGGCTTTATAGAAATATTGCAACTCATGCTGCTGGTATAGTTATTGCAGACAGACAAATTGAAGAGATCGTTCCTTTATATAAAGATTTTGATTCAGAAAATGATATTCCAGTAACGCAGTTTGACATGAAGTGGTCTGAGAATGCTGGACTTGTAAAATTTGATTTCTTAGGTCTTAAAACACTTACTGTTATTAAAAAGACAGTTAATTCTCTTAAAGAAAATAACATTAAAATAAATTTAAAAGATCTTCCTCTTGATGATCCTAAAACTTTTGAACTTTTATGTTCTGGTGAAACTATGGGTGTGTTCCAGTTAGAGAGCGCTGGAATGAGAGAGGTTTTAAAGCAAATGAAGCCTAATAAATTTGAAGATATTATTGCACTAGTTGCTCTTTTTAGACCAGGTCCGATGCAAAATATTTCTAAATATAATAATTGTAAGCATGGAATAGAAAAGCCTGATTACCTTCATCCAAAAATAGAGCACATTTTAAAAGAGACTTACGGAGTTATTATTTATCAGGAACAAGTTATGCAGATCGCTCAATCTCTTTCAGGATTTTCAGCTGGCAAAGCTGATATTTTAAGAAAAGCTATGGGTAAGAAAAAATCAGCAGAAATGGAAAGGCAGAAAAAAGATTTTATAGAAGGCGCTGTTAAAAATGGAATTACTAAGGACCAAGCTGTTTACATATTTCAATTAGTTGAAAAATTTGCCCAGTATGGATTTAACAAAAGTCATGCTGCAGCTTATGCTTTAATTGCTTATCAAACGGCTTACTTAAAAACCCATTATCCTTTTTATTTTATTGCAGCCTCTATGAATTTAGATTTGGCTAATACAGATAAATTAAATGAGTATTATGAAGAGTTAAAAAGATTAAAGATTGATGTGATTCTTCCATCAATTAATGAATCTTTTGCAGATTTTATTGTTAAAGATAATAAAGTTTATTATGCGTTAGCAGCAATCAAAGCTGTCGGTTACGAATCCGTTAATCAGATAATCGCTGATAGAAAAAATAACGGTCCATTTAAATCCTTAGAAGATTTTATTTTAAGAATTGATTCAAAGTTAATTAATAAGCTCCAAATGGAAGGTCTTATAAAATCTGGAGCCTTTGATTGCTTAGAAAGTAATCGTAAATTTTTATATGACGCTGTGCCTGAAATTATTAAAATTTCTAAAAATTATAAAGAAGCAAATCTCTTACAAGACAGCTTATTTGGTAATGACAAAAATAGTAAACTCCCATCCTTAGAAAATTTTGTAAATAAAAAAGATTTTTGGAATCAAAATGAAAAAATGAAAAATGAATTTGAGTCCATAGGCTTCTTTATTAGTGAACACCCACTATTAAATTATGAGAAAGTTTTAAAAACTTATAATGTTAAAAGATTTTCTGATATTTCCGAAAATGATCTAAATAGAGAATTTGTTCTTTCCGGAGCTTTAATGGCAGTTCAAGAAAAGAAAACAGCAAAAGGACAGCCGTTTGCAATTATTAAATTAAGTGATCTTAGCCGAATGTATGAACTATTTATTTTTTCAGAAATCTTACTTGCAAACAGAGATAAGATGATTCCAGGAAATTCTTTTTTAATAAATATTGTTAAAGAAAAAATGACAAATGGAACAACAAGATTAACTACTAGAAAATTAACCGAGATTAATTCTATAAAAGAAGCAAAAATTAATAATGCTGAAATTACTATTAAAAATTTAGAAAGCATAAATGAACTTAAGAAAATTTTAAAAGATGGTGGTGATACGAAAGTTTTAATTAGAATGAATTCTAAAGATAAAAACTATGCATTTAATCTTAAAACAAACAAATTAATTGATGCTTCTATAGTTAGTGTTTTAAATAGCTCAGGTTTTGAGTGTAAAATTCACTAGTATTCACTTGTGTTTTTCCTAGATTTTAATATAAAACCATAAAAAATTCGCACACAGTTGCGGGTAGCAATACCCCCCGGTCCAATAATGGCAGAAACTGTGGTGGAAATAACCGGAGAAAAAAATGAACATACCCGCTGCGTCTGTAAAAGAGCTTTTAGAAGCTGGCGTACACTTAGGTCACAAGACTTTTAGATGGAACCCAAAAATGAAGAAATTTATTTTTGGAGAAAAAAACTCAATTCACATTATTGATTTACTACAAACAGTAAAGTTACTGAATAATGCAATGCTAGAAATGCACAAATGTGTAGCTTCTGGCGGTAAAATTTTATTTGTTTCAACAAAGAAACAGGCAAGCGAATTGATTGCTGAAGTTGCTAAAGAAACTGGACAATTTTTTGTTAATCACAGATGGCCAGGTGGCATGTTGACAAACTGGAAGACTATTAGCAATTCAATTAGAAGATTAAAAAAACTTACTGAAGAACTTAATAAAGAAAATAAAGGCTTTACAAAAAAAGAGCTTATTAAGATGAGCCTTGAGCGTGATAAATTAAATAGATCATTAGGTGGAATAGCAGACATGAGAGGTGTTCCTAATATGCTATTTGTTATCGATACAAATATTGAATCTTTAGCAATTGCAGAAGCTAGAAAATTAAAAATTCCAATCGTTGCAATTGTTGATAGTAATTCAAATCCTGATGATATTGATTTTCCAATACCAGGAAATGATGATGCTAGAAGATCAATCAATCTTTATTGTGATTTAGCAAAAAAAACTATTTTAGATGCAAAACAAAATATTAAAATAGTTGAACCTGTTGAGGATGAAAAACCTAAAAAAGCTGCTAAAGAATCTCCAAAAATTAAAGTAAAAAAAGATTCTGAGAACAAAGAAGAAGCTTTAAAAAATTAAAAAGTTAATTCAATGTCTGATAATTTAGCCAAAGTTAAAGAACTTAGAGAATTGACAGGAGCGGGTATTCAAGATTGTAAAACTGCTTTATCAGAAAATAATTTTGATATTGAAAAATCTATTGAATATTTACGAAAAAAAGGAATAACAAAAGCTGCTAAAAAATCATCACGAGATGCAGCAGAAGGTTTAGCTGTAATTGCATCAAACAATTCTAAAGCCTGCATATTAGAAATTAATTCTGAAACAGACTTTGTTGCAAAGAATAATGAATTTATAAATTTTTGCTCCGAAGTTTCTAAAATTGCTTTGGCAAATAATTTTAGCATTGAAACTATACCAAATGCGAAAATTAATAATAATTTAATAAAAGATGAATTAGTTAACTTAATCTCAAAAATTGGTGAAAATATTAAAATTAGAAGAATTGCTTACCTTGAAAATTCAAAAGGTGTTGTTGCAAATTATATCCATAATCAACAAAGTGAAAATATGGGAAAAATTGGGGTTTTAATTTCAATAGATTGCGAAAATAAAAGCAAAGAAGTTTTAGATTTTTCAAGAAAAGTTTGCATGCATATCGCAGCAATGTCCCCGATGTCTTTATCTGAAAAAGATTTAAGCGTTGATTTTATTAATAAAGAAAAAGAAATTTTAAAAGAAGAGCTTAAAAATCAAGGAAAAAAAGACGATATGATTGATAAAATTTTAGTCGGAAAATTAAAAAAAGTTATTTCTGATAACACATTAATGGGTCAAAAATGGATACATAATCAAGATATCACGGTTGAGCAAGCGGTTGTTGATTTTGGAAAAGAAATTAAGCAGAATTTGGTTATTAAATCTTTTATAAAATATAAAGTTGGTGAAGGTATAGAAGTTAAAAAAACAGACTTTAACGAAGAAGTGAAATCATTAGCAGGAGCTTAAAATGATTATTAAAAAAATTGAGGAGAGAATGAATTTATCTCTCGGCTCTTATTCAAAAGAATTATCAACTGTTAGAACAGGAAGAGCAAATCCTAAAATGCTAGATGGTGTTAGGGTTGAGGTTTATGGACAGAAAATGCCAATAAGCCAACTAGCGACTGTTTCTATTCCAGAGCCACAAATGATTAATGTTCAAGTATGGGACAAAGCAAATGTTGGCGCAGTAGATCAAGCAATCAGAACTTCGGATTTAAATTTAAACCCACTTGTTGATGGACAATTATTAAGAATTGCAATTCCAAAACTGACAGAGGAAAGAAGAAAAGAATTAATAAAAATTTTAAAAACTATAGCTGAGAAAGCCAAAGTGGCTATAAGAAATATTAGACGAGATTCATTGGAAGAACTAAAGAAAGAACAAAAAGATAAGAATTTAAGCGAAGATGATTTAAAGAAAAATTCTAACGAAGTTCAAAAAATTACAGATCTCAAAATTGCAGAGATTGATAAAAAATTAGGCGAAAAAGAAGTTGAAATCTTAAAGGTATGATCTTACCATCCCATATCGCCATTATCATGGATGGCAATGGTCGTTGGGGTTTAAAAAAATATAATGATCGAAATAAGGGTCATTATTATGGACTTCAAAATATTAATAAAGTGATTGAACATTGTATTAAGTTAAAAATTAATTATTTAACACTTTATACTTTTTCAACAGAAAATTGGAATAGACCTAAGAAGGAAATTAATTATCTTTTCTATTTATTTAAATATTTTTATAAAAAAAATTTCAATAAATTAAATAAGAATAATATTAGAATAAAATTTATTGGTGATTTAATAAATATTCCAAAAGATTTGAAAACTATTATAAAAAAGATACAAGAAAAAACCAAAAAAAATAATGCAATAACAGTTGTATTAGCATTTAATTATGGAGCAAAATCTGAATTAATAAATGCTTTTAAAAGTATTTTAAAAAATAAAAAAAAAGTAATTAATGAAGAGTTAATTAATAATCATTTATACACAAAAAATATACCTGATCCTGATATTCTTATAAGAACAGGTGGAAATAAAAGATTAAGTAATTTTTTACTCTGGCAACTTTCATATGCGGAGTTATTTTTTGTTAATAAAAATTGGCCAGATTTTAATTTTTTAGATTTAAAAAAAATTGTTGGTAAGTTTACTAGTATTAAAAGAAAATTTGGGGGGTTAAATGAGTAATTTTAAAAAGAGATTTGTTATCTCCTTATTAGCCTTTCCAATTATTTATATTTTGCTTTATCAAAAAATATTCTCAAATCTATTGATTATTATTGTTAGTTTATTTTGTGTTTATGAATGGAATAAAATCTTTAAAAAAAAAAATTATATATATTTAATAGGATTGTTAATTTTATTATTATTTTTTTTTTCTTTACTAAAAATATATAATTTAAAGGATTACAATTTAAAATTTTTGTGGTTAATTCTTATCGCCTGGCTCACAGATATCGGTGGCTATATATTTGGAAAATTATTTGGCGGTGCAAAATTAATTAAAATTAGTCCTAACAAAACTTGGTCAGGAGTATTTGGTTCATTATTTTTAAGCCAATTTGCCTGTTTAGTTTTTTTTTTAGATACTAATTATATATTAAATTTTAACACATTTTTATTTCAGTTTTTATTATCGGTTATAGGACAAATCGGAGATATTTTAATGTCTTATATTAAAAGAATTAACGACAAGAAAGATACTTCTAATTTTATTCCAGGACATGGAGGTTTTTTGGATAGGGTAGACGGACTAATCTGGATATTTATTTTTGGAAATTTTCTAATCTGATGAAGAAAAAAATTTGTATTTTAGGATCAACTGGTAGCATAGGTAAAACTACTTTAGAAATTATATCAAAAAATAAGACAGACTTTGATGTAGTTTTATTAAGCGGAAATAATAATATTAAATTACTTATTACACAGGCAAAAAAATTTAAACCTAAATATATTTATTCAAATAATTTTTATTTTAAGGAGAAACTTAGAATTTTTTGCAAAGCTAATAATATCAATTTAATTGATGATCTTATTTTATTAAAAAAAATAAAATTTGATATAACAGTCGCTGCTATTTCTGGAATAGCTGGCCTGTTACCTACAATTAATATTATTAAGTTTTCAAAAAAAATTTTAATTGCAAATAAAGAAAGTATAATCTGTGGCTGGAAGTTTATTTTAAAAGAATTAAAAAAATATAATTGTCATTTTACTCCAATTGATTCAGAACATTTTTCTATACATAATTTAATAAGATATAAAAATATAAATACTATCAAAGATATTTATCTCACAGCATCTGGAGGACCTTTTTTTAAAAAAAAAGTTAATTTAAATAAAGTTACTCCAGCACAAGCCGCAAACCATCCAAATTGGAAAATGGGTAAGAAAATATCAATTGATTCAGCCAATCTAATGAATAAAGTTTTAGAAGTAATAGAAGCTTCATTAATATTTAATCTGCCAATTAATAAATTCAAAATAATTATACATCCTCAATCCCTGATTCATGCAGTAATTGAATTTAAAAATGGTCTTTCATCAATGCTTTATCATTACAATGATATGAAAATACCTATTGCAAACTCTTTGTATAATAATTTTTATAATTACAAAAATAATGAACATGAATTTTTATCTCAAAATCAATTAACTTTCATTAAAGCAAATTCTAAAAGAAATCCTTCACTTAAAATTTTAAAATTAAAAAATGTTCTTAATCAAAAAGGTTTTATTTTAATTAGTGCGCTTAATGAAATTTTAGTGCAAAAATTTTTAGAAAATAAGATAACTTTCAGTGATATAACCAACAAATTGCTAGGTATTTTAAACACTAAAATGGTTAAAAATTACTTAAAAAATCATCAGATTCGACATATAAATGACGTCTTTAAAGTGTATAACTTCAGTAGGAGTATAGTAAATTGATAAGGTCTATAATTATATTTTTTATAATATTAACGAACGTTACGTTTGCTGAAATTAAAAAAATTAACATTGTTGGGAATGCGCGAGTTAGTACTGTTACTATAGAGTCATTAGTTGATAAAAAAATAAACAACATAGACACGATTTATATAAATAATTTAACTAAAAAAATTTACGACACTGACTTTTTCTCTGACGTTAAAATTTCATTTAACCAAGATGTCCTGACTATAAATGTCGCTGAAAATCCTATAGTTAATTTTTTTTATATAAATGGAGTTAAAGATAGTGATCTAGATCAGGTAAATAAGATTATAACTTTAAAAGAAAATAGCATCTTTTCCAGTTCTAAATTAAAGAAAGATATCGAAGCAACTAGAGAATTTCTAAATGCATCAGGCTATTATCAAGCTTCAATTGCTCCTGAAGTAATAAAAATTGATAATAATCAAATAAATTTAATAATTAATATCGATAAAAAAGAAATTTCGAAAATTAAAAATATTTATTTTATAGGGAATAAGTATTTCAGCGACAGTCAATTATTGGATGTAATAACTTCGACAGAAGATGGTTGGTGGAAAATTTTTTCTTCATCAGCTCTAAGTGAGCAAAGAATAGAGTATGATAAACAACTTCTAAAAGATTTTTATAAGTCAAAATCATTTTATGACGCTCAAATAGAAAGTGCATTTGCAAGTATTGATAAAAATAATAAATTTACTTTAACTTATTCAATTAATTCTGGAAAAAAGTATAAGTTTGGTGATTATGATATAAAAGTTTCTGGTCTAGCTCTCAAAGAAGTGGATATTAATGAAATTAAAAATATTTCTAACAAATTGTTAAAAAATGAATTTTACTCACCATTAACAATAAATAAAATTAACAAACAAATAACAGATTTTTTAGAGACTAAAAAGTACGGTAATTTTGAAATTAATATTCAGGATTTAAAAGTTGCTGATGATAAAATTAATATTATTGTACAACTAAACGAAGGTCAAAAATCGCTTGTTAATAAAATAAACATTAAAGGCAATACAATTACTGAAGAAAAAGTTATTAGAGATAATTTAGTTATTTCAGAAGGAGATCAATTAAATTCATCTAAAGTTAAAAAATCTATTGATAATGTAAAATCAAAACAATTATTCAGTAAAGTTGATTATAAAATAGAAGATTCTGAAAAGAAAAATTCTAAAGATTTAAATTTATTTGTTAAAGAACAACCAACTGGAAGTATTAGCGCAGGAGTTGGTTATGGTACAAATGGTGGTTTGTTTGAAGCTTCTGTTAACGAGAGAAATTTTCTTGGTCAAGGAATTAACTTAAATTTCACTGGAAGGCTTTCTAGCGATGTAATAAGAGGAGAACTTTCATTTGTTGATCCAAATTATAAAAATTCTAATAAAGAGTTAGCTGCATCTTTATTTTCGGAAGTTGATGATTATTCTAACTCCGGTTACCAAAATAAAAGAGCTGGTACTAGATTTGCTACAAAATATGAGATTTATGAGGACATTTTTTTTAGACCAAATCTAGGAGCGCAGTTTGATAAATTAGAGGTCACTGGTACTGCATCTAGTCTATTAAGAAGCAGGCAAGGGGATTTTATTACCACTACACTTGGATACAACTTTTTATATGATCAACGTGACTCAAAGTTTAGCCCTACATCCGGATCTATAATTTATTTTGATCAAAATATTGCAACTTTTTTAAGCGATATTCCAACTGTTCAAACAGGTGTGGGGGCTACGTTTTATAAAGAGTTATTCAGTGAAAAGTTTATCGGTTCTGCAAAGGCAAGACTAGCAAACGTCGTTGCATTTAATGACAAGGACGTTAAATTATCTGATCGAATTTTTTCATCAACTAGTGATCTAAGAGGCTTTGAGCAAAGAGGCGTAGGTCCTGTTGATAACGGCGATCATATTGGAGGAAATAATTTAGCTACTTTAAGTTTAAAATCAACATTTCCAAATCTAATTCCTGAAAACTTAAGAGCTACTACTTTTTTATTTTACGACATGGGTAACGTTTGGGGTGCAGATTACTCGAGCTCAATCTCTGATAGCTCAAAATTAAGAACATCAACAGGTATTGCTTTAGATTTGATGAGTCCAATTGGTCCCCTAAGTTTTACTTATAGCATTCCATTATCTAAAGCCTCTACCGACAAAGAACAGAATTTCTTATTTAATATTGGTTCAAGTTTTTAAATTTATTTAAATTTTAATGAATAAAATTTTTTTTAAAAAAACAAAAAAATTTATTTTCATAAAAGATATATTTGATATTTGTAATCATTTAGAAAAAAAATTCCTTAATCAAAAAATTTATGGAGTTAATAATATTCAAGACGCAAAAAACGGCGACGTAACTTTTTTTAATGATCTTAAATACGAAAATGATATTAAAATTACCAAAGCTTCAGCATGTATTGTAAACAAGAAGTTAGCTAAATACATAAATAAAAATACCATACCGATCATTTCTGAAAATGCTTTATTAGATTTTTATAAAACTGTTATTATCTTTTATCCAGATTCATCAAATGATGAAGAAAAAGTTATAAATCCAAAAAACAAAAGAGATCATTTAAAAAAAAATATTTCTATAGGAGAAAATACCTTAATTGATAAAAGTGCGAGCATTGGTAAAGATACTGATATTGGCAATAATGTTATTATCAAACATAGTGTTCATATAGGTAAAAATTGTAAAATTGGATCTAATGTCATAATTGAGAATGCTCTCTTGGGTGATAACATTATTATAAAATCAGGAACTGTAATTGGTCAGACAGGCTTTGGATTTAATTTTGATAAAAAGAAAAGAATTAAATTCCCTCATATAGGCAGAGTAATCATTGAAAATGATGTTTTAATAGGTTCTTTTTGCACAATTGATAGAGGTTCTTTGACCGACACAGTTATTGGTGAATTTACTTCTATTGATAACCAGGTTCAAATTGCTCATAATGTTAAAATAGGAAACTTTTGTATGATCGCAGCACAATCAGGTATAGCTGGAAGCACAATAATTGGAAACAATGTTAAAATTGGAGGACAAACTGGAATTTCTGGACATTTATCCATAGGCAATAATGTTAAGATAGGTGGAAAAAGCGGGGTTATCGCTGATATCAGTGATAATCAAACCGTAATGGGGTATCCAGCTAAAAGTATAAGAGATTTTTTAACTAACAAGAATCAATGAATTTAAAAAAAGAAATAAATAAAGACGAAATAGAAAGTTTAATACCTCATAGAAAGCCTTTTTTATTAATCGATAAATTAACAGATATTGTTCCAATGATTTCCGCAACAGGAGTGATGAATATAAAAAAAACAGATTTTTTCTTTAATGGTCATTTTCCAGGACAGCCTGTTATGCCGGGAGTTTTAATAGTAGAAGCTTTTGGACAAAGTGCGGCAGCATTAACTGCTTATAGTTTAGATCCCGCGATTGTTAAAAATAAATTAGTTTATTTAATGACAGTTAATAATGCGAGATTTAGAAATCCTGTAATGCCAGAATGTGAACTTAAACTTAAAGTAGAAGCTATAAGGTCAAAAGGAAAAGTTTGGAAGTATAAGGGCTTTGCAATAGTTAATGATAAAATAATGGCAGACTCAGAATGGATGGCGACTATAGTTGATAGAAAAGACTGATGATAAACGACAAAGCAATTATTGATAAAAACTCTAAATTAGAATCTACTGTAGAAGTTGGACCCTTTAGCATTATTGGTAAAGAAGTTATAATTGGAAAAAATGTAAAAATACTATCGCATGTAGTAATTAGCGGAGACACATCCATATCTGATGACTGTGAGATATACTCTTTTGCTTCTATAGGCAGCACTCCTCAAGATTTGAAGTTTAAAGGAGAAAAAACAAAATTAATAATAGGAAAGAAAAATAAGATTAGAGAATATGTTACAATAAATCCTGGAACAGAACATGGTGGTGGGGTTACAATTATAGGTGACAATTGTTTATTTATGATCTCATCTCATATTGCTCATGACTGTAAAATTGGAAATAATGTAATTATTGCAAACAATGTTGCAATAGCTGGTCATGTTGAAATAGATGATAATGTAATAATAGGTGGCAATTCTGCAGTACAGCAATTCACAAGAATTGGAAAGTTAGCAATGATAGGTGGAATGACAGGAGTTGAAAAAGATGTAATACCTTATGGCCTTGTCACTGGAAATAGATCTCATTTAGAAGGAATAAATATAATAGGACTAAAAAGAGCAGGATACTCTTCTGAGGAAATCAATGGATTAAACCAGGCTGTAAAGTTAATTTTTTCTAATGTTCTTTTAAAAAATGGAATAGAAGAAGCTAAAAAATTCTCTAATTTTAAAACAGTGTGCGAAGTTATAAGTTTTTTAGAAAAAAGTGAAAAAAGACCAATTTGCAGACCTTTAAAATAAATGCTTGGATTAATAGTAGGAGAGTCGAGTTTACCAAGATTTGTAATCAATAAATTATTAAAAAAGAATGTAGATTTTTTAATATTAGATTTAACAAAATCTAATATTTATAAAAAATATAAAAATTGTCACAGTTTAAAGATAACAGAACTTGGAAAGGCTATATCGATATTAAAAAAAAATAATTGTAAAAAGATTATTTTTATTGGAAAAGTTAAAAGACCAGAAATTTCTGCATTAAAATTTGATAGAAAAGCTTTATTTTATCTTCCTAGATTATACTCAGCCTTTAAAAAAGGTGATGGAAATATTTTAAAAGAAATAATTAAAATTTTTAAAGAGCATAAAATAAATGTTGTGAATAGTATGAAGTTTACACCAGAATTAATTTTTAAGGACACTAACATTAATAAAATAAAAATTAATAAAGCTGACACTACCAGCATAATTAAAGGAGTTAATATTATTAAATCATTAAGTAAATTTGATATTGGTCAATCAGTTGTAATAAATAATGGTTACGTTCTTGCAATAGAAGGCCCCGAAGGAACTGACGAAACTATTAAAAGATCATCACATTTGTTAAAAAAATATAGATTAAAAAATAAGTCAATTTTAATCAAATTTCCAAAAGCGAACCAAGATCTCAGAGTGGATCTGCCAACCATAGGTTTAGATACTATTAAAAATTGTATTAAAGCAAATATTAAAGGAATTGCCGTAAAAAGATCTCAGAATATTATCTTAGATAAAGATAAAATTAAAAATTTAACTAAAAAAAATAATTTTTTTATTATTTCTTTATAAATTGTTTAAAAAAATATTTATTATTACTGGAGAATCTTCGGGTGACAAAATTGGATCTCTAGTTATTAAAAAGTTAAAAGAAAAAAATTTAGACATTCAATTTTTAGCAATTGGAGGAGAAAATATAAAATCAGAAAAAATTGACTGTATATTTGACATTAATGAAATTGCTTATATGGGATTTATTGATGTTTTAAAGAATATATTTTCCATTAAAGCTAAAATTAACTTAACAGTAAAAAAAATATTAGAATTTAATCCGGACGTTATTTTTTCAATCGATTCTCCTGATTTTTCTTTTAGAATTTTAAATAAAGTTAAAAATATAAATAATAAAATAAAAAAAATTCATTTAGTTGCTCCACAAGTCTGGGCGTGGAGAGAAAATAGAAAAAAAAATTTACATAAATTTATTGATCATTTACTTTTACTATTTTCATTTGAAAAAAAGTATTTTGAAGGATTTGTTAGAAATTCATTTGTAGGTCATCCCTTTTTTGATTTTTCTGTTTTTAAAATAAATAAATTAGAAAATAAAAATAAAAAGTACTTTACGTTATGTCCAGGAAGTAGAAATTCAGAATTAAAAATATTTATGCCAATTTTTATCGAAGTTATTAAAAAAATTAATTTAAATGTCAGTTTTATATTTCATATTCCGACCTCTGAAAATAATAAGAATTTTATTAGTGATTTTTTACAAAAATCAAAAATAGATAATTTTGTTATTACTACTAATGAAAAAGAAAAAAATTCTTATATTCAAAATTCAATTTTAACTGTTTCTAAATCAGGAACAATTACTCTGGATGTTTGTAAGAACCAATGTCCATTAATTGTTGTATATAAAACTTCCTGGTTAAATTATTTGTTAATTAAACCTTTTGTTAAAACGAAATTTGGCAATATTTTAAATATTATTGCCCAGAAACAAATAATACCTGAATTAATTCAAAACAATTGCAATTCAGATCAAATTTATAAAAAAGCTAAAGAATTTATTGATGACGATTTATTAAGAAAAGCTCATGTTACTGAATATACTAAAATTTTAGAGACAATAATTGTTCCAGACAGTCTTGAAAAAATTTCAAATTACGTAATTGAATAATAATTATCTTTTAGCAATATCTATAAAGTCTCTTTTAACTTCTCCAAGATACAATTGTCTTGGTCTGCTTAATTTATTTGAAGGATCTAAGTACATTTCTTTCCAATGAGCAATCCAACCAGAAGTTCTTGCGACAGCAAATAAAACAACAAACATTTCAGTAGTAAAACCCATTGCACTCAAGGTTATTCCAGAATAAAAATCTATGTTCGGATATAATTTTTTTTGAACAAAATAATCATCATTTAACGCTATTTTTTCTAGCTCTATAGCTACTTTTAATAACTCATCATCTTTCTTACCCATAACCTCAAGAACTTCATGACATGCCTTTTGCATTACTCTGGCTCTAGGATCGTAATTTTTATAAACTCTGTGTCCAAATCCCATTAATCTGAAATTGTCATTTGGATCTTTTGCACGTTTTATGAATTCAGGAATATTTTTTACACTACCAATTTTTTTTAACATGTTTAAAGCCGCCTCATTAGCTCCACCATGCAAAGGACCCCAAAGAGCGGAAAAGCCAGAAGCTATTGAAGCAAATGGGTTAACGCCTGATGATGCCGCAAGTCTTACCGTTGAAGTGGAAGCATTTTGTTCGTGATCTGCGTGGAGTATAAATATTTTTTCAAGCGCGTCTGAGATCACTTTGTTAACTTTATATTTTTGTGCTGGTACAGAAAAACACATATTCAAAAAATTCTCGCAGTAATTTAATTCATTATCTGGATATACAAATGGTTGACCGATTGAATACTTGTATGCCATAGCAGCTAAAGTTGGAACTTTAGCTATCATTCTTCTTGATGATATTTCTCTTTCTTTTGGATCATTAACGTTAGCTGAGTCCGCATAAAAAGCAGATAAAGCTCCTACCACTCCTAACATCATAGCCATAGGATGGCCGCCACGTCTAAAACCATTGTAAAAAGATCTGATTTGTTCATGAACCATTGTGTGGTTTTTTATTGCATCAGAAAACTCATTGAACTGTTCTTTGTTTGGAAGATCACCTTTTATTAATAGATAAGCAACTTCTAAAAATGAACTTTTTTCAGATAATTTTTCAATTTCATACCCTCTATACAAAAGAGTACCTTTGTCACCATCAATGTAGCAAATATTAGATTGGCAGCTTGCAGTAGAAGTAAAACCAGGATCGAAAGTAAAATGACCAGTATTTTTATAAAGATCACGAACATCTATTACTGAAGGACCAACCGTACCTTTTTTAACAGGAAGTTCGAATTTTTTGCCTTCTATTTCTATAAAACATTTGTCTGACATAAAATTTAGTTATCAGTTTTTAATATTTTTGTCTATTTTTGAAAAGAATAGTTCTAATCGGTTTAAAAATTCATTTAAACCTAAGGAACTAGCTATATCATATATGGCCGGACCATATTCAGAACCTGTTAATATAATTCTTAAAGGCTGACCAAGATCTTTAAAGTTAATTTTTTCTGTTTCTATAATTTTATCAAAAATATTTTTTAAATAATCTTTACTAATATTTTTTTCTTTTTGTATTAGAAAATAAATGTTTTTTATAATAGTCAATTTAGATTTGTCTATTTTTTGTATCTGATCTTCTTTTAGTTCATATGAAAATATATATTTTGAGTTATTATATATATCTTCTAATGATTTTGATTTATTTTTTAAAAAAGATAAATTTATTCTAATAGTTTCATGAAATTGTTTGGGAATTTTTTCTTTGTACAAATCAGAATAACGAATTAATTTTTCTAATAATATTTCATCCTTAGTTGATTTTATATAAAACTCATTGATAGATTTAATTCTATCAAAATCTAATTTTGACGGGGACTTTCCAATATTTTTTAAATTAAAAAATTCTATACTTTCTTCCTCTGAAAAAATTTCCTTATCTTTATAAGACCATCCTAGTCTTAATAAATAATTTCTTAAGGCTTCTGGTAAAATGCCTATTTTTTTATAATCTTCAACAGTCGAAGCATCATCTCTTTTTGATAATTTTTTTCCTTCTTTCGAATGAATTAAAGGTATGTGAGCGTATTCTGGTAATTTCCAATCCATACTTTCAAATATTTGAATTTGTTTAAATGCATTTATTTTATGATCATCACCTCTTATTACGTGAGAAATTTTCATTTGATGATCGTCAACTGCAGCAGATAAATTGTAAGTAGGCTTATTATCTTTTCTTAAAATAACAAAATCTTCTATTGTATTATTATTAATTTCAACATCTCCCTGAACCAAATCTTTAAGTATAGTTTTTCCCTCAATCTTTGATTTGAATCTAATAACAAAAGGCTTATTACTAACTTCTTCCAGTATATTTCTGCATTTTTTACTGTACGTGTAAGGAATTTTTTTTTCTAGATATAACTTTTTCTCTTCTTCTAGCTCTTTTTCAGTACAATAGCACTTATAGGCATGCCCATTTTTTAATAGGATATTAGCTACATTTATATGATTTTCTATGTTTTTTGATTGAATATAGGGTTCTTCGTCCCAATTAATTTCTAGCCATTTTAGAGTTGAGATAATTTGTTCGTAATATTCTTTTTTCGATCTTTGAACATCAGTATCTTCTATTCTTAATAAGAACTTTCCGTTTTGATTTTTTGAAAATAACCAATTAAATAAAGCTGTTCTCGCTCCTCCTATATGTAAATTCCCAGTTGGGGAGGGAGCAAAACGTGTAATAACTTTTTGAATAGTGTTCATTAGTTCTTAAGATTACAGAACTAATATTATTTGTTTAAATTAGTAAATTAAAATTTTCTATATAAAGAGGCTAAAACACCTTGTATTTTTACTCTCTCGTTATTGTAAATTTTCGTCTCATAAGCAGGATTAGCGCTTTCTAAGGCAATTGAAGGTCCTTTTTTTCGCATTCTTTTTAGAGTTNCTTCATGGTCATCAATTAAAGCTACGACTATTTTTCCACTCTCAGCAATATTAGTTTTTTTAATTATAACATAATCTCCAGTATTAATACCGGCCTCTATCATCGAATCTCCCTCAACTTTTAATGCAAAATATTCATTCGATCCTAAGAAACTTTTTGATAAAGGCAAACTTTCAGTTTGATTTTCTAATGCTTCAATAGGGGCTCCAGCCGCTATTTTACCAAGTACAGGTATAAAAACCTCTTCATCTTCTATTTTATTAAGATCTAAGCCACCTTTAATAATCTTAGGAGAAAAATTATTATACAGATCTTGAGCTCCAGCATTTTCAGGAAGTTTAATAACTTCAAGAGCTCTTGCTTTGTGAGGCAATCTTTTAATAAATCCTCTTTCTTCAAGGGCCGAAATAAGTCGATGAATTCCTGATTTTGATTTAAGATTTAATGACATGCGCATTTCGTCATAAGAAGGCGATATGCCAGTACGTTTTAATTTTTCATTAATAAAAATTAATAAATTTTTTTGTTTTTTAGTTAGCATAAGAACAAAACCTAAACATATCTCGTTCTATTTAAGTTCTTATTAAGATACAATGCTGATAAAGTACTGAAATATATGTATATTTTATAAAAAAGAGCTTATTTTATTTTTAATATTGTTAGATTTTATTAGTGATTCGCCAATCAAGAAAGTTCTAATATTTGTCTTTTTGCAAATCTGAAGAATATCCTTTTTAGAAGCAATACCACTTTCAGATACAACTATCCGATTTTTTAAGTTAAATTTTTTGTATAAATTAATCGTATGATTTATGTCTGTTTCAAAAGTTTTTAAATTGCGATTATTAATTCCAATGATGCTTTTTTTTAAACTTAAAGCAAAACTCATCTCCCTCTCATCATGGACCTCTACTATTGTATCCATTCCACATTTATTAGCGGCATAATATAATTCCTTCGCTAGATTTTCTTTTACAGCAGATAATAAAATTAAAATACAATCTGCTCCATAAAATTTTGCTTCATAAATTTGAAAAGGATCAATAAAAAAGTCCTTAGCTAAAATTGGAATTTTATATTTATTTTTGATTTGTTTTATATAGTTTTTGTTGCCTAAAAAAAATTTATCCTCAGTTAATACCGATAAACACGTAGCTCCTCCCTTGACGTATTGTTTGGCTATATTAATAGGATTAAAATTTTTTATTAAAATACCTTTTGAGGGACTTGCTCTTTTAATTTCTGCTATAATTGAAATTTTATTATTTTTAATATTATTTACTATTTGAGATTTAAAAAAAGATTTTTTATTTTGATTGAAAAATATAATATTTTTTTTTTTATCAATAATAATTTTTTTTTTTTTATAATTAATAATCTTTTTTAAAATATTCATTTTTTTGTTAATTGGTTAATCTTTTTAATAGCATTTCCTGACAACAAGTAACTTTTTGTCTTATGATATGCTCTTTGCAAACTATTTTCTTTGTCAGAAATTACCAATCCAGCTGCTGCATTCAAAGCTACAATTTCTAAAAAAGCGTTATGTTTTCCATTAAAAATTTCTATTATCTTTTTACTATTATAATTTGCATCTTTTCCAAGAATTGAGTTAAAATTATATCTTCTTTTAATTAAAGATTTTGGATTAATAATAAAACTTCTAATTTTTTTTTTATTTAATTCATAAACTCTAGTTTTGTTAAAAATAGATATTTCATCTAAGCCTTCATTGCTGTGAAACACCCATGCTTTTTTATGACCTAATTTTTTTAAAACTTTTATGTAAGGAATTAATAAATTTTTATCAAATATTCCAATGATTTGTCTTTTAACTAAACCTGGATTTATTAGAGGGCCTAAAAGATTAAAGATCGTTTTAAAAGGAAGGTTTCTTCTAACAGAGGCAACATTTTTCATTGCTAAATGATAATTTGGAGCAAATAAAAAAATGAAATTATTTTTTTTTATTTTTTTTTCTAAATTTTTTCTGTTATCCAGTATGTTAATCCCAAGTTTTTCCAAAACATCCGCAGATCCGCATTTTGAAGTTATTGATCTATTTCCATGCTTTACTACATTAACTCCTAAGCCAGCCAATAGAATTGCTGCTGCTGTTGAAATATTTAGCGTATGCTTTCCATCACCTCCTGTACCGCAAGTATCTATAGAGTTTTTTGGAACTTTTATCTTAATTAATTTTTTTCTTAGAATTTTTGCGGCAGATAAAATATTTTTATAGGTAAACCCATTTCTGGTTACCAACGTTAAAATTGCTGAGATTAAATTTTCGTTAATTTCAGCATTAATAATTTTGTTAAATAAAAAATTTAATTCCGAATCAGATAATTCCTTATCATGAATTAATTTTGTTATAATATTCCTTAAGATCATTTAATTTTTTAAAAAGTTTTTAAAGATTACATTTCCAAAGCTTGTTTTAATACTTTCGGGGTGAAATTGAATACCATAAAGAGGATATTTTTTATGATTTATAGCCATAATAATATTATCCTCTGTTATTGCTGAGATTTCAAAATTTTCATTTAAAGTTTTTTTATCAACTATAAGGCTATGATACCTGGTTGCATAAAAATTTTTAGGAATTTTTTTAAAGAGAAGCGAATTATTATGAATAATTTTACTTAATTTTCCGTGCATTATAATTTTGGCTCTTTTAATTACAGAACCAAAAGCTGCGCCGATAATTTGATGACCAAGACAAATTCCAAGAATTGGAATTGTTTTATAAAAATTTTTAACCAGATTTATACAAATTCCAGAACTTTTAGGATGTCCTGGTCCTGGTGATATAACAATTTTATCAAATTTGTTTTTTAAAATTTCTTTTAATGTTATCTTATCATTTCTATAAACTTCAACTTTTACTCCTAATTTTGAAAGAGAATGAAAAATATTATATGTAAAACTGTCATAGTTATCTATTAATAGTATTTTTTTCATTTAGTTAGCCGCCTCAAATAATGCTTTAGCTTTATTAACCGTCTCTTTGTATTCATTTAAAGGAATGCTATCGGCAACAATTCCAGCTCCTGATTGAACATAAATTTTATTATCGATAATTAAAGCAGTTCTTAAGGCAATACATGTGTCCATTTCATTATTAGGAGTAAAGTATCCTATGCCCCCAGCGTATAATTTTCTTTTAGACATTTCTAAGTCATCAATGATTTCCATTGCTCTTATTTTTGGCGCACCGGAGACAGTTCCTGCTGGAAAACCAGAATATAAAGTATCTAATAATGTATTTTTATTATCAAAATCGCCAACAACATTTGAAACTATATGCATAACATGAGAGTATTTTTCAATTTTAAATTTTTGATCAACTTTTACGCTTCCAATTTTTGAGACTTTTCCAACATCGTTACGTCCAAGATCCAGCAACATAAGATGTTCAGAAATCTCTTTTTTGTCATTAAGAAGTTCTTTTTGTAATTTATTGTCTTCTTTGTAATTTTTTCCTCTAGGTCTAGTTCCCGCGATAGGTCTAATAGTAATTTTATTATTTCTTACTCTAACCAAGATTTCAGGGCTGCTACCTACTATTTTAAAGTTATCAAAATTAAAAAAGAACATAAAAGGAGAGGGATTTAATATTCTTAATTTTTTATAAAAATTTATGGGAGGTTTATTTAGTTTGGTTTCAAATCTTTGACTTAAAACAACCTGAAATATTTCTCCGTTATTAATTAGTTCTTTAGCTTTAGATATAGAATTTAAAAAATTATTTTTGCTAATATTGGATTTAATTATATTTTTTTTTTTATTTTTTTCTAAATATTCTAACGGGCTATAAATATTATTAATTTTAGCAACAAATTTATTTATTTCTTCACATTTTAATAAATACAATTTTTTTAAATTTTTAATTTTTTTTAAACCATAAATATTTTGTATGAAAAATATTTTATTTTTTTCATTATCATGGATGACTATTAATCGTGGACGTATTAACTTTATATCAGGAATTTTTAAATCATTTTTACATTTATTTGGAATTTTTTCTTTTAATCTTATAATGTCATAACCGAAATAGCCTGCAAGCATCGCTGACATTAAGGGAAGCTTTCTTGATGTTTTAAAACGAAAATTATTGATTAGTTTGTTTAAATAATCATAAGGACTTTTTTTTATTATTTTTCTTTTATTATTTATACTTTGAATTATACGATTATTGTTAGTTTCGATTACAAGATCCGGATTGAAACCAAATATAGTGTATCGACCTCTAATTTTAACTTTTTCTACCGATTCAAATATAAAGCTATCTTTACTTAAAGAAACAAGTTCAATTATTTTTTCAATTGTTTGTAATTTGGGTTTATCTTTAATTGCATAAATTTGTGAAAAATTTTTTTTTGTAGAATTTTTTTTAAATTCATTAAAAGTAGAAAAGATCATTTTTAAATATTTTTAAGATAATCGTTTAACTGCTTTTCCTTAATAATAATTTTATAATTTTTTCTAAGAAAATCTTCATACAAAATATTAATTTTATCCTTTAGTGTTATTTCAGGAATTTTTTTATTATTTGGAATGTATCCAGTAATTGACTCTATAATGATTTTTTTTTTAAGGTTCTTGTTAATTTGTTCTTCAAGAATTTTTGAATTTATATTTCTTTCTAATAAAAACTTTTCATATTTTGTTCTTGAAAAAATGTCTTTATCTTTGAATTCTTTACTATTTTTAATTTCTATTGCTATTATCGTGTCATCAATAGTAACGCCTAGTTTTTTCGCATGAATTTTTAAAAGTTTCTCTGAGACAATGTTTGAAACAGCAAGTATATGAATATTGTTTGTAATTGCTATTTTTTCTGATTGAATATTATTACTTCTAATTATTTTATTAAATTCATTTATGAACTGATTAAAAGATATTTCTTCTCCATCAATTTCCGCTACTGAATTACTATTATTGGATCTAAAAAAATCATTTATACCCCAAAATACAAAGCTTAAAGCAATTATTGCTATAAAAATTTTAGCAACTATTGTTTCTGAGAATTTTCTTAAGGATGATAACATTTAATATTTTAAAAAATGATTATTTTAGTTTAGATATAACCGATTTATGAACAAAACTATATATTTCATTGCCAATTGGAAAATGAATGGAAATCATAATTCTATCAAAGAAATAGAAAGAGTTTTTAATTTTTTTAAAAAAAATGCGATTTATAAATTTAAAAAAATTATATTTTGTCCACCTGTAAATTTATTAGGTTCTTTTAGTGAAAAAATTAAAAGTAGATTAATAGATTTTGGTACTCAGGATATTAGTAAAATAAATATAAGTAATGGGCCGTATACTGGGCAGTTAAGCGCCAAGATGTTAAAAGAAACAGGAGCTAATTATGTTATCATTGGTCATTCAGAAAAGAGAATAATTGATGAAAATTTTAAGACTATAAAAGAAAAGGTCAATATTGCCTTAAAAAACAAAATAAAGGTTATTTTTTGTATTGGTGAAAATTTGTCACAAAAAAATAATGGGATATCATTAAAAGTGTTAAAAAAACAAATTTTAAGTTCTTTAGATAAAAAGAAAATCAATTTTGATAATTTAATAATTGCTTACGAGCCAATTTGGTCAATTGGCACCGGAATAGTTCCGTCTAATAGTTATTTAGATAAAATTTATAAAAATCTTAAAAAATTTTTAAAAGAAAAATATAAGGTTAATACACCTATAATGATATACGGAGGATCTGTGACCACAGATAATGTTGCAACTTTACGTGAGATTAGTTTAATATCAGGTTTTTTAATTGGGGGAGCTTCATTAAAAAGTGCAAGTTTTATTAAAATTATAAAAAATTATTTTAGATAATTAATGCAAACTCTTTTACTAATAATTCATATTACTTTAGCTGTCCTTTTGATTGGATCGGTATTACTTCAAAAATCAGATGGTGGAGCTTTGGGAATAGGTGGCAATAGCGACAATCTTATGTCATCTAGATCGGCAGGGAATTTTTTGACTAAATTTACTGCAATAGTTGCTTTTTTATTTATTTTAACAAGTATTTCATTAACGCTTATTAATAAAAAAGATATTTCTCAAAAATCTATAATTGATAAGATTGAGCAATTAGATAAAAATAGTAATACACAGCCAAAAATCCCAAATTCAAAATAATTTAATTTAATATTTTCTTTGTGATTATTGATAAATAATCTATAGTTAACTTCCATGGTCCGTTTTATTTTTGTTACTGGCGGCGTGGTCTCATCACTTGGTAAAGGTATCGCTTCCGCTTCTATAGCAACTTTATTACAATCACGAGGATACAAAGTAAGAATTAGAAAATTAGATCCTTACTTAAATATAGATCCGGGGACGATGAATCCCTATGAGCATGGAGAAGTCTATGTAACTGAAGATGGAGCGGAAACCGACCTTGATCTTGGACATTATGAAAGGTTTACAGAAATAAATTCAAAAAAATCAGATAACATTACTACAGGTAAAATTTACCAAAATATAATAACCAAAGAAAGAAATGGTGATTACAAAGGATCGACAGTTCAAATTATCCCTCATGTTACAGATGAAATAAAAAAATTTATTACAAGCGATCTAACTAATGAGGATTTTGTAATTTGCGAAATAGGAGGGACAGTAGGAGATATTGAAAGTCTGCCATTTTTAGAAGCTATTAGACAATATTCAAATGAAGTAGGTAGTAAAAATTGTTTATTTATTCATTTAACATTAGTTCCTTATATTAAAAGTGCAGCTGAATTAAAAACAAAACCAACGCAACATTCTGTAAAAGAATTAAGAAGCATAGGTATTCAGCCTGATATGATT
The DNA here is from genome assembly GCA_000371865.1 of alpha proteobacterium SCGC AAA027-L15. Taxonomy (GTDB): domain Bacteria; phylum Pseudomonadota; class Alphaproteobacteria; order Pelagibacterales; family Pelagibacteraceae; genus Fontibacterium. The sequence continues at coordinate 118,668 of AQUG01000002.1, forward strand.
TTATGTCGTTCTGAAAGTTTAATTCCTAATGAAGAAAAAGCTAAAATTGCATTATTTTGTAATGTAGAAAAATCAAATGTATTCCAATCTATTGATGTAAAATCAATTTATGAAGTTCCTATTAAATATCAAGAAGAGGGATTAGATAAAAAAATACTAGATCACTTTGGAATTACTAATAAAAAAATTCCAAAATTAGATAATTGGAAATCTTTTAATAAAAAACTTGGCAGCAAAAAAAATACTGTTAAAATTTCAATTGTTGGTAAATACACACATTTAAAAGATGCTTACAAGTCTTTGAATGAAGCTTTAATTCACGCCTCAGTTTATAATAATATTAATTTGGATCTTAATTGGGTTGAATCTTCTGATATTAAAAATTTAAAAGATTTAGAAAATAAATTAGGAAAAACAAATGGAATTTTAATACCAGGAGGTTTTGGGAAACGTGGCGTTGAAGGTAAGATTTTATCCGTTCAATTAGCAAGAACTAAGAAAATTCCTTTTTTTGGAATTTGTTTTGGAATGCAAATATCAGTTATAGAACTATCAAGAAACTTATTGGGCCTAAAAGATTCAAATTCTACAGAACTATCTAAAACTAAAAATCCTGTAGTTTGTCTTATGGAAGAATGGATTAAAGGGAAAAAAATTTTAAAAGGAGAAAAGTATAAAATTGGCGGCTCAATGAGATTAGGTTCTTACCCTGCAAAAGTTAAAAAGGATTCACTACTTTATAAAATTTATGGAAACAAAAGTTTAATTCATGAAAGACATAGACACAGATATGAAGTAAATAGTTCATATAAATCGATGTTAGAAAAAAAAGGCGTTATATTTTCAGCCAATTCACCAGATGGCAAGTTACCTGAAGCTATAGAATTAAAAGATCACCCTTGGTTTGTTGGAGTTCAATTTCATCCAGAATTGAAATCAAGGCCATTTACACCTCATGAAATATTTATTTCTTTTATTGATGCTGCTATTAAAAATAAAAAATTAAATTCATGAAAAATAAAATTATTAAAGTTAAAAAATTAAATTTAGGAAATAATCTCCCCTTAACTTTAATCGCAGGTCCGTGCCAAATAGAAAGCAAAGATCATTGTCATATGATTGCTCTAAAAATAAAAGAAATAACAAATAAGTTAAACATTGGATTTATTTTTAAAAGTTCTTTCGATAAAGCTAATAGAACAAGTTTAAAATCTAAAAGAGGAGTGGGACTTGATAAATCTTTATCTATATTTGATTATATTTCAAAAGATTTAGATGTTCCTATTTTAACTGATGTCCATAATGAAGAACAATGTAAAATAGTTTCTAAAGTTGTTGACGTTATACAAATACCTGCTTTTTTATGCAGACAGACAGACCTATTAGTTGCTGCTGCCAAAACAAATAAAGTGGTTAATGTTAAAAAGGGACAATTCTTGGCTCCTTGGGATATGAAGAACGTTATTAAAAAAATAGAGGAAAGTGGCAATGATAAAATATTAATTACGGAAAGAGGAGTCAGCTTTGGATACAACACGTTAGTTTCTGATATGCGTTCATTATCAATTTTAGCTGATTTTGGTTACCCGGTAGTTTTTGATGCCACCCATTCCGTGCAACAGCCTGGAGGTAAGGGAGATAGTAGTGGAGGTGAAAGACAATTTGTTAGCTCATTATCAAGAGCCGCAGTTGCAGTAGGTGTTTCGACAATTTTTTTGGAAACTCACGATAATCCTGACAAAGCGCCATCTGATGGAGCAAACATGATACCTCTTAGTAGTTTAGAGAATTTACTCAAAGATCTAATAGGAATAGATAAATTAATTAAATCAAAAATGTAATGTCAGTTATCAAAAAAGTTAAAGCTAGACAGGTTTTTGATAGTAGAGGTTTTCCAACCGTTGAAGCCGAAGTTATATTAGCTGATGGTTCTATAGGTCAATCAATTGTTCCCTCAGGAGCTTCCACAGGGTCTTATGAGGCTCATGAGCTCAGAGACAAAAGTAAAGAATATTTAAACAAAGGCGTTTTAGATGCTGTAAATAATATTAATTTAGAAATTAATAAAACGATTACAGGCTTGTCAGTTCTTGATCAAAAAAAAATAGACAATCTTTTAATAAAACTAGACGGTACTGAGAATAAAAAAAGATTAGGCGCTAATGCAATTTTAGCAGTTTCCATTGCAAATGCCAAAGCTGCTGCAGCATATAAGAAAACTTCATTATACAAACACTTAGGAGGCAATAATAAAAATAAATTACCATTTCCAATGTTAAATATAATCAACGGAGGAGCTCACGCTAACAACTCTCTCCAAATACAAGAGTTTATGATTAGGCCTGATGGGGCAAAATCTTTTAAAGAGTGTTTAAGAATGTCTTTTTTGGTTATTCAAAATTTAAAAGAAGAATTAAAATTAAAAAAATTTAATACTAATCTTGGTGATGAGGGTGGTTTTGCACCGTCATTTGATAGCGATGAAAAAGCAGTCGAATATATAATTAAAGCAGTTAAGAAATCTGGTTTAAAAATCGGCAAAGATATTAATATCTGTTTAGATGTTGCTGCCAATGAACTTTACAGTTCAGGAAAATATAAAATTAAAGAAGACAAGAAAGCCGTAAGTTCAGATGAGTTAATTAACTATTATAAAAAATTATGTAATAAATTTCCAATTGTTTCTATAGAAGATCCTGTTTTTGAAGATGATTGGAGTGTTTGGAAAAAATTGACTAAAGAGTTAGGAAAAAAAATTCAAATTGTTGGTGATGATTTATTTGTAACTAATTTAAATCGTTTAAAAAAAGGAGTTAATGAATTAGCTGCAAATGCAATTTTAATTAAACCGAACCAAATTGGTACAGTTTCTGAAACTTTAGAAGTTATTAATTTTGCTAAAAAAAATAATTTTAACACAATCATTTCTCATAGATCTGGCGATAGCGAAGATACATTCATTGCTGACTTGGCAGTTGCAACTGAATCTTCTCAAATTAAAACTGGATCATTAGCAAGATCTGAAAGAGTTGCAAAATATAATAGATTATTAAGAATAGAAGAGGAGATTGGAAAAAAATCTCAAATGTCAAAATTAAAATGAATAATTTCATTAATTCAATTTCAGATAAAAAATTCTTTTTTATAATACTCTTAATAATTCTATATATTTTTTTTAATTTTTTTGGAGGCGATAGAGGTTTTGTTGAGTACTTTAAAAAGAAAAATTTATTAAAAGAATTTCAAGAAAAAAATTTAGAAATAAAAAAAGAAATTATTTTTTTAACAAGAAAAAATGATTTTTTATCAGTAAATATAAATAAAGATTATCTTGATGAAATATATAGAGATTACTTTGTATTGGGAAAAAAAGGTGAAAAGATTTATATTATTAATCAAAAATGACAGTTAGACATCCTGAAAAAGTTAATAATATTGAACATCCAATCCAAAAAAAACCAGCTTGGATAAGAGTAAAGGCTGGTTACTCCAAAGAATATACTGAAACTAAAAATACTTTAAAAAAAAACAATCTTTTTACAGTTTGTGAAGAAGCTTCCTGCCCTAATATTAATGAATGCTGGAGTAAAAAACATGCAACATTTATGATCATGGGCGATACTTGCACTAGAGCTTGTGCATTTTGCAATGTGAAAACGGGTATCCCGCAGTCCTTAGATCTACTTGAGCCTAAAAAAATTGCACAAAGTGTTAAAGATTTAAACTTATTACATGTAGTTATAACTTCTGTTGATAGAGATGATTTAGATGACGGAGGAGCAAAACACTTTGCAAATGTTATCTCAGAAATTAAAAAATATAACGACATGACAACTGTTGAAGTTTTAACGCCAGATTTTTTAAGAAAAGGAGATGTTTATAAAATAGTCGTAGACGCAAAGCCTGATGTTTTTAACCATAATTTAGAGACTATTCCTCGTCTGTATTTAAAAGTAAGACCTGGTTCACGTTACTTTCAGTCTTTAGACTTATTAAGAAAAGTTAAGGATTATAATTCAACCATTTTTACAAAATCAGGTTTAATGGTAGGCCTAGGTGAAACAAAAGAAGAGATCATGCAAGTGATGGATGATTTAAGAGTAGCAGGAGTAGATTTTCTAACTATCGGTCAGTATTTACAACCAAGTGCAAAACACTTTCCGATTAAAAATTTTATAACTCCTGAGGAGTTTGAAAATTACAAATTAATAGCAGAAGGCAAAGGTTTTTTATTAGTTTCATCAAGCCCATTAACAAGATCATCTTATCATGCATCAGAAGATTTTGATGTTTTGAAACAAAAAAGAATTAACAAGCTAATTTAAATTGCCAGTTAAAAAAATTACAAAAAAATTTAATTATTCTAAAAAAGATCTTATAGAATTGGTTTTAAAAATTGATGATTATAAAAATTTTCTACCTTGGTGTATTAATTCAAAAATTCTAACAATAGATAAAAATGAAGAAAACTTAAAAATTACAGCTGATTTAGAAATAGGCTTTAAAACTTTTAGAGAAGTTTATACAAGCAAAGTTCTTTATAACAACAATACTTCAAAGATTGAGGTTACCTCAGTAAGTGGAAATATTAAAAAATTATCTAATATTTGGGAGTTTGAAATAATTGATAAAAAGTCTTGTAATGTAATTTTTTTTATAGATATAGAATTAAAAAATCCTATTATAAATATAATATTCAATAAGTTTTTTAATTATGGTTTTGAAAAAATATTAAATTCTTTTGAACAACGAGCAAGAGAAACTATAAAGTATTAATGTGATTATCTATTAATTTAATAGTCTTTTTTAAAGTTAGATTTTGAATATTTATTCTTGATAATTTTTTACCAAAGTTAAATTTTTTTATTTCAAATTTATTTTTGCTGCAAATACCTACGTAAACAAGACCTATAGGTTTTTTTTTAGTTCCACCATCTGGACCTGCTATACCCGTTACAGATATTGCAATATTTGTTTTAGATATTTTAAGTAAATTATTACACATTTCTTTACATATTTCTGCACTAACTGCTCCATACTTTGTTAATGTTTTTTGTCTTACTTTAAGAAGGTCACGCTTTGAAATATTTGAATACGAAACTATGCCCATCATAAAGTATTTGGATGCACCAGGTATTTTTGTTAAATTATAACTAATTAATCCACCAGTACAGGATTCTGCTACTGCTACTTTGATTTTATTTTTTTTTAATTTTGTAGTTAAATTTTTTAATTGATTATTTAGATGCATAAATAAATGATTAAAAATGTGTATATTCCTGCAATTATATCATCCATTATAACTCCAGTTGCATTTTTAATTTTTAAATCAAAATAACTTGCTGGCCATGGTTTAGTGATATCAAAAAGTCGAAATAGTAAAAAAGATAGTATAATTAAAAAAAAATTATTTCCACATATAAGCAAGGGTATTGATTGACCAATAAATTCATCTATTACAATTTCTTTTGGGTCAGAAGTTGAAAAAGATTGATTTAATGTTTTGTTTAAAAAGTAAAGTGAATAAAAAAAAACTAGAATAATAAAAAATATAAAAAAAATAATGTTAAGATAATTATAAAATAAATAATAAATTATTATAGTAATAAGGGATCCCATTGTCCCTGGAACAGGTAAAAATCCTATTCCAAACAAAGTAAAAATTTTTTTATTAAAATTAATTATCTGTGACAGATGTTATTACCTCGCATGCAATTGCTTTATTTTTTCCAACATTACCAAGTCTATCAGTAGTCTTTCCTTTAACGCTTATTTGTTTTTCACTAATATTGCAAATTTTTGCAAGATTTTTAGATATAGTTTTTTTGTATTTTTTAAGATTAGGTTTTTGAGCAATAATATTAATATCAATATTATTAATTTTAACATTTTTAGCTTCAATCAGATTAATTATTTTTTTTAAAAAAAATGTTGATCTTTTGTTTTTAAATTTTTTATTATTTGGAAATAAAGTTCCAATATCGCCTAATTTTTTAGAGCCTAAGATAGAATCTATTAAAGCATGAATTACAGGGTCACCATCAGAATGACCAACCGTTCCCATTGAATAGGGTATATAGACTCCACCCAAATATAATTTATAATTTTTTTCTAATTTATGAATGTCATAGCCAATACCATAAGAAAGTTCTTTATTATTATTTAAATCATTTTTAAGAGTAATTTTAATATTATTGTGGTCTCCAAGTATTTTTTTAACTTTAAAATTTTTATAAAAAAATAATGAAGATTCATCGTTGAATTTTTTATTTTTATATTCTTTGTGTAAAGAAAATATTTTTCTGTATGAGAAGCATTGTGGTGTTTGAATAGAGAGCACTTTTTTTCTGTCTAGAATTTGGTTTTTAAAAACTACCGTGTCAGTATTTGTTATATATGGAATTACAGCATCATTTTTTTTTGAAAATTTAATAATTTTATTTATAAGTATTTTTTTTAAAAAGGGTCTAGCCGCATCATGTATTAAAACTTTTTTATAATTATTTTTTTTTAATTTCGAAAGAGCAAGAAATACGGAATCTTTTCTTTCTTTTCCACCCTCAATTATTGTTATTTTTTTACTTTTATAAACTTGATCTTTAAATTTAGTAAATTGAAGCCTATTAATAACTAAAATTATCTTTTTAATTGGTTTTATTTCAGAAAATATTTTAAGAGAGTAATTTATTATTAATTCATTATCGAATACTGTATATTGCTTTGGTATAGTTCTTGAATATCTATGACCTTTGCCAGCTGCTAAAATTATTGCGCAATAACCCATAAAAAATGATTAAAAAAATATTAAGTTCAAATTTACTTTTATACTTTGGTACTTTTCTTTCAATCGTTTTTGGAATTTTTACACTTTATACTTTTTCCGGAACTAGTTTTATTCAATTAAATGAAAATAACATTCAGCTTCTATTAATAATAAACATATCGATCATATGTTTATTGCTTTTTTTAATTATTAGAAAGCTCACAGTTTTTTTTTATAAATCTAAAGAAATCACAGGTTTAAGAACAAATTTAAATTTTATAAAATATTTTATTTTTGTTACAGCTATCCCATCAATTTTTGTAGCTGTATTTTCTTTAATGCTTTTTAACCTGGGTATTGAAAAGTGGTTCGATAAAAAAGTTAACGATGTTGTAAATAACTCAGTTGAGGTTGCAAGAAATTATCTTGAGGAAAATCAGAACTCTATTAAAGGAGAAATTTTAGCAATGGCAAATGATTTAAACCGTAATTTTAATTTATACACGGAAAACAAACCTCTTTTTCAAAATTATTTTGATCAGCAGTCAAGATTTAGAAAAATTGAAGAATCGTATTTGATAAATAAAGACGGCGCTCTTCTGTTTTCAACATCATATACTAATAAGAATAACTTCATTTCACCGTTAAAAACTTTTATTGATATGGCTCAAAATGGTCAAACAATGTTAATATCAGATGCCAATAAAAATCAAACAAATGCTTTAGTAAAATTAAATAGCAATGAAAATATTTTTTTA
>AQUG01000003.1:0-88810 GCA_000371865.1 alpha proteobacterium SCGC AAA027-L15
TTTTGCTTGCGCAAATCCGGATCCTGAAATTCTTCCTGAATTAATTGAACAAACAAGAAGTGATGCAATTATTGCAACTGGAAGATCTGATTATCCAAATCAAGTAAATAACGTTTTAGGTTTTCCATATATTTTTAGAGGAGCTTTAGATTGTCGAGCTAAAACTATTAATGAAGAGATGAAGATTGCTGCTGCAAAGGCCATAGCCGATCTTGCAAAAGAAGATGTTCCTGATGAAGTGGTTGCGGCTTACGGTGGTGAAAGACCAAAATTTGGAAAAAATTATATTATTCCATCTCCTTTTGATCCAAGATTAATTAAAAATGTATCTGCTGCAGTAGCGGAAGCTGCTATGAAAAGCGGCGTTGCACAAAAGAAAATTGAAGATATTGCCGCGTATAAAGATAGCCTTGCTGCAAGATTAGATCCTTCAGTTGGTTTCTTACAAAACATTTATGCACAAGTAAGAAAAGAACAAAAAAGAGTTATTTTTGCAGAAGGTGAGGAAGAATCTATGCTTAGAGCTGCAATCGATTTTAAAAATAATGGACTTGGGACTCCCGTTTTAATTGGAAGTAGCGAAAAAATTGCTCAGCAACTTAAAGATCTTGGTTTAACATTAGATAAATCTATCGAAATTCACAATTCTAAAGATGAAAAACAAAGACAAAGATATACGGATCATGTTTATAAAAGATTACAACGAAAAGGATTTTTAAAAAGAGATTGCGATAGATTAATTAGAACAAATAGAATTGTTTTTGGATCTTGCATGGTGGACCTTGGAGATGCTGATGCAATGGTAACAGGTGTGACTAGAACTTTTAGTGATACTTTGGAAAATATAAAATACGTTGTAGATGAAAGACCGGGTGAAATTATTTTTGGACTTACAATTGCTGTTACAAAAAAAGGAACAGTATTTATTGCAGATACAAACGTTCATGAATATCCAACTGCAGAAAATTTAGCAGACATTGCTATCTCTTCGGCTAGAGTTGCAAAAACTCTTGGTTTTACTCCAAGAGTTGCTTTCCTTGCTCATTCAACATTTGGAAAACCAATGTCTGAAAGAAGTGTTCATTTAAGAGAAGCTAGAGATTTACTTGAGAAAAGAAAAGTTGATTTTGAATTTGAAGGAGAGATGCAACCAGATGTAGCTTTAAATCAAAAATTTAAAACTATTTATCCATTTTCAAAATTATCAGCACCTGCAAATATTTTAATTATGCCAGCAATTCACAGCGCCGCTATTTCCACAAAATTACTTAAGGAGCTCGGTGGTAGTACATTGATTGGCCCCATGTTAATTGGATTAAATAGACCCATTGAGATTGCAACTTTAAGATCAAAAGTTTCTGATATCTTTAATATGGCAGCTATTGCCGCTTTTTCTTCAGACGTGATTAAATATAAAAAGAATTAAAGATAATTTCTTCTAGATAAATTATCAGCAAGAATAATACTTGGCACAACTTCAACTACATCCGGAATCAATTTTCCTTCCTTAATAACCTCTTCCATTTCTGCAGTAGTTTTTGCCATACCATAAACGTAAATTTTTCCGTTAATGGTTTCAGAATTATAATTACGAGAATTAATTTTTTTATTTATTAATAAAGCAGCATTAAATTGTGAAGATATCAAAATATCTTTTGCTCTTTGTTTAAAAGAAGTTTCATCAGCAATAATAATATCATTTCTTACTGCTTTAATGCCTGCTGTCTCCCATGCAAATTTTGTCATTTTTAACTTATCTTCGGCTTTTTCAACTCGACCACTTAAAATAGCAGTGCCATCTATAACTCTAACAGTTAAAAAAACTTGCTTATAATCATTTAGTATAATTTTTTTCATGATAAGCGTTTCTGCTAATTTATCATCTAAATATAATCCTGGAGATCTTGGATCTAAATTAATATTAACACCAACACCAAAAAGTGTTGAACTAAAATTTCCAATGCAAGATGTTAAGAACAGAGATATAAAAATTACCTTTAAAAATTTCATTATTTTTTATCTAACATTAAAATCTTTTGATAAATTTCTTTTTTAGAAAACTTAAATTTTTTAGATAAATATTTTGCAAGATCTGCTGTTTTCATTTTTTTTGATAAATCTAAAATTTCTTTATTTAAATCAACGTTTTGGTCTTTATTTTTATTCGCCTCAGAAGACAACACTATTGTCACCTCCCCCTTAAGAATAACTGATTTAACTTTATCAAGAATATTATCTAGCGTTCCTTTAATTATATTCTCATGTATTTTGGTAATTTCTTTAGCAACCAATATCTGTCTTTCACCAAGAAACTCTTTCATTTCTTTTATTGTAGAAACTAAGTCTCTAGCCGGTAAAAATATAATAATTGAACTATCTAAATTAGAAAATTTTTCATAAACTTTTTTTCTCTCACCTAGTTTTTTAGGTAAAAAACCATAAAAATAATAATCATCACTAAAACCTGCCAAACTAAAGGCCGCCGTAACCGCTGAGGCGCCAGGTATTGGAATAATTTTGATATTATTTCTTTCAATTTCATTGATTAAGATTTTTCCAGGATCGGATATTAATGGTGTTCCCGCATCACTTATTAAAGATACAATTTTATTTTTTTTAAAAATTTCTAATATTTTTTCAACCGACTCTTTTTCATTAAACTTATGATATGAAAATAATTGAGCTTTAATGTCATAATAATCTAATAACTTTTTTGAAACTCTTTTGTCTTCACATAAAATAATGTCTGATTTTTTTAAAATATTTAAAGCCCGTATAGTAATGTCCGCTAAATTTCCAATTGGAGTTGAGACTAAATAAAGCCCCTTTTCTAAATTCTGTTCTATAAATTTAATATTTTCCATAAATCTAATATTTAAAATATCTTTTTATTTTATTAAACGCCCTATAACGATGACTAATTTTGTCCTTTAAATCAGCCTTCATTTCACCAAAAGTTTTTTTATAACCATCTGGAATAAATATAGGGTCATAGCCAAATCCATTATAACCTTTAGGCTCTTGTGAAATTTTACCATTAACCGTACCGCTAAATGTTTTGTATGTTCCGTTTGGATAAGCAATTGCCAAAGAACAATAAAATCTAGCATTATTTTTTTTATTTAATTTTTTTTTCTTTTTTATTTTTGAATAAACTTTTTTTATTGCTAACTTAAAATCTTTATTTTTTCCTGCCCATCTAGCTGAATAAATTCCAGGATCTCCATTTAAAACTGATATTTCTAGTCCCGAGTCATCAGATAAAGATATTAATTTAGATTTTTCTGCACAATATCTTGCTTTAATTACAGCATTTCCCTCAAATGTTTTTTCATTCTCGACAGGTTCAATCAGATTAAAATCTTTTGGACTATAAAATGTAATATGTTTTGGTAATAATTTTTTTATTTCCGAAAGCTTTCCCTTGTTATTGGTTGCTATCAATAAAGACTTTATATTTTTTAAATTTCTTAACTTATTTTTCAAAACAAGACTTTTGATGTTGTATTATTTCTTTTATTGCACTCTTTGAAATTTTTAGCATTTCGCCTAGATCCTGATCTGAAAATGTCTTTCTCTCCCCTGTTGCCTGGATTTCAACTAATTGCATATTCTCGGTGATCACAAAATTAGCATCGATGTCTGCTCTACTATCCTCTTCGTAGTTTAAATCTAATAAAATTTTACCATCTACAATTCCACAGCTAACCGCCGCTATACATTGCTGCATTGGATTTGTTTTAATTTCTTTATTTCGAAGCAAATGTTCAATGCATAATTTTAATGCAACAAAACCACCGGTAATAGCCGCTGTTCTTGTTCCGCCATCAGCAGTTAAAACATCACAATCAATTGTAATTAGCTTTTCATTTAATAATCCTAAATCAACAACGGCTCTTAATGATCTTCCGATCAATCTTTGAATTTCTGATGTTCTGCCGCCTATTTTGCCAACCGCAGCCTCTCGTCTCATTCTTTCATGAGTGGATCTTGGTAACATTCCATATTCAGCTGTTACCCAACCTTTTCCTGAACCAACAAGCCATCTTGGTACTTTTGAATCAACTGAAGCGGTGCAGACAACCTGCGTTTCTCCAAACTTAACAAGGCAGGAACCTTCTGAATTTTTAATAAAATTTGGAATTATCTCAATTTTTCTTAAACTAAGATTGTCTCTGTTATCTTTTCTCATAATAAAGCTAGAAATCTGAAATATAGTACCTATATATGTCAAAAAAATTGTAAAGTATTGCTTTAAATATATAGGCTTATGAATAATAACGAAGAAACTACTCCTAATAAAGATCAAGAACAAAAAATTGATAACGTAGATAATAATGGAGTCGAGGCTAATCCTGAAAATAATCTTGAAAAAAAAATAGAAGAATTAAATGATAAGCTACTTCGCTCACTAGCTGAAAATCAAAACCTTAGAAAAATTCACGAAAAGGAAAGAGAGGATTTAATTAAGTATAGTTCTTCTTCTTTTGCCAGAGAAATTCTTAACCTTGCCGATAATTTAGAAAGAGCCTTTGGTCTATTTAAAGATAATCCTAAATTTAAGTCAGACGAATTTAAAGATACAATGATTGGAATAGAGCTTATCGAAAAAGAATTAATAAATAGCTTTGATAAGAATGGAATAAAATATTTTGAATCTATAGGTAAAAAATTTGATCCTAATTTTCATCAAGCATTGAACGAGGTAGAAAGCGAACAAGAGGATGGAATGGTCATAAATGAAATTCAAAAGGGCTACATGTTAAATGATAGACTTTTAAGACCTGCCCTAGTGTCTATTTCTAAAAAAAAGACTAACACCAATTAATAGCTCAATAAAACCAAATAAATTAAGGGTTTTTTGACAAAAAAAATTTAGCCTCAAAGGTTGTAATCTTAAAATTAAGCACCACATAGGGTTAACAAATTAATTAAAAAATAGAATTTTATGTCAAAAATAATTGGAATAGATTTAGGAACCACAAACTCATGCGTTGCCATTATGGATGGTGCGCAGCCAAAAGTATTAGAGAATGTAGAAGGTGTTCGAACAACACCTTCTATTGTAGCTTTTACAGAATCTGGTGAAAAATTAGTTGGTCTTCCTGCAAAAAGACAAGCAGTAACAAATCCTGAAAATACTTTCTTCTCTGTTAAAAGATTAATTGGAAAAAGTTTTGATGATTCAAATTTAAAAAAAGAAATACAGGGGCTTCCATACAAAGTAATAAAATCTGACAATGGTACAGATGCATGGGTTCAATCTCGTGATAAAAAATATTCTCCAAGTCAAATTTCTGCTTTTGTTTTAATGAAAATGAAAGAATCTGCTGAAAAATATCTTGGTAGCGAAGTAAAACAAGCTGTTATAACTGTTCCCGCTTATTTCAATGACGCACAAAGACAAGCAACTAAAGATGCTGGAAAAATTGCAGGTCTTGAAGTTTTAAGAATAATTAACGAGCCAACAGCAGCAGCACTTGCTTATGGCCTTGATAAGAAAAAAGCTAAAACAATTGCTGTATATGATTTAGGTGGTGGTACTTTTGATATTTCAGTTCTTGAATTAGGTGATGGAGTATTTGAAGTTAAATCTACAAACGGAAACACTTCTTTAGGTGGTGATGACTTTGATGCTGTAGTGACAGATTATATTATTGAAGAATTTAAAAAAGAAAGCGGAATTAATCTAAAAACTGATAAATTAGCATTACAAAGAATAAGAGAAGCTGCTGAAAAAGCAAAAATCGAATTATCTTCTTCAGCTCAAACGGAAGTAAATTTACCATTCATTACGGCGGATAAGAGTGGTCCAAAACACGTTAATATGAAAATCACAAGAGCAAAGCTTGAAGCTCTTACTGCAGCGCTAATTGAAAAAACTATAGAGCCTTGCAAAATTGCATTAAAAGATTCTGGTTATACTGCATCTGAAATTAATGAAGTTATTCTTGTTGGTGGAATGACAAGAATGCCAAAAGTTGTTGAAGCAGTTAAAAGTTTCTTTGGAAAAGAACCAAATCAAAGTGTTAACCCTGATGAAGTAGTTGCTTTAGGCGCTGCTGTTCAGGCGGGTGTATTACAAGGTGATGTTAAAGACGTTCTTCTTCTTGATGTTACTCCATTGTCGCTTGGTATTGAGACTTTAGGAGGTGTATTCACAAGATTAATTGAAAAAAATACAACAATTCCAACTAAAAAAAGTCAAACATTCTCAACTGCTGAAAACAATCAGCCAGCTGTAACAATTAGAGTTTTTCAAGGTGAAAGAGAAATGGCAAATGATAATAAATTACTTGGTAACTTTGAGTTAACAGGCATTGCGCCAGCTCCAAGAGGTGTTCCTCAAATCGAAGTAACTTTTGATATTGATGCAAATGGTATTGTTAACGTTTCTGCAAAAGATAAAGGAACTGGAAAAGAACAAAAAATTCAAATTCAAGCTTCTGGTGGCTTAACCGATGAAGAAATTCAAAAAATGGTTAAAGAAGCTGAAGCGAACAAAGAAGCTGATAAAAAGAAAAGAGAAGAAGTTGATGCAAAAAATCATGCTGACTCTTTAATAGCTTCAACTGAGCAAAGCTTAAAAGAACATGGAACCAAAATTTCAGAAGCTGATAAAAAAGCAATTGAAAAAGATATGGAAGATTTAAAAGAAGCCATTAAATCTGACAAAACTGAAGATATTAAAACTAAAACTCAGCAATTAATGACTTCTTCTATGAAATTAGGCGAGGCAATATATAAATCTCAGCAAGATACTGCTGGTGCTTCAAAAACAGATGCTAAGCCTGTTGATAAAAAAGATGTGGTTGATGCCGAATTTGAAGAAGTAAAAGACGATAACAAAAAGAACGGCTAATCCATTTATAACTGGTTTCGCCCTAAGTCATTATGTCCAAAAAAGACTATTATGATATTCTTGGTGTAACCAAAAAAGCAACTCCTGAAGAAATTAAAAAAGCCTACAGATCTCTTGCAATGAAATATCACCCTGACAGAAATCAGGGAGACAAAACTGCTGAAGGAAAATTTAAAGAAGCATCTGAGGCCTATCAGGTTTTGTCTGATTCAAAGAAAAAATCTTCCTACGATCAATTTGGACATTCTGCATTTGAAGGTGGAGCAGGTGGAGCTGGGGGTTTTGATTTTGGTGGATTTGAATCTGGCGCATTCTCTGACATCTTCGATGATTTTTTTGGTGACTTCATGGGCTCAGGTCGAGGTGGGAGGAGCTCTAAAAAATCAAAATCTAATCGCGGGTCTGATTTAAAAATTAATTTAGAAATAACATTGGAAGAAGCTTATCTTGGAAAAAAACAAACAATCAATTTATCTTCAAACGAAAGGTGTGAAAAATGTTCTGGTGATGGTGCAGAACCTGGTTCGAAACCTAAAAAATGTTCAACTTGTAATGGACATGGAAAAGTAAGAATGCAACAAGGTTTTTTTACTCTACAACAAACATGTCCTGATTGTGGAGGAGAAGGCGAAGTACTTTCTAACCCTTGTAAAGATTGCAAGGGATCTGGTGCTACTAAAACAAAAAAAAATCTATCTATTCAAATTCCAAAAGGAGTTGATGATGGAACACAAATAAGATTATCAGGGAAAGGAGATGCTGGTTATAGAGGAGGATCTAATGGAGATCTTTATGTGTTTATAACGGTTGAAAAACATAAAATTTTTCAAAGATCTGAAGAAAATCTATACTACAAATTACCTATATCAATGACTGATGCTGCGCTTGGCGCCGAAATAGAAGTTCCAACAATTGATGGTGGAAAGTCAAAAGTTAAAATTCCTTCAGGAACACAATCTGGAAAACAGTTTAGGCTTAAAGGTAAAGGTATGCCTATTATAAGAAGTGATGATTATGGAGATCTATATTTAGAAACAAATGTAATAATTCCAGAATCCTTATCAAAAGAGCAAAAAGACTTGCTCGAAAAATTTAAATCTTTAGAAGATTTAGATAATAATTCAGAAATAAAAAATTTTATAAATAAAGCTAAAAAGTTTTGGAGCGGGAATTAATGAAAAAAATTAACATAACAATAACAGGTGCCCTTGGAAGAATGGGAAGAATTCTCATTAAAAGAATCTCTAAAAATAAAAATCTAAAATTATTTAGCTTAACTGATCTAAAATCTGGAAAAATCATAAATGGCATTAAGACGCAAAAAAATAACTTAGAGGCCTTTAAAAAAACAGATGTTATTATTGATTTTTCAAAACCTAAAGCTTCCCTTGAAGTCTTAAGTTATGCAAAGAAATTTAAAAAAAAAGTTGTCATTGGAACAACTGGTTTTACTAAACAAGAAAATAATTCAATTAAAAACTACGCAAAAAAAATTGCTATATTCAAGTCCGGCAATATGAGTTTGGGCATTAATCTTCTTGAATATATTGTTAATATTCTCTCGAAAAAAATTCCTAATAATTACTATATTGGAATTAACGATGATCATCATAAAAAAAAAATTGATTACCCGTCGGGAACAGCTTTAATTTTAGCAAATGCAGTGTCCAAAGGTAAAAGAAAAAATCTAGAATCGATAAAAGGGAAAATTTTTTTAAACAAAAAAGGTAATTTACAAAAAAATAAAGTTAATTTTTTTATTACAAGAAAAGGAAATACAATTGGTAGACATTCAGTAATTTTTAATAATAATAAAGAAAATATAGAATTAAAACATACTGCTTTTTCAAGAGAACTTTTTGCTGATGGAGCATTAAACGCCGCTATATGGATAAGTAAAAAGAATAAAGGCTTATTTAGTATGCAGGATATGTTTGGCTTGAAATAAACTTTATAAAAGTATTTGAATCTTTTTTAATGCTCCTGAATAAAAATAAAGCTTTAAAGCTTATTGAGCTTTTAAATAAATCAATAAAGAATCCAAAAACATCTTTAAAATACAGAAATCAATTCACTTTACTAGCTTCTGTTGTTCTTTCGGCACAATGTACGGATGTTAATGTAAATAATGTAACTAAAAACATATATAAAAAATATTATACTCCTAAACATTTTGTTGACCTTGGAATAAATAAAATAAGGAATCTTATTAAAAGTATAGGACTGTTTAATAACAAAGCTAAAAATTTATATTATTTATCTAAAATTTTATTAAAAAAACATCAAAGTAGAGTTCCAAATAGCCTTGAAGATCTAATACTTCTTCCTGGAGTTGGCAGAAAAACAGCAAACGTGGTTTTAAATGAAGTATTTAATAAACCAACTATCGCTGTAGATACACATGTTTTCAGAGTTGCTAGCCGAACGGGCCTTTCTAACGGCAAAAACCCTGATCAAGTAGAAAATCAACTTTTAAAGATTTTGCCAAGAAAATACATCAAAAAAGCCCATCATTTAATACTTTTACATGGAAGATATATCTGCAAGGCTAGAAATCCATTATGCAAAAAGTGTGTAATTAATAAAGTTTGCCTATACAAAGGAAAAAATGAATAAAAAAATATTGGGAATTGGCAATGCAATTGTTGATGTGTTTGCAAAAGTAGATGAAGAGTTTTTAATTAAAAGAAACTTTATTAAAGGTTCTATGAAACTTATTAATAAATCTGAATTTGAAGATCTTAAAAAAAATATTAAAATTGAGAGAATTGTAGCAGGAGGATCTGTTGCTAATACTATGTCTGGGATTGCTTATTTAAAAGGTAGTGCATCTTTTATTGGAAAAATTAACTCTGATAATTTTGGAGAAATATACAAAAAAAGCCTTGAGGATATAAATGTTAATTTCTCTTATCTTCAAAAAAATGAAAATTTGTCTACAGGGGCCTCTATCATTTTGATTACTCCTGACTCAGAAAGAACTATGTGTACTTATCTTGGCATATCCTCACATCTTTCTGAGAGCGATATAAATGAAAATAATATCGAAGGTAATTCATTAATATTTTTGGAAGGGTATCTGTGGGACAAAGGAATAAGTGAAAAAATGTTTAAACGTGCAATTAATATAGCAAAAAAAAATAAAGTAAAAATAGCAATGAGCTTGTCTGATATTTTTTGCGTAACCAGACACAAGGGAGACTTTAATAATCTTTTAAAAAATGACTTAGATATATTAATAGGCAACGAAAATGAAATAAGAGAGTTAACTAGTAAAAAAAATTTATTAGATTCTATTAGTCAATTAAAAGAATTAAATAAATTAATAATTATTACAAGAAGCGAAAACGGGAGTGTAGCTATAAAAAATAATGAAATTGTAAATTGTGATAGTACAAAAGTTGATAAAGTATTAGATCTTACTGGTGCTGGAGATCTTTTTGCAGCAGGATTTTTAAAAGAATATTTAGAAAAATCTGAGATAAAAAAATGTCTAATGACTGGAGCAGTTCTTGCTTCAAAAATAATTCAAAAAATTGGTGCTAGATTAGAATAAATTAATAAATTTAATCAGATAAATAATATAGAGAATTTTTTTCTATAATAAATTTCGAGTCGTTAAAAAATTTATTCATTTTTTTTCTTAATCGATGCAAATGAGTTTCAAAAGCATGCGTTTCTAAATCTGAATTATGTTTCCATATACTTTTTAACAAAGAAGATTTTTTTAAACCATTATTTTTAATTAAGATTAAAATTAAGTTTAATTCTTTTTCTGTAAGTTTAGCTTTAATGCCCTTCTTAACAATAATTCTTTGATTTGAATCTATTTCATAACCATTGATAACAATTTTAGATTGTTTAAAAAAATTATGTTTTGTAATTAAAATATTTAATATTTCTCTAAAGGATAAAACTTCAATTGGCACAAACAAAGCAACATGAAACTCCCTTAAATTTAATTTATTCTTTATTAAATAATCTTTTGTATTTAGTAAGAAAATAGTTGGAGTATTTTCTAAAAAATATTTTTTTATTTCTGCTAATTGTAATTTTTCAACAACTATAATTCTAACTAAAGCGTCCAGATGATTGTATTTTATATTTTCACCCGAACTAATATTATAATTAAGATTTAATTCATCTAATATAGACGTAAATACTTTTGATCCAATAATATGAAGATGAATATTATTCATAAATAAATATATAATACATTTAATATGATTATTGTAAAAAAATCTGGATACTTAAAGTATAAAAATTTTAAGTTTCGTTGTGCTTTAGGTAAAAATGGAATTAAAAAAAAGACAAAAGAAGGTGATAATATCACTCCAATAGGAATATTCAAAATAATAAAAATTTATTACAGGTACGATAAAATTAAGAACCTTAAAACTTCAATTAAAAAAATAAAGATAAAAAAAAATATAGGATGGTGTGATGACCCAAAAAGCAGTTTTTATAACCAGCAAATAAAGCTGCCACATAAATTTAACTACGAAAAACTTTATAGAAATGATCGCATTTATGATTTGCTTGCAGTCTTAAACTACAACACAAATCCAGTTGTAAAAAACAAAGGTAGCGCAATATTTATTCATATTGCTAAAAATAACTACAAGCCTACCGCTGGCTGTGTGGCATTAAAAAAAGGTGATTTAATAAAACTTCTACAAACAATAAAAAAAAATACTAAAATAAAAATTTCAAAAAACTAGGATCTATTTCCAAAAATAGAAGAGCCGATTCTAATATAGGTAGATCCACATTTTATTGCATTTTTATAATCTCCGCTCATGCCCATGCTGAGTTGATCTAAATTGAACTCTTTCGCCAGGTGTTTTAATCTTAAAAAATAATCGGTTGGATCAATATTAACTGGTGGTAAACACATCAGACCAATCAGATTAAGGTTGTTTTCAACCTTACAAAATTTTATGAAATTAGATAAATTTTTTTCCGAAATGCCAGACTTTTGTTGCTCGTCATGAAAATTTACCTGAATAAAGTAACTCAATTTCTTCGAAAGCTCCTTTTCAGACTTTGCTAATTTTAATGCCAACTTTTCGTTATCTAAAGAATGAATATATGAAAATAATTTCACCGCATCATAGGCTTTATTAGACTGAAGCTTACCCACCAAGTGCAGCTTTAAAGAAGAATTTACGTTAAGAAGGTCTGACCATTTATCACTGGTTTCTTGAACTTTATTTTCACCATAATGAAGATGACCAAAATCAATAAGCGGCCTAATATGTTGTAATGAAAAAGTTTTAGAGATTGCAATAATAGTAGTATTTACATTTATTTTATTAACATTATCTTTTATTTTTTTAAAGTTTTCTAATACTGACATGATGCAAAGAGCTAAGCCTTATTTTAAAAAATTATTTGTTTTCTTAGACGATATTAATGAATTAATAAAAATTAATATACTCAAACAACATAATATTTCAATAATTTATGACAAACAGCAATTTGATAATAATAATTTTGAAGTAATTAAAAAATTTTGTAAAGATAATAAAGTAGAGCTTTATATATTAGATAACTTTAAGCTAGCTATTAAACATAAGCTTAATGGAGTGGTCATTTCTCATAATAATAGAAAAACAATGTACTGTGGAAATTTTCTCAGCAGATACAAAAAATTTGACATAATTGGCAAAGTTCATAATCCATTAGATTATTACTTTAAACAAAGACAAGGTTGTAAAACTGTTATTTTTTCGACAATATTTTTAAATGAAAAATATAGCTTAAACTCAGTACGAGGAGTTTTAAAATTTAACTTGATCTCAATAAACTGGAGAGTAGGAGTTTGTCCATTGGGAGGAATAAATTTTAAAAACTACAAAAAAATATTACTAACAAAAAACAAATCGTTTGCTATAAAATCTCTTATAACAAAGCAGCAAAACGAAATTAGAAAAATCTATCTCTTTAATCAAAATAAATTTTTATAAAGAGCAAAAAAAAACCAGCCAAGTTTTAAAAACTTGGCTGGTTTATTGTAATAAAAATTATTACTAACTAATTAAAATGTTGTTCCTAGTGAAAGATGAACAGCTTTTCCATCTTGTCCCGCTACACCTTGAGCGTCATCAATTTTAGATGCAAGAACTTGTAAAGCTACAGGACCTAAACTGTAACCAATGTTTATTCCTGTAATTTTTTCATTAGCAGCTGCACTGTAACCAGTTGTAGTTCCTGATAATTTAGTTTTTATCTGCGCTACTCCGATAGTTAAATCTTTTGTAGCAGCATAAGCTAAACCATACTCTTTAGAATCCGCCTTCATTCCAGTTGTATTAACAGTACCATCAGCTTTTTGATAAGCGGCTGTGAACTGACCCATAGTGTATTTAGCACCATATGTATCAATATCTAAACCCTTTTCAGTACCATTATCAGCTTGGTCAAGTTTACCGTAGAGTGCAGTTAATCCTGGAACACCCAAAGATCCACTAAAAGCATACGATTTTATTGCGTTACCAGCTACTCCATTTATTGCTGATCCAACGTCATCTTGAGCACTTGCAGTGCTACTTGGATCTGGAGAATAGATAGCTCGGATTTGACCCAATTTTGCAACATCTTGAATTAATCCAATTCCAAATGCTTCTTGCTCACCTTTTCCTGAAATTGTAGCGTGAGACGTAGCATAAACAGCAACACCTGCTGATGTTGAAGCTGCTCCTCTTGCAACGTGATCCGTTCTTACTGCTCCAGCAACTATATCACTTAGCTGAACATCCGTCGGTTTAACGTGGTCAGATCCAAAGTGTAAAGTTGTTCCAGAACTTGCATTAATTATATTAATGTAGTTGTTTTCATAGTGCGTTGCACCATCTAGAGGAGTG
The DNA here is from genome assembly GCA_000371865.1 of alpha proteobacterium SCGC AAA027-L15. Lineage (GTDB taxonomy): Bacteria > Pseudomonadota > Alphaproteobacteria > Pelagibacterales > Pelagibacteraceae > Fontibacterium. The sequence goes on from AQUG01000003.1 coordinate 13,729, forward strand.
TTACTTCCATCCATTTCTAGTGAAAAACCAGCTGCATAGTCTAGTCCACCAACATTCAATTTACCTTTATTAGCAATGTTGATCTGAGTTTCTTTAGTCATCAAAGAATTACTTCCTTTGCCAAAGTCAGATGATGTAGCTTTAAGTCCAACTCTCATATTTCCACCAACAGTGGTTTGAGCATTGGATAAAGCTGTAGTCAGCAAAAGAGCAGTAGCTGAAGCTAAAGCTATTTTTGATAGTTTCATGTTTTATCCTTTATTTAGTTTATTTAGACACTATTTAATTGTTTTCATAACAAATGAAAAATTTTCTAAGCTTAAACCTAAAAATTAAAAATTAGTGTTGTATTTTTACAACATCAATAAACTATTGATTTTATTATTTTTTTTAATAAATTAAGATAATTATTAAGATATTTAATGTCCTATAACTACCTAAATTTAGTAATAATTTTTTCTAACTGTAGATTTAAAATTAAAAATATAAAATTAATGAAAAATAGATGAAAAGTAAAAAAAATTTATACTTAGTAATATTCTTTTTTCTTGCAGTATCTTGTAGCTTACCAAAAGATACGGATGAAAAATTTGAGCCTAGCCTAAAAAAAAGAACTGAAGATGCAGCAAAAAGAGATGGCGGTATAATTCTTTTTGGTGGCGATAAAAAAAATATAGGAGTTTCAGACTTTTCATCCACAAATGTGATGTGGCGCGCAACTTTAAAAACATTAAATTTTATGCCTTTAGCTACCGCTGATTACTCTGCTGGATTAATAGTAACAGACTGGTACTCTGATCAAAAAAAAAGTAATGAACAAATAAAAATTCAAATTTCTTTTACTTCTAACGAAGTTAGATCTGATTCAGTTATTGTAAACACTTTTAAAAAAATATGTGAAATCGACGGTCAATGCACAAATGTGACCGTTAGTAATAATTTTAATAATGAAATAAAAAATTTAATTATTAATAATGCAAGGTTATTAAAAATTGAAGAAGTAAAAAATAAAAAGCCATAAAATTTATACTGATGGACTCATATAATCATCAGTTGGTTGAGAAAAAATGGCAATCCTTTTTTGAAAAAAATCAAATATTTAAAACAAAAAAAAAGTTAGGTAAAAAATTTTATTGCCTTGAAATGTTTCCTTATCCATCAGGTAACATTCATATGGGACATGTTAGAAATTATACCTTGGGTGATGTTATTGCTAATTACAAAAGGCTTAAGGGTTATAATGTTATTCATCCAATGGGTTGGGATGCCTTTGGGCTACCTGCTGAAAACGCAGCCATTCAAAATAAATTACATCCTGGAATTTGGACTAAGAAAAATATTGCGGTGATGAAGAGTCAGTTGCAGCGCCTTGGCCTTTCCATCGACTGGGATAAGGAAGTTTCAACTTGCGATGAAAATTATTACAAGCAACAACAAGTTATATTTTCTTTCTTTTTCAAAAAAGGTTTAGTTTATAAAAAAGAAAGTTATGTGAACTGGGATCCAATTGATCAAACAGTACTTGCAAATGAACAAGTTATTGATGGTAAGGGCTGGAGATCAGGTGGTGTAGTTGAAAAAAAAAAATTAAGTCAATGGTTTTTAAATATTACAAAATTTTCAGATGAGCTTTTAGAATCTCTTGAAAATTTAAAAGGCTGGCCTGAAAAAGTTAAATTAATGCAAAAAAATTGGATTGGAAAATCTGTAGGATGTGAGATTGATTTTTTAACCAATAATGAAAAGAAAATAAAAATTTTTACAACTCGACCTGATACAATTTTTGGAACATCCTTTATTGCAATCGCACCTGATCATCCTTTCACTAAATTTTTTGAAAATGATGAAAATTTTTTAAAATTTAAAAATGAAGCACTTAAAAATATTGCAATAGAATCTTCATTATCAAAGAATGAAAAATTGGGTTTTAAAACACCTTACTTTGTCTATCACCCTTTTATTAAAGATAAAAAACTGCCAATTTATGTGGGTAATTTTATTCTCATGGATTATGGAACAGGTGCAATTTATGGTTGCCCAGCCCATGATCAAAGAGATCTGGAGTTTGCTTTAAAATATAAATTAGAGGTATTGCCTGTTGTATCGCCAAATAAATCTCAAGATATAAAAATTAAAGATGAAGCTTATGTAGATGATGGTTTTATAATCAACTCTGATTTTTTAAACGATCTCAGTGTTAAAGAAGCACAAAAAAAAATAATTAAAATTATTGAAGATAAAAAACTTGGAAATTCTAAAACGATTTATAGATTAAAAGATTGGGGAATATCAAGGCAGAGGTATTGGGGTTGTCCCATCCCAATACTTTACCGTGAGGATGGTAAAATTATTCCTGTTCCTGAAAAAGATTTACCCGTTACTCTTCCTGAGAACATTGATTTTAATAAACCTGGAAATCCTTTAGAGAACCATCCAACCTGGAAATATACGAAATGTCCAGAAACTGGTATGAAAGCCACTCGTGAAACGGACACCCTTGATACCTTTGTTGATTCCTCTTGGTATTTTTTAAGATTTTGCTCACCACAAGAGCAGGAGGTCCCTTTTAATAAAGAAGACGTAAATTACTGGATGCCCGTTGATCAATACATTGGTGGAGTTGAGCACGCAATTTTACATCTTTTATATTCAAGATTTTTTACCTTAGCTTTGAAAGATGAATTTAAGTTTAAATTTTCAGAGCCATTTCAAAATCTTTTTACACAAGGCATGGTTTGTCATCCAACTTATAAAACTGAAAAAGGAGATTGGGTTTTCCCAAAGGATGTAAAATTTGAGAATGGAAAATATAGTTTAAATAACAATTTAAGAGTTTTTAAAGGGGATAGCCAAGCCATGTCAAAGTCAAAGAAAAATATAGTAGATCCTGATGACATCATAAAAATCTATGGTTCTGATTCAGTAAGATGGTTTATCTTATCAGACAGTCCACCAGATCGTGATATTCAATGGAGCGATAGTGGGATTCAAGGTGCTTATAAATATATTCAAAAAATTTATCGAACATGTGGGAAAATATCAGATTATCAAAAAACAAAAGAAAATTTTGATAAAAATTTTTTAGTTAAAGTTGATGTTTTAGTAAAAGAAATATCAGATTGTATTGAAAAATTTCAAATGAATGTAGGTGTTGCAAAATTATATACCTTTTTAAATCTTATCAATGATGAAATTGAAAAATTTGGAATTGATAAAAATAGTTTAATTGATGTTTTTAAAAAATATTTAATAGTTATCTCAGCCTTTATTCCTTATGTTGCAAATGAATGCTGGGAAAAAATTACAAAAAAAACAGACCTTACTATTCAAGAGTGGCCTAAATTTGATAATGAATCGTTAAAAAAAGATGAATTTAATGTGGTTGTTCAAATAAATGGTAAAAAAAGAGCAATTATCAACGCTATCCACAATGAAACGGAGGAGAGTATTTTTAGTAAATCCTTAGCAATTAAAAATATAAAAGTTATATTAGAAAAAACTACTATAGCAAAAAAAATATTTGTTAAGAATAAATTACTAAATATTGTCACCAATGAAAAATAAAATATTTATAACTATTTTACTTATTACCACTCTTGCAAGCTGCGGATTTTCTCCTGTTTATATGGGAAGCATAAAACAAGTCATTATTTCAAAATCAGAAATCATAGGTGATAAAGATCTTGCCTTTAATCTTGAGCAAAAATTAAATTTTAGAAAAGATGAAAAGGATATGAATGCTTATATATTTAAAGCTCAAATTTACGATACTGCAGAAAGCTCTTTAGTAGATAGTAGAGGAATAGCGACTGAAGAAATTATAAAACTCACTGTCAGTTACCAGTTTCAAGATAAAAATGGATTGGTGATCTACCAGGATGCTATTTCAAAAGATAAACGAGTTGCAGTTACTGATAATTTATCAAATAATTCTATCATCAAAAATAATGAAAAAAGAATATTATTAGACTCCATAATTCAAAATATATTATTTAAATCTAGAGTCTCATTAAGATAGTTTTAATGATTGTAAAATCACAAGAAATCTCCTCAAAGAAAAAAGATTTCTTCCTTAATAAAGTCATTGTTCTTTATGGGGAAAATCAAGATTTAGTAAACGATTTAAATGACCAAATTATATCTTTGTATGAAGTTAATAATCAAAATTCAAAAATTATTTTTGAAGACGATGTTTTAAAAAAAACCGATGATATTATTAATTACTATTTAAATGGATCATTATTTGAAGATAAAAAGAATATAACCATCATTAAAAATTGCTCTGATAAAATTTTAGAGATTATAAATTCTGTTAAAAATAATATTCAAGATAATTTAATAATTATAAATTCTGAAATTTTGCCAAAAAATTCAAAATTAAGACAATTTGGCGAATACGATAAAAGGTCCATTTGTATACCTTGTTATCAAGAGACAAAATTTGATATCAAGAAGTTTTTAATACAACAAATTCAAATCAATAAATTAGAGCTTAGTCAAAACCAAATTGAGATTATTTTAAATTTTTCATCCCTTAAAAGATCTAAAATCAAAGAAGCAGTTGAGAAGATAAATATTTATAAAAATTCGAAAAAGATTACTGATAAAATTATTGAAGACATTTGCACCGAAAATGATCTAAAAAAAAATGACGAAATTATTGACATTTTATTGTCTAAAAATGAAAAAAGTATCAATGATTTTATATCTAACATGTCTAATTATGAAAAAAATTTCATAGAAATTATAATCATCCTAAGATCTTTTATTGTTAAAATTTTAGATATTCAAAACATGGACAAAAAACTTTCAACGGATGAAAAGCTTGAAAGATATAAGCCACCCGTCTTTTGGAAAGATAAAGATAGAATTAAGAATATTTTAAAAATTTGGAGCTCTAAAAATCTTGAAAAGTTACTTATAAACTTAAATATTATAGAGACAAATTTTAAAAGAAATGAATTAGCCCAAGATACTCAGTTTTTTTATTTTTTAACCCAAAATCTATCTAAAGTAGCCTTTAAGAACGCTAATAATTTTATTTAATTGTTCAAGGTTTTTATATGAAAATTTAATTTCACCTGAATTATTTTTTTTATTTTTAATATCCACTTTTATTCCCATACTAAGCTCAAGTTCATTTTCTAAAGATTTAATATTGATATCTTTATTAAATGATTTAATTTTTTTTAAAGTTCCAAAAACTTGTTCTTTTTTAACTAAAAACTCGGCCTGTCGAACGGAAAGGTTTTTATTAACAATAATTTTTGCAAGTTTAATATTGCCTGGGACATTCACCAAACATCTGGCGTGTCCAGATGTCAGCAATCCATCTGCAATCATTTTTTGAATCTCCTCAGGAAGTCCTGAAAGCCTTAAAGTATTCGCAATATGACTTCTGCTTTTCCCTAAAATTTTTGATAATGTTTCTTGAGAATACCCAAACTTTTTTACTAAATTATCATAACCCAAAGCTTCTTCTATACCATTTAAATCTGATCTTTGAATATTTTCTAATATTGCAAATTCTAAAGATTTTTTATCATCAATATTTAAAATAATAACTGGAACTTCATGAATTTTTGCAAGCTGAGCTGCTCTCCATCTTCTTTCTCCAGCAACGATCTCATATTTGTCCTCTGATTTTTTTCTAACGAGTATTGGCTGAATAATTCCTTGTTCCTTAATTGACTCTGAAAGTTCATTAAGCAAATCCTGATTAAAATTTTTTCTTGGTTGAGATGGATTAGCATATACAAAATGTATAGGAATTTTTTCTGAAGAACTTTTAGTTTGAATATTTTCTGGTGGAACATCCCCCATTAATGCGGACAGACCTTTTCCTAAACCTTTAAATTTATTTCCAATCATTTATGCAACTTTTTTTTCTTCTAAATTTTCTCTAATTAAAAATTCATCAACAAACTGATTATAAGCCAATGAACCCGAACAGTTTTTATCATACAAAATCACTGGCAACCCAAATGAAGGCGCCTCAGAAATTCTTACATTACGAGGTATATTTGTATTATAGACTTTGTTCCCAAAAAAGTTTCTTCCTTCTTTTTCAACGTCAGCACAAAGTTTATTTCGCTTGTCATACATAGTGAGAACTATGCCTTGTATTTCTAAACTTGAATTTAAATTAATTTTTATACGATCGATTGTTTTAACTAACTGACTTAACCCTTCTAAAGCAAAAAATTCTGTTTGCAATGGAACAACTAATGAATGAGAAATAACTAAAGACATAATTGTAAGAAGACTAAGAGATGGTGGGCAATCGATTATGATGTATGAAAATTTTTCTTTTTCTAAATTATTTATTGGATCATCAATAATATTTTTTAACAAGAAAGCTTTTTGAGAGTTATTTGCAACTTCAGTTTCGAGTCCTGATAAATCTGCATTTGCCGGTATAATGCTTAAATTTTCTATTTTAGTTTTTTTAATACATTCTAAGAAGGAATCTTTTTTTATTAGTAAATCATAAATGGATTTATCTCTTTCACCCTGACTAATCCCAACACCAGTTGATGCGTTCCCCTGCGGATCAAGATCGATAAGTAGAACTTTATAATTTTTAAGAGCCAAACCTGCTGCAAGATTAATTGCAGTTGTTGTTTTGCCAACCCCACCCTTCTGATTAATAACAGAAATTATCCTAGGCATTTACAACTTTAGGTTGTACTAAGTTTAATGTTACTAATTTTAAGAATATAAGATTCATCTGATGTAATGCTTCTAAATTTTTCTACATGAAATGTATATTTTTTTTTAGCATCATCTAATTCTTGTTGATAAGTTTTACCTTTAATTAATACAATATTTCTTATTTTTTCATTATTTTTGAAGAGTATATCAATTGTATCGACTGTTTTTTTGAATGCTCTAGAGACTACGGTTGAAATTTTATTAAATTTATAATCTTCGAATCTTAAATTTTCAATTTTCAATATTAGAGAAAGTTTATTCGATAAATCTTGAAGAAATTTGCATTTTTTTGGACTTTTATCTATTAGTACAACGTTTCCTTCTATTTTATCATTAACCATTAAAATCTTAATTATAATTCCTGGAAATCCAGCTCCTGAACCAATATCTATAATTTCAGATTTATCATCAATTAAATTGTATATCTGAGCAGAATCTTTAAAATGCCTTGAAAAAACATGTTTTTCTGTTGTTTTTCCTATTAAATTCAATAATTTATTATTTTCTAATAAAAAATCATTGTATATATTAAGTTTTTCTATTGTTTCACGTGAAACATTGAATTTTTTTATAAAAAATTCAATATCATTATTCATGTTTTCTATGATGCTTTTCTAAGGTTATTTTTACAATAAATAATCAATATATTAATTGCTGCAGGGGTCACTCCGTCAATTCTTAATGCCTGACCAAAAGTTAACGGTCTTATCTCCTTGAGTTTTCTCTTTATTTCGTTTGAAAGACCAGAAACTGAATCATAGTCAATGTTTTTGGGTATTACAAGATTTTCATCCTTCTCGAATATACTTATATCTCTTTTTTGCTGCTCTATATAACCGCTGTAATGGGACTCAGTTTTTATTAAGTCTTCTATTTCATCTTCATACTTTGGTATGTCCGAGAATATAGCTCTAATTTTTTCTAAAGTGACATCTTTAAATTTTAAAATCTGTAAAAGAGACTTTTTTCTTCCGTCTTGAGAAATTTTAATTCCATTTTTTTTTAAAAAAGTGGGTGACACTATCTTCTTTGACAAAATAACTTTAAAATCATTTAAGTCTTTGATTTTATTGACAAATTTAGACTTTCTAATTTTAGATATAAAATTATATTTAATGGCCAAAGGGGTTAATCTTAAATCTGCATTATCTGCTCTCAAAGTTAATCTATATTCAGCTCGTGATGTAAACATTCTGTAAGGTTCACTCACGCCTTTAGTAATTAAATCATCAACCATCACTCCAATATAAGACTGCGATCTTTCAAATTTTATTGGTTCTAAATTTTTAACAGATTGAGCAGCATTAAGACCAGCAACAATACCTTGTGCAGCTGCCTCTTCATATCCTGTTGTTCCATTAATCTGACCTGCAAGATATAAATTTTCAATCTTTTTTGTTTTAAGAGTGAAATCTAACTCTGTTGGGAACACATAATCATACTCAATTGCATACCCAGGCCTTAACATACGAACGTTCTGTAAACCATTGATTTTAAACAGTATTTCTTGTTGAATTTCCTTAGGAAGTGAAGTTGATATGCCATTTGGGTAGACTATATTTGTTGTAAGACTTTCTGGTTCTAAAAAAATTTGATGACGCTGCTTATCTTTAAATTTTACGATCTTATCTTCTATAGAAGGACAGTATCTAGGACCGACACTTTTGATTGATCCGGAATACATGGCACTTCGCTTTAAATTTTTTTCAATAATTCTATGAACCTTATCATTAGTATAAGTCATCCCACACGAAATCTGTTTTGCATTAATTTTTTTTGTTAAATAAGAAAAAAAATAAGGTTTTTCATCAGCATCTTGCATTTCAAGCTCTTCATAATTAATAGTTGTTCCATCAAGTCTTGGAGGTGTTCCAGTCTTCAATCTGCCAATTTTAAAATTTAATTTTTTTAACTGCTCACTTAGTCCTAAGGTTGGTTTCTCATCTATTCTTCCAGCTGAAATCTTTTCATCTCCAATATGAATAAGGCCATTTAAAAAAGTTCCGGTCGTTAAAATAAATTTTTTAGCTAAAAATGAATTTCCAGATTGTGTTTCTACCGAAATAATTTTATTTTTGCTAAATTCAAACTTTGTTACAGGGTCATATAAAAGGCTTAAATTACAATAACTTAGTAACATTTCTTGCATATACTTTTTATAAAGCTCTCTATCAGATTGAGTTCTTGGGCCTCTAACAGCATGTCCTCTGCTACTATTTAATAATCTAAATTGTATTCCTGATTGATCGGCAACAATTCCCATAATACCGTCTAAAGCATCAATTTCTCTAACTAGATGACCTTTGCCTAATCCTCCAATTGCAGGATTGCATGACATTTCGCCAATTGTAGAAAGTGAGTTTGTGATAAGAGCAGTGTTAACGCCTGATCTTGCTGCAGCAGCTGCTGCTTCGCAACCTGCGTGACCGGCTCCAATTACGATTACATCAAAATTCTTTTCTAAATTCATATGGGGTTTATATATCCCATTAACTTAAAAGATAAGATATTTTTATGCTATTTACCGATACAAAAATCTTTAAATATTCTATCTAATAATTCTTCAACATTAACATAGCCAACTACTTCTCCAAGATTTCTAACTGCTAATCTTAAATCTTCTGCCGCCATATCAATTTGATCGATAGTTTTTTTATTAAGGCATCTTTCAATAAAAAACACTGTATTTTCAAGGCTTTTTGTATGTCTTTGTCTTGAAATTATATTATCCTCATTAACCATAAAGTGATCATCAATTTTTTTTGATATTGTTTTTACAAGATTAGAAATTCCTATATTTTTCTTTGCTGAAATTCTTATAGGTTTATAAATTTTATCTTCTAAAAATTTATTTGAACTTTTAACATCAATTTTATTTAGAACTAAAATTGATTTTAAATCAAATAATTTTAAAATTTTTTTATCTATTTTTTTTGTGTGATCAAAAATAATTAACTTTAAATCTGAATCTTTCAAATTTTTATTAGTTAATAAAATTCCCTTTTTTTCAACAATATTTTTTGAATTTCTAAAACCAGCTGTATCAAAAAATCTTACTAACTTTCCATCAAGCATAATAGTTGTTTCTATAATGTCTCTAGTAGTGCCAGGCACATTAGAAACAATAGACACTTGCCTATTTGACAAGCAATTAATTAAAGATGATTTTCCAGAATTAGTCGGTCCTATGATTGATATCTTAAATCCCTCTCTAATCTTCTCTGAATTCTCTCCTTTAAGTATTATTTCTTTAATTTTATCATTTATTTTCAGTAACTTATCTCTATTATTTGAAAATACATTATCGCCCACTTCATCGTCCGAAAAATCAATAACAGCCTCATAATCGGAGAGTATTTTTATCATTTTGTCTCTTAAATCAGTGTAAACTTTTGTCGTATCTTCATTCATTACTTTTAATGCCTGAATTCTTTGAAGTTCAGTTTCTGAATTTATTAAATCAATTAAGCTCTCGGCTTGTAATAAATTAATTTTTTTATTAAGAAGAGCGGTTTTAGTAAATTCGCCTGGCCTAGCTAATCTACAGTTTTTAAAACTAGATAAAGTTTTTAAAAAATACTTAATAACAGCGTTGCTTCCATGAATATGAAATTCAACTACATCATCACCTGTGTAGCTATTAGGTTTTTGGAAAAATATAAAAATTCCTTTATCTATAAGCTTGTTTTTATGATCATAAAACGAAGAAAAATTAGCCACTCTCGGCTTAATTTTTTTAAATTTAGTTACAGTTTGAGCCACCTTAAAAGCCTCTTTTCCAGAGACTCTTATAACTGCCAAACCAGATGTTCCTGGTGCAGTGGCTAATGCAAATATTGACATAAAAAAACGATATGATTTAGTTTTAATATAAATGTCAACTTTCCAATTATCTTTTAAAACAACACTAGGTTTTGTCTCAATTATAGAAAAGGATGGTTATATTACTGATATAAATTTTAGAAAAATAATCAAACAAAAAACTAGCTCGCAATTACTTAAGGCTAGAGATCAAATTAAAAAATTTTTAAATAAAAAAATAAAAAGATTTACCTTCAAAACAAAAGCTATTGGATCGAAGGCTCAATTACAAGTTTGGAATCAAATAAAAAAAATAAACTATGGAAAGACTGTCTCTTATAATTACATTTCTAAAAAAACAAAAATACATCCAAGACATGTCGGAAGAATATGTGGTCAAAATAAATTATTGCTTTTTATCCCTTGTCACAGGGTGATAAGGTCTGATGGTTTGTTAGGTGGTTTTTCGGCAAAACACGGGGTTAACTTAAAAAGTAAAATACTTAAAATTGAGGAATCAAATAAATAAACCTTTATTAGCTATATTTATAAAATTCTTTTTAATAAAAAAATTCTTATCAAGATTCGAAAGTGTATTCTTTCTTATGGCAGCATAACTATCAATTTTTATATCAAATATTTTTCTTATCCCATCAATTAATGTTGCGAAAGCCAGATTATTTAAATTTGTCTCGTTTAAATATTTTTTTATAAAAATATCGTTACCAATCTCTAAACCTAAATTTATAGAATACTTAATAACCTTTATTAAAGAAAATATATTTCTCAAAGTCATGTTCCAGCCCTGACCGGCTATAGGATGAATTTTATTAGCTATCTCACCAAACAGTAAAGTTCTTTTGGAATCTTTTAACTCATTAAAACTATAATTTAGATTAAACTTATTAATCTCAGAGATTGAAATTATTTCTTTAAATAATTCTTTAAAATGATTATTAAAAAACTTTGATAAATCCTTTTTATTTGACACATATTTTTTATTAATCGAATTATTTTTAATAGACCAAATTACAGAGGTCTCTGCACTTGAAACTGGAAGAAAAGCCAAAGGTCCATCTTTTAAAAAGAATTGTCTTGCAGAATTATTTGAAATTTTTTCATGAAATAGATTAAAAACATATGCATCTTCATTATAGGATTTGTCTACAACTTTTTTTAATTTAAATTTTGATAATAAAGAAAGATTATTAGCAGAAGCAAAGATGATAAGATTATAATTTTTTTTAATTAAATCTTTAAAAGTAATTTCTTTAAAAAATTTTTCATCATTAATCGACGATATTTCTTTATTAATAAAGTTAATATTTTTTAAACTCTTTAATTTTTTATAAATATCTGAAAATAAAGTATTGCTATCAATAATATAAGCTAGCGCTTCTTTTTTGTTAGATACGGAGAAATGAAGATCTTGTTTTAGGCTAATGGATGAATAAGAATCGTGTAAGTAAATATTCTTGATAATATTAGATTTTTTTCTAATATCTTTTAGCCCATAACGACATAATTCATCTAAGGAACTTTTGCTTAATGCAATTTTTGTTGGGTTAATTTTTTTTTTATTAAAATCCTGCTGAACTATATCTATTTGCAATCTAAATTTTGATAACAAATAGGCAATCATTAAGCCCGTAAGACCAGAACCGATAATGCAAATTTTTTGAGAGTTAAGCATGATTAAGTTTTGCTTTGGAATTCTATCAACTGAATATTAATGATACAAAGGTTTTAATTGTGATTCGCCAAGCAAAATATGGAAAAAATAATAACATTTATTAAAGTAAAATTAATTGAGCTTGCGGGTGTAATAATTATTTTTTCAAGTCTTGCGTATTTTATCTCTTTAGCTACCTATTCAGCCAACAATATAAGCTATGTATTCCCAGTAGAAAAAAATATTCATAATAAATTTTTCTCTCTTTTTTATTATCTTTCTGATTTTTTTCTTCAAGCTTTTGGTGTTTTGGCTTTTTTAATATTTCTAAATTTAATTATTTGGGGAGGGTATTTAATTCTCAAAAAAAAAATTGAAAATTTTTCTTTAAAACTATTATTTTTAATTTTATCAATTATTTTTGGAGCTTTATTTTTCTCAATTAACATTGATCAAAGTTTTTGGCTTCCTGATAATGGTTTTGGGGGGTTTGTTGCTAATTTTATTTCTGAAAAATTAAATATAAAGAACAATTCCTTTGGAGCTTATCTTTCGGTTATTTTTCTATGTATATCCTTAATATGTTTTTATTTTAGCGCAGGGTTAAATATTCAAGAATGGAAAACTGTCCTTGTAACTATAAAAAATTTATTAACTTTTTTCCCAAAATTAATATTTAAAATATATGTTAAAGGAAAAAATTCTGAAGAAATTAGCATTAACATACCCGTACAGGAAAATATTAATCAAAAAATTCAAGAAGAAATCCCAATACAAGAAGCTTCTCCTCAACAACAGCTTCCTCTGGAAAGCACAAAAATTGAAAAATCTACAAGCTATAAAATTCCTCCAATAAAATTACTTGATGATCCGGTAAAGATTGAAAATCAATTAGATGAGGAAAGTTATAAAACTCAATCAAAATTTCTCGAAAATGTTCTTTTAGATTTTAGCATTTCAGGTGAAATAAAAAGAGTAAGCGCTGGACCTGTTGTGACTTTATATGAATTTGAACCAACGGCAGGGATCAAAACATCAAAAATTATAAATCTTTCTGAAGACATAGCACGTAACACAAGCTCTATATCAACTAGAGTAGCAACCGTTCCTGGCAAAAGTACCATAGGAATAGAAATACCAAATAAAGTAAGAGAGAATGTTGCTTTAAAAGAAATAATTTCTAGCAAAGAATTTAATAATAAAGATATTAAGATTCCAATAACTCTTGGAAAAAGTATTTCAGGATTCCCAATTGTTGGGGACTTGGTTTCAATGCCACATCTTCTAATTGCTGGAACGACAGGATCAGGAAAATCTGTCTGCATTAATACTTTAATTTTATCAATTCTTTACAGACACAAACCTGATGATTGCAAACTTATTATGATTGATCCTAAAATGTTAGAGCTTTCAATCTATCAAGGAATTCCTCATCTACTAACGCCAGTTATTACTGAACCTAAAAAAGCAACTACAGCTCTAAAATGGGTCGTTAAAGAAATGGAAAAAAGATACCGAGAAATGACTGAAATTGGAGTGAGAAATATTTCAGGATTTAACGATAAAGCATCTTCAGAAAGTAGAAAAAAAATGCCTTACATAGTTGTTATTGTTGATGAAATGGCTGATTTAATGATGATTGCAGGCAAAGAAATTGAGAATTACATACAAAGACTAGCACAAATGGCTAGGGCTGCTGGAATTCATATAGTTATGGCAACCCAAAGACCAAGCGTTGATGTCATTACAGGTACAATTAAAGCCAATTTTCCAACTAGAATATCATTTCAAGTGACATCAAAAATAGACAGTAGAACTATATTGGGAGAGCAGGGCGCTGAATTGTTACTTGGCAATGGTGATATGCTTTTTATGTCTTCAGCTAGCAGGATTATAAGAATTCACGGTCCTTATGTTTCTGAAAAAGAAATAGAAAGAGTTTCAACATTCTTAAGACTTCAAGGTTCACCAACTTACATTGAAGAAGTGACTAGGATTGAAGAACAAGAAAATGATGAAGTAGTTTTAAACTCAGAAGGAAAAGACGAATTATATAATAAAGCAGTTGAGATAATTAAAACTGAAGGCAAAGCCTCGACTAGTTTTTTACAAAGAAAACTTGGGATTGGCTACAATAGAGCAGCTAGAATTATTGACCAAATGGAAGAAGAGAAAATTATAAGTCCAGCCAATCACGTCGGTAAAAGAGAAATTTATTAACAAAATGAAAAAATTAATTTGTACTGTTTTAACAGTACTATTGCTTTTTTATAATCAGTTAAATGCATCAGAAAAAAATAAAATAATCGAAAATTTAAAAAAGATAAATTCTTTACAATTTAATTTTACACAACTTTCAAGTGATGGACAGGAAAATGGAAGCTGCATTTTAGTTTATCCAAAAAAAATGCGCTGCATTTATGAAGATCAAAAAAAAGAAGTTATAATCAAAGATGATTATTTATATTTAATTAATAAGGAAGAAAACAAAAATTATAACTACAGTATAAGAGATACTCCTTTAGGAGTTATGCTTGATAAAGAAAGTTTAATAGAAAAATTATCAAATATTGAAAAATTTAACGTCACTAATAATTTTATTATTGCCACTGTTGATATAAGTTCTACTGAAAGCGTTGATATTTATTTTGAGCCTAAAAATTTCACAATTCTTGGTTGGAGAATAAAAAATTATGAAAAATCAACACTTGAATTCATGATGAAAAATATCATAGTAAACGTTAATTCTGACGAGAAATTTCAGATTCTAAATTAAAAATTATAAATTTTCAGGGTTAAAGAATATTTTTTCTGTTTTAAAAATAGTCATACCCCTTGCAAGATAATTTTTCAAAGCATTGGGATGGTCAAGAGTGCAAGTATGAACCCAGACTTTATTAATTTTTTCTTTAAAAGAGTTTAATATTGCATCAGTTAATAAATATCCACCAATCCCTTTACCAAAAAACTCTTTAAATATCCCAAAATATGCGATTTCCATTGAAGGGTTAGTGGGATTGTAAAGTAACTCATAATATCCTGCTAACTTATTATTATATTTTAAAATATATAATTTAAAAAAATCCTGTCTTATATAATTTGTCCAATCTCCATCACTCCACTTTAGTCTATCTCGCCAAAAAAAATCTTTTCCAATTTCTTTATAAAAAAATTTACAAAATTCGATAGTTGGTTTTTTTTCTAGTAAAATTTCTAAATTTTTTTCCTTACAATTTGATCTGATTAAATCTTTGCAAGAGAGAAGATGTAGATAAAACCTATCTATGGATCTTTCCATATTACTGATGGATCATTTTTCCTAATTTTTCTCCACCGAAAATATGAAAATGCAAATGGGGCACTTCTTGACCACCATCTCTGCCATTATTTCCTAAATATCTATAACCCGTTGTAGATACACCTAAAATATCTGCAACTTTTCCTAAAGCCCTAATTAAACCCTCAATTTCATCACTTTTAGCATTTGCTGCAAAATCATTCATATCTACATAAGCTCCTTTTGGAATAACTAAAACATGAATTTTAGCCTGAGGGTTTATATCGTTAAAGGCAAGAGCAAATTTATCTTCATAAATTTTATCACAAGGAATTTCACCCCTTAAAATTTTTGCAAAGATATTATTTTTATTATACATTATTCAAGTATTGTTTTTACTATTCTAATAAAATTTTCAACAAGATTTTTTGATGAGAGTTTTTTTTTAACGAAAATATTTTCATAAATTTTTCTTTTTGCTTCTAAGATAAATGTTGGATTTAATGAAAAGTTGATAGCCTTATTAATATATTCTTGCTCAGAAAAACAATTCCATTCTTCATTGTCTAGATTCTTATTAATACTATAACCGCATCTAGATATGAAATTATTACCCACTAAGGTGATTGTAGGTACACACATATATGCAGACTCAAAATTTGTTGTACCTCCATTGTACGGAAATGGATCTAAACATATATCAATATTATCATAAACTTTTAAACTTTCATTTCTTTCCAAATTCCCTTTTAAAAGGATTCTAGCTGGATTAATATTTTTTTTTTTGAAAATTGCATAAAGTCTTTCTTGAAAACTTTTATCTAGAAAAATTTTATTTCCAAAAAGTAATAATCTTGTGTTTTCGGTATATCTAAGAATATCAGACCAAACATCCAAAACTCTGTCATTATATTTTAAATAGTTATTTAGTGATCCGAAAGTCAAAATTTTACTTTCATTAAAGGGAATATTATTCGGATTATTCATAGACAGATCATCAAAAAGAGATAATGTTGACCAACAATTATCAAATCGTATAATTTTTTCTTTATACAAATTCTCAAAGTTACTCTCCTCAGGTACAACGAAAGGATCAGCTAATATATAATCAATTCCATCAACCCCAACTGAATTTAAATATCCAGCCCAAGTTATTTGGTGTTTACAAATTTTATATGGGAAAACTCCAAGACGGTTTCCCGATGTAAACCCCGATAAATCTATTAATAAATCAAGTTTATTATCTAAAATTTTTTTGGCTACATCATAGTCTGATAAGCTTTCAATATCAGTCCAATTTATAATATATTTTCTTAATTCTACATTTATTTCATCTTTTTTATTAGAATTATAATAAAAATATAATTCAAATTCTAAATTCTGCGATAACAAAATAAAAAAATTTTTTAATTGATAACATACGGCATGATTATTAAAATCAGCTGATATAAACCCTATTTTTATTTTTTTTTTTGACTTATTTTTGCTAATACAAAATTCTTTTTTAGACTTTTCATAAATATATTCATTTTTTTTTTTTAAAATATTATTATGCAATTCAACTAATCTTAAATAAAAACTTTGATCAAAACTATATAAGTAGTTTGAAAAAAAAATTAAAATACCAATAGTATCTAATTTTATTGACTCGTTATTTAAATCTAAATTTTCTATTAATATTTTACTATCAGCATGTTTTAATAATTTTATATAAATTTCAATTTTTTTTTGGATAGAATTAAAATAATCTTCTCGAATTAAAATTGATTTTTCAATATTCTCTAAAGACTCGTCAAGTTTTCCTATTTTTTCAAGTGTTAATGATTTATAATAAAATAATTCATGCAAATAATTACTTTTAGTAATAGCTTTATCAATAAATTCTAAAGATTTTACATAATCTTCTTTTTCGAAATAGCTAAGACTTAAATTCACGTAAGGCTCAGGATCATCAATTCTAGTAATTAGGATTTTTTTAAAAATACTAATCGCTTCTTCTATTTTATTTTTTTTTTTATAGATTAATCCAAGATTATTTAATAATTTATATTCCTCCCCAATAATTTTAATTGCTTTTTCTAAAGTATTTTGCGCTTCTAAATTTAAATCTAAAGATTGGAATAAATTAGCTAAATTTATATAGGCATCTTTATTTTTAAAATCGATTTTTATTGTCTGTTCATAATTTCGAATAGCATGATCAAATTGCCTTAATTTAGCATAACTTTCTGCCAACATTAAATTGCAGTCATAATTGTTTGGATCAACTTCTAATGTTTTGTTAAAATAAAAAATTGCTTGTTCATAAAAATTAGTTTCAAATTTCATCATACCCAAATTAAATAAAGCCGGACAGAATTTACTATCTAATGCTAAAGCTTTTTCAAAACTTTTATAAGCTAAATCTATTTTTTTTAATTTTTGATTTACCAATCCAAATAAATTAAAAAATAGTGGGGTGTTGTGCGTATTTTTTTTTATTAATTCTAAACTCTTATTTTCTGCCTCTAAGTAATTTCGTTCATTAATAAAAGTAATTAATTGATTATAATCGTCATCTAATTTTAATTGATTCATAAAAATTAAATTTTAACTTATCTTATCTATGAAGTTTTTCTATAATTCCCGAAGTTTTTGATCTCTTTTTTATTTCTTTTAAAATTAATCTAAAACTTATTTTTTTAGATTCTAACAAAACCAAATAATGATACAAAACGTCAGTAGCTTCGTGAATTAAATTTTTTTTATTTGAATATTTAGATGAAATTGCAAACTCCTTTGCTTCTTCCATAAATTTTTTTATACAAAAATTTTTACCTTTTTTAATCAGGCTTGCCGTATAAGAAATTTTTGGATTTTTATTCTTTTGTTTCTTTATTTTTTTAATAAGCTGTTCTAAATTTTTAAACATAATTAAATTCTTATTGGTATTCCCTTTTTAATTAAATAGTTTTTTGCATCCATTATGGAATATTCACCATAATGAAAGATTGAAGCTGCTAAAACCGCACTGGCTAAACCAGTATTAAAACCTTCATATAAATGATCAAGATTTCCAACTCCTCCTGATGCTATCACTGGTATAGACACTAAGCTTGAAATAGCACTTATTAACTCAAGATCATAACCTGTTTTTGTTCCATCCTTATCCATAGATGTAAGAAGAATTTCTCCAGCGCCATTTTTTTCAGCAATTTTAGCATATTCAATGGCATCAATGCCTGTGGAATTTCTTCCTCCATGAGTAAATATTTCCCATTTATTATTTCCTACTTTTTTTGCATCTATTGCAATTACTATACATTGAGATCCAAATCTAATTGAGCTTTCTTTAATAAAATTATAATTTTTTACTGCCGCAGTATTAATTGAAACTTTATCTGCTCCCGCGAGCAAAAGGGTTTTAATATCTTCGATGCTACTAATTCCACCACCGACGGTTAGAGGAACAAAACAACTTTTTGCTGTTTCACTTACCTTGTCTAATAAAATTTTTCTATTTTCGCTTGATGCTGTAATATCTAAAAAACATATTTCATCAGCGCCTCCTTTATCATATATTTTTGCTTGTTCCACAGGATCGCCGGCATCTTTTAAATTTACAAAATTGATACCTTTTACAACTCTGCCACCCTTAACATCAAGACAAGGTATAATTCTTTTTTTAAGCATTTTTTTTAAACAAATTTTTTAAGTTCATTTAGAGAAATAGATTTATCATAAATAGCCTTACCAATAATAACCCCATCAAATAACTCAGCTTTATGTAATTTTCTTATATCTTTTATGTCTGAAACTCCTCCAGAAACAACTAATGGAATATTAACTTTTGCGACTATTCTTTTTAGCTGAGAAAAATTAACGCCTGTCTTTGTTCCATCTCTATTTATATCTGTATAAATAATTCTAGACACCCCGAAGTCCTCTAACTTTTTTGAAAAATCCATAAGTTTTATTTTTGTTTGTTTAACCCAACCCTTAATAGCTAAAAAATTATTTCTAACATCTAGTGCAACAGCTATTCTTCCTGGAAATAGATCACATGCTTTTTTTAGAATCTTTGGGTTTTGTATAGCCATAGTTCCAACAACTACCGTAGAAACTCCATTTTTAATCCAAAAAGATATTTGTTTTAGAGTTCTAATTCCTCCTCCTAATTGCACTTTTAAATCAGTGTTTTTAATGATTTTTATTATAACTTTTTTATTCTTAGATCTTCCTTTTAAAGCACCATCAAGATCTACGAGGTGCAAATCTGTAAAACCTTTTTTTTTAAATTGAAGCGCCTGATTATATGGAGAGGAATTAAATATAGTCGTTTTATTAAAATCTCCTTTATAAAGTCTTACACATTTTCCATCTTTTAAATCTATTGCTGGAAATATTATCATTATAAATTCCAATTCAAAAAGTTAGACAATAACTTAATCCCATTTTCCTGACTCTTTTCAGGATGAAATTGGGTGCCAAAAATATTTTCTTTTAAAAGAGCAACAACAACTGATTTCTCATAATCTGTGGTACAGACAACATCATTAATATTCTCAGCTTCAAATGCATAACTGTGCACAAAATAAAAATGAGATAAATTCTTAATATCTAAAAATAAATCATTTTTTTTAACAATGTTAACTTCATTCCAACCCATATGGGGTAATTTTAAATCTTTATTATTAAGTTTTATTTTTTTTACGGAGCCTTTAATCCAGCCAAATCCTTTAGTAACCTCTTCTTCAAATCCTTGATCTGAAAAAAGCTGCATGCCAACACAAATTCCAAAAATTGCTTTCTTTTTAATTAAAACAAATTCATTAATAGAATCCCACAATCCAGATATATTTTTTACTCCCAAAGCACACTGTCTGTAGGAGCCCTGGCCAGGCAATATAATCTTGTCTGAATCTAAAATATCTTTTGGTTTATTAGATATTTTTATATTTATTTTTTTATTAACTCTTGTAGCTGCAACCTCTAAGGCTTTTGAAACGGAATTGAGATTCCCGGTCCCATAATCAACTATTGATACATACATTTAAAAAATCTTTAAAGTATTCCTTTAGTAGAAGGCAAAGAATCTCCTGCTCTTGCATCTTTTTCTAATGCAAGACGTAAAGCTCTCGCTAATCCTTTAAAACACGATTCAATAATGTGGTGACTATTATCACCATAAATATTTTCTATGTGCAAAGTAATACCAGCACTTTGTGAAAAGGCCTGGAACCATTCTTTAAATAGTTCAGTGTCCATTTCTCCAAGCTTTTCTACTTTTAATTTTACATTCCAAACTAAGTAAGGTCTGTTTGATATATCAAGAGAAACTCTGCTTAATGTTTCGTCCATTGGAATATAAGCATGCGCATATCTTTTAATGCCCTTTTTATCTCCCAAAGCTTTAGCAATAGCCTCGCCTATAACAATTCCTGAGTCTTCCGTTGTGTGGTGGAGATCAATGTGTAAATCACCTTTTGCTTTCAAATTTATATCTACCAAAGAGTGTTTTGATAGCTGTTCAAGCATGTGATTTAAAAAACCAATTCCTGTATCTATATTATAAACGCCTTTGCCATCTAAATTTACTTCTGCCTCTATAGATGTTTCTTTGGTTTTTCTATTAACTTTTGCGATCCTCATATGAATTAACAATCTATATATAGAAAAACTAACGTTATCAATAAATTAGCTTTAATAGTTAAATAAATACTATTCTATAATCTTTTTTTTAATCTTAACAAAAAAGCTCCAGATCCACCTAAATTTTGATCTGGCTCTTCCATAGAATTAATAATATCTGAAAAATTATCTTTGATAAAATTTGGAATTGCATATTTTAATAAGCTTAAATCTTCTGACAAATAAGGATTTTCTTTAACTTTGGACCTTAAGCCTTTACCTGTAATAATTAAAATATTTCTTAAATCTTTTTGATAACAATTTTCTACAATGCCCTTTATCTTCTCAAAAGATTCATGCAATGAATAACCATGTAAATCTATTTTAAAATCAATATGATCTTGTTTTTTGTTTCCTTTTATAGATTTTTTAGATATTTCGCCTTTATCACCATCTAAATATTTTTGGTTTTTAAAATCTTCCCAGGCTTTTATATCTTCCGGACTTGTAGAATTTTTATTATTCTTTGACATGCACATCCTGTGCAATTTCAGTTAAATTCCAAGTAGGATCATCAGAATTTAGATCTCTTGAAAAGCTCCAAACATCATTAACCGTTTGAATCTCTTCAGGGCTTCCTTCAATAATATTATTATTGGCATCTTTAACACAGGATATAATTTCACTCACAAATCTAGTTTTAACAGTATAAAAACTATCTTTCTTATCTATATTCTCTATTGTTGCTTTTTTAATTCCTATGAAAGTAAATTGATTAACGTATTTTTTATTTTTTCTTTCATCAAGAACGCCAACGAAGCTTTTATAAACTTCTGGTGATGTTAAGTCTTTTAAAGTCTTTTTGTCTGCAGCTGCGAAGGCATTAACTATCATTTCATAAGCTGCTTGAGCGCCTTTTATAAAAGTCTCTTCTTTAAATTCTCTTAAATTAATATTTTCCTCACTTCTAGAAGGATTAACATCTTCAAATTGAGCATCCACCACAACTGATTTCTTTGCTCTAACGGCACCATCCTCAGCTCCTTTACCAAGAACATTCCTAAGTCTTAAAATAATTATGCCAGCCACTATGGCAAGGAGCACGATGTCTATGTAGCCAAAATTATCATTCATTTAAGGGTATTTTAGATTAAATAGTTAAAAATTAATACATCTAAATTTAGATCGAATTAAATGATATTTAATATAAAAAAATATATTTAAATTATATAGAAATCATATTTTTAAAATGGAAGAAAAAAATAAAGAGAATTCTAAGTACCATATTATTACAAACTACGTAAAAGATTTGTCTTTTGAAATTCCATCTCCAGATTGCTTTGTAGATGCAGCTCAAAATCTTGGTAAATATGAAACAAAAGTTGATATTTCCAACAAGCCTCTAAAAAATGGGATGCTAGAACTAAATTGTAAACTTATTTTTGAAGCCCCAAAAGAAGTACAAAATAAGATTCATGCAGAAGCATGTCTGGCTGTAGTATTTAAAATTACAGATACAGAATTAAAAGCAGAAGAAATTAAAAGGATCATTCTTGCTGAAATACCTGATTTATATGCAAAAAAACTAACTGATCTTATAACTGAATTATTTCAAAAATCTGGTTTTAAAGAATTTAAATTTAAGAAAGAAATTAACTTTAAAGAACTATACGAACAACAGTCCGCTAATCTAACGCAAAAGCATTAGAAACATTCTTTTTTAAAAACTTCTTATATTCTTCCATTTGTTCTGGTGAAACTTTAACAACAATACCTTCTCTGTTCTCATTGCTCAATTTCATCTTTTCATTAAAAATTTTATCATTGGACATTAGATCAAGCGTTAATTCCTTTTTATCAATTAATTCGATGTAAACTTTTGAGAGTAAATGACAGTCTAATAATGCAGAATGCTTTTCTCTAGCCTCAATGCTAATTTTAAATCTCTTACACAAGGCATCTAAACTATTCCCAACGCCTGGAAATTTAGATCTAGCAACCTGAAGGGTATCTAAAATATCAGATTTCAGAATAGGTTTTATATTTAATCTTTTTAATTCATTATTCAAAAATCCAAGATCAAAATCTGCATTATGAATAATAAGTTTTTTATCCTTAATAAAATTAAGAAAATCATTAGCAATATCTTTAAATTTAGGTTTGTTTGATAAAAATTCATCAGAATAACCATGAACACTAAAGGCATCTGCTGATACCTTGGTCTCAGGATTTAAAAACGTGTGAAAAATATTTTTTGTCGGGATATGATTGTTTAATTCCACGCAAGCAATTTCAACGATTCTATCTTTCTCTACTGAAAGCCCCGTTGTCTCTGTATCTAAAATAACTTCGATCATTAATTTAAAAGAATCTTATCAATAATATTTTTTACCTGCAATTTAACTTTATTTTTGGAACTATTATAAATTATGAAATCCGCATAAGTTTCTTTGATCTTTTCACTTACCTGTTGTTTTTTTAATATATTTAAAAATTGTTTATCTAAATTTTTTCTTTTCTTTATTCTGCTTAAAAAAGAATTAGACCTAGTTTTAACAAGAACAAGAATATCAACAAAATTGAGCATTTTATTCTCCACTAAAAGCGGGATATCTAAAACGACTAACTTGTTTTTTTTAAATCTAGTCAAAAAAATAGCTAATCTCTTTCTAACTATTGGATGAATAATCTTATTCAAAAATTTAAATTTTTTTGGTTTTTTTTTAAGTGAATCCCTAAGATCCTGTTTATTTATTTTACCCTTATAAAGTTTTAACTTAAAAAATTTAGCAATCTTTCTATTAACAGTCTTATTGTTCTTATAAATATTAGCGACCTCACTATCTGCTGAGAAAATATTAAAACTCAGTTCTTTAAAAATATTTGCAATAAAAGTTTTGCCACTTCCAACTGACCCTAAAATACCAACTTTAACCATTAATTTTTTTTCTAAGTTTTTTATAAATATCTTTTGTTATTTTGGGATTTTTTCTATTCCAAATATAAAATGCCTTCTGAGCTTGATAAATAAACATATCTAAACCTGTAAAAGTTTTGTGACCATTTATTCTTGCATCTTTTAAAAACCTTGTATTTTCAGGGTTATAAACAATATCCACCACATTAATTTTTTTATCAAAAATACTAAAATCAAACTTTAGATCGTTCTGTCCGAGCATCCCAAGACTTGTAACATTAATTAAAATTTGAACATCTGCGAATTCTTTATAACGATCATTCCATTTGATTGGATAAATGAACTTTTTAAATTTTTTCTTAAATACTTTTAGTTTAGAAAAAGTTCTATTAGTTATATATATTTTTTTTACTCCTTTTTGGATTAGAGCGAGAATAATAGAGGAGGTAACGCCTCCGGCACCAATAATTCCCGCGGTCTTAATTCTAGTTTTAACTTTTTTTAAAATACCCGAAGAGAAACCATAAACATCAGTATTATCGCCAATTAATTTTTTTTTGCTTAAGTAAACGGTATTCACTGAAGAGGTTTTTAGAGCGTCTCCCTTTAAAACATCTAAATGTTTAATAACACTATTTTTAAAAGGGATGGTTACATTAATTCCCTCTATCTCTCTTTTTCTAACTCTTTTTAAAATTTTCTTAATTGAACTTTTTGTCGTTGCTAACTTTTTATATTCACAATTAATTTTATTTTTATAAAACCAATAGTTATGCAAAAAGGGAGACAAAGAATGCTTGATAGGATTTCCAATAACTAAAAAGTTTTTTCTATTTTTCATTTAGTTTATAATAGTTAATTAATTGTTTAATTGGCATTCCCATTACAGAGTATTCATCTCCCTTTATTTCTTCAAATAAATCTTTCCCTATTCCTTCTATTTGATAAACACCATATTTCTTAATGGTTTCTAATCCTACTTTTTGTAAATAATCTTTAATAAAATTATCCGAAAACTGCTTCATCTTTAAAACAACCTGTTCTGTGTGCATCCAAATAGTCGAACCATTTTTACTCAAACAAATAGAGCTAAACAAAGAATGTTCTTTGCCATTTAATCTTTTCATTAAGTTCATTGCTAATTCCATATTTTCTGGTTTGTTAAATATATTACCCCCAAAATCCAAAACTTGATCAGCGCCCAGAATCATCTGATCATAAATTTTGCTACTTATTTTTTTTGCTTTTGTTTCGGCAAGGGCTCTTGAAATATCAAATGAACTAAATTTCTCTGCCAACAAAGAGTTTTTAATTTCATCCTCATCTATATTGGCCGCTTCTACTTTAACACTAAAGCCAAAATCATTTAATATTTTTAGCCTTATCCCGCTTGCGGATGCTAAAATAATATTTCTCATTAGCTATTTTTAATTTCGTGAATCTTTATAATTGAGGCGGCCGTTTCTTCTACTGACTTTCTTGTTACATCAATTGTTGGAATGTTATTTACTTTAAAAACTTTTCTACTTTCTTCTAGCTCTTCTCTTATTCTTTCTAAATCAACATAAGAAGTGTGCTTTTCTTCGCTTAATGTATTTAGTCTATTTTTTCTTATATCTACCAATCTTTCTGGGTCGGCAATCAACCCTACTATTGTCTTTTTTTTATCTTTTAAAACTTCTTCTGGTATTTTCTGGTTTGGGACCATCGGAATATTAGCTGATTTGTAGCCTTTGTTTGCAAGATAAATTGTTGTTGGAGTTTTGCTAGTTCTGCTGATTCCCAAAATAATTATATCCGCTTCTAAGATTGTTTCTAATTTTTGGCCGTCATCATGCTCAATGCTAAATTGCATTGCGGCAATTTTTTTATAATATTCTTTATTTAAAATATGCTGACCACTTGGTTTTCTGTTGGCCTTTCTATTGAGGGCTGTTTCAAATTTTGGAATTAAATAATCTAGAACACCAAAGCAAGGAATTTTGTGTTTTTCTGTTTCTTGGATTAAAAAAGCAGTCACCGCAGGCTCTACAAGAGTATAAAGCACTATTGGGTCCCCAAGCTTATTGCATTTTTCCAATAAGGTTTTTATTTGTGCCTCCGTTCTAACAAAAGAAAAGTGGTGTAAGTTGTTGTTGAAGTTTTCAAACTGGGCCTTTAAAGCAAGAAATATTCTATCAAGAGTTTCGCCGGTTGAATCCGATACTAAAAAAACGTTGTATTTTCTGTTCATAACTCTGTTAGCAAACCTTTATAATTACCCTTTATACATTTCTAACTTTAAAAAAGGCAAAGGTTAACACTTAATAAATTGTTATTATTTAATTAATAACATTAATAAGTTTGTTTTTTAATATTTTAGGATTGTTAGTAATTTTAGATAAACAACTTAAATATAAAGTTATTGAAAAAATTTAATCAACAAAACTTGTTAATAAGCTGTTAATAAAAATATAAACACATTACTAACATAACCATATAATACTACTATTTTAACTAATATTTATTAATGAGTGGTTCACTTCAATATTCTCTTTTAAATAAAAAAAAAAATTTTCCTATTTGGTTTATGAGACAAGCAGGAAGATACCTTCCAGAATATCAAAAAATAAGAAGAAAAAATAAAAATTTTATTAATTTTTGCTTAAATATAAATGATGCAACAAAAGTCTCATTACAACCTATAAATAGATTTGATTTAGATGCCGCTATAATTTTTTCAGATATTTTATTAATTTTAAATGCTGTCGGACAAAAAGTAGAATTTAAAGAAAAAACAGGACCAATTTTAAAAAATTATAATTTAAATAAATTTTATGAAACGAATGATAAAATTTTTATAAAAAAACTAAAAAACGTTTATAAAATATTAAAAAAGATAAAAAAAACACTACCAAAAGAAAAATCATTAATAGGGTTTGCCGGATCCCCGTGGACGCTTTTAACCTACATGATTAACAAAGGTTCACCAAAAAAAAATATAAAATTCTTAAAAAACCTTAAAAAGAAAAAAGTAATAAAAATAATCAAAAGACTAGAGCACCTGATTTATATCCATTGCAAAGAGCAAATATTAGCTGGAGCCGACATTATACAGTTATTTGATAGTTGGGCTGGTTTAATTGAAAAAAAAAACTTAAAAGAGTTTTGTATTAACCCAAACAAAAACATTGTTAACAAAATTAAAAAAAACTTTCCAAACAACCCGGTTATTTGTTTTCCAAAAGGAATTAATCAAAATATCAACAATTTTATAAAAGAAGTAAACCCACATGGCATTAGCATTGATTATGATGTTAATCTTAAAAACTTAAATTTAAATAATGATGTGGTTTTTCAAGGTGGAATGAACCCAAAATTTCTATTGGGAAATAACAAAAGAATGTTCGAAGAGGCAAAAAAATACTTAGATTTTTTTAAAAACAAACCATACATATTTAATTTGGGACACGGGATATTGCCAAAAACAAAACCAGAAAACGTTAAAAGGCTTGTTGAGTTTGTAAGGAGTTATAATTTATGAGTTTTGATTTAGATAAAATAAATCACCCAAAAGTAAAATTTGGAAAAACAGGAGTTTTGCTGGTTAACCTTGGCACACCAGACTCAACGAGTTGGTGGGATATTAGAAAATATTTAAAAGAATTTTTATCCGACACAAGAGTAATAGAGGTTAATCCTATTCTTTGGCAAATAATTTTAAACTTATTTATATTAACCTTTAGACCGTCAAAAACAGCGCATGCTTATAAACAAATTTGGATGAACGATACCAATGAATCTCCGCTTAGATATTATACAAAAAGCCAAACTCAAAAATTAAAAGAAAAGATCGGTAATGATAAAATCATTGTTGATTTTGCAATGAGGTATGGAAATCCAAGCATAAAAAGTAAATTAGATTTTTTGCAAAAAGAGGGGTGCGAAAAAATTATTATTTTTCCTTTATACCCACAATATGCAGCAGCGACCACAGCAACAGTGTGCGATGAAGTTTATAGAAATTTAATAAAAATGAGATGGCAGCCTAGTTTACAAACGATACCACACTATGAAAGCGAACACTTGTTTATTGATGCGCTTGTCAAAAGTATAAAAAAGAAAGTTTCAGAAATTAAATGGAAGCCAGATTTAATCTTAGCCTCTTATCACGGCATACCAAAGAAATATTTTACAAAGGGAGATCCATATCACTGTTATTGTCAAAAAACGACGCGACTGATGAAAGAAAAATTTAAAGACATTCCTATTGAGACAACCTTTCAATCAAGGTTTGGGCCAGATGAATGGCTAAAGCCCTACACGGACAAAACTTTAGAAGAGCTTCCTAGCAAGGGCAAAAAAAATGTGCTTATGATATGTCCTGGCTTTTCATCAGATTGCGTTGAAACTTTAGAAGAAATAGCAATTCAGGGTAAAGAAAGCTTTATAGAAAATGGCGGGGAAAATTATGATATTGTTCCATGTTTAAATGATAATGAAGATCACATTAAAATGATGGAACATATTGTTAAAAAATATTTAATTAATTAATGAATTTATATTTAACGCTTAAAGCAATTCACGTTATAGCCGTTATTTCATGGATGGTCGGACTTTTGTATTTACCAAGATTATTTGTTTATCACGTTGAAAATAATAGTGCCGAATCTTCCAAAATTTTTAAAGTGATGGAAAAAAGATTAATGAAAATAATTATGAACCCGGCTATGATTATTACCTGGTTGTCTGGTTTATCTGTTTTATGGATTTTAGGATTTAATAATATTTTCTCTTTATGGTTATCTATTAAATTTTTATTTGTAATTGTTCTCTCCGGTTATCATGGTTTTTTATCTAAATGCTTGAAGGATTTTGAATCCGATAGAAATAAAAGAAGTTCAAAATTTTTCAGAGTTATAAATGAAATACCAACTATAATACTGATAATTATTGTCTTTTTGGTTATTTTTAAACCCGCTTGAAATATAATTAATTATTGTTATATTCCTCTCACACCTAAAAGTTTCACAAGACAATCCCAAACATAAATGAACCTACAAGAATTAAAAAATAAAACACCAGCAGACTTAATTTTAGAAGCTGAAAAGCTAGGAATCGAAAACCCAAGCACAATGCGTAAACAAGAAATCTTGTTTGCAATTCTTAAAAAATTTGCTGAAAAAAATGAAAAAATTACAGGAAGCGGTGTTCTTGAAACATTACAAGACGGTTTTGGCTTTTTAAGAGCTACAGAGTCAAATTATTTACCAGGACCCGATGATATTTATGTAAGCCCAAGCCAAATTAGAAGATTTGGCCTTCGTAAAGGAGATACAGTTGAAGGAGAAATTAGGGCCCCAAAAGATTCTGAGAGATATTTTGCGCTTTTACAAGTTAGCAAGATAAATTTTGAAGACCCTGAAAAATCTAGAAATAAAATTAACTTTGATAACTTAACGCCGCTATATCCAGATGAGCGTATAAATTTAGAAGTTGAGTCAAATAAAGCGGATAAAAAACCAGATTTAACAGCAAGATTAATTGATCTTGTAACTCCAATTGGAAAAGGTCAAAGAGCATTAATCGTATCACCACCAAGAGCTGGTAAAACAGTAATACTTCAAAACATTGCACATTCAATTACAGCAAATCATCCAGAGATTTATTTAATAGTTTTACTTATTGATGAAAGACCAGAGGAAGTTACGGACATGCAAAGATCTGTAAAAGGTGAAGTTGTAAGTTCTACATTTGATGAACCAGCAATGAGACACGTTCAAGTAGCCGAGATGGTAATTGAAAAAGCAAAAAGATTAGCAGAGCATAAAAAAGATGTGGTGATTTTATTAGACTCAATCACGAGATTAGGAAGAGCTTATAACGCAGTTGTTCCAAGTTCAGGAAAAGTATTAACAGGTGGTGTTGATGCCAACGCATTACAAAGGCCAAAAAGATTTTTTGGAGCAGCAAGAAACATTGAAGAGGGCGGATCTTTAACAATTATTTCTACAGCATTAATAGAAACTGGTTCAAGAATGGATGAAGTTATTTTTGAAGAATTTAAAGGAACAGGTAACGCCGAAGTTATTCTAGATAGAAAAATTGCAGATAAGAGAATTTTCCCAGCAATCGATATTACAAAGTCTGGAACTAGAAAAGAAGACTTGTTATTCAAGAAGGAAGATCTTCAGAAGATGAACGTTTTAAGACGACTGATAGCCCCAATGGGAAATATGGAAGCAATAGAATTTTTAATTGGTAAATTAAGGGAGACAAAAAATAATGCTGAATTTTTTGACTCGATGAATAAGTCTGCCTAATTAATTCTTAGTGGATTTGTCTTTCAAATCCAGGATTATTCCCAATAATATAAAAATTTATTATCTGATTGATTAGTAAGTTTCTCTCAAGCAAAGTTTTTGCCTCAAGCAACCCCTGTTTTTCACTTACAGAAAAAGGACATATCATTGATAGTGAATTTATTAATTGATCTGGTTCAACTTTTTCAACAATCTTCCAGTCAGTAGATAAATGATGAATCTTAAATAGTTTTCTAGCTTTATCTATAAGTTGCAACACATCAATCTTGTCATTGAATTTTATTTTTTCTAAATCATCTAAGAACTCATCATAAGTTACTCTAAATTTTCTATAAGGAAGATTAGTCTCAGCTTCATCCAGAATTCTAAATCGCACTAAACCTTTAAGGTTTATTAAATATCTTCCATCTGCTGTTTTTGTGTGTGTGTCTATTTTACCAAGGCAACCAACACTGAACACTTCAGGTTTATTTGAATTATTACTTCCTTTTGTTTGGATCATTCCAATCATTTTATTTGATGCCAAAGCATCTTCGACCATTTTTTTATATCTAGGCTCAAAAATATTTAGAGGTAAAATTGTATTTGGAAAGAACACCGCATTAGCAAGTGGGAAAATAGATATTTCTTGAGGAATTTCTTTTTTATCTAAAGTTGTCATTATGAATTAATATAGTGTTTAATTTGCTTTATTCAATTTCACTTTTCAATTGATTAAAATTTATTTTCATTTAATTTCACGAGATTATTAAGCGGGTGTAGCTCAGTGGTAGAGCGAATCGTTGCCAACGATTAGGTCGTGGGTTCAATTCCCTTCACCCGCTCCAAATTCAGAGCTAGTCTTAGCTTTTTTACTCTGTTTAATTCTTAAAAGGGTTCGGCAAGAAACGGACTCCCGTAGGACTTCCTAATCGCGTGAGGTTGAATGTATATTCGAAAACGTCGTGGAAGATGGCAGGTTACTATTAAACGTAAAGATTTAAAGACTAGTGTAAAAACTTTTCTTTTTCGTAAGGATGCGGTTTTATGGGGAAGTAAAGAGGAAGTAAGACTTACGAATACCGAGTTAGGCTTAAGAGAAAAAGAATATCCTAAATTAAAAGAAGCCTTATTAAGGTATGTAAACGAAATAAGTATAAGAAAAAGATCTTACGAGAATGAAAAGAAATCTATTCTATTAATTATTAAAAACGAAATAGAATTAACTAATCTTCCTTTAAATAAAGTTAGTGTAGAGGTTTTAAATAAGTGGAGAGATAGAAAATTACTTAAAATATCTGGTTCCAGCTTTAATAGAACTCTCGATATAATTTCTCATTTATTTACGACCTGTAGAAAAGAGTGGGGATATAAAATAGAAAATCCGTGCCTAGATTTTATTCGCCCTAAGAATAACCCACCAAGAAATAGAAGATTTACCGATTTAGAAATAAATCTATTAATTAAAGGAAACCACACTCCCAATTTAATAAGTATATTTTTAGAACTACTACTAGAAACAGGAATGAGAAAAGGAGAGTTATTAAACGTACAGAGATCTCACCTAGAAGATAATCTTTTATATATTCCAGTTACCAAGACTAAGCCCAGAACCATTCCAATCTCGCAAAGAGCAAAAGAGTTATTTAATAGTATCGAATTACCCATTCGTATTAGCCGAAATAACCTCAACAGAGCATGGAGAAGGCTTTGTAGGCTATATAGTATACCCAACGCAAAGATTCACGATTTAAGGCATCAGGCACTAACGGACATGATGAGTAAAAAAGGATTAAACGTTCAAGAGACGATGTTAATTTCAGGTCACTCCAGTCCGAATATTTTGCTCGGTATCTACTCGAACATCACGGCAAGAGAAGTCGCTAAAAAGCTCAACTAATTAGTGGTTTTAGCTAGTTTCCAAGATTTTTAGAATGGAGTTATTTATTTATAAATAGATTTATTAAATATTAGAAAAGATTTTTAATATTTCTTCGTCTTTTAATTCGTTAGTCGAATATTCTTTTTTTTCTTCTACTTTAGGAGGATTATTCTCTTCAATATTAGGTTTTAAATAATTTTTTATTAATAATTCTATTAATTTAGAATATTTAAAGTTTTCTTCTTTTGCTTTAGATTTAAAGTTTTTTATTAATTCACTATCTAAAGAGAAAGTAATTAATTGTTTTGTTAATTTAATCGGTTCATTCATCATATTAATCCTTTATTTTATTATTTATTTTATTTATTTCGCTTTTTTCGAGGCTTTTAAGCTCTATTAAAAGTTTTCTTATTAACTCTATTTTATTTAAAGAGTTTCTTTCTATTTCTAATTTTCTTAGAAATTCTTTAATTTTCAGCATACAATTAGATTATCGTTAGTGTTTTTATTATATTTTTTAATAGAGTATTGAATTAGAACACGCTCAGAGTCTCTTACCCAGGTAATAATAAGAGTATTAGGCGAAAAACTATTTCCAAGTAAAACTTTAGTAAAAAATTTAATTCTATTTATAATAAATTTTATTCTTCCAGGATTATTAAATTTTCGAGGTATTCTAATTAAAAAATGAACGTGATCATTTAATTTAACATCAGATCTTTCATAGAAACCAATAAAGGCAATTCGATCAGGGTATTTTCTATAGTTTCTTCCGAAGATAGAACTATTAACACTTTTATTTAATTCATTTAAAATAACCGAGATATCATAATAGGAATCATTAGGGTTCCTTCGGATTTCTCTATTAAAACTTAGGGTATACATTTTTCCTCTAAGGTAGACGTTATTTTCATCGTCCTTAAAGAGGTTCCAGATTCCACCAGTACAGTTATTCGCTATTTCATTATTTTCAAGTTCATTCACTTCGTTTTTATTCATAATATTCTCTGTTTAAAGTTAGTTTATTTAAGGCATAGCTTTACCCTCACTATTGTTGGCATAGTGATCGCCCTATTAATTATTTAAATTAATAACCCCAAAGATAACCCCAAGCGCATTTTAACTTGTGTAAAGATAGATCCTTAGCTCTAATTATTTAAATCTATTTAGTATTCTTAATTTTTAGGTTTTTTATTAGTTTTTATTTTTTCCAAGTTTTCTAATCGAGTAGCTAACCTCAATAAAAACTGTGCTAAAAAATTAAGGTCATCTCTTCTTATATACTCTCCAGGGTGAACTAAATTTCCATTATAATTGTCTAAGAAATTATCAATTAGCCAGAAAATTTCATCAGCTTCATATCTTAGAAAATGGCTATCATCTATCATATCCTTATTATTCGATAAAAACTCATCACTTTCTAAGCTAATATCATTTACAAAAGATAGAGATCTTATTTTCCAATCTTTATGAACGTCACAATATTCTTTATGAACATCACAATATCTTGTCCAATCAATAGAAATAAATCTTTCAAATAAGATTAATAAATTTTCACCAATTTCTAAAATTGGCTTATTTCTATTCCAATAGTTATATCTCATAAGATTTATTATTCCCTTTGGATTTAAATAATTTAAATCCATTTTAATGTTCCAACGAGGACTTAGTACAATTTTTTTATCTATCTCTTGTTTTTTCATCTTTTAATACCTTTGTTGTTTAAGTTTTATTTTAAAATTTAATGTAAAGTTTCATCTTCAGAGGGATAAATTTCAGTTTCGATTTCTGAAAAAAAAGTTGAAATTTTTATATCTATTTCTTTTAAAATATTTATTAAAGATCTTAAATCACTAGATTTTACATACCCTGTATATGAATATTCATTATAATTATCTAAGTGATTATTAATTAAATTTTCTAGTCTTGTTATTTCAGTTAAAATAATAAGTCTCCTAGGGAGAGGAGCATATTGAAGTCTTCCTCGATATTTAATTTTTGTTTCTAATTCATCATGATTTATATTTTCTATATCTAACATCCAAAAAGAAATATCACTTTCAAATTTATCAGAATTCTCAATTGGGATATTATCTTCATCAAACCGAATTATTTCTTCCCAATCAAAATTAGAATATCGATCTAAATAAAATCTTAGATTTTTATCAGGTAGTAAATTATTTACTAATCCATATAGGGCATTAGTAGGTCTTATTTCTTTATACATTTCTATTTCCTCCTTTTTTTTCTTTATTATTTAAAAAAGCTAAAAAGCCTTTTTTATTTATTTTTATTTTTCTCACGATGTTTTCTCCTTATTGTTAATTTTAAGTTATCTAAAAAAATAAAATTAATTTTTTTTTGATAACGATACGACTATTATATTTGATTTTAAGGAATAATTCTTTTACTTGGCACTCTTATAGTTTACGACGCAAACTTATAATTAATGAATAGCGTATTCTCCAGGGAAAATACCTTTACAAACATTATCTAAAATTCTTTTAGCTTTTTTAATATTACGAGAAATTAATATTGCTTTATCTTTACTTTCTTTATTTGAACTACCAGATGCTAAAGCTCTTTTTTTAATTTTCATTCTTTTATCTATCCCATACCTTTTTTGCCTGTTTTTTTGCTTAATACTCACCATTTCCCATATTTCTTCTAAGGTTTTATTTGTGTCTATTTTATATTCATATGACCAACGAAAATGGTCTAAAGAAGCAATTTGTAGTGATCTATTGGATTGGATCTTAAATCTTTGATTTTGTTGAGTTTTTGCTACCTTTCCTTTTATAGCTTTGCCTATTTCTTTTTGAATTTTTTGAACGGTAAAATAATTTGGAATTTCTACTAAAATTGTATTTGGATTTATTTGATTAATTTTATCTATTAATTTTATAGATTCTTCAATTTTATTAAAAAGATGTTGATGGGTGACGAACCATTTATTAAATTTTAATTTTCTAACTAAATTAAGATTCCAATCTTTATAATAAATTTTATTTATTTTTTGTTTATAATTTTCATCATTTAGAGCAGTTTGTAAGTATTCGTACCAAACTCGATAAGGTTGGATTGTTTTTTGATTAAAAACCATACAAAAAATTTATTCAAATTTTAGTATTTTAATGTCTTTAACTTCTATTTTATCAAAGTAATCAGTAAAATTTATTTTTCTTTCTTCATTAAGGCTGGGTCTTCTAAAGAAAATTTCTATTTCTTTTTTATCTTTTAAATAATCGTGAAGCGATTGAATGGTTTTAAATTCTTTACCATCTACGTATTGAATTACATCAAACTTCCTAAGCTTGCCTGAAGCTGGGCCACTTCTTAAATTCTGTACTACTAAGTTACCTTGAGGATTATTCATCCTTTGATTAATATCTAAGTTAGTTGAACTTCCTTTTTCTCCTATAATAACGTTTGAAAAAATTAAACCAACTCGCTCTGTAACTGAGCCTTTAGGCTTAGGACTTAATTTTAATTCTATTGTTTTGTTTTCTCTAATTAATTTTAAAGTGATGTTTGTTTTCCCTCTTGTCTCGTTACTTAATTGAGTTGGGTTTTCTACTTTTTTACCATCAATTTCTATTATTTCGTCTCCTACTTTTAAGGGATTATTTTCTGATTTTAATAATTCTGAAATTTTTAGAAATTTACCTTGTTCTTTATTATTAGAAAAAATAACTTTTAAATCTAAGGGTGAAGGGTCTTTTTTATTCTTAAATAATTCTATAATTTTACAAACACTATAAGAAGGTAAAGCAAAGTTTAAACCTTGATTTTCTTCTACTCCAAAGGAACTTATTCCTATTATTTCCCCAGTAGAAATATTGATTAAAGGGCCACCTGAATTCCCTCTATTAATTGCCGCATCAGTTTGAATGGCTTCGAAAAAATCTGTTTCATATCTTACTGCTGAAATAATACCTCGTGTGATTGTGAAATCCTTACCTGCTGGGTGACCGAACGCTACTACTCCCGAACCTGGTTTATAATCATTTTTACATTGTAATTTTGCTTCGATTGCGGTTTTTGGAATATCTTTTGGGTCTATTTGTAAAAAAGCTAAATCTATTTCTGGGTCTATATAAACTTGTTTTGATTTAATGGGATCAGAATACTTAAAATTAACTCTATTTAAACTAGGAGAATATGAAGCTACATGGGCATTCGTAACGATTAACCCATTAGTTTTATCTATTAAAAAACCAGAACCAGCAGAAGGTGAATAACTATCTTCTATAAAGGGAGTGTCGGTAGAATTGTAAATTTTAACTGTATATTTATTTGCCTGATCTAGAATTCTTTCTAGTTCGTTTGCTTTAACTGATGTGATTAATAAAAAAATTAAAGGTATAATAAATCTAATCATTTAAATATTTTAGATGGTGGATAAAAGATTTCCATTTTTTTTCGATTTGGATATCTTTGCTCCACTCTTTTAAGAAGTTCCTGCCACTCTTTGAATTTTTTTGCCCGTTCCTCGTCTTTTTTAAATAGAGTTTCAATAAGATTGTTTTTATATACCATTTTTTCAAAATGTACTTTTTTCTCTTCAAAAGTAAGTTTTTCTTTTCTCATAACTTTTACGTGGATGTCATAATAATTAAGTTCTTTTTTCATAAATATTTAATTTAAACTTAAGCGTTTAATTTGTTCGTAATACTTAAAGATATTTTCTTCTGTACTAAAAAGTAATTCATTTATTTCTTCTAAATTAAATTTATTTTCTTTAGTAAGATCAATCTTATTCTTTTTTAAATAAGAAATATTATAGAGTAAAAAATAGTAGAGTTTATATTTTCTCTTTAAATCCAACTTAATACTAACGATTACTCCATCAACAACCTTCTCAAAGTCTCTTGGTGATACGTTATTTTTAAGGTTTAAATTAAACTGACGATCTAATTCTGCTTGCGCTAGTGATGGAAAAGGAACCTCGACGCCATGATAATTAATTGTTTCATTATCAGGTTCTAAAACTGTTTCTAAAAAACTATCTAATAAATGCTGATTGTTCATATTTTTTTCTTCTTAACTTCATCGAGAATACAGGTTTCTCCATAACCTTCTGAAACTGTTTCATTTTTTAGAAAAGATAAGATTATACTATCAGCATAAATGATTAGATCATTTATATTCCAACTCTTTGGGGTCGGATCAACTTGGTAAAAATTTTGAAGTGTATATTTTAAATTAATCCGATCTATCACTATTAATTGTTCAACATATGGTTTTGCGTAACTAGAAATTTTTATAAGATCTCTAAATATCAAATATTTTTCTGTCTCATAATAAAGATTTACATGTGGTTTAGAAATTCGATTTTTATTAGAAATTAATAATTTTTTATCGGGCGTAATTGTAATTGTATTAGTGTAATTTCTTTTAAATTCTTGTTCTGAGAATTTTATTGAAGAACCCTTGTGTTTATCAAAAATCTTTTTTTTATATTCTAAATAATCTGAATTAGTATCAACGCAAGATAAAATTATTTCATTAGCTTTTAAACTAACAGTAGATAAATAAAATATATAGAATAAAAAAATAGAATATTTAATCATTTTATAATCTTTAATTTATTTTTTAAATCGAACAATTTATACTGCTCAATCTTATCACCGGACTTAACTATACGAGGGAAGCATATGTAATAGAAGATCTTTTTATATTTCTCTTTGGAATATCTAAATTGATAGTAAAACCCAAACTTCTGAAACATACTTGTGTCAAATAATTGCCCCTTACACCTATGCCAAGCAAAATAATAATGAACAACTGTGTAATGTAATAATTCTGGCTGTAATTTTGGAAGAGCTTCTTTAAATTCTACCCACGTTTTTAGTTCACCCAAATAGGACATATACAAATCACTTAACTCTGAATTTATCTTGTATTTCTTCTGATATAAAAAATGTACGTAAGCATCATAAGCATTGTATCGATGACGCCTATTATCTCTTATTTTCTTTTTCGCTTTTTCATAGTGAATAACTCTAGGCATAAATTTTAATTAAAATGATTCTTAGCTGCTAGAAATTATAATAAAATTATAATTTAATACCTATAGTGGCTGTTGATTAATTTATTCTACGTATTGATTTTTTTTAATTTAATCTTTCTTTAAAAATCTTTAACTAGTTTAAATAATTCTATAATTGAATTTACAAGTCCTAGAAATACTACAAATTGCGCCAGTCTTCCCCAAAAAGACGATAAATTTTTCTTCTTCTTCATTATAATATATTTTGCGGAACTTCTTAAAATACCTACACTAACAATTACGGAATAAATAAAAACAAAAATTAAAAAAATAAATAAAAATAAAATTCCAAAAGTAGAAGATTCATCTAATATTTCTCCAAAATAAAAAATAATACCCGCAAATACTGAGAGATAAACTACATAAAGTACCCAAAAACTATAAACTAAAGAGCGTTCTCCATTCCAAATATCTTTGATATTTTTTTTAAAATTAAATAAATCTTTATTAAAGTAGTTAGCAATATTTTTTTTTATTTTCATTAAATTGTATTTTAGAATTTTTACTCAAATTAATATACTCTACTCTACTTACTATTATTAATAATAAATTAACAAACTTGTTATTATTTAAGTGTTGAATTTACTATTTTTTATATTAATATTCATCTTAAGACGTTTGGCATAACCTTGTAATGTAATGTTGGATCGGTCTTAAGTAGTAAATCTTAATACTTTTATATCTCATAACATTCAAAGTTTTCAAACTTCTAGCAAACTAACTAGAAAGGAAAAAACTTATGAATAATATTAAACCAAAAGCCTCCAATTCAGGAGAATTACTTACTATAATATTCTCTAAAATGGATCATGATGAAAGAGCTAATGTATTTAATCTAATTGATGATTTTATAATAAATCAACTCAACATCGATAAAGAATATCTTCCTTGGTTAAATGGGAAAAAAAAACACGAAGATTATGTTAATCTTGTAGTTTTAATTAGATTAGCTGTTGCTAAAATTTTTAATGATTACCAAATAAAGATTATGAAAAAGGGAGTTAATTAAATATTTCAATAGATAGATATTTTTTTTCCACAGCCACTATTAGCAAGCTTAAAAACCTATTTAATATTTTATAAGTTTTTAGAATCTCTTTAGCTAAAAGCTATGACAAAAAAAATTGATTTACCGGCTGACGATATATTTAAAGAGATGTTTTCTCGTTTAGATCCTAAAGAGTATAAAGAGTTTATGAGAATTATTGACGATTTTATTATTAATGGAATGGGAATTAAAAAGGAAAGAATACCCTGGTTGAATGAAACAAATGAAAGAGAAGATTGGTTAAAATTAATTAACTTAGTAAGACTAGCAGCAGGAAAGGTACTTGATGAGTTTGATAAAAAAAACTTTAAACCCACTAATCACTAAAAATATTAGAAATAATATTACTGAAATTAGAGTGGAGGAAGTTCACGATATAGAAGAAGAGAAAGTATTTTGGCGTATTTATTATACTATTGATGAAAGAATAGTTATCTTAGGCGAGTCCATAGTAAACCCTCAACTCATTAGGTATAAATCAAATTATCTATAATGACCGTTCTTAAAAATGGCTAAAAATCTTTATTCACCCTCCATGCTTAAAAGTTTTTTAAATTGTAAATATACAATTTTTAATGAAATAAACGAAAAAACTCTAAACCTAGTAAAAAAAGAGAAAGGTTTTAGCGATTTAAAATTATTAGAACGAGGTAACGTTCACGAAGAAGATTATTTTAAAATTTTAAAAGATAAGTATTCAAAAGTCATAAACATAAAGCCCCTAAAACTCACTCAGCAAGAAAAGTTTAAAAAAACAATAGAGTCTATGAAAGAAGGCTTTGATGTAATTCGTGGAGGTTACTTAGTTCATGAACAATGGTTGGGAGAATTTGATTTTTTAATTAAAGTTAAAAATTCTAAATCTAAGTTAGGGGATTATAGTTACGAAGTTACGGATACTAAAAATAGTTTAAAAATTAAAGTAGATCACGTTATTCAGGTAGCGATGTATTCCTACTTATTAGAGCAAGTTCAAGGAATATTACCTCATAATTTTCACATCGTTCTTAGAACATTAGAAGTAGAGACGGTACCTATTAAATATGTAAATGAATTTTTTAAATATAATAAAAATAAGTACGAACATTTTTTAAAAAAGGATGTTGAAAAAGTAAAACCTGAAAAGTGTAATTTTTGTAAACTTTGTGATTGGGCTGAAACTTGCGAAGATATTTGGATTAAAGAAGATAATTTAAATCAAGTTGGAGGTATTAATAAAAATTATATTAAAAAGTTAAAAGCTCACGGTATTAAAACTCTAACTCAACTTTCAACAATCAAAGAAAACGCAAAAATAAAAGATCTAAAACCGCAAGTAGTTAAAAAATTACTAACACAAGCTAAACTACAAAAAGAATACCAAGCTACAGGTAAGCCTATATTTAAAGTTATAGAAGAAAACTTAGTGCCACAAAGAGGTTTTAATTTGCTCCCTGAACCTTCTGATTGTGATTTATTTTTTGATTTAGAATCTGTTCCTTACTACGTTTATCCTAATGATGGGCTAGAATATTTATTTGGTATTTATTATGTTGAAAATAATAAAACTAAATTTGAAGCTTTTTGGGCACATAACGAAAAAGAGGAAAAAGAAAATTTAATTAAGTTTTTTGAGTTTACTAAAAATCACTTTAAAAAATATCCTAAAGCTAAGATTTATCACTACGCAAAGTATGAAATAACTGCGCTTACTCGTCTTACTTCAAAATACCACGTAAAAGGAAAAGAATTAGACCACTATTTAAATTTACAAAAATTTGTAGATTTATTCCAAGTTATAAAACAAGCCATTCAAGTTTCAGAAAATAGTTATTCAATAAAAGAAATAGAAAAATTTTATGATTATAAAAGAAGTGGTGAGGTAAAAAAGGCTAACGTTTCTGGTGATTATTATTCAGAATATATAGAAACAAAAGAGCAAAGATTATTAGACGAAATAGAAAGTTATAATAAACAAGATTGTCACTCTACTTATGAATTAAGAAATTGGTTAGTAAAAATTAAGCCTGAAGCTGCTAGTTGGTTTGTGCCTGCCATTGATGAAATAGAAGATAGAGAGTTTGAAAAAGAAATGGATGAAAGTTTTCAACAACTTTCAGATTTCAAAGCTGAAGATAAAAACGTAAAGAAAATTATAGCAGATTTATTAGGTTTTTTCAGAAGAGAAGCCAAGCCACAATGGCGAGAATATTTTGAAAGAAGATATATGACTAATGAAGAGTTAGTAGACGATTTAGAAGCCATAGGAGATTTAAAATTAAAAGGAACCCCTTACCCAGAGGATAGATCAAAAGTTTATACTTATAC
Source organism: alpha proteobacterium SCGC AAA027-L15 (assembly GCA_000371865.1). Classification (GTDB taxonomy): domain Bacteria; phylum Pseudomonadota; class Alphaproteobacteria; order Pelagibacterales; family Pelagibacteraceae; genus Fontibacterium. The sequence goes on from AQUG01000003.1 coordinate 55,290, forward strand.
TTTTGATGAACAGGATTACAAATTAAAAAAAGGTACAAGAGTTTCAGTTTTTAATAATTCAACTAACCCAGAAGAAACAGAAACCGCAACCATAGTAGAATTAGATCAAACTAAGCAAATATTAAAATTAAAAAAAGGTATTAAATCAGGTTTAACAGAAAATATTTCGATAGGTCCTGGTAAGCCAAGAGATATTAGTAAATTAGAGACAAGTAATGCTAGATTTATAAGAAGTTACGTTAATAAAGAAAATAAGTTTAAAGCAATCTTTTCAATACTAAAAAAAGAAATCCCAAATATTAAAGGAATAAAAGCAGGCGAAAAATTAATTAAAAATAATAATTTTTTAGAAGAAATTCCTAAATTATTATTAAATTTAAATAATAGTTACCTTTATATTCAAGGCCCACCAGGAACAGGTAAAACTTATCAAGCAGGTAACGCCATCATAGAATTAATTAAAGCAGGTAAGAAAGTAGGTATAACCGCAAACTCACATAAAGTTATTCATAACGTTATTGATAGGGTTGAAAAATGGGCTGAGGAAAAAGGAATAAATTTTAGGGGTTTAAAAGCAGGAAGACCTGACGACCCAGAAACAACCTATTCCAGTGCTCATGTAAAAACTTCAAATAAAGATATAGATTTTATAAATGGCTTAAAGGAAAATATTTTATTATTCGCGGGCACTAAGTACCATTTATCAGCAGGATATTACCAAGAAAAATTAGATTATATTTTTATTGATGAGGCTGGGCAGTTAAGCTTAGCGGATTTAATTGTCATAGGTTCTACGGCTAAGAATATAGTTTTAATTGGTGATCAAAATCAATTAGGCCAACCTATCAAAGGAACTCACCCAGGCATTTCAGGCATTTCAATTTTAGATTTTTTATTAGAAGACCAAGACACCATTCCTGAAAATAAAGGAGTATTTTTAAATAAAACTTTTAGACTTCATCCGAAGATAAATGAATTTACGTCAGATAATTTTTATGAGTCTCGTTTAATTTTTGATGAAAGTACTGAAAAAAGAAAAATAGATTTTAATAAAAAAGGCATGGTTACAAGGGAAGGTATTACCTACTTACCTATGGATCATAAAGACAACGGTCAAAAAGCAGAAGAAGAAGGCGAAGTTATTATTAAATTATTAAAAGAAATTATAGGTAGAGATTTTACAGATATTAATAATAAAACTAGAAAATTAACTATAGAAGATATTTTAGTTATTAGCCCCTATAACGCTCAAGTTAATTACTTGCTTTCAATATTACCGGAAGGAACAAGAGCAGGAACAATAGATAAATTTCAAGGCCAAGAAGCAGCTATTAATATTATATCTATGGTTACTTCTGATGGGGATTCCATCCCTAGAAATAAGGAATTTTTATTTGATCGTAATAGATTAAACGTAGCCATTTCAAGAGCTCAATGTGCTTCTATTATTTTATTTAATCCAGCTTTATTAGACCTTTACCCCACAACCTACGAGCAAATTAAATTACTCAATAACTTTTATAAGATTTTAAGTTATAAATTATAAAAATGGATAAAATTAATAAAAGAGATTTAGACTCCTTAAATTTAAAATCTTTAAAAATAGATCAATTAAATAATATTTTTCCAAATATTTTTAGTGAAGGAAAAATTAACCTAGATATTTTAAAGGAAGAATTAGGAGAATGGATTAATGATGAAAAAGATAAATATAGTATAACTTGGTCTGGAAAATCAGATTCAATTAAAGCAATACAACAAAGTTCACAAGGAACTTTAATACCAGACAGAAAAGAGTCGTTACATTTTGATGAGGCTGAAAATTTAATAATTGAAGGTGATAATTTAGAAGTTCTTAAAATATTACAAAGAAGTTATCAAAGCAAAATTAAAATGATTTATATTGACCCTCCCTATAATACAGGAAAAGATTTTATATACCCTGATAATTTTAAAGAGGGTTTAACAGAATATTTATTACGAACCAAGCAGATCGATGGTGATGGTTTTAAGTTTTCATCAAGTACAGAAAGTGGAGGAAGATTTCATAGTAAATGGCTGACCATGATGTATCCTCGATTATACCTTTCAAGAAATTTATTAAGAGAAGATGGAGTAATTTTTATAAGTATAGATGATAATGAATTATCTAATCTTCATAAAATTATGGATAATATTTATGGAGAAATGAATTTTATAGCTTGTCTACCAACTATAATGAATCAAAAAGGTAATAATGATGAATTTGGTTTTGCTGGAACACATGAATACATTTTGGTTTATGCTAAAAACTTAGAATCCTTAGATGATTTGGGTGGATTACTCCTAACTAAAGATGATGAAAAGGAGTACGATTTATATGACGAAATGGGTAGGTATAAAAAAGGAGCGACTTTAATGAGAACCGGAGTTGCCGGCTCAAGAGAAATGAGACCCACAACCTATTATCCCATTTATGTATCAAAAAATTTATCAAAAATTTCAGTAGATAGAATGGCCAAGGATGATTATGAAATTTATCCAAAGCTCTCAAATGGAAAAGAAATGTCTTGGAGGAGATCAAAAGAAAATCTCTCAAAATCACTAAGTGAATTTATTGTAACCAAATCCAGCGATGAAGGAATTAGTTTTTATAAAAAGCAAAGATTAAATAGTGATAAAGAAAAAGGAAAAAAACCAAAATCAGTACTATATAAACCAGAATATAGTAGTGGGAATGGAACAGAACAATTAAAAGAACTTTTTGGTGAAAGAATTGAAATGAATCCGAAACCACTAGAACTTTTAAATGATTTAATCCAGATAGGTCTTGGCTCTGAGGGAATAGTATTAGATTTTTTTGCTGGCACAGGCACAACTGGGCATTCTATTTTATCACATAATTTGAGAGACTTAGGTAATAGGAAATATATTTTAGTTCAATTACCTGAAAAAAATAAAAATTTAAAATTCCCTACAATTTCAGCACTAACTAGAGAAAGAATTAAAAGAGCAGTAAAAAAAGAAACAATAAATTTTAAAAATAAAGAATTTATTAAAAAAAATGGTTTTAAATCTTTTTATTTAAATTCAAGTAATTTTTTAAGTTGGCCTAGTGAATTCTCAGAAAAAGATAAGTTGATTAAAAATTTAGAACTATTTTCTAATAACTTAAATCCAAAAAGTACTTCAGAGGATATTTTATACGAAATATTATTGAGGTCTGGATTACAACTAGATTTAAAAATTGAAAAAATTTTAATCGATAAAAAAGAGATATTTTCTATTTTGTCAAAAAATGTTTTAATATGTCTTGATAAAAATCTTACAATCGAGGTTATAGAAAAGATGATTAAGCTAAAACCTTCCGAAATAATATGTTTAGATGAAGGGTTTAATGGAAATGATCAACTTAAAATTAATTCTACCCAAAAAATTAAATTTTCAAATCAAAATGAAGCTTCTCAAATAATATTTAGAGTTTTTTAATAAAAGTGAAAATACAATTCAATTCTTCTTTAGATTATCAAATTGAAGCAATAAAAGCTGTTACTAAATTATTTGAAGGGCAACCAATAGCTCAGTCCGTTCATTCTATAGCTATTACAAATTCCGATTTTTTTGGAATATCCCAAAATGAACTAAGTATAGCAAATAAATTTTTTTTAGAAAAAGATGATGAGATAGAAAATTGGTTATTAATGAATACAAGAAAAATACAAGAGTCCAACCAAATTACAAGGGTAGATAAATTGTTAGGACGTAATTTTTCTATTGAAATGGAAACAGGAACAGGAAAAACTTATGTCTATCTTAGAACTATTTTTGAATTAAATAAAATTTATGGATTTAAAAAATTTATAATTGTAGTTCCGAGTATAGCTATAAGGCAAGGTGTTATAACTAGTCTTAGGTTGATGAGAGAACATTTTGAAACACTCTATAAAGAGCCCTATGAAAGTACTCTTTATGATTCAAAAGATTTAATAAAAGTTAAAAATTTTGCTACTTCAAATAATATTCAAATTATGGTCTTAAATATTCAATCATTTCAAAGATCGGAAAATATAATGAATCAAGTAACCGATGATTTAGAAGGTGAAATTCCAATAAAATTACTTCAATCAACTAGACCGATCGTAATTGTTGATGAACCACAAAATATGGAAACAGAAATATCATCTCAAGCAATAAACAAGTTAAATTTTTTATGTACACTTAGATATTCTGCTACTCATAAAAATCCATATAATTTAATTTACAAATTAGATCCAATAACAGCTTATAATTTAAAATTAGTTAAACAAATTGAAGTAGCAAGTGTAATAGCAGATAAAAATTTTAATGATGCTTTTATTGAGCTTAAACAAATAAATAATAAATCTGATTTAAAAGCACAGGTATTAATTAATATTTCAATAAATAAGAATATTCAGCAGAAAAATATTTGGGTTAAAAGGGATGATGATTTATTTTTTAAATCAGGTAACCGTGATGAGTATAAAAATGGATTTGTTGTTGAGGGCATTTCTTTATATCCAGGGCAAGAACATATTAAATTTACAAATGGAATAACTATTAAAAAGGGAGAAGCAATTGGAAATTTTAATAAAGAAATTTCAAAAGCTCAAATTTTAGAGACTGTTAAGCAGCATTTTGAAAAAGTTAAGTATTTAAGTGGTAAAGAAGTAAAAGTTTTATCTTTATTCTTTATTGATACAGTTTCAGATTATCGAGTTTATAACTCTGATGGAACTTATAATCTTGGAGAAGTAGGTACCTGGTTTGAGGAGGCATATAAAAATTTACAAAAAGATAAATTATTTAAAAATATTTTACCACATGACGTTTCTTTAGTTCATGGTGGTTATTTTTCTAAAGATAAAAAAGGTCAATTTAAAAATTCAAATGATAGAGAAAATATTGACGATATTGATACTTATTCACTTATTATGAATGATAAAGAAAAACTATTATCAATTAATGAACCTTTACAATTTATTTTTTCACATTCAGCTCTTAGAGAGGGGTGGGATAATCCAAATGTTTTTCAAATATGTACGTTAAGAAAAACTGGTTCGGAAAATCAACGCAGACAAACAATTGGTAGAGGTTTAAGACTACCCATTAATAAAGATGGTTATCGTATTCATGATGATTCAATAAATAGGTTAACAGTAATAGCAAATGAATCGTATGATAAATTTGCTCGAGAGCTTCAAACAGAATACGAAATCGATTACGGTATAAAATTTTCTACCGTACCAATAACGGCTTTTTCTAAATTAATTTTAAAAGCTGAAAATCAGGTCAGTGAACTTCAAGAAAAAGGCTCAAAAGAAATTTGGGATATTTTATTTAAGAGTGGTTATATAGATGAAGAAGGAAAAGTTTTAGATAAGTTCGATATTAATATACCTAATTTCAAACTAAATTTACCTGAAAAATATGAATTAATTAATGATCAAATTATTGAGATCATTAATCAATATATATTTAAAAATAGAGTTGTTGATTCCAGAAAAAAAATAAATTTAAAGTATAATAAAAAAATTGAATTAGATTCTGAATTTGAGGAAATGTGGAAAGAAATTAGTCAAAAAACTTCATTTAGTGTTAAGTTTGATACTAGTAAACTTATTGATTATGCTATTCAAAGATTTAAATCAAACCTACAAGAAAGTGGTGGAAAAATAAAACCATTAAAAATACAAATTGATATTACAAATATAGATCAAGCACCCAGCGGAATAATTGCCGGAGCAATCAGAGAAACTTCTTCGTCAAATATTGGAAAACCAAATAGACTGCCAGATATTTTGAGTTATTTACAAAACGAAACACAATTAACTAGAACTACTTTATTAAAAATTTTAATTAAGTCAGGTCGTCTAGATGAGTTTTTAATTAATCCACAATCTTTTTTAACTATGGCAGTAAATGTAATTAATAAAGCATTAAATGATTTGATATTAGAAGGAATAGAGTATCAAAAAATTTCTGGTACTTTTTGGGAAATGAGTGAATTATCGAAAGATGCTGAAAAAGGAATAATTCGATATTTAAATAACTTATATAAAATCAAAAATGAAAATAAATCTCCCTATGATTATATTGAATTTGGCTCGTTGGTTGAAAAAACTTTTGCTCAAAGTTTAGACTCTAATGAAAGAGTAAAATTTTTTATTAAGCTGCCAAATTGGTTTAAAATTGATACGCCTATAGGAACGTATAATCCTGATTGGGCTTTTTATCTTAAAGATTTAAAAAAACTTTACTTTATCAGAGAAACTAAAAGTACATTAGATCCAGAAGATAGAAAAAAATCAGAAAATATGAAAATAAAATTTGGAGAAAAACATTTTAAAGCTCTTAATAAAGATAACAAAAGAATTAATTTTGGAGTAGCAACATCTTTAAGTGATATTTTACTAAATCTATAATTAATCTAAGCCACTCTCCCAGTCAGTTTTATAATAGATTACAGCACTAGTTCTTCTATCGTAGAGTAGAGACTCATACTTTTGAATCATTTCAACATCATTTTTATCATAAAAGTATTTGGCTCTTAATCCAGGATTAGCGATTATATAGTTTTGATATCTTCTTATTCCTTCTTCTGGAGTGACTGCTTCGTAGTAATCTACTATGGGCCCATCCCACTTTTCTTTAAGATTTGCTTCTATAGCAAACCAAAAAGGGCAGTGATTTATTCTTCTATTAGCAGAAAGAATTAAATCTAATTCTGAGTGAACTGGATCTCCAATTGGAAATACCACATCATTTACATAGGCCATTTAGGGCTCCTTTCAGTTTATTGTTATCCGAAAATGTATTTTGGGGTTTTTAGAACTTAAGAACTTTAGATATGATTAATATAATATTAGACTGAGGCAAAAGTTTGACTAAAATATATAGAAAATTATGAATAATTTAGAAGAGGAACTTAAAAAACTGATGGAAGAAAACAAGGTAGTAAAAGAAGAACTTACAGAAATAGAAGAAGAAAACAAGGCAGTAAAAAAAGAGATTACAGAAATAAAAAATGAAAATACAATTACACCATCAATGTGGGTTGGGGGTTTAATTGGATTAATTATTGGAATTATATATGAGCCAAAAATTTTATTTGATGGAGGCATTCTAAGTTTTATAGTCTTATTTCTTTTATTTGTAGCACCAGGGGTTTTGCTTATAAGTAAGTTGTTAGTTGCTATCGGAATTATGAAAAAATAAATTGTTAAATAAAAAAGACAAATCAATAGAAGGTTTTAATATTGGTAATAATTCTGGTGAAGTAGCAGGACAAACGATTAATCATTGTCATATTCATTTAATTCCAAGAAGAAAAGGGGATACTGAAAATCCTAGAGGTGGAGTTAGAGGAGTGATAAAAGGTAAACAAAGTTATTAGATGAAAACAAATTTTAATGACTAACTACATAGATGAAAAAATACTTAAATTAAAAGAAGAAATTAAAAATATTGTTATCCTTAAAGAACTTGAAAAGAAAAAGAGTGAGATTGAAATAAAAAAACAAAAAGAATTAGATTTAAGATTTTTTTTTGAAAACTTCCAAAGATATAAAGTAAAGATTGATAATTTAATTGAACTCTTAAATAAACATCCTAAAAATAATTGGAATATTTCACTCTCTCAAATAAATAATTCTTTTAGATGTGAATATGAACCTAAAAACTTTGAACAAGACCCAACTGGTACTTTAAAAATGTTATATTTGGACGGTGAAATGAGTAAAAACAGAATTGTAGTGTTGCTTTCAATGAGTAAACACAGGACAGAAAATAACCTTTATCCATTGAAGAAAATATTTAAGATAGACGAAGTTGAAAAAAGTATTAACTTTTATTTTGATACAATTATTCAACAATCACAATTAGAGGATAAAGATTAAAATTTTTAAATGATTGATACTGACTTTAATTTAAATATTGTATTACTAACTTATTCTGGAGTGTTAACAGGAATAATAGCAAGTACTTCTGTTACTTCAAAAGAAATTGAAAATAAATCAACAATAGAAAATACAAATTTTATATTAAGTTTAAGTATTACTTTAGGATTTTATTCAACAATAGGTATTTTAGTTTGTACTTTCCTTAGACTTTTTGAATATTTTAATTTATTAAATTTATTTTCTATTTTTATCTTAAGTTATTTAACTTATCTTCATTTTAATAAAAAAATTAAAAAACTTAAATTACCATTTTTTTTGGATATTATTTTATACCTATGGTCTTTCATTATATTTTTTATTTCAGTTACTGCTTTTTTAAGTTTCTATAATTTTTTTAAAAAAGAAAATGAGACCTTATATTCATTTTTATTTTCTATATTTTTTTTGTTAATTCCTTTATTTCTTGGATTTATCAAAGAAAAAAATAAATATTCATCTGATTTCAAAATCCCCCAAAAACCTGTATCAGATTCTACAACAGAACTTATAAAAAACACTCATATAGAATTAATTAAAAGAGGATATCTAGACATAAATGAAAGAAGAAAAATTATTAGAGAAGTTTCCGAAAATGTAAGTCAGACAATACTAAATAAACTTGAAAAAGGAAACCCCGAAGAACGTAAAAAATTTTTGGAAGAAATAAAACAAATGGGTAAAGATTCACAAAAAAAAAAGAAATAGTTTAGAATTTAAAAAAATTTAAATTTTAGTTCATCACTACATTCATCACCTAATTCATCACCACAAAGAGAACAAAAAAAAAGACCAGAAGTGTTTATTCTTCTGGTCTTTTTAGAAACTTGTTCTTTGTAAATGAGTCTTACATTCCCATTCCGCCCATATCAGAATTATAAATTTTATTATAAATCTCAGGCAGATAACCTTCTAAAATACGGACTTCTTTAGGACTTCCAACTCATTTATCTTTTTAGAAATATAAGCTATAATTAGTTATTAAACTGAAGTCGTACTTAGACTTTTACGGAGGTTTTACGGAGCAAAATAAATTAAGCGGCGTTGCCAACGATTAGGTCGTGGGTTCAATTCCCTTCACCCGCTCCAAATCAGCAAGTAATCATTAATCTTTTTTCAAATTTCCTTATTTTTTGATGGCAGACAACTGGCAGACAACTTTTTAGATGTTAATATAATTTTAATGACTATTTTAGATAGAGTTATTATTTCTTTAAAATCTTTAGGAGGAGTTGCTAAACTTAAAGACATTTATTCTATTTATAAAAAGATTAGTAAACCTGAAGAAATCTCAAAGACATTTGACAGAAGTATTCAAGCAAGAATAGAAGAAAATTCTGAAAGTAGCGATGCTTTTAAAGGGAAAGATATTTTTAGAACTTTATATGGAAAAGGAAAAGGAGTTTGGTATCTAAAAGATAAATTTAAAAATATAGAAGAAGCAAAGTTTATCTACGAATTTAAAGAAAAAAACTTAGAACTTTGGGAAGAAATTTCAAAAAAGAAAATTCATTCTAATGAATATTTAAGAGAAGTGATCAAGATTCACAGGGGTGAACGAGGAATATATAGAGACTTATCACAAACTAAAAAATTAAGTTTTAACGATGGAATTTGTCTATCTATTTTAGATACAGCAGGAAACTATGATGACATTTTAACAGATACGTATTTAACATATTCTTATCCGAACACTAAGCACGAGAGCAGAGATTTAGGTGAAATTAATTCTTTAAAAATCTGTCAAAAATACAATATCCCAATTTTTGTTTTACTTGGGTTAGAGGATGATAGATCAAAAAAAGAAGTAAGATTAGGATATGTACAAAGTTATAATGATAAACAAAAAACTTTTTTAATAAGTTTTATTGATGATAAAGAAAAAATAATTAACCCTATAGAAGAAATAATTGAGGATCAGAATGATGAAGAATTAATACAATTATTTGACAATAGTAGAAAGAAAAAGAAATCTACATTTTCTAACAGAAATAATAATCAACCAAAATTTAATTTTGATGTTTTCAAATATTATGAAAATGAATGTGCGGTTTGTGGTATAAATCATTTCTTAGAGGCAGCACATATTATTCCAGTAAGAGATAAAGGTTCAGATGATAAAAAAAATGGACTTATTCTTTGTAAAAATCACCATAAAGCATTTGACGATGTATTCTTTAAGATAAATTTTGAAAATTATAATCTTGAAATTATTAAAGAAAGTAAAGATTCATTAAAGATTATTAGAGGTAATATTAATCATTTAACTAATAAACCCGGTAAAAAATTTTTAGAGTGGAGATATAAAAATTATAAAAAATAACTAATTAGAATAAAGTTTATTATAAATCTCAGGCAGACAACTTTCTAAAATAGGCAGACAACTTCTTCTGGAAGCATTGAATTTACTAGTATAGTGAGTTATTCAATTCCCTTCACCCGCTCCAAAACACTATATTAATCAACATTTTTTAAAAAAACTTAGCAAGAAACTAGTAAGAAACTATTTTTTGGATATTTTAAAAAAATGTCAGATAATATTTTTAAATATCCTTTTACCAAATTTAACAATGTCTGGATTGAGACAACAGAAGAAAGTCATTTATATGGTGGCAAAGGTTGGGAATTTGGAAAGTGTTTGTGGAGTTCCTCTAGTGATAAATCAGGAGGGAAAATTTATGAATTAATACTTCAACCAAAAGTTGGAGACCCGGTAATACATTTTTATCTTAAAGATAATGTTAGATTTTTAAATGGTTATTCATTTGTTGATAAAAACTGCCAAGTTACAAATGAAGAACCTCCAGAAGCAGGCAAGTGGGCAGGCAGAAATCAGTACTATAAAATTGAATTAAATCATTATGAGCAATTTGAAAAAATTATTAATTGTAGTCCCTTATAGAGATAGAAAAAAACATCTTGATATTTTTCTTAAACATATCAAAGATTTTTTTATAAAAGATCCAATAAATAATATTTTAGAGATTAAAATTATAATTATTGAGCAGTCAGAAAAAAAAAAATTTAATCTCGGCGCCATTAATAATATTGGGTTTTTATTAGAAGAAAATTATCTTGATTATATTTGTATTAATAATGTTGATTTTTTACCGGTAAATGCTGATTATAGTTACTCTGACGCACCAACTTCCTTAATAAGCCAAGGTTTTGATAACCACCCCTTCGATCCAGAAAATGATGATCCTAATTTAAGAAATTGGGTTCTTAACCAACCAAAACAACCATTTCATGGTAGCGTATTTATACCGAAAGAAATTTTTAGGAAGGTTAATGGATATAGTAACCGTTATTGGGGTTGGGGATTTGAAGATGTGGATATGAAAATGAGATTAGATATAAATAATATTTTAATTAATTACCGTATGGGAGTTTATATTCCTCTTTTTCATAAGAATTTAGGGTTGTCTTTGGAGAAAATATACTCCGAAAAATTTAAATCTTTTGAGGTAAAAATTATACCTACATTTGATTTTGAAAAAAATGAAAAAATTTTTAAAGAATTTTGGTTTAATCAAAAAAATGATAAAGATTTAAAAAAAGACGGTTATAATCAAACACAATATAAAATTTTAGAAAAAGAAATATACTTCAATATTATGCTTAATAATAAAAATTTTTCTTGTCAAAGAATAAAAGTTGAGATTTTAAATAATGAATAAAGTTAGTTTGCTTAAATTTTTTTAGTAAGAAACTATTAAGAAACTATTAAGAAACTTTTGTTTGGAAGCATTGATTTTAATATACTAGTGAGGTATTCAATTCTCTTCACCCGCTCCAAATCAGCAAGTAATTATTAATCTTTTTTAAAATTACCTTATTTTTTGATGGCAGACAACTGGCGGACAACTTTTTTGGTGATAATAATGGGTTAAATTTTATGATTAAAAAATTAAGTATTTATTATTGGTTAAGAAAGATTTTTGTATCACGATTTATTCAAAATTTAGTAAGTAGAAATTTTATTAGAAAATTTACTTTTTTTCTAATCTACAAATCAAATCATTGGAACAAATATAAAAAAATAAATGAAGATAATTTTTTAGTTAGCGGTCCAGGTTCGATTCCTGGAAACAATCAAACAAATAATGTTATTAATAATTTAGATATTTTTATTAAAAAAAATAATATTAAAAGTATACTAGACATGCCGTGTGGAGACTTTTCGTGGATGCAAGATTTAGTAAAAAAGAATATTGATATTAACTATACTGGTTATGATATCGTTAAAGATATTATTGCACGTAACAATAAAAAATATTCTAGTAATAAGATAAATTTTTTTTGCAGAGATATTGTAAATGAAAAAACTTTTTATAATTTTGATTTAATTTTTATCAGAGATTTTTTTATACATATAGATAATGAAAGTATTAATAGCATATTAATTAACATTAAGAATTCAAAGATAAAATTTCTTGCGTGTTCAAATAATAATAGCGTATCTTTTAATAATGATGTTATTGCAATTGGCGCTCACCGAAAAATTAATTTGACTATTAAACCCTTTTATATGAAGAAAATTTTTTATTCCTTTAGTGAAGGAATTGACGATCGTTATATAAATATTTATAAGTTAAATTAATTTTTTTTTCTATAAAAACTTTTCTCAAGCAGACAACCTTCTAAAATAGGCAGACAACTTCTTCTGGAAGCATTGATTTTGCTATACTAGTGAGGTATTCAATTCCCTTCACCCGCTCCAAATCAGCAGAAAAACATATTTAATCTGATATAATAGAAAGTGATTATGGAGCTTCATAAAAAAAAATGTGTCCCTTGTAGAGGAGATATTCCCCCATTTACTAGAGAACAAATCGATGAGTATTTAAAATATTTAACAGACTGGAAAGTTTTAATTAATGAAAAAAAAGCATTTTATTTATCAAGAGTTTATAAATTTTCTGATTTTGAAAAAAGTCTAAGTTTTATTAATAAAGTTTCAAATATTGCTGAAGAGGAAGGTCATCATCCAGATTTAAAATTTGGCTGGGGTTATGCTGAAGTTAATATATATACCCATGCAATTAATGGACTTTCTTTAAGTGATTTTATCTTAGCTTCTAAGATAGATATGATTAGTGTCTAAAGTTTCTAATTCCAGTAAATACCATTGCAATTCCAGTTTTCTCTGCTGCAGCAATTACCTCTTCATCTTTAATTGATCCACCCGGCTGGATAATACATTTAACACCAATTTTAATTAGTTCATTTAATCCATCGGCGAAAGGAAAAAAAGCATCAGATGCCGCAACACTTCCTTTAACTTCATCTTTGAAAAATTCAGTGGCATTTTGACATGCAATTTTGCTAGAAGCCAATCTATTGGTTTGGCCAGCGCCAATACCAAGAGTTTTATTATTTTTTGCTATAACAATTGCATTAGATTTTACAAATTTACAAACTTTGAATGCAAAAATTAAATCATCCAATTCTTGGTTAGTTGGTTTATTTTTGGTTACAAGTTTTAATTCTTTTTTATTAATTTCAATTTGATCTTTGTCTTGAATTAAAAAATTATCGCCTAAAAATGTGTAAGAAAACTTATCTTGTTCTTTAAAGTTTTCTAAAGAAATTAATCTTAAGTTTTTCTTCTTTTCAAAAATTTCTAAACTTTTTTTATTAAAGCCTCTTGCAATAATTACTTCATAGAATGTCTTTGTGATCTCATTAGCAAGCTTTTCATCGACTTCGCCGTTAAAGCTGACAATGCCCCCAAAAGCACTGATAGGGTCGCTAGAAAGGGCTAATTCGTAGGATTTAAGGGCATTCTCTGCGATAGCACAGCCACAAGGATTGTTGTGTTTAACGATAACGCAAGAACTGCCTTTTTCACCCAATTCCTTAGTTATGGACACTGCTGAATACATGTCTAAATAATTATTGTAGCTAAGTTCTTTGCCTTGGATTTGTTTTATCTTTGATAAGAAATCATTTTTGTAGTTAATTTTATAAACACTTGCTTGCTGATGAGGATTTTCTCCATATCTTAGCTTATCTTTAAGCTGACCTGCGATTGTAATTTTTTTTGGAAATTTATTATCTCTTAAATTATTCATCCAGTTAGATATTACAGAGTCATAATAAGCAGTTTCAAGAAAAGCATCTGTTGCAAGTTTTTTTCTAAATTCAAAAGATGTTGATCCTTTATTATTATTTAATTCATTTATTAAATCAGAGTATTGATCAGTGCTGGAGATAACGGTAGTAAATTTAAAATTTTTGGCTGAAGACCTAACCATTGCAGGGCCACCAATGTCGATATTTTCAATCATTGTGTCAAAGTCTGCCTTTTCTAAAAGTTTTTTCTCAAATGGATATAAATTAACAATAAGCAGATTTATAAAATCTATATCTTCTTTTTTGATTTGATCCTGATGTTCTTTGTCATCTGCTTTTGCAAGAAGACCGCCATGAATTTTTGGATGTAATGTTTTAAGTCTTCCATCTAATATTTCAGGAAACTTTGTATATTCTGAAATTTCAGTACATTTAAAGCCAAGATCTTTTATAAATTTGTAGCTGCCACCGGTGCTAATAATTTCAACATTGTTTGCTTTTAAACACTCGAGAACTTCTTTTAGATTTGTTTTGTCGGAAACAGAGATTAAGGCTTTTTTAATTTTAATCAGTTGCATGAAGGAGCATTGGGTATACGATTTTTATTTGGCTTTTTCTAGATGCCAAATAATATTAGTGTTCTCATTCTCTATGTTGCCTTCAAGCAGAATAAACGAGGATTCCTTAATGTTATCTGGATTGCCAAAATAAAGATTTTTTTCAATTTTAGTTGGTATTTGAGGGCTTCTAAATATCCAGCCTTCACCTTCACTTGAGCTAAGCAGGATATCATTCCCCATAGTCTTGGTGATACGAATATCAGGATGAATATGGAATCTTACGCTAAAAGTTAAATTTTTATTCTCTAGGCTTTTGCATTTTAAATTATCAATTCCTTCGATGTGATTTTTTGATTTAAATAAAGTGATTTGTCGCTCATGTAATATTTTAAATCTTTTTTCATAACCGTCATGAGCAATAGTGCATTGAATAAATTCTTTATCATTTTTAAATTCTTGTTTAAAAATATTATGTTTTTCAATGAGAGAATTTCCAAAATATTTTCTAATCAAAGCATTCTTTTGAAATATACAAGACGAGGTATCATTAATTGTAACCGTTGAGTGGGCCGCAGTTGAAGAGCTTAGATAAGATAATTCTTCACCAAGATTTTTACCCGATCCAGAATTACAGATAAATTTTATACCACTTGATGCAAGTTCAAATGATAGTGGGCCAGCTTGATAATTTCTTGAATGCAAAATGGAAGAGGGGTTGTTGGCATCTATAAATAATTCAATTTTCTTTGATTTAATTTTTGCATAACCACAAAAAATATTTTCCATATTTTCAAACTCATAACCTCTAGACTCTAAAAATTCATAAAATTTTTCAGTATTTATGTGATTGGCGCCGTTAAAAAGAGGAAGATCTCCATTTGAAAATCTTAAAAACTTAAAACAAATTCCAAGGGAATTTATATAAATATTAATAAAAGCAGGAGTTTGTTTTCTAGATAATGTTAACCATTCTTTGATTAGAACTAAAAAATATAAAGCCCAAAATAAATCTTCAGGATTTTTGCTTTTAACAAATCCATCTTTGTTAATAAAACTTCCAAGTTCATCTTCTAAGTTTTTAAGACCGTATTGAGTATATTCCTCATATTGCTCAAAGGAATTTCCAACTAAAATTAGTGTAGCAAGAGATTTTATTTTATCAACACCGCTGTTAACTAAGCTGATATTTTTGAATAAATGTTTGGTTTGTTTGACAATATTATTAATAACTTTGCTTCTAAAAATAAGATCACTATTTTTAAAAATAATCTCATAACTTGAAATCCAATATATTAAACGCATGGTTACAACATCAAGCGTCCAATATTTTTCATTATAATTTGAGAAATTATTGATCCATTGATCAATAATTAAGCAGCCTAATTCTTTTTCGGTTTTAATATTTAATGCCGGCAGCCAGCAAAAATTATGAAGTTTTTTTATTTTATTTTCTTCTAGATTAGTAATTTTCCAAAGATTAGTTGTAAATTTTCTAACACTGTTAAGGATAATAGGATCATGATTAATAAGATCTTGAATTAAAAATATATTAGAGGATTCATAAATACGGTGAGGCTGAATGCCACCTAAGGAAACATTATAATTGGAACTTTTAAATTTTTTCTCTCTTAATCGATCTTGAAAGCTTTTTTTTAAAGATAAAAGATAAAGATTAAATGTATTGAGATTGGACACTTAAGCGCAATTTCTTAATTTTTGGATATTATCTTTTAAGGAACCAGAAAAAATAGTTGTTCCAGACACCAAAATATTAGCACCCGCTTTTACTGCAAGCGGTGCAGTTTCAAAGTTAATTCCACCGTCAATTTCGATATCAATTTTAAGTTTCTTATCGTTAATCAATTTTCTAAGCTCAGTTACTTTAGGAAGAACCTCACCCATAAAACTTTGTCCTGCAAATCCAGGGTTTACGCTCATAATTAAAATAAGATCAATATCATTAATAACATCCATTAACGCACTAATGGGTGTTTTAGGATTAAGAGAAACGCCTGCTTTCTTACCTAAAGATTTAATGGTGCCAACAGCTCTTTTTAAATTATCTGTTGCTTCAGGGTGGATGGTAATTATATCCGAGCCTGCCTCTGCAAATGCTTTAATATATTTTTCAACAGGAGAGATCATTAAATGCACATCAAATGGAAGCTTTGTGCATTTTCTAATCATCTTAATAATCGGAGGTCCCATGGTAATATTTTGAACAAAGTGGCCATCCATAACGTCAACGTGAATTAAATCTGCGCCAGCTTGTTCTAAACTTTTAATTTCATCGCCTAGAATACTAAAATCAGCTGATAGAATAGATGGTGATATTTTTATATTTTGTGCCACAGCACACAATTAAATGAATTTAAGAAATTTAAAACGTTTTTTTATAATTATTTTTTAAACAAACTTAAGAAGACTTGAGTAAATTCACTCTCTAATGGAAAAGAAAGCATCCCCATTACTGAATAGCCTAGAGCCCAAGGCATAAAATAAAATCTAAACATATAAAAAAACCAAGCAACATAAAGTGGCACCAATGGTGCTATGATAAAACTTGGAGTTATGACACCAAAGGGTTTGATAATTGGATTTGTAAGTTTCACGAATATTTTCATAAAAAAGAAATTAGAGTCTTCCCTTTGAAAAATATTCATTGCTGTTCTGCCAATAAGTGTCCACATAATCGTTCCCATTATATAATCAAGAATAAGAACCCAGACTGGCATAATTTTAGAAAATTTTATTTTTTAGAAAGTTCAAGGGGCGAATAAATCGCCCCTTGAGAAAAAGTTTTATTAAGCCCCTCTTAGGACAGTTTTACCTGAAGCGATTCTCACTTCATCAACCATGTCCATAACGGCTTTTGATTCTGGTTTTGTCATCAAACTTACTGTAACCATGGCAATCAAGCTAACTAAAGCTCCAGGAATACCAAATCGTAAGTTGTCTACAAATATCCAGTGAATGTCTTTCCAAGGTGTTGCACCCATGAAGAACGTTATGTCCTTATTCGGAACGCCAACCCAAACTAGGTAAGCAAATCCAGCGATAAGACCTAATAACATTCCAGCGATTGCACCAGCTCGAGTTGCTCTCTTCCACCATACACCAAGTACAAGTGGGAAGAACAATCCAGACATTGCAAAGTCAAACGCCCACGCAACGGCTCCTAAGATACCTGTAAGTCTGAATGATGCAAAAATTGCAGCAAGAGACCCAAGGACAACTAAAAGAACACGAGCAACGATTAATCTTTTTTGCACTGAAGCTTTTGGATCAATCATTTTGTAGTAGATGTCGTGAGACACAGCATTAGCCATAGCAAGAATTAGACCATCCGCAGTTGACATCGCGGCAGCTAATCCACCAGCAGCAACAAGTCCAGAGATCACGTATGGAAGACCTGCTATTTCAGGAGTTGCAAGAACAACCACATCTTCATTCATGAACCATTCACTTAATTGCAGAATGCCATCATTGTTAAAGTCTACAATCCTCACCTGACCAACCGCTATCCAGTTTTTCACCCACTCGATTGCCATTACATCAGAAATTTTCTTTCCAATAATAGCTGTAGGTAAATTAGGATCCATCAAGCTGATTTTAGACACTGTTGCAAGCATCGGTGCTGTTAAATAAAGCAATCCAATGAAGAATAGTGACCAACCAACAGATCTTCTAGCTGAAGTTACAGTAGGAGTTGTGAAGTACCTCATTAAAATATGAGGTAAAGACGCCGTGCCGACCATCATACAAATTGCAAGAGAAATATATCTCCAAGCAACTTCGTGACCCGCAGGAACTGCTGAGTGACCGCCTACAATGTATTTAAGCGATGTAGCATTTCCAAGTGCATCACTTGGTATTTTGGCAGCATCCATGACATCTTTAGTATGCTTCGTTAGTCCATATTGTTGTTCAAGTGCGGCAAGCCTTGTCACCTCATCTCCTAACATTACATGTGGGAATACTCCGAAATTATATTTCCACGATATCCAGAAGACAGGAATCAAGTAAGCTATAATTAACACGATATACTGTGCAACTTGCGACCAAGTAACAGATCTCATTCCACCAAGCATAGAGCAAAGTAGAATAGTAATTAAACCTGTCCAACAACCAAATTCAAATGACACTGGGAAAGCTGGTGTACTTAAAGCTTTCTGTGCAATGCTTCCAGTTGCTGTGATTTGTGCAGTCACATAAGTAAATGATGCAATTAATAGAATTAATACCGCGCAGAATCGTGCAAAGTTTCCACCGTATCTAGCTCCAATAAAATCTGGAACTGTGTAACATCCAAATTTTCTAAGATATGGAGCAAGAAGAGTTGATACTAACACGTATCCACCAGTCCAACCGATTAGGAATGCCATGTAGGTATATCCACCAAAGTAGATTCCACCTGCCATTGCAACGAAAGACGCACCTGACATCCAGTCAGCTGCAGTTGCCATTCCGTTAAATACTGTTGGAACTTTTTTTCCTGCTAAGTAGTATTCATCAACATCTGTCGTTCTTGAGATCCAACCAATCAACGCATAGATTAAAATTGTGAAACCCACGAACGCTAGTCCGATGTTTCTTCCAGACACTCCCATTTTCTCAAGGATGCCCATCAATATGATGAACACCAAGAAACCTCCGGTATACGTACCGTAGATTTTAGGTAAATCCGAAATAAATTGTTTTGAAGTTTTAGCCATTGTTAGTCTTCCTCCCTATCTTCATCAGAGAAACCAAATTCTCTGTCAATTTTTTCTTGTCGGCTATTTGACCAGAAAATTAATATGATAAACGCCAGCATCGAGCCTTGCGCTGTCATATAATATCCTAATTTATAACCTAAGAAGCTTGCGTTGTTTAAGTCAGCCGCAAACATGAAGACTACTGTTGAGAAAAAGAACCAGATTGCTAAAGTTATAAACATTAAACCTTTAGTTTTCTGCCAATGGGCTTCTTGTTTTGGTGTAGCCATTGTTTCCCCCTTTGTTTATTTGATTTAACACTAGTGGAGTTGTATTTATTAGTAAAGATGAAATTTTTTCAAAAATTCAATATTTCCTTGAGATTTGATCAAAAAAATATGGTCAAACAAGTTAAAGGTGTATTTAAAGATTTTTTAATAGACCCCGCAAAGAAAACATTTTTAGGGGAAAAAAAAATTACAAATTTTGACGATCTTAGAAATTTTATAAGCAACAAATCTGCTTTTGTGTCTCAGTTTACTCTTTATGGATATTTAAGAACTAGAATGGGAGGAATTAATTTTTATAAATCATTAAATGATGTGCCTTTTGCAACATCAGTGAATATTGCAAGATGGAATATTTATTTAGTTTCGGTTCAAGATTTATTGTTATTTACGTTTTCCTATATTTATAACAAACAAGATAGAAATATTATCAATCATGCCAGTTTATTTTTTAAAAAAATTTTAGAAGAACAATCGCCCTTTGGCCTTGAGGTAGAATTAAAAAATAAATCTATCGAAGAATTTGATGAAAGAATTAAAAAAGTAAATTGGCACATGGCTTATAAACAAAAACCATTCGAGAAAAGTTGCGAAGCCCTTTTTTCTTGGTCGCCTATTGCAGATCAACTTAAAGATTTAGATAAAGAGATTGTAGTTAACTCAATGGACGTGCAGTGGCAGAATATTATGATTGATTTTGTAAAACTTCTTAAACCTCTTGATGCGAATGTCAGATAAATTTAAAAAATATGCAGAACAGTCTTTAAAAGAAGCTGCTGAAAGGAAAAAAAATAAAAGTGTAGTAAAAAAAAAAGAAATTAATGGTCCAAAAGGATTGGAACCCACTCGTTATGGAGACTGGGAGACTAAAGGAATAACTTACGACTTTTAGATTATTTATTTAATCTATTATCAATTAAACTTTGTACCACTGTAGGATCTGCAAGCGTTGAAGTATCACCAAGATTTTCAAATTGGTTTTCAGCAACTTTTCGAAGAATTCTTCTCATAATTTTCCCAGATCTAGTTTTTGGCAAACCTGGCGTGTAATGAATAAGATCAGGTGTTGCAAGGGGTCCAATAATTTTTCTAACTAAATCTTTTAATTCTTTTGTTAAAGCATCAGATCCTGCTTCACCAACTTTTAAAGTTACATAACAGTATAAGCCTTGTCCTTTAATATCATGTGGGTAGCCAACTACTGCAGCCTCAGCAACTTTTGGATGGGCAACAAATGCGCTTTCTATTTCAGCAGTTCCAAGATTGTGACCTGATACAATAATGACATCATCTACTCGACCTGTAATCCAATAGTATCCGTCTTCATCTCTCTTACATCCATCACCTGTAAAATATTTACCGTCATGTTGTGAAAAATAAGTATCAATAAATCTTTGATGATCTCCATAGACCGTTCGCATTTGTCCAGGCCAAGAGTCCGACATACATAATCTGCCTTCGCAAGCATCGCTTAGTTCATTCCCTTTTTCATCAACAACAGCAGGTTTTATTCCATAGAATGGTTTTGTTGCTGATCCTGGCTTTAAATCAACAGCACCAGGCTGAGGAGATATTAAAATTCCACCCGTTTCTGTTTGCCACCAAGTATCAACAATTGGACAACGAGAGTCACCCACAACTTTATGATACCAAATCCAAGCCTCAGGATTAATCGGCTCACCAACAGAACCTAAAAGTTTAAGTGATTTTCTGCTTGTTTTTTTAACCATCGCATCACCCTCACGCATTAAAGCTCTAAGAGCAGTTGGAGCCGTATAAAAAATATTTACTTTATGTTTATCAATCACCTGCCAGAAACGACTTGCATCAGGATAACTTGGAACTCCTTCAAATACTAAAGTGGTTGCTCCATTTGATAGCGGACCATAGACAATATAACTGTGGCCTGTCACCCAACCAATATCTGCAGTGCACCAATAAATATCTCCATCTTTATAATCAAAAATATATTGATGAGTCATCGAAGCATAAACTAAGTAGCCACCTGTTGTATGTAAAACTCCTTTTGGTTTTCCAGTAGATCCTGATGTGTAAAGAATAAACAATGGATCTTCCGCATTCATTTCTTCAGGCTTACATGTTGTAGACATTTTAGAAGTTAACTCGTGATACCAAACATCACGTTTTGTATCGAAAGGTACGTTGCCCCCAGTTCTTTTAAGAACAATACATTTTTTAACATTTGGACATTTTTTAAATGCTTCATCAATATTTTTCTTTAAAGGAATAACTTTTTGACCTCTCAGCCCTTCATCAGCTGTAATTACAAATTCTGATTTGCAATCTAAAATTCTGTTAACAATAGAGTCAGGAGAAAAACCACCAAACACAACAGAGTGAATTGCTCCAATTCGAGTACAAGCAAGCATTGCGTAAACTCCCTCTGGAACCATTGGCATGTAAATCGTAACTCGATCGCCCTTTTTAACTCCGATTTCTTTTAATCCATTTGCAAGTTTGCAAACCTCATCACTTAATTCTTGATAGGTTATATTTTTAGATTCTTTTGGATCATCTCCTTCAAAAATAATTGCAGTTTGTTTTGCTCTTTTTGGAAGATGTCTATCAATACAATTGTAGGAAACGTTTGTGGTCCCATCATAGAACCATTTAATAGAAACTTTTTTTGTGCTGTAAATTACGTCTTTAACTTTTGTGTAGGGTTTAAACCAATGAATTCGCTTTCCTTCATCTGCCCAAAATTTTTCGTTATTATTTATAGATTCTTTATATTTGGCTTCGAATGACGACTGATTAACGTAAGAATTTTTTGCCCAATCCGCAGGTACCTTGAAAAGTTTGTCGCTCATTAATCCCCTAATCTCTTTTTATTTTTTAAATTCTACCCATCTTACATATTATTTTCCAGCTTTTAGAATCTATTGGCATTACTGATAATCTGCTCTGTTTAATAAGAGGTAAGTGACAAATTTCCTTATTTTCTTTTATATTAGCAAGCGAAATGGGTTCTATTAAATCTTTATAATAAGCAACTTTTACGGCCACAAACTTTTTTTCTTTATCAGTTGGATCAATAAAAGCTGGTTTAATAATTTTAACTATTCCAATAATTTTTTTATCTTCATTAGAATGATAAAAAAAACAAAGATCGCCTGACTTCATTTGTTTTAGATAATTTGCAGCTTGGTAATTTCTAACTCCATCCCAAACAGTTCCTTTGGAACCTGATTTTTTTTGATCGTTAAACGACCATACTGAGGGTTCTGATTTTAATAGCCAGTAGTTCATATAAATTTTTTTCTATTTTTAAGGGGTGTCCGTGTCAAAACAAAGCCAAACTTATCTATATAAATCAATGATTTTTTAAAATGAATAATATAAAATTAGTATTTCACTCCAGCTCCTTTTAAAAAAGGTGCATCAGGATCTAAAGGCCATCTTGGTTTTGCAAGAACCTCAAGATTGTCTTCCATTCCTTTTTTAAATCTTTCAATTCCAGCCCAAGCAATCATGGCTCCATTATCACTACAAAGTTCAATGGGTGGAAAGAAATTTTCAAAGCCCATTTCTTTACTTAATTTATCTAAATTATTTCTAATACTTTTATTTGAAGCAACACCGCCAGATATTACAAAAACTTTTTTATTATTTTTGTATTTAGAAAAAAATTCAGTCATAGCTGATTTACACTTAACATATAGAATTTCATTAATTGTTTTTTGAAAAGAGGCTGCAAGATTTTCTTTATCTTTTTCAGTTTTTATTTTTGATGATAATTGTAAAATTGCTGTTTTCAATCCTGCAAAAGATAAATTACATCCTGGATGATTTAATATTGGTTTAGGTAAGACATAAGTTTTTTCATTTCCATTTTTTGCAAGCCTTTCAATTTTTGGTCCACCTGGAAATTCAAGACCAATCATTTTTGCTGTTTTGTCAAAAGTTTCCCCAAGCGCATCATCAATGGTTGTTCCAATTCTTTTATATTTTCCAACTCCTTCAACAATTAAAAATTGAGTATGTCCTCCAGAAACTAAAAGCAGAAGATAAGGAAAATCTATTTTATTAAAAATTCTTGCTGTAAGAGCGTGACCTTCTAAATGGTTTATTGCAAGAAATGGTTTTTTTAAAATTCCTGCAATACTTTTTCCAGCACTTAAGCCAACCATTAAACAAACTAAAAGACCAGGACCTGCCGTTGCCGCAACGCCATCTAATTCTTCAAATTTACATTTACTATCATCTATGGCTTTTTTTATTATAATATCAATTTTTTCAGCATGAGATCTTGCGGCGTTTTCTGGTACTACTCCTCCAAATTTTAAATGCTCATCAACTTGGCTAGAGACCACGTTTGATAATATTTTGACATTTCCTTCAACATCTTCTCTTACAATTGATGCAGCAGTTTCGTCGCAACTAGTCTCGATTCCAAGGAATGTTAAATCTTTTTTCATAGATGTATTGAGTGTGATCACCTGTCGCTATAAAAAGTAGCGATAATATACAGCAAAATGTTATTAAATCAGCAAAATGTTAAGAAATAGAAAAATTATTATTGGCACAAGAGGAAGTAGATTATCACTCGCTCAAACCGAACATTTCAGAGATAAATTATTACTTGCTTATCCCGATGTTCAAGAAGATCAGCTTATTATTAAAATTATAAAAACATCGGGTGATAAATTTAAGACAGAAAATTTAGGCATGATGGGTGGTAAGGGACTTTTTGTTAAAGAACTAGAAGAGTGTTTGCTTGAAAAATCAATTGATGTTGCGGTTCATTCTCTTAAAGATGTGCCAACGTTTTCATCAAATAAATTATCACTAGCTTGTTATTTAAAAAGAACAGATGAACGAGATGCATTCTTATCTCCAATTGCAAATTCATTTGCAAACTTAAAACCAGGTTCTACCGTTGGCACTTCATCTGTTAGAAGATTTTCACAATTAAAAAGATTAAGAGATGATTTAAAAATTGTTCCATTGAGAGGCAACGTGGATACTAGAATAAATAAAATGAAAGAAGGTCTTGTTGATTCCATAGTTCTTGCAGCGGCTGGTTTAAAAAGATTAGGATTTCATTCAGAAGTAAAAGAATATTTTGAAAAAGATGTGATTATTCCGTCAGCAGGACAAGGAATTGTAACGGCACAGTGTAGAGCCGAAGATTTTGAAGTTAAAGAAATTTTAAAGGCAGTTAATGATAATGAAACGCAAATTTTAGCAGAAGCAGAACGTTCTTTGCTTGAAGTATTGAATGGCGCTTGTGATACTCCTGTTGGTGCAAATGCCGTTATTAATGATGAAGGAGAGTTATTTTTACAGGCAGAATTACTATCTTTAGATGGGAAAAAATCTTTTAGAGCACATAAAACTGGCATTGTAGAAAAAGCCAAAAGCATAGGTATTGATGTAGCTGAAGAGATTTTATCTAAGGCTGGAGAAAATTTTATTATTTCGGAGACAAAACTTGCACATACTATTCACAAAAAGTCAGAATAGTTCTGAAATTTTAGTTAATAAATTTATTTTAAAAGGGCACAAGGTAACTAATTTTTCAATATTTAATATAAAGCCAATACCAACTATTGATATTAACTTTAAAAATTTTAGTTCAGTGATCTTTACAAGTTCTAACGCAATCCAGAATTTAAAAAAAATTGATAATATAAATCATCTTAAGTGTTTTTGTGTAGGTGAGCAAACCGCCGATGCTGCAAAAAAAAATGGTTTTTTAAATATACAAATTGCAGGTGGAAATTATTCTGAACTTCGTGATCTTATTTTTAAAACTTGTGACAAAATTAAAGAAAAATTTATTTATATTCGAGGAGAATTTATCTCTAATGATTTAGAAAAAGATTTTAAAGAAAAAGAATACGATCTAGAAAGCGTTGTTAATTACACAACTGAACCCAATACCAACATTGATCCAAAATTAATTGAAGATCTAAAAAATAAGATAGTCGATGTTATTTTTGTTTATTCAAAGAGGGCTGCAGATCAATTATTAAAGATAATTTTGAATCATAAAATTGAAAATGATCTAGATAATTGCAGTTTGAATTGTATTAGCATTAACGTTGCAAATACTTTAAAAAGATTGAAGTGGAAAAAAATTAAAATTTTTTTACCAGGTGAAGAAGAATTATCATTGTTATAAAAGGATTTTTTAGTGATTATAGACGGAAAAAAATTTGCTCAAAAGTTAAGAAATAAGATTAAAAAAGAAATTCAATCTATTAAAAATAAAACGCAATTAACACCGGGCCTAACTGTTATTCTTGTAGGCAATCATACACCGAGCGAAATTTATGTTAGAAATAAAGAACTATCTGCAAAAGAAGTTGGCATTAGTTCTAAAGTTTTAAGATTTAAAAGTTCTATCTCAGAGACTAAATTAATTTCAGTTATTCACAAATTAAATAGAGATAAAAAGGTTCATGGAATATTAGTACAGTTACCTTTGCCTAATCATATTAGTGGTCATAAAATTATTGAAGAAATAGATCCAAAAAAAGATGTGGATGGTTTTCATGCAATTAATGTTGGAAATTTGTCTTCCGGAAAAGATGCTCTAGTTCCTTGTACTCCACTTGGATGTTATTTAATGATTAAGAGTGTTAGAAAAAATTTAGCAGGACTTAACGCGCTTATCATCGGTAGATCTAATTTAAATGGTAAACCCATGGCGCAATTATTATTAAAAGAAGATTGCACAGTTACTATTGGGCATTCCAAAACAAAAAATTTAAAAGAATTATGTAAAAAAGCTGACATTGTTGTTGCAGCAGTAGGAAGAGCAAATTTAGTTAAAGGCGATTGGGTAAAAAAAGGAGCAATTGTAATTGATGTGGGCATTAACAGAGTTGAAAAGAAAAATGGTTATAAAATAGTAGGGGATGTTGAATTTAAATCTGTAGTTAAAAAAGCAAAAGCTATCACACCGGTACCAGGAGGTGTTGGCCCTGTAACAATTGCCTGTCTTTTAAATAATACTTTAAAAGCTTTTAAGAATATAAATTAACTATTTTCTAAGTAAGCGAGCGTTCTTTTTAATAAAATTTTCTACTCTTTTTTTATTAAAAGTTTTGTTTTCTTCAAAAGAAACATTTTTCATAGAGTAAATACTTTTATCAGAAATTCTTGATACAATACTTACGTTCCCTTTATAAATTTTTAATTTAACAGTTCCTTGAACTCGAGATCTTTTTTGATCAATAATTTTTTGTAATTTTAATCTTTCTTTTGAATACCAAAATCCATTGTAAATTAATTCTGCAAATCTAGACATCACAGCATCTTTTTTATGAGCAGTTTCCTTATCTAGAGTAAGAGATTCTATAGCTCTATGAGCGAATAAAAGAATAGTCCCTCCAGGAGTTTCGTAAACACCACGAGATTTTATTCCAATAAATCTATTCTCAACAAGATCTACTCTACCCACTCCATTCTTGCCGCCAATATTATTTAAAATAGTAAGTAATTTACTTGGAGAACATTTTTTATTGTTAATACTAATTGGATCACCATTTTTAAAACCAATAGTTACATAAGACGGCTTGTTTGGAGCCTTCTCAGGAGAAACTGTTCTTTGAAAAATAAATTCTGGTGCTTGTTTTGATGGATCTTCTAAAATTTTACCTTCAGTTGAAGTGTGAAATAAATTGTCATCCACAGAAAATGGAGGAGCTCCTTTTTTATCACTTGGCACAGGAATATTATTCTTATTAGCATATTTGATTAGATCGCTTCTTGATGCAAAATCCCAATCACGCCATGGAGCGATGATTTTAATTTTTGGATTAAAATAGTAATAAGCTAATTCAAATCTCACCTGATCATTACCTTTTCCTGTTGATCCATGTGATACGGCGTCTGCTTTAAATTTTTTAGCAATTTGAATTTGACGTTTTGCAATAAGAGGTCGAGCAATAGAAGTGCCAAGTAAATAGATGCCTTCATACAAAGCATTTCCTCTAATCATTGGAAAAATATAATCTTTTACAAAAACATCTTTTAGATCTTCAATAACAATATTTTTAACACCAAGATTTGTCGCGTTTCTAATTATTTTTTTTCTATCTATTTCTTGCCCAAGATCTGCAGTATAGGCAATAATTTCTGCATGATAGTTTTCTTGTAACCAACGTAAAATGACAGAAGTATCAAGACCTCCAGAATAAGCTAAAACAATTTTTTTAACTTTTTTTTTCATTCTTAAATGAAATTACATTTCTTTTTAGCAGCCTCATAGGCATCACTAAATCCACTTAATGAAAAAGTGTCGATAGTTTTAGAACCCTTGGCCGAGGTTGCGCTAATTTTGGCTTGAGAAGATTTTCTCATCAATTCT
This sequence comes from alpha proteobacterium SCGC AAA027-L15, assembly GCA_000371865.1. GTDB lineage: Bacteria > Pseudomonadota > Alphaproteobacteria > Pelagibacterales > Pelagibacteraceae > Fontibacterium. The sequence continues at coordinate 83,187 of AQUG01000003.1, forward strand.
ATCATCGCAACTTCTTCTTCATATTTTGTAAGCCAAGCAAAATTATCTTCAGTTTCAAATTTGAATTCTTTTTTATCAATAGCAACATTTACCCTAGAAGATGCTTTGTAATTATAACCGCTTGTAACGCTTATCTCGTTTTGTATTTTGTCATTAGGCCTAAAACTTACAAATATTCTAGATTCTGCTCTATTAAGATTCTTTGGATCAGAGGCCACAGGACTTGATACGGCATAACAAACTTGTTGACCGTTAATATTAGTATTTTGAGCAGTCCAGTTTTTAAATTGTCCATCCAGTTTAATTTGAGCAAATATTTTTTGTTCAAAAGACAAAAGACAAATTATAGAAAAAAATAAAACTCTTATGGACATGGGTTTGAATATATTAATTGAACATTATTAATGTCTTTTATTACATCATTAGTTAGTGACAGATCAATACTATCAATATTTTTCTTTAACTGCTCCATTGATGTTGCGCCAATAATCGTTGAAGTTACAAATTTTTGAATAATACAAAATTGAATTGCCATTTGCGCAGGATCAATATTGTGTTTCTTTGCAACTTCATAATAAGCCTTAACTGCAGGCTCTGTATTTTGTGTTCTGTATCTATCAAATCTATTTCCCCACAAAACTTCTCTAGATCCAGCTGGTTTTTTGCCACCTAAATATTTCCCAGTTAAATGGCCTCCGCCTAAAGGAGAATAGGCAAGTAATCCAATTTTTTCTCTAATAGAAATTTCTGAAAGACCAACTTCATAACTTCTATTAATAAGACTGTATGGATTCTGAATTGTTATAGGCTTTGGAATATTATGTTTTTCAGCGAGCTTTATATACTGGCTTGTACCCCAAGCAGTTTCATTAGAAAGTCCATAATATTTTACTTTTCCAGACTTAATTAAAGAAGCCATAGCTTCCATCGTTTCAAGAATAGGCACCACATCATCAGTTTCTGTGTGTTCATATTCAAGTCCGCTAAACACATTTAAAGGTCTATCAGGCCAGTGCAGCTGATAAATATCAACGTGGTCAATTTGTAGATTTTTTAAGCTATTGTCGATTGCAGTGTTTATTTGTTTTTTATTTAGTCGAGTTTCATTTTGACCTGGTCTAATCCAGTTCATTCCAGATCTGCCCGTTACTTTATCTGCAATAATAATTTGATCTCTTTTTTTTGTTTTTTTTAACCAATTTGCGATAATTCTACTTGTTGCACCGCACGTCTCTTTTGTTGGTGGTATTGAATACAATTCAGCGGTATCAAAAAAATTAATTCCTTTTGAAACGGCATAGTCCATTTGTTCAAAACCATCCTGCTCGGTATTTTGCATGGAACCCCAAGTCATTGTGCCAAGACAAATTTGACTAACGTTTAAATCGGTATTTGGTATTTTATTAAACTTCATATTTTATTTCTAAAAAGACAATGGAATAGCCTTTTTTTAAGCTTCTTGAAATGAACATATTTTAATATTATGTATTGGATCAAACAAACATATAGGTAAAAAAAGAATGAACTTAAAGTATGGTCAAACAAGAGCTACGACACGTGCAGAATCGGGTGCCATAGATCAGGGCCTTAGATCCTACATGTTGAAGATCTACAATTACATGGCAACAGGTATTCTGGTGACAGGTTTTGTAGCGTTATTTTTATTTAAATATTCGGTAGTTACAAATGAAGCTGGTTCAATTACTGGCCTAACTAATTTAGGTAATGCAATTTATAATTCTGCATTAATGTGGGTAATCGCTTTTGCTCCATTGGGTATCGTATTATGGATGAGTTTTGGACTTGCAAAAATGAGCGCATCAAAAGCTCAAACATTGTTTTGGGTGTTCGCAGGATTAATGGGTGCATCACTTTCTTCAATATTCATGGTTTATGTTGGAGCTAGTATTGCTCGAGTATTTTTTATTACTGCAGCAACTTTTGCTACGATGAGCCTTTATGGTTACACAACAAAATCTGATCTGACTAAACTTGGATCATTTTTAATGATGGGTTTGATTGGAATCATCATTGCTTCAATCGTAAATATTTTTCTTAAATCTACACAACTAGAATTTATCGTTTCATTACTTGGAGTTATAATTTTTGTTGGTCTGACTGCTTATGACACGCAAAAAATTAAAGACATGTATTTTGATGGCGGAGATTCAGAGACAATGGCTAAAAAATCTATTATGGGTGCTTTAACTCTTTATTTAGATTTCATCAACCTTTTTGTGATGTTGTTAAGATTCTTCGGACAAAGAAGAGACTAATTAATCAATTCTATTTTATAGCCTCGATTATTCGGGGCTATAAAATTAACCTAAAATAAAATCTCCAATTCCTGTAAATAAAAAACAGCCAAAGAAGAAAATTATAAAAACTAAAGTCCAGTAACAATTAACTAATCTATCTCTAAAAATTTTTTTATTTATAATTTCTAAAGACTCTTTTGGCTCCCAAATTGATTTTTTGAATTTTCTAATATCGCAACTATATTTCCAAAAATCTTTACTAGTTTGATCCTCATCTCCTGTTTCAAATTTTTTTAGATAACTTGATACAAAAATTAATAAATAAATTGAAATAGTTAGTACTGAAATTGACCAAAATGCTTTTGTTCCTAAAATAAAAATTAAAATTATTGCTCCAATTATAATAATAAATGGATTTTTCATTTAATCATTTTTCTAATGATTAAAAAAATAGAAACTAAAATTAGTGGCAACAAAATAGCGCCCATATAACCATATTCATCTAACACCCAATTCAAGACAAAAAGAAAACAGAATATCCCAGCTAAAACAGATAATATGTAAGTAATAAAATTTTTTGACATACAATTACTATAATTTAATTAAAGTATAATTTCATTAAATTTAAAAATATTTTTATTTAAGTTTAGTTTAATTTTTAGAGCATTTTTTAGAACAATATTTAACGAAATCCCAATTTTTTTCCCATTTTTTTCTCCACAGAAATTCTCTGTCACAATTAATGCAAATCTTCTTTGGTAATTGATCTTTTTTTTTCAAGTTACTTTATAACTTTTAAATATTTGGCAGAATGTTTTTTTGAAATAATTTTTAATATGGAGCTTAAATTATCACAACTTTTAATTATTAAACCACTCGCATCTTTTAATTGATATTTATTTTTATCTTTTGGATTAAGTTTTTTTAATATTTGAAAAAGAGGATTTTCTGTAGCTTTCCTATAGATCTCAAAACTAATCATAGTTTTGCTCATATAAATTCCATAATCTTTCCATTCCCCAACAGAGACCATTGAACCGTAAAGATTTAGGATTTCTTGAAGTTCTTTTTTATTAAAAAAGTTTTCCTTATTAAGATTGTTATTCTTAATCAAATGAAGTTTCATTAATCAATCCTGTGTTTTTGAATAAGAGATACTTGCATAATTGTGAATATCAAAGTTATTGGGAGCAGTCCAAAAACTTTAAATTGAACCCAAAATTCTTCGCTTTGCGTTCTCCAAACAAGCTCATTGAGTACTGCTAAAAAAATAAAAAAATATATCCAACGTTTATTTAAAATATTCCAACCTTCATCTGAAATTTTAATTGATCCATCAAATAATTTTTTTAGCAAAGGTTGTTTTAAAAATATTTGGCCGTACAAAAGAACAAGCGCAAAAATTATATTTATAATTGTAGGCTTCATGTAAAAGAATATTTTATTATCAAAAACGATTGTAAGACCTCCAAACAAAGTAACAACAACTGCCCCTAATATTGGTATTGTTGGAATTTTTTTATCTATTCGGTAAACAAAAAATACCGATATTATAGTTGCAATAATTAAAGGAAGTATTGCATAACTCATTCCATGTTTTTTATAGAAATAAAAAAAGATTAATAACGGGCCTATATCTAAGAAAAACTTTATGAGACCTTTGTTCATTAAATTTTTAATAATTATTTGTACAATTATTTTAAACTTTAATTCGTCTTTAGCAAAAGAATTTAAATATGATGTTCGCGCTTATAATTTAAATGTTATGGATATTAATTTTAATATTGATGATGAAGTAAATAATAAAATTACTTTTAGTGCTGAAAGTGTAGGCATTGTTGGTTTTTTTGTAAAAGTCTTTGCAAAATCTAAAGTTGAATTTAATGATAAAAGTAAAAATACCTGGAAGTACGAGTATCGCTACGACAAGCCATCAAGCAATAAATATAGAGTAAATAAAATTAATTTTTCTAAAGAAAAAGTTCTTAATTTTGTAACAGATCCACCCCGAAATGAAGATTTAACTAAAAAAGTTCCATACAATAAAGAAGACTATTTTGGTGTGATTGATCCAATCTTTGCAGTAAAAAAACTATTCTTACTTGATAAAAAAAATCTTGATTGTGATAAAAAAATCAAGGTTTTCGATGGCAATATTTTTTTTTACTTAGTGATGAAGAAAGAAAAGGAGCAGATAGATTTTGATTCTGTTTTTTCTAATTATAAAGGAACATTACAAAAATGTATTTTAACTTATCAACCAATATCTGGACATATTCCAGGAGATCCAAATACTCCTGAGCAGTTTAAAGTAGATCTTTATTTTGGAATTGTTGGGGATAACTATTTTCCAATTTATGCGACAACTAAAGGAAAAAAAGGAATTAGACTTAAGATGTATCTAGACACAATTCAGTGATCTATTGAATTTTTTATAAGAATCACTACTTTAAATTTTAATGTTAGAAAAAAAATTAAACAAAGCCAAATTCTCAATCGGAGAAGTGGTGAGACATCGTTTGTTTGATTTTAGAGGTGTTATTTACGACGTAGATTTTCAATTTAATAATTCAGAAGAGTGGTATCAATCAATTCCAAAAGCAGCACGTCCTAGAAAAGATCAGCCCTTTTATCATTTATTAGCTGAGAATGATGAGATCACTTATGAGGCTTATGTTTCAGAACAAAATTTAGTTGGTGATGATCCAAATGAGCCTGTGAGACATCCTTTGGTTAATGAAATATTTAGAGGAAAAAGAGGAAATCTTTACATTAAACCATCAAATTAGTCATAATTCTTACTGCCTTAATTAAAACAATTTTAACGCAAAAGTTCGACAGATTATTTTATTAAATTTCAGTTAATACCTAACTGAGTTATTTTTGATCCCCAATCTCCCTTATCTCAGTTAGGTAAACTTCTAATCTTCCCAAACTTGTAGTAAAAAAATCTAACTTAAATGTTTGGAATATTTAAACCGAGAACTTTTTTTAACTTAGCAAACACCAGTATTTTTTGGCTAAAGATAGTTTTGGTTTTCGCGCTTATTGTTGGCTTAATTTTAGCGTTAGTTCTTTCTCCAATTGATTATTTACAAAAAGATACGGTAAGAATTATGTATGTTCATGTACCATCTTCTTGGATTTCTTTATTTATTTTTTTAATTATTGGAACTTCATCATTTATAAGTTTAATTTTTAAACTTAGAGTTTTCTCAGTTTATGCAAAAAGTTTAGCACCTATAGGATTAGTTTTTTCTTTAATCTCTGTTGTTACAGGATCATTGTGGGGTTACCCGACATGGGGAACTTTTTGGAGTTGGGATGGTAGATTAACTTCAATGTTTGTTTTGGTGTTAACTTATA
>AQUG01000004.1:0-79072 GCA_000371865.1 alpha proteobacterium SCGC AAA027-L15
TACCAAACACCATTAATTATAGGTTCAATTATTGATCTGAGCAATGTTACTTTAAAATCGAGTCTGATTATTATGTTAGTGATTACTGCAACTGTATTTTTAACGTTAGCAATGTTTGGAATTTTAGGACAAATAATAAAAAAATTTTTACTTAAAGAAAAATCCTTAAAATTATTTAATCGAATTAGTGGGATTATGTTTATAATTGTAGCTTACTATTTACTAAAATCTTAAAATTATTCGTTTCTAACTAATGGATAAACTTTTGGGCTTAAAAATCTATAATTGTTAAACAAAATCAACACAACTGTAAGAATTCCAATTAATAATAAAACTAACGCAGAGTTAACAATCTCTAAACTCCAACTTAATCTAAAGATTGTTTCAATTACAAAATAAGAAACACCAACTGAAAACAATAAAGCAATAAAAACAATGGAGAAAAATGTAATTAAAAACTCAATAACACTCGCTGAGATTAAGTTATTTGTATTAATACCTAAAATTTTAAAGATTAAATTTTGATAAATTCCAAGTCTTGCCTGAACAATAACTGCAGATGAAATAACCATTAATCCAATTATAACAGCAACGGATGATATCACTGTAACTGCTATAAATATTTTATTTACAATTTCTGTAATCTTTCCAAGATAATTTGAAACTTTAATAGCTGAAATGTTTTTAAAATTTTGTAAAAAAGTTCCCTCTTTAAAATTAATGGCGCTACTAAATTTTGCAGTTGCTATGTATTCATGCGGAATATTCACTGCAAATTTTGGATTAATAAGAATTACAAAATTTATAGATAAATCTCGATAATCAACTTTTCTAAAATTTACAACTTTGCCTTCAACATCCCTTCCGTAAATTTTTAAACTCAAAGTATCATTGAGTTTAATGTCTAAATCCTTTGCAACTTTAGCATCCAAAGAAATTTGCATTTCTTTTGAATTATTATCAAACCACTTACCTTCGGTAATTGGATTATCTTTTGGCGGTGTGTCAGACCAAGATATTCTTCTATCTCTTTCTAAAACCCAATATGAATCGTTAGTTGATTTAATGTAAGTTAAAGGATCTTTTTTATTTATCTTAGTTACTGATGCTGAAACAATTGGCATCATATCAATTAAAGTGTTGGGGTCGTTATTTTTAAGATACTTAACAAATTTATCTTTTTCAGTGTCTTGAATGCTGACGAAAAAATAATCTGGAGCTATTTCTGGTATTGATTTTTCAACTTCCTTTTTAAAATTATAACCAACCAATGTTAACGATAATAATAAAGTAACTCCCAATCCTAAAGATAGAACTGTAATTGGAAAAATTGTTTTAGGATTTGTTATATTTTTAACTGCAAGGCGAAGAGGTAAAAAGTTTATAAATTTAATTTTTCTCAAATAAAAAATAATAATTCTAGATAAAGAATAAAGCGTAAAGCAGATAAGAAAAAATATAAAAAAGTATCCTATAGTATAGAGAGGTTTTTGACTGTCTAATGCAAATAAAAGAATAAGCCCTATTATTGATAAAATAATTAAAGAGATATTTTTTTTATTAAAATAAAAATCACAAGCTTGAAATACATTTCTAAATAAACTGCTGGGTTTAATTTGCTGTATTGCAGAAATTGTTGGTAAACAAAAAATAACAACGACTAAAAATCCACTTAAAAATACTTTGAGAAAATTCTTTAAAACAAACTCACTGTGGACAGCTATTCCTAAAGTTTTTGATAAAAAAACATTAACGATTGGAACGCTTAAAACTGCTAATAAATATGAGAGTATCGAGATTGAAAAAAGTACCGTAAAGATTTCAAAATAGAATATTTTTTTAATTGTGTTTGAGGTAAATCCAAGCGATTTCATAATAGCAATGCTAATATTTTTTTGATTGATAAAAGAAATAAGTGTGTTTGAAATACCAATTCCTGCAATAAGCATTGCACTAATAGAAACTAAAGAAAGAAACTGAGAAAAATTATCAATTAGTTTTTTTAAATTATTTGATGAATTTTCAGGAAAACGAACGCTATAAGAGGGATATTTTTTAGTAAGATTGGTTACCTGATCTTTAATGTTTAAGGATTCATTGAACGCTTTAAGTCTGTACTCATAATTAATAAAGCTGCCTAAAGTATTTATATTTAATTTTAAAAATGAATTAGTGCTAACAATTGCAAAATCTCCAAACAATAGAGCTCTACCAAGGTCTGGTACGGTTTCAACGTAACCAACAACCTTAAATGGTGACTGCTTTATATAAACAACATCATTAGTTTTTAAATTTAATGTCTCGAAGATCTTTTTATTAACGACAATACTATTAGGAGTTTTTTGTAATAAATTTAAAGCGTCTTTAGGAAAAGATTCTACATCGCCATATAAGGGATATTTATCATCTACTGCTTTTAATCTAATAAAAAATGTTTTTGCATTCTGCTTTTTAGAATCTGCAAGCATTGTACTAAACTCAACTGTTGACGACACATCGCCAAGTTTTTTTAGCTGATTTAAATATTCATCATTTACTTTTTCGTTTCGAGTATTAATTTCAAGATCACCTCCTAATAATATTTTAGCATTAGAATTAAGTTCTTTTTTTAAGGAGTATTCGAGACTAATGATGATGCTTAAAACAAATAAACTTATGAATAGAGTAAAAATAATAGTAGAAATTTTCTTATAACTTCTTGTAAGGTCTCGAATTGAATATTTAAAATCTTGAAGATTAAATAATTTTTCCATCTTTAATTTCAATAATTCTATCGCACTCTTTTGCAAGCATCTGATCGTGCGTCACAAGAACAAGACTTGAGCCATTTTGTTTACAATACTTAAATAGTAAACTCATAATTAATTTTGAATTTTCACTATCTAAATTTCCGCTTGGCTCATCCGCTAAAATAAGTTTTGGGTTCAATACAATAGATCTTGCAATAGCAACTCGTTGTTGTTCCCCTCCTGATAATTGACTTGGAAAATGATTGATACGATCTTTTAATCCAAACTGCTCTAATAATTCCATTGATTTCTTTTTCGCGTCTGGAACCTTGTTAATCTCTAATACTAAAGAGACATTCTCTAATGCTGTGTAATTGGGAATTAAATAAAAAGACTGAAACACGATCCCAATTTTTCTTTTTCTGATATCTGCTAGACGATCTTCAGAATATTGGCTTATATCTTCGCCTTCAAATATGATTTTACCAGAATTTGGTCGCTCTAGACCTGCAATTAACATAATTAAACTTGTCTTGCCGGAACCACTTTTTCCAACAATAGCCACAGACTCGTTACTATTTATCTTTAAACTAACGCCTCGAATAACTTCAACTGCGGTACTTTCCGTTTTGTAATTTAAATGAATATCTTGTAACTCTAATAAATCAGACATGAAAAAATTTTTATCAATATTTTTTTTTCTCTTCTTCTTCATATTTAAATCTGAAGCTTTTGCAAGAATGCAAATTGTTCTATTTGGCGATAGTTTAATGGCTGGTTATGGCATTTCTAAGCCACATCATTTGTCTGAAGTTTTAAAGTTAGAACTAAAGAATCTTAAAATTGAAAGTGAAGTTATTAATGCAAGTGTAAGTGGAGATACAACACGAGGTGGGCTTAATCGTATTCAATGGACCTTACAGGATAAAGCAGATCTGATTGTATTGGGTTTAGGAGCTAATGATATGTTGAGAGGAATTGAACCAAAAGAAATTAAGGAAAATTTAAATCAAATAATAAAAAGTATCAAAAATAAGAACATACCCATTGTTCTTGCTGGATTTGTTGCGCCTGATAGTTATGAGAAAAATTATAAAGAAGCTTTTGATAATATTTATCGAACACTTTCCAAAGAATATAATTTAACACTTATGCCTTTTTTATTAGAGGGGGTCGCTCTAAATCCTAAATTAAATATTGATGATGGAAAACATCCAAATCCAGAAGGCGTAAAAATAATGGCTAAAAATCTTGCTCCTTATATTTTAAAGGAAATCAAAAAATAATTTAAGTTCCGCAGAAAGTTTTATATTTTTTTTCATTATCTGGAGACGGTTGTTGATACAACATTAAATCTCCTCTTTCCGTATAAGGATCTTTAAGAGCATTTAAAAGGTTGTTTAGAGACAATAAATTTCCTTTATGAGCCTCTTTTAAAGACTCTTCTACTTTATGATTTCTTGGGATTACTACAGGATTATTTTTTCTCATTAATTTTAACACTTCTTGTTTATCTCTATTTTGTTTATCAACTCTAATTTTCCATTTACTATGAAAATCTTTTAAATTTTCGTTTGTAATATTTTCATTCATTAAATCTCTAAAAGTATTTGTGTAATCTAATTTATTTTTCTCCATTACATCTAATAACTCTTTAATTAAGACTGCATCTTCAGGTTCATCAGTGATAAGGCCTAGTTTTTTTTTCATCATTTCATGAAACTTTTTTTCATATTTTTCGTTAAAGCTTTCAATAATTTCTTCACCCAATTCAATTGCTTTGTTTTGATCTTCATCAAGAAGCGGCAGAATAGCATCTGCAAGTCGTGCTAAATTCCACTGTGCGATGATGGGCTGATTTCCAAATGCATATCGACCGTGATGATCGATGGAACTGAAAACAGTTTTAGGATCGTAATGATCCATAAATGCGCACGGTCCAAAATCAATACTTTCGCCAGAAATTGCCATGTTATCAGTATTCATCACGCCGTGAATAAAACCAACTCGCATCCAATCAGTTATTAAATCTATTTGTCTTTCCATAACTAATTTTAAAAATTCTGGCGCTTGCTTATCTAAATCTTTTATTTCAGGGTAATGACGCTCTACTGAATACTGCAAAAGTTTTTTAAGAGTTGTTAGATCTTTTTTGATTGCGACATATTCAAAAGTACCAACACGAATATGACTTTCTGCAACTCTTGTTAAAATAGCCCCTGGCAGCACTGTTTCTCTCATCACATTTTCTCCCGTCGTTGCAACGGCAAGACTTCGCGTTGTTCTAATATTTAAATGATACATGGCCTCACTAATTATGTATTCACGCAACATCGGACCGAGGGCAGCTTTGCCATCGCCTCCTCTTGAATAAGGAGTTCTGCCTGAGCCCTTAAATTGAATATCGTATCTTTGATTTGTTGGTGTGACGTGTTCACCTAAAACAATGGCCCTACCATCTCCTAAAATAACTAAATGACCAAACTGATGACCTGCATAAGCTTGTGCAATGGGGATTGCTCCTTCTGGTAATGCATTTCCCGTAAATAATTCTGCAAGCTGTTGTGAATTAAGCGATGAAAAATTGAGTCCTAATTGTTTTGCAAGTTCATGATTTAAAATTACAAGCTTTGGATCTTTAACTTTAGTTGGCAAAACTTTTGCCATCATCATCTCAGTTAAAGCGAAATAACTATTATTAAAATTAAATCCTATAGATTTCATTAATGAATTTTGTTGAAGTCTTTCATTAAAATTTGAATCTGTTTTCCTTGTTGGCATAGATGCAATATGCCACCAATAGTATTTACATTTTTTTTACTTGCCTCCTCTAATAAATGTAAAAATAATCTTGCTGTAATAACTGAGTCTCCAAGAGCTGAGTGTCGCTTCTGATCTTCGGTTTGAATTTTTAAAGTCTTACATAAAAGTGATAACTCATAACTATTTAAGTGTGGATATATTCCCGCTGCTAGATAAATAGTGTCTATTGTTACAATATTCTTAACTCTATGAGCAATCGTAGTATAGGGCGCACTTTTGATAATAAATTTAATATCAAAATTAAGATTGTGTCCAACTAGCACCGTATTTTCTAAAAAATTATAAATTTTTTCATCTAATTTTTTAAGTACTGGTTTATTTTGTACTTGCTCTTGAGTGATGTGATGAATTTTAATTGAAGGCTCTGAAATTTGACGTTCTGGATTGACTAACTCATCTATAATTTCATTTGTAATTTTAAGATTTTTTATTTTAGTCGCACCAATGGATACAATTCGATGTCCTTCATTCACATCAAGACCAGTGGTTTCGGTATCGAGAACAGCAAATATTGATTCTTGAACTGTTGCTGCTTTATATCGATTAATATTAAGAAAATAGGCTTTGATATTGTTAAAAATATTCTTCACTAATATCTCCTCTCGCTCTTATCTTGAGTTCATTAATTTTCTTTAAATACATTTTAAGCAGATCCTTTTCTCGCTCTAAAAGCTTCTTTGGATCAATAAAACTTTTAATTGGCTTTCCCTCTTTAACCGATGCCACCTGATCTTTGAGCAGAATATAGGTTAAAAATCTATGTGCATTTTGAAAAAAATCAGCCTCATCATTTGTAAATACATTCTTCTTAGTTAATTCCTCAATCCTTGCAGCCGTTGTGTTTTTATTAACACGATGTTTTATTGAGTAAATTCTAACCGATTCTACAAGGGGAAGCGTTCCTGCTCCTTTTAAATTTAATAAACCCTTATTTTCTTTATCGTTCTTTTCAAGTTTAAAGCCGCCAAAAAATGTAAGTCCTGCGCGTCTACCTTCTTCGTTTTTAAATAAAAATTTTAAAATTTTATTATTAACTAACTTATCAAAAATAAAATCTCTAAGTTCATCTGCAAGTTCAGGTTTGCCGTAAACTGATCTAAAATCATAAAGCATATCCACATAAATTAAATTTTGTTCATTAAAATTAGTAATCCATTCTTGCACCTGTTCTTTCCATTCAGGTAAGCTTTTTCTCCACATAGGATTTGTTGCCATTAAGTTTCCCTTACAAAATGAAATCCCTGCTGTATCTAAAGATTTTGTAAATTCTTTTGCAAGTTCCTCAAAATATAAATCTACTTTTTTTGGATCTTCTGTTTTGCTGGATTCATAAATAATTCCATTATCTTGATCGGGCTGCAGAAAACTTTCCATTCGTCCCCCAGATCCCATTACTAAAACACTGTAATTTGGAATTTGTTTAATGATATTTTTTTGACCTATTTTTTTTTCTGCAATTCTAATGGAGCGTCTGTAGATAACGTTATTTAGAAAGCTTAATAAATAACTAATGTCGTTAGATGAAATTTTTTCATTTAATAATCTTTCAGCAAGATGTACTTGTTGTTTCTTTATTTGAACTAAACCTCTTTCATCATACTCATCAAAGGTCATCTTATCGATCTCTTGCGTAACTGCTCCAAGTTCAGCAGCTAATGCTTTATGAGCGTGAATAATTCCAACTACCTCATAGTTCATATTAATCACCGGTAAATGACGAAGGTTATTTTTTCTCATTTTACCAACGGCATGGAATAAAAGATCGTCCTCGTAAACGAAGATTACGGGTGATGTCATCAAATCTGAAACTTTTTTATTTGGATCGGAAATAAAAGTTACTTTTCGGACAATATCTTGCTCAGTAATAATACCAGCAAGCTTATTGTCTTTTTTAATTAAAATAGTTGATTTTTTTTGTTGCTGTAAATCTTTAATAGTTTCTAAAATCGAAGAGCTAGCATCCACGTAAATATAATCAGCTGACATATAGTCAGAGATTTTTTTGACAAATAGTTCAACGCTATTAGACCGAGTTGGCATAGACAGTTAAACGTCAGTATATCGGATTTTAAATATTTAAGAAGAAGCCTGAGTTAAAAGCGTTCTTTTAAGGCTTAAAAATTAAGCCTTATTTTTATTTAAGAACGCTAATTCGTCGTTTGAATACGGAGCCATATTAGTTACCAATTCCATAAGTAAGTACAAATATTGCAATCGGCAGACTTAATACTGCTGCTACAATAGCTACTACACCTATAATCGTCGCCATGTCTTCAGCTGTTCGCTGAGATATAGCTAGAGTTGGAAAACTTTGGTTTCCGTTAACCAGTTGTACTCTTTGTGTTTTTGTTTTCATGCCTCTCAAATAGAGAACAAATGTAATTAATTCGTGAACTATTTGTGTCTTAATTGTGAAAAGTGTATTAAATTTTTTTTACAACGAAAAATATTTAATTTTAAATGCGACATTCAGTACTTTTTCTATTCTTTTTTTTATTTGCAGCCCCTTTATTTGCAAACTGCAAACCTGATGAGCAAGTGGGCTTTCGAAGCTATAACTTTAGAATAGAAAACGATTATTTTAATAATGAGGATTCTAATTACACAAGTGGCGTAATTTTATCGGGTGTAACTCATGATTTTAAAGGAGACATAAAGAATGAGTGCTTACCAGCTATAAGTCGTCTACACGGTGGTCTTCTATCGTTTGTAGATGCTGGTCTTTTTAAGAAGCAAGAAGGTTATTCAAAAAATATCTACTTTACGGGTTCACAATTAATGTACACACCTGTGGATGACAAAACTCCAACGGTTGTTAAAGATGATAGACCTTATGCAGGTATCTTATCGTTGGCGGTTGGTGTGAATGAAAGACATAAAAATAAATTTGATAATACTCAGGTTTTAGATACAAAAGAGTTAACCCTTGGAATTATAGGTCCAGCCTCATTTGCAAGACAAACTCAAAACTTTGCCCATGATAGATTTGATGTTTACAGAGCTCAAGGCTGGGACAATCAATTAAGTAATGAACCTGCTGTGATGTTATTGATTGAGAAAAAAATTAAATCAGATCTTCAGCAAAATAGTTACACTCCTGGAATTTCAAAAGACTTAATAAGATTTTACGGACTTAAACTTGGAAATATTGAAACATCTTTAAATGTTGGTTTAGAGGGAAGATATGGTCTGAATATTCCAAATGATTTTGGTAGCACTCCATCTTATCCGGGTTGCGATAACACAGCACCATCATCCGGAAGTTCTGAAGCTTGCACTGATACAGGAGAATTAATGCTTCCTATTCCACTAGGTGCACATTTATTTGCGCTCGCTGAATTAAAAGGAGTTGCTTATGATTTTTCTTTAGATGGTAATATTTTTGGCAGCAACCATCACGTGCATAAAAAACCTGTTGTAGGTTTAATTGCAGTTGGAGTGAATTCTTTAATTCCAATACCTGGAAACAAAAATTTAAAATTAACTCTTACGCAATATTTTCAATCAAAAGAATTTAAAGAGCAGAAAACTGCAGATAAATATGTTTCTTTTACTGTGGGCTTAGATTTTTAATTAATAGCAAATATTTTATTATTTAAAACTAACTGATCGCCATCCACATCAATTTTAATTGCATCTAACTTTTTATCTTTCATATCCAAGATTAAATTTGCAATTGGATTTTGAATATATTTTTGTATCGCTCTTTTTAAAGGTCTAGCACCGTATTCTTGGTCAAATCCTTTATCCACTAACCATTCTAAAGCTTTGTCGGTAATTGAAAATGTTAAGTTTTTATCTTTTAAGATATTTTTCAAATTGTTCACTTGGATCTTAACAATTTCTTTGATCTCTTCTTTTTGAAGTCTATCGAAGACAATAATGTCATCTAATCTATTTACAAACTCAGGTCTGAAAGATTTTTTAACAACTTCCAATACTTTTTCCTTCGTTCTTTCATCTAATTTCTCGCTTTTGTTAGCTTGAATGAATTCTGAACCAAGATTGGATGTTAAAATAATGATCGTATTTTTAAAATCAACAACTCTACCCTGACCATCTGTTAATCTTCCATCATCTAAGATTTGAAGAAAAATATTGAATACATCTGGATGAGCTTTTTCAACTTCATCGAATAAAATCACTTGGTAAGGTCTACGTCTTACAGCTTCTGTTAAAGCTCCACCTTGATCATAACCCACATATCCCGGAGGTGCTCCAATTAACCTGCTGACAGAGTGTTTTTCCATATACTCTGACATATCAATTCTAATCATTGCGTTTTGATCATCAAATAAGAATGATGCAAGCGCTTTACTTAATTCGGTTTTACCAACTCCTGTGGGTCCTAAGAAAAGAAATGAACCAAGAGGTCTATTTGGATCTTGAATGCCAGCTTTTGATCTTCGAACCGCATTACTTACTGAAGTAATTGCCTCTTTTTGACCAATCACCTTAGTTGAGATGACTTTCTCCATTGATAAAACTTTTTGTCTCTCACCTTCTAATAATTTATCGATTTGAATTCCTGTCCATTTAGAAACCACAGCTGCAATTTCATTTTCGCCCACTTCTTTATTTAAAGTTTTGTACTGACCATCTGCTGCTTTATCTTGTTCTTTTAATTTCTTTTCTAATTCAGGAAGTTTACCATACATAATTTCACTGGCTTTTGTTAAATCTCCCTTCTTTTGATAATTATTTAATAAAACTCTATTACGTTCAATTTCTTCTTTAATTTTTTGAACTGACTGAATTTGATTTTTTTCTTTTGCCCATACTTCTGTAAGTGAGGCTGATTTTTTATCTAATTCAGCAATTTTTTCATCCAATTCTTTTAATCTAATCTTTGAAAGTGAATCATCTTCTTTCTTTAAAGCTTCTCTTTCGATTTTAAACTGAATAGCTTTTCTATCGATCTCATCAATATTTTCTGGTTTTGAATCAATTTCCATTCGAAGCTTACTTGATGCTTCATCCATTAAATCGATTGCTTTATCTGGTAAAAATCTATCAGTAATATAACGATTTGAAAGCACAGCCGCTGAGACAAGTGCATTATCTGAAATATGCACTCCGTGATGCATTTCATATTTTTCTTTAAGGCCTCTTAAAATTGAAATCGTATCTTCAACAGATGGCTGCGTTACAAACACCGGCTGAAATCTTCTAGTTAACGCTGCATCTTTTTCTACATACTTTCTGTATTCTGCAAGTGTTGTTGCTCCTATACAATGCAGCTCTCCTCTTGCAAGTGCGGGCTTTAACATATTCGATGCATCCATAGATCCATCGCCTGCACCTGCGCCAACTAAAGTGTGCATCTCATCAATAAATACAATCACTTCACCTTGTTGAGCTGTAATTTCTTTAAGAACTGCTTTTAATCTTTCTTCAAATTCTCCTCTAAACTTTGCACCAGCAATTAATAAACCCAAATCTAATGCTAATAATTTTTTACCTTTTAAACTTTCAGGAACGTCATCATTAATAATTCTAAGCGCAAGTCCTTCAACGATAGCTGTTTTACCAACTCCTGGTTCACCAATTAATACTGGGTTATTTTTAGTTCTTCTTGAAAGAACTTGAATGGCACGTCTAATTTCGTCATCACGACCAATCACCGGGTCTAATTTTCCATTTCTCGCTTTTTCTGTAATATCAATTGTATATTTCTTTAAAGATTCATAATTTGCATCATCGTTTGCATTAGTTACTTTTTGACCTTTACGCATTGTCTCAAGTACAGATTTGAATTTGCTTAAATTAAATCCACTATTTTGTAATAATTTTAATAAGTTTTTATCTGTTTCAAGTATTGCTTCTAGTATGTTTTCAACTGGAACATATTCATCGCCTTTTTGTTTTGAAATCTTTTTAGCCTCTTCAATAGTAACAATAAATTCTTTTGATGCGCTAATTCCACCTGAGTTACCAGTGACTGCTGGAAATTTTTTTAACTCTTTTTCGATAGATGATTTTATAGATTTTAAATCTAATCCTGCTGGTGTAAGCAATAATGATGCCGTATCATCGTCTTCGATAATACCACTTAATAAATGAACGGGGTGCAATAGCTGATGATTTTGCATCATAGCCAAAACCTGCGCCGAATTTAATATTTCTTTTGATCGTTCAGTAAATTTATTTAAATCCATATACAATATATGGTTATAATTTTCTCAGTTTCAATGTTGGTTAATGAAATAAAAATTTTTATTGAGTACTTGAAATTGTGTAATTTGATACACTAAGTATATAACATGGGTATTAACTGAATATGTTCAATAAGATCAAAAGACATTTAGAGCTTGCTAACAAAGGCTACTTTGAACACATGTTTTTTGCGATGAAAATTGGCCTTAAATGTCTATGGTCATTTATCACTGCATTTGTTCATGCCATTAATCCGGCTTGGTTTGAATACACAACAAGTAGAAGAATTAAGCGAATGAATGATTTATTTCAAAAACCAAAAAAAGATATTAAAGAATAAATTAGTCTAATTGATTAAAATACTGAACGTATAAATATAATAAATAAATACAATTAAGCGCATAGATATTTAGAGTAGCCATCATGCCAATTACTCTGAACAATATCTTTTCTTTTAGCATGCTGTAAGCATGAAAAATTCTTCCAAGTAAAAATACAATATTTACAAATAAAACATAGATTTGATTAGCATCTAAAATCTCTAATAAAAATGAGGAAATAATAAAAAAAACTGTAAATTCAAAAAAGTTTGAGTGTGCTCTAATGGCTTTAATTAATTTTTTATTATTATCATCACCGTAGGCAACTTTACTCGATCTTCTTTCCTTAATAGTAATAATGGTAAGTATTAGGTAAAAAATTATAAAAATAATTGTAAATAAAATTGAAATATTCATCTCACTAACTAATTATCATTTTTATTTAATTCTTAAAGCAAATACCCTTAGTTCAACTTGAATTTTCACGCTATAGTTCTATATTATTTACTATGTCAGAAATTAATAAAGGATTTTTTAACGCCATCAAAAACCAATTGGTTGGGTCCAGTATTGGTCGAGCAGTTATTTACACAATAGGTCACATTATAATTGCAGCTACCTGCAATATAATAATTACCGGATCGACACTAGAACTTGCTGCGGTGGATGCAATAATTGAACCTATAATTAATGGTGTTTGGTATTATTTTTTAGATAAATTTTGGGCCAGCTCAGTTAAAAGGTCTTAAAATTTATATAGCGCCTGCTACTGCTTGTTTAATATATTCTGCTCGAAGCGCTGTTACAAATTTTCCAGGTTTACCATCCCCAATTTGATTAGTATTAATTTTTACAACAGGCATTACACAGGCTGTTGCTGATGTAATAAATGCTTCATTTGCTGATTGAGCGTCTGATAGTGAAATATTTTTAGTCACCACTTCATAACCTAAATCTTTCGCACATTTAAAAATTGCATCTCTTGTAATCCCACTTAAAATTAAATTATCAGAATGTCTGGTCATAATAATTTTGCCTTTAATAATCCAGGCATTGCTAGAACTGCCTTCGGTAATATAACCCTGTCTAATCATCCAGGCATCATCAAAACCTTTTTCTGTTGCTTCAGTTTTTGCCATACTTGCATATAGCAATTGCGTCGTTTTAATATCGCAACGTTTCCATCTCATATCGTCGAGAGTCATTACTTTAATTCCATTCTTTGCAGATTCTGAATCAATGATTATTTTCTCTTGAGTGAATGCAAGAACAGTAGGTTTGATTTCATCTTTTGGCATATCAAAACTTCTATCTGCAACACCTCTAGTTACTTGCAGATAAATCATGCCCTCTTTTAAATTGTTTAATTCAATTAATTTTCTATGAAATGCTAAAATGTCCTCGTGATTTAATAGTTTTTTAAATTTTAATTCAGTCATAGAACGATCTAATCGTTTCATATGATTATTAAAGTCTATCAACTTACCGTTAATAACTGTTGTTACTTCGTATAAAGAATCTGAAAATAAAAGTCCTCTATCAAAGACTGAAACTTTCGCTTCGTCTTCTTTTTTAAATTCTCCATTTATATAAACTTGTCTCATATTAATTATTATTTATTAAACAAAAGCTTATAAATAATAAACACAAAATATGTATGTAAGATCAGCTTAAATTTATTAAGAAGTAGAGCAGCTCATGTCTTGGCCGCAGCACAATGGACTTTTAATCTTTCCATGACCATTGGGACATTCGCTAATTTGAACTTTTTGCCCGCTCTCTAATTTTAATGAAGCGTCTTTAAGGGCCGCGTTACATTTTCCGCAATTAATATTTGCGGACATTTTACATTTTGGACATTCATAAGTAGCCATATAAAGTAATGTTAATATCATATTTTAAAAAAGCAATAGGATTGAAAAAACTTAGCTAATAAGGGTATTATTTAATACCACATCCTTTTTAACGTCCGGTCTTTCAAAAAAAAATGATGATAAATGCTTGCAAGAACATGCAGAATGACAAAGGCAATAAATATATAAACTGAATATATGTGTATTTCTTTTGCAATTCTTCCAACTTGATCATTTATTCCAACAATTGCAGGCATATAAAATAGTCCAAAAACTTCAACTGGTCCAACTCTTGCAGTAGAATATGTCCAGCCACTCAATGTAATCATAAATACGACAAAATAAAAAAAAAGATGTACGGACTTTGCAAGTCTATTTAAAAGTTTATTATTTGCGACTGGGATAGGGGTAATATTAATTGATCTCCAAAATAATCTTAAAATAATCAAAATAAGTAATAAAATTCCTGTAGACTTATGAAACCCATAAATAGATGATTTTAATGGTCCTCTTTCAAGTTCTACCATAATAAAACCAAGAAAAAAGTTTGATAAAAGCAAAATTGCTAAAATCCAATGAAAATTTTTGCTTATAAAGCCGTAACTGTCTGAAGTATTTTTTAAATTCATTATTAAAAAATATTTAATAACTTAAATAATAATGGAACTAATATTGCAGTTGCAATACCATTTAAACCAAGTGCTAATGCTGCAAAAACACCTGCGGTTTCATTCCTGCTCATAGCTCTTGCAGTTCCAATTCCATGCGAAGCAAGTCCTAACCCAAACCCTCTCGCTGACATATCTTTTAATTTTAAAAAATCTAAAGCAAAAGTTCCAAAGGATGCTCCCATAATTCCAGTTATAATTGTTATGATTGCTGTAAGTGATGGGATTCCACCAATTAAATCTGAAATACCCATAGCAATAGGTGCTGTTGCACTTCTTGGTAGCATACTAAATAAAACCTGATCGTCTATTTTAAAAATTTCACAAAAAGCAAATGTAGAAATGATTGCAAATAGACTACCGACAACAAGTGAAACTGAAATACTTAACGCCTCTTTTTGTATTACTTTAAATTGTTTATAAATTGGAATAGCAAGTGCAACCGTTGCGGGTCCCAACATAAAATGAATAAATTTAGCACCATCAAAATATCTCTCGTAGGAAATATCTAAATTAATTAATACTAATGAAATAATTAAAATTGAGATTGCAACTGGGTTAACGAGTGGAAATAGTTTAGATTTTTTATAAAGATAATCGCCAATTAAATAAGAACAAATAGTCAGTGTTAACCAAAATAAAGGTTCTGCCTGTAAATAAACCCAGATACTATAAAGTTTATCTTTTTGAATCATTTCTTGTTAATTCGTTTGTTAATTTTCTCCATTAAAAAAGCTGTAAGACCGATGGTTAAAACTGTTGAGATAAAAACGATAATTAAAACTTTAAATAAATTATTTTCTAAATACGAAAGATGCATCACAACCCCAACTCCTATTGGTACAAACAAAAGTGATAGATAGCTTAAAATGTAATTTGAAGTATTTAGCACATCACTTTTTAAATTATTAATGGCTCTAGTTTTAAATCTTTTAAGAAAAATCAATGTAATAAGGAGTAGAATAAGTCCTATAACCGGACCCGGTATTAGCATTTCAAAAAATTTTTTTAAGGCCTCTCCTAATAGCTGAAAAAAGAAAATAACAAATATAGCGCGCAGCATTAAATTAAATAAAAAATATTAACAACCACAAAACTCCAAGACCTGACAGAATCGTTGCTATCACACTTTCTGTTAAATAACCAACCAGCACTGCAGCCAGTGCTGCTAAAACTTTTGGATTATCTAAAAATACTAATTGTCCTGTTGAATTTAAAAATACAGCTGGAAAAATAATTGCTGGGAAAACTGCACTTGGTACATAACTTAAAACTATTTTTACTCTTGGACTAAAGTAGTCTTTCTTTAGTAATGCAATCATTGAGAAACGAGTAAAAAAAGTAACAAGACCAGCGAGTATTAATGTAGTCCAAATCATTTTATTTTCTATAAAGTTTTGTGTGAGATAATCCGTAAGCCACTAAAATTCCAGCTGCTGCTGCAACAATAATATAAGTTCTAAGGGGTAAATTAAAAAAAATAATTGCAAAAACTCCAGAAGTAATTGCAACAATCAAATGATCAATTTTTTTAATATCTACAATAATTAAAGAAATAAAAGTTAAAGGTACCGCAAATGCTAAATTCAATTCTTTTGGTATAAATTCGCCTAAAACAATTCCGGCAATGGTAGAAAGTTGCCACACAAACCACAATGTGAAACCAGATCCTAATAAATGATAATGCCTATCTTTGTTTGTTGGCTGTTGTTTGAAATATTTCTGTGAAACGATAAAAGCCTGGTCTGTTAAAAAGTAAGATAAAACTATTTTCCAAAATAATTTTACTTTTGTTAAATATTGAGCAATCACGGCGCTATATAAAAAGTGGCGTGAATTTACGATAGCAACAGAACTTACTATTACTGGAGTTGTTGCCCCGCCTGTAAAAAGTTGCACAAAAGCAAGTTGGGATGAGCCTGCAAAAATAATAATCGACATTAAGAAAGTCACTGTAGAACCGAGACCAGATTCAATTCCGATAACCCCAAAAATAACACCAAAAGGAACTACGGGTATAAGAAGCGGAATAACATCAAGACATCCTTTTGAAAAAATTTTGTATTGGATATTCATGACTGGAAAATTATAAATTTCTAAATTAAGTCTTCCCGTTTTAAGTGCAAATAATACAATAGTACAGTCATATCCCTTGGCTTTAGCTAATAGCTTCTCTT
This sequence comes from alpha proteobacterium SCGC AAA027-L15, assembly GCA_000371865.1. Lineage (GTDB taxonomy): Bacteria > Pseudomonadota > Alphaproteobacteria > Pelagibacterales > Pelagibacteraceae > Fontibacterium. Next base: position 16,727 of record AQUG01000004.1, read on the forward strand.
AATATATATTGAATATTGGCGAATAATGATAATTTGAGCTTTCAAAACAAATACTCTTATTTATTAAATTATATATAAAGCCCCATCATGAATAATAAAAATGGTAATGCTAGAAGTTTACCTCTTTTAATTGTAGCGGCTCTTGGTGTTGTCTTTGGAGATATAGGCACATCACCGCTCTACGTTCTTAAATTATCAATAGAAGCTTCTACAGAAGGTGGCGTGGGAATAATCAGTTCCGTTTATGGAGTATTATCATTAATCACCTGGTCTTTAATTATCGTTGTTAGCATAAAATACGTCTTTATTATTATGCGCGCCCACAATCATGGCGAAGGAGGTGTATTTGCACTAACGGCTCTTTTGATTAGAAAAGTTGGAAAAAAACCAAATACTAAATGGATCATAACTATACTTGGATGTATAGGTGCAGCTTTATTTTTTGGAAATAGCATTATCACTCCAGCTATCTCTGTTTTGAGTGCCGTCGAGGGATTAAAAATTTTATCACCTAAATTAGAGCCCTATATTATCTATATTTCATTAGTGTTGGTCTCTATTTTGTTTGGAATTGAAAAATTTGGGACTGGAAAAGTTGGGATAGTTTTTGGACCTATAATGTTAATTTGGTTTATAACAATTGGTGGTTTAGGATTATTAGAAATTATAAACAAACCAATCGTTCTCAAGGCCTTAGATCCTATTTATGGTTTTAATTTTTTACTAAAGCATCAAGGAATTGCAGTTATAATTTTAGGTTTTGTAGTGCTTGCAATTACTGGAGCCGAAGCTCTTTATACAGATATGGGTTTTTTTGGAAAAAGCCCGATTCAAACAGCTTGGCTAATAATAGTTTTTCCTGCACTACTACTAAATTACTTTGGACAAGGGGCATTATTAATTTCTGATCCAAGTACAATCGATAACCCATTCTTTAGGTTAGGACCAGACTGGGCATTAATTCCACTGATTATTTTAGCTACCTGCGCAACTATTATTGCATCACAAGCGGTTATTTCAGGAGTTTTTTCAATAGCCAATCAAGCGGTTCAGTTAGGTTATATTCCAAGACTTTTAATTAAACATACCTCAACAAATGAACATAGAGAGGTGTATTTATCTAAAATTAATATATTTTTATTTGCTGGAGTTGTTTTGCTCATATTAAGTTTTAAAAGTTCGGCAAATCTTGCTGCAGCATACGGAACGGCTGTTACTGGATCGATGTTGATTGATACCATTCTTGCAACATTCTTGCTTATTTTTGTTAGAGGTTGGAATAAATTAATTTTTATACCAGTTTTTTTAATTTTTTTAATTCTGGATCTTGTATTTTTCTCAGCTACTTTGTCAAAATTTTTTCAAGGGGGATGGATTACAATTATTATAGCTCTAATAGTCTTATTTATGATGTTGAGTTGGATTAGTGGTAGAGAAAGAATGCTTAAAGCTCGTTGGAATGGATCAATAAAAATTAAAAATTTTTTATCACAAATTAAAAAAAATCCACCCAAAAGAGTTCCAGGTACGGCAATATTTTTTGTACCCAATATTGAGGTAATTCCTATGGCATTAATTAATAATTTAAAACATAATCAAGTACTTCATAAACGCATCGTATTCATGCATTTAAGTGCCACGAACTTTCCAAAACTTCGAGATGATGAAAGAGTAATAATTAAACATTATTCCAATAATTTTTATAACATCATTGTAAGATATGGTTTCCAGGAAGAGCCAAATATCCCAAGAGTCCTAGCCCTGATTAGAGCAACAGAATTTAAATTTAGCATGCTAGACACTTCGTTCTTTATTGGAAAAGTAAAAGTTGTTAGCAAAAATTCAAATATTTTTTCAAGATTATTTATTTTAATGCATCGAACTATGCTTGGAGCTACGGAATACTACAAAATTCCTAAAGATCGAACTATTGAAATAGGTGGAGTTATCGAAATTTAAATAAAAAGGGCCTAGATTAAAATCTAGGCCCAATTATTTAAGTAAGTTTATAAGGGGGTTATAACTTAACTTATTTGTTCTCCATGCTGAGAAAGATCTAAACCATCTCTTTCATGAGTATCAGAAACTCTTAATGGTGTGATTAAGTTTACAACTTTTAAAATTATGAAGGTTACAACAGTTGTATAAAGCACTGTTACACCAACACCTAATAATTGTAATTTAACTTGATCAAATCCACCTTCAACTCCTCCAATTGCTTTTGTAGCAAACACGCCTGTCAACACTGCACCTACAGCGCCACCAAAAGCATGAATACCAAAAACATCTAAAGCATCATCGTAACCAAGTGCACTCTTTAATTTTGTGCAAGCAAGGAAACATAAAACACCAGAGATTAATCCGATAAAAAATGCACCCACTGGATTAACAAATCCTGCGGCTGGAGTAATCGCAACTAGACCTGCAACTGCACCTGAGCATAATCCAAGAAGACTTGGTTTTTTCTCACCCGAAAACCACTCTGCTAACATCCAAGCAATACCAGCGCTTGCTGCAGCAATTTGAGTTACAAGCATCGCCATTCCAGCGCTACCATTTGCAGCAACTGCTGAACCGGCATTAAAACCAAACCAACCCACCCAGAGCATAGAAGCTCCTATCATTGTCAGTGCAACGTTGTGTGGACGAGCTTTTGATTTTCGTTTTCCAATAACTAATGCAGCAACTAAACCGGCAATTCCCGAATTAATATGAACTACAGTTCCGCCAGCAAAATCTAAAACACCCATTTTAGAAAGGTAACCACCTCCCCAAACCATGTGTCCAACTGGTGCGTAAACCAAAATACTCCACAATATTACAAATATAAATAGAGCCCCAAAGTTTATACGCTCAACTATAGAACCGCAAATCAGAGCAACTGTAATAATTGCAAAAGTTAATTGGTAACAAACAAACACTGTCTCAGGAATTGTTAAAGTTAAACCAGCAACTTCTACTCCTTTTAAGAAAGTTTTTGAAAAGTCACCGATAAATAAATTTCCTTCTCCAAACGTAAGTGAGTATCCACAAATAAACCACACTAACGTTACAACACATGTAATCATAAATGATTGACTAATTGTTGAGACGATATTTTTTTTACCTACTAAACCACCATAAAAAAGAGCAAGTCCTGGAATGGTCATTAGTAGTACAAGTGCTGTACTAGTAAGCATCCACGAAGCATCTCCTGGATTCAAAACTGGCTTGGCTTGAGCAAAAGCTAGACTTGATTGTAGTAAAATTATTAAAAACAATGAAATCTTTGACATTATTTTAATCATATTGCTTTATCTCCTTTTTCACCTGTTCGAACACGAATAACCTGGCTCAAATTAGTTACGAAGATTTTTCCATCACCAATTTTTCCAGTTTTCGCAGTTTTAAGAATAGTCTCTAAAGCTTTTTTATATTTCTTATTTGAGACTGCTATTTCTAGTTTTGTTTTAGGAAGAAAGGCAACTTCATATTCAGAACCTCGATAAAATTCTGTATGACCCTTCTGCCTGCCATATCCTTTGACATCTGTCATAGTCAACCCATCAACACCAATTTTGTTAAGAGCTTTCTTAACGTTGTCGGCTTGTTCAGGTTTTATGATCGCAGTTATTAGTTTCATAATACTCCCTGTTTCTGTTTGTTATAATTAGTAATGAAGTAACAAAGTTTTTTTTTAAAATGAAATGACCATTCAATGATTCAGATATGATCAGAATGCATAACCAAAAAAATTAATTTTTTTTGATATTGTTCTTAAATTGATTTAATTTATTAGAAAAATCATCAACTAAATTTAAAAGTGTGCTGCCATGCAAAGTTGGCATGACACCTTTGCTTGTTCTATTAAAAAGCTTTTGATTTATTTCTTTCTCAAGATCCATCACCGCTCTTGAAAAAGTTGATTGGGATTTATTCTCTTGTTTTGATGCTGTTAAAAAACTCCCAGCTTTAGCAACTTTTTTAAATACTTTTAGCTTTTCCCAATTCATTTGAAAAAATTTTATATCCAAAATGCATAACTAACTAATGCAATGTTGGAAAATGAGGTATGCTAATTAACTTTGAACCTGCTGATAACTTTATAAGATCTATCGACAATAACCATCTCACCTGAACTTGCAAATGTGCTAGCTAGCCCTTCGATTGTTGTATGATGAGCAACAAATATATAATTTTTATTCTTATCTAATTTTTCAATAAATTCTTTGGTTTTCTTTATATATGCAGGTGTTTTACTAGAGTCTGCAAAGGTAGAATTTAATCCTGAAAAAGTTTCAAAATCTTTAAATGCGTTTCTTGCTGTATCTTTGCATCTGCAATATTCGGATGAGTAAACTTTTTCAACAGAGATATTATTTTTTCTAAAAAACTCACCTAATCTTTTTGCTTGCTCAATGCCTTCTGCTGATAAATTTCTTTGGGTCTTACAATCATTTAAGTTAAAATGCGCAGGATCTCCTGTCCCTGGTGCATCTGAATGACGAATGAGAATTAATTTTCCACCCTCTTTTAGATCTTTAATAATTTTTTGCTCATTAGCAAAAGCTGGTAAGAAACTTGCTATGCTTAAAAGACATACAAAAATTAAAGATCTTATTTGCATTATATTAGCCTAGTAGTTGACCTCGAATAGTCATAATTAGCATTTAATTTATAAAATAATGACTAAATATTTAATCACTCTAATAGTTTTTTTAATTGCAGCAATAGTATTTCTTTATTCGCGGATTAAGAAAAAAAATCAAACTAGAATATTAAAAAAAGATCCTAAAACAGGAACTTTTACAGATATTTAACAATTAATATTTTGTAGTATTAAATGGAAAATTTTATTCTTTACCCTGCATTATTATTCCCCGCTATTCCGTTAATGATGACTAATTTCACTCATCGTTATAATAGCTGCGCTGCATTAGTTAGAAAGATTCATGCTGAAATTATTGAAAAAAAGATAGATACAAAAGATGTTATGGGCAGAAGATACATTGCTCAAATAAAAACTTTAACTTACAGAATAAAACTCATTAAACTTATCCAAACTCTTTCGGGAATTGCCTTATTCTCAAACTTATTAACTATTTTTTTTGGTTACATTCATAAGCCTGATATTTCATTAAACTGTTTTGGAATAGCAGTTGTATTATTTGGAATTGCTATTATTCTTTTTGTAATTGAAGTCCAGCTGTCAGCTCGTGCTTTAGAATATCATTTAACTGATCTTAAAGATAAAGAGGATAATATTTTTTAAGACTCCTTTTTTAAATGCCTATTTTATTTGAAAAAAATTAATGCGACAAATTGAGTTTGAAGTTATTTTTTTCTTTGAAAACTAATAGCTATTCCTACTAAAATACTCAGAATTAAAGGTTGTATTTATTTTATTAATGTTTGACATTAAATATGAAAATAATTAATCATACACCACTCGAAAACAATGACTGAAACGCTGACACCTTATTTAAGTTCTTTTTTTATTCTTTTTAGAGAAGGATTCGAAGCTTTATTAATTTCTATTCTGGTATTCACGTATTTAGATAAAATGAATGCTAGACATCATCGTCCTGCTGTCATGTGGGGGTTGGTTGCTGGTGTGGTGGTATCCTTGTTAACTGCTTTAGCTGTAAAAAAAATTGCAGCAGTAACACACGCTCATGAAGAATTATTTGAAGGGTCAGTGATGTTGATTGCTTCTGGCATGTTAGCTTACGTTGCTTATTTTAGTCATAACGCAAAAAAACATGTTGAGGGAAAAGTAGATAAAGCTATTTCTACAGGAAATCCTTTCTTTTTGTCTCTTACAGTTTTTTTTGCAATTATACGAGAGGGCTTTGAAATAGTTTTATTTTACGCCGCTTTATTTACTTCTACGATTTACAGCACAGTACCTGTAATTGCTGGAGCACTTACTGGCACATTAGCTCTAGTATTTGTTTATTTTGGTCTAAATAAAATTACCAAAATAATGCCGATGGGGACTTTCTTTAGAGTTTCAAGCATTCTACTATTGTTGCTTTCTATTTATTTTGGTTATGAAGGTGCAAAAGAATTTTATGCGGGTTTGCGTGAACTAAAAGTAATCTAATTTATAAATTTAAAATTAGTAATTAATATTAATGATACCTGGCTTTAGTTATAGAAGAAGATTTTCAGATCTTTCTGAAAAAGAAATATTAGCATTAGCTATTTCTTCGGAAGAAGATGATGCTTCGATTTACAGAAGCTATGCTGAAAATTTAAAGAAAGATTATCCAGATTCAGCGAAGATCTTTATAGATATGGCGAGAGTTGAAGATGGTCATAGAAAAATTCTAATTGATAAATTTCAGTCAAGATTTGGTGAGAACATTCCTCTTATAAGAAGAGAGCACGTTTCAGGTTTTTACGCGCGAAAACCAACATGGCTAATAAAAAATTTAAGCGTTGATAGGATTAGATTAGAATCTGAAATGATGGAAAGAGATGCTTATAATTTTTATATGAAGGCAGCTCAAGCAACTACTGACGCTGGAACTAGAAAATTACTTGGTGATCTTGCTGCGGCTGAAGCAGGTCATACTTCTGTTGCGGATAAATTAATAGAGTCACATGCAAGTGGTGACGCAAAAGAAATTGAAGAAAGAACTTCTAAAAGACAATTTATTTTAACATGGGTTCAGCCAGGTTTAGCTGGATTAATGGATGGCTCTGTTTCAACCTTAGCTCCAATTTTTGCGACAGCATTTGCAACACAAAATACTTGGACAACTTTCATAGTTGGTCTTGCAGCGTCTATTGGCGCTGGAATATCCATGGGGTTAACTGAGGCAGTATCAGATGACGGTGCAATTTCAGGAAGAGGCTCTCCTCTAAAACGTGGCCTTGCATCTGGAGTTATGACTGCAGTGGGTGGATTAGGCCATGCGCTGCCATATTTAATACCGCATTTTTGGACAGCAACTATTCTTGCAATGATTGTCGTATTTTTTGAGCTATGGGCGATTGTTTGGATTCAAAATAAATATATGGAAGCTCCATTCTTTAGAGCAGCGCTTCAAGTTGTTGTTGGAGGAGCGTTAGTTCTTGCTGCTGGAATTCTTATTGGGACAGGTTAATTAAGATCTATAATCTGCGTTAATTGAAATATACTCTGCATTAAAATCACAAGTATAAGCACTAAACTTTCCTTTGCCTAAATTTAAATTCACGTCAAAAATAATATCATCACCAAGCATATAGTTTTTAACTTTTTGCTCGTCATAACTTGGCACCTGCATTCCATATTTTGTAATTAAAGAGTCTCCAATTTTAATTTCAATTTTTTCCTGTTTTACTCTTTCATTAGTTTTGCCAATAGCCATTAAAATTCTACCCCAATTAGGATCGCTTCCTGCAAGTGCAGTTTTTACAAGTGGTGAATTTGCAATAGACATTGCAACCTCTTTTGCAAATTTATCATTAGAGGCGCCTGTTACATTTATAGTAAGAAATTTTTTAGCCCCTTCTCCATCTAAAACAACTTGCTTTGAAAGATCCAGCATTACTTCATAAAGTGCCTTTTCGAAATCTTTTGCGACTTTAGAATTTATATCGTTAATAATTCTATTCTTAGCTTTTCTAGTTGAAAAAACTAAAACCATATCATTTGTTGAAGTGTCTCCATCAACTGTAATTGCATTAAATGTATTTTCGGCATTTCTTTTTAACATTTTGTTTAAAACATCTTGGGAAATATTCGCGTCAGTAAATATAAAGCCAAACATTGTTGCCATATTTGGCGCTATCATTCCTGAACCTTTTGCAATACCAGCTATATTTATAAAATCTTTATTGGTTTGCACCACAGCGCAGCTCATTTTTCCAAATGTATCTGTGGTCATAATAGACAAAGCCTGCTTAATCCAAGTTAATTTTATAGGTCTTTTTAATTTTTCAATTAGATTTGGAAGAGCGTTCTTAACTTTTGCAAGCGGAAATGGTTGCCCAATAACCCCTGTGGATGCAAATAAAATTTGTTTGTTTGAAATTTTTTTCTTATCTGAAAAAAATTTTGATAATTCAATAATACTATTTAGTCCTTGCTTACCAGTATATGCGTTAGCATTTCTAGTATTAACTAATAAAGCTCTGATATCTTTTTTATTCGCTTTAACATTCCAATCAATACAAACAGATCTTGTTGAAGACTTAGTGTAAACTCCTGAAAATATCGCGCCCTCTGGAAAATAAAATAAACTCACATCGTCTCTATTTGTATTATACAAACCTGCGCTTACCGTTGAAATTTCCAGTCCATCAATACTTGGCATCTCGGGAAAATCTTTAGTAACTCTATTCAGTTGTTTTTTCTTAAAAAAGTTTTGAAATAGCGTAGTCATGTGTATTTTATTTAGTATTTTTTCAGTTATAAGGTAGTTGCTAAATTTATACTATTTAATTTATCTGTAATAATATCTCAAAATGATACCCGGTTTAAACATTTTAAAAAAAATATTCAAAACATCTAACGAGCGAAAGCTTGTTGAAATACAGCCGTTAGTTCAAAAAATTAATTCCTTAGAACCGGAAATCCAAAAACTTTCAGACCAAGAATTAAAGAACAAAACGCAAGAATTTAAAAAAAGAATTAAAAATGGAGAAAATTTAAATAAAATTTTGCCAGAAGCATTTGCTTGTGTTCGTGAAGCAAGCGTTAGAACTACAGGACAAAGACATTTTGATGTGCAGTTACTAGGTGGAATTATTCTTCATCAAGGTAATATTTCTGAAATGAAGACTGGGGAAGGAAAAACATTAGTTGCAACTTTGCCTGCTTATTTAAATAGCTTAACAGAAAAAGGTGTTCATGTTGTAACGGTGAATGACTATCTTGCAAAACGTGACTCTGAGTGGATGTCAAAAATTTATAATTTTTTAGGAGTCAGTGTTGGCTGTATCGTAAATGGCATCGACGACGTTAATAGAAAAGCTCAGTACGAATGCGATATCACTTATGGAACAAATAATGAGTTTGGATTTGATTATTTAAGAGACAACATGAAATATTCCATTGCTGAAATGGTGCAACGAAAACATTATTTCTGTATTGTTGATGAAGTAGATAGTATTTTAATTGATGAGGCCAGAACCCCTTTAATTATTTCTGGACCAACAGAAGACAACTCTTCTCAATATTTTTTATGCAACAAGTTAGTTAATCAATTAAGCAAAGAGCATTATGATACTGATGAAAAAGATCGCAGTGCCTTACTAACGGAAAAAGGCATAGATTTTGTTGAAGATAAATTAAGAAAAATTAATTTATTAAAAGGAACTAATTTCTACGATCCACAAAATTTATCTATCGTTCATCACATTAATCAGTCTTTAAAAGCAAATATGCTTTTTACTAAAGATAAAGATTACATAGTAAAAGATAATCAAATTTATATTATTGATGAATTTACGGGTCGTATCATGGACGGCAGAAGATATTCTGATGGTCTACATCAAGCAATCGAAGCAAAAGAAGGAGTTCAAATTCAAAATGAGAATCAAACTTTAGCTTCAATAACATTTCAAAATTATTTCAGATTATATGAAAAACTTTCTGGCATGACCGGAACTGCGATAACGGAGGCTGAAGAGTTTTACGAGATTTATAAATTAGATGTAGTTGAATTACCAACCAATAGACCCATGATTAGAAAAGATTTTAATGATAAAATTTTTAGAACCGAAAAGGAAAAATTTAATGCAATTATAAAACAAATTCTTGATGCTAATGAAAAGAAACAGCCTGTTTTGATTGGAACTACTAGCATTGAAAAATCTGAAAGAATTTCAAAAATTTTAAAACAAGAATCTATAAAACATAATGTTTTAAACGCAAAATTTCATGAACAAGAGGCAAGTATCATTGCCCAAGCAGGAAGAATTGGTGCGGTTACAATTGCAACAAACATGGCAGGCAGAGGAACTGACATTCAACTTGGTGGTAATTTAGATTTAAAGATTAAAGAAGGTGGAACGAATGATAAAGTTTTAGTTGAGAAAACTAAAAAAGAGCATGAAGAAGAAAAAGCAAAAGTATTAGCTAGCGGCGGGTTATTTGTTATTGGAACAGAGCGTCATGAAAGCAGAAGAATAGATAATCAATTAAGAGGCCGAACTGGAAGACAAGGCGATATGGGTGCTTCTATTTTTTACTTAAGTTTACAAGACGATCTAATGAGAATTTTTGGATCCGAAAAAATTGATTTTATGTTGCAAAAACTAGGTCTTAAAGAAGGAGAGTCTATAGATCACCCATGGATTAATAAAGCCTTGGAAAAAGCGCAGCAAAGAGTTGAGGGGAGAAATTTTGATATTAGAAAAACTTTATTACAGTTTGACGATGTCATGAATGATCAAAGAAAAGTAATTTTTGAACAAAGATTAGGAGTAATAAAAAATCAAAATATCTACAATGTAGTGAATGATATCTTTGATGAGATTATAGAAGATCTAATTGCTGAAATACGTAATTACAGGGATACTGCTGATGTTAACTCCAAAAAATTAATTAAAACAAAAACAGAGCGGTTAAGCGGAACTAAAATTGATGATAATGATTTTAATGCTTGGCTTTTAAAAAGCAGTTCGGAACAAAAAGAATTCTTAAAAAATAATTTTGATCAAAGACGAAACGCAAGAATTGCTACTGCAGGGGATGATATTAATAAAGATGTTGAAAAGAGAATTTTCCTACAAAATCTTGATTACGAATGGAGAGGCCACCTACAATACCTTGAACAATTAAGACAAGTAATTGGTCTTAGAGGTTANGGTCAAAAAAACCCATTAGATGAATATAAGAGAGAAAGTTTTAATTTGTTTAAAGATCTACTTTCAAAGATTAAAGAAAATTTAATTATGTTCTTAATTAATATTCAAGTAACAAAGGAAGATAGAGCGCCACAATCACAACAACCTGTTATTCAAGAAAAAATATCAAGAAATGCTTCTTGTAATTGTGGGTCTGGTAAAAAATATAAAAATTGCTGCGGTGCTTTAAGTAAAGATTAAAGCTAAAATAAATAAAATCACAATAACAACGACTGTTGCAACTAATCTTCGATTATTCTGAAGTAATAATTTCCAATTAAACGGATTAAAAGTAACGGTATTGATGTGTGTGTCTTTATAGAATTCTTCTTTAGTAATCATTACATCTCTTCCTATGCTTAAAAATCTATTTTTTCGTTGATAAATAAGCTCTTCAGGAGAAATTTGCATTAGTTCATTTAAATTTTTTTTAATGCTCGAGGTAACGTTTGCAACCATTTCATCATGATTGCGATGCGCTCCTCCTTTTGGCTCTTTAATAATTTCATCAATAATTTTATTTTCAAATAAATCTTGTGAAGAAATTTTCATAGCTTCGGCTGCTTCTTTTGCTTTTTTAGGATCGCGCCAAAGAATAGAAGCGCAGCCCTCAGGAGATATTACTGAATAGACAGAATATTCTAACATTAAAACTTTATTAGCAGTTGCAAGCGCTATAGCTCCTCCTGACCCCCCTTCTCCTATCACAACTGAAATCATTGGAACTTTTACATTAAGACAACACTCAATACATTTTGCAATAGCCTCTGCCTGACCTCGCTCTTCTGCTCCTTTTCCAGGATAAGCGCCTGGGGTATCTATAAATGTTATAATTGGAATATTTAATCTATCTGCAAGATTCATTAAACGCATACTCTTACGATAACCCTCTGGTCTCATCATTCCAAAATTTCTTTGGATTCTAGATTGAGTATCATTCCCTTTTTCTTGACCAATAACTAAAACAGAAATCCCATCAAGAGTTGCAAATCCTGCTAACACAGATTGGTCTTCTCCATACAATCGGTCTCCAGATAGATTTGTAAAATCTGGAAAAATCTTTTGAATATAATGAATAGAACGTGGTCTAAATTCGTGTCTTGCAACTTTTGTTTTTTGCCAGCGATTAAGATTTGCATAGGCTCTCTCTAGTGCTTCATTTAATCTTCTTTCAGCATCAACAACTGTAGGATTTTCAATGGTAGTAATTCCCTTTGCAAGGTAAGGAGCTTTTAGTTCCTGAACTCTTTGATCTAATGCTTTAATATCGTCTTCAAAATCTAAGTAATTCATTAAATAATTTTATTTTTATACATATTGAGTTCGGATAAAGTTTATATATAAATTGTGGCCTATATGAAATCTTTTCCAAAAAACACCACTATTACAGGAAAAATTTCTAAAGAATTTGAAGAAATATTAACTTTAGATTGTTTAGAGTTTGTAGCTGATTTACATCGAAAATTTAATTCTCGGAGACTTGAGCTGTTAAAACGTAGACAAGAAGTTCAAAAAAAAATTGATGGGGGTTGGCGTCCTAATTTCTTAGAGGAAACAAAATCTATTAGAGAAAAAGATTGGAAAATTTTAGGTGTTCCAAAAGATTTGCAAGATCGTAGAGTTGAAATTACAGGTCCCACTAATCAAAAAATGATTATCAACGCTCTTAATTCTGGAGCGAGTTGTTTCATGGCGGATCTTGAAGATTCTGCAACTCCTGCATGGAATAATGTTATTGAGGGTCAAATTAATTTGAAGAATGCAATTAACAAAAAAATTAATTTCACAGATAAGACTACTGGTAAAGAATATAAGTTAAATGAAAAGCATGCAGTACTTATTGTAAGGCCAAGAGGATGGCACTTGGATGAAGCTCATTTCTTAGTTGATAATGAAAAATGTTCAGGCGGTATATTTGATTTTGGTATTTATTTTTATCATAACGCAAAACAACTTCTTCAAAATGGAACAGGTCCTTATTTCTATTTACCAAAAATGGAAAGTCATCTTGAAGCTAGACTTTGGAACGATGTATTTACAGAGGCACAAAAAAAATTAGGGATCAAGCACGGAACAATCAAAGCAACAGTTCTAATTGAAACAATACTTGCATCCTTTGAGATGGATGAAATTTTATTTGAGTTAAAAGATCACATCGTTGGTCTTAACTGCGGAAGATGGGATTATATTTTTAGCTACATTAAAAAATTTAAAAACTTCAAAGATTTCTTATTGCCAGACCGTTCTATTGTTAAAATGACTTCACATTTTTTAAGATCGTATAGTTTGTTGTTAATTAAGACATGTCATCGTAGGGGAGCTCACGCGATGGGTGGAATGGCTGCTCAAATTCCAATTAAAGATAATGATGCTTTAAATCAAAAAGCAATGGACGCTGTAAAACAAGATAAATTAAGAGAAGCTAATGACGGCCATGATGGCACTTGGGTTGCCCACCCTGGTTTAGTAAAAATTGCAAAAGATGTATTCGATGAAAAAATGCCACAAGCAAATCAAGTTAACAAAGTTCCTGGCGATACAAAAATTGAAGCTAAAGATTTATTGTTAGCTGAAAAAGGAGATATTACAGAAGAAGGTCTTAGAAAAAATATTTCTGTAGGAATTCAATATTTAGCTGCATGGCTTGGTGGCAATGGTTGTGTTCCTCTTTATAATTTAATGGAAGATGCTGCTACCGCTGAAATTTCAAGAGCGCAAGTTTGGCAGTGGAATAAACATCAATGTAAAACTATTGATGGAAAAACAATTGATCCTACTTACGTAAAAAATATAGTTAAAGAGGAAATGGTACAGATTAAAAAAGAAGTTGGTGAACAGAAATTTGAAAGAGGTAATTACGAACGTGCTGCAAAAATGTTTGAAGAAATGTCGATTGCTAATCAATTCGAAGATTTTTTAACTGTTCCTGCTTATAACGAAATTGTTAAATCGGAAGCTAGATAAGCTCGTTATTTAACTATATTTAATTTTTCTACTGGAATTTTTTCAATAATTTTTGTTTTTTCTAAAACAATATCTTTTGAACCAAAGTAATAAAGAATACAAAGAATGGCTATCAAGATAGCTATGGTACTTAAGATAATTTGTATTGAGGTTCTAAAAGGCATAACAGATTAATTATATAATATTTAAATTAGAATTATGTTAATAAATTATTCATTCAATAATGGCAACGCATAAAAGCTTAGTATTGGTTGGAATGATGGGTACTGGAAAAAGTACCATTGGAAAAGAAGTTGCAAAAAAATTAAAAATTGAATTCGTTGATACCGACACATTAATAGAAGATGAAGCCAATCTTACTATTGCTGAAATTTTCAAAAAAAATGGAGAAAAGTATTTTAGAGAATTAGAAGAAAAAATTTTCTTAAAAATTAAAAATGATAAAGGGAAAATAATTTCTGTAGGTGGCGGGGCTTTTATTAACGATGTAATTAGAAAAAAAATTTTAAAAGAATATCTATCAATTTGGCTTAATATGGATGAAGATTTGATTATTAGCCGTATTAAGCGTAATGCTAAAAAAAGACCAATGGTAGATCAAAATAATATTGAAAAAAGTATTAAAAATTTAAAAAAAACTAGAGATCCAATATATAAATTGGCCGACTATGAAATAAATTGTAATTTAATTAGCAAGAATAAGACTATTGAAAAAATTATAGATTTTTATGAAAAAAATAACAATTAAAGTTAATTTAAATAATAATAGTTACCCAATTATTATTAGTAAAAATTTATTAAATAATGCGGGCGCTGAAATAAAAAAAGTTATTCCTAAAGCAAAAAGATTTCTATTAATTACCGACAAAAATATTCCAAAGTCTTATATTCGTTCAATATTATCTTCTATAAAATCTAAAGATAAATATCTTTTTACTTTAAGTGCTGGTGAAAAATCAAAAAATATGAATTTTACCCATGCAATAATAAAAAATTTATTTAAGTACAATTTTAATCGCGATGACTGTGTGATTGCTTTGGGTGGCGGTGTTATTGGAGACCTATCAGGATTTGCAAGTAGTATATTTAAAAGAGGTGTTAACCTGGTTCAAATTCCAACAACATTATTGGCACAAGTAGATTCTTCAATTGGTGGTAAGACTGGAATTAACTCCATTGAAGGCAAAAATATGATTGGAACATTTTACCAGCCTAAACTTGTTTTAATTGATCCAATAACATTAAAAAGTTTACCTCATAGACATTTAGTTGCGGGTTATGCTGAAATTTTAAAATACTCTCTAATTATGAATAAAAAATTTTTTTCTTGGTTGGAAAAAAATTCTCATGCAATAATTAATTTAACCGACATGAATTTAGTGATGCATGCAATTAAGGAAAGTTGCAGAAGCAAAGCAATTATTGTGCAAAAAGATGAAAAAGAAAAAAATCTAAGAGCAATACTTAACTTTGGTCATACATTTGCTCATGCTTTTGAAGCAGTAAAAAAATATTCAAATGATCTTATACATGGTGAGGCCGTGTTATATGGAATGATGATTGCCTCTTCTTTGTCTGTAAAAATGAAAATGTTAAGTATAAATGACCATCAACGTATCAAACATTTGTATCGAAGATTAAATATAAATTACCAAATTAAGAATATTTTTAATAAAAAAGATATAAATAAAATTTTAAATTACATGAAGCATGATAAAAAAATATCAGGCTCTAAAATTAACCTAATTTTATTAAGTAAAATTGGACAGGCTAAAATTTTTCCTTCCGATTTAAATAAAAATATTAAACCTATTTTAGTCGAACAATTTAATTAATTTTAATCTCGAGAGAATGAATAGTATTTTTCATTTCTTCATTTAAAATTGTATAAATTTTTTTATGAGCGTCTATTATCTTTAATTTTTTAAGTTCTGCTGAAGAAATTATTACTTCAAAATGACTATTATTATTTTTTGGCGACTGAGCATGATGCTGATGTAAATGCGATTTATTATTCACTTCTAAATTCTCGCATACGATATTTTGTTTAATTTTATCTAAGATAATATATTTTAGATCTGACATAAAATAATTTTAATCAATTTAAAAAATTACGCAAATGAGAAAGATCTGTGAGTGGAGCAAATGTAAAGAATTAGCTTCTGGACAGGGTCTGATAAAGAAAGATATCAATAAACAGTATAAATGGTTTTGTGGTGATCATTTGAAAATTCACAACAAGACCAACGATAATTCGTGTGATTGGAAAAGATGCAAACAGCCAGGAGAATTTAAAGCTCCTTCAAAAGCTGTAGGTGAATATAAATGGTTCTGCTCAGAGCATATAAAAATTTATAACCACGAGTGGGATTTTTTCTCTGAAATGTCACAAGACAAAATTGAAGAGTTTATTCATTCAGATATTACGTGGCACAAACCAACCTCCAAACTTGGTTCAAAAGACAATTTTTTTAATAAAGTATGGAGAAATATTTTAGAAGAACAAGATATCTTTCCTGCAGATTATTTTAAGCAATTTGAAAAAAAAACAATTTATAGCTCGAAAGAAATAGAGGCTTTAAAAAAACTAGATTTAAAAAGTAATGTAAAATGGAGCGAAATTAGAGAGCAATTTAAAAAACTTGTAAAAAAATATCACCCAGATACAAATTCTGGAGATAAAAAATTTGAGAATAAATTAAAAGAAATAACAATTGCTTATACTCTTTTAAGGAATAATCAAAAAAACGTAAATCATGGACAATAATATTTTTGAAACCGCACCCGATTTAAAAATTTCTGTAAAACAAGTTTTTAATATTGATACCGATATGACGGTTGAGGGTTTTTCAAAAAAAAATCAATTTGTTCCTGAACTTGATAGTGCTTACAAATTTGACCGCGACACAACTCTTGCAATTCTTGCCGGTTTTGTTTTTAACAAAAGAGTTTTAATTCAAGGCTTTCATGGCACAGGAAAATCAACACACATTGAACAAGTTGCAGCAAGACTAAATTGGCCCTGCATAAGAATAAATTTAGATAGTCACATAAGTAGAATTGATCTTTTAGGAAAAGACGCAATCGTAATAAAAGATAACAAACAGGTTACGGAATTTAGAGAAGGAATCTTGCCTTGGGCACTACAAAATCCGGTGGCATTAGTATTTGATGAATACGACGCTGGTAGACCAGATGTCATGTTTGTTATCCAAAGATTACTTGAGAGCGAAGGAAAACTAACTTTGCTTGATAAAAATAAAGTCATTAAACAGAATAAATATTTTAGATTATTTGCAACAGCAAATACAATTGGTCTTGGTGATACTTCAGGACTTTATCATGGAACGCAACAAATTAACCAGGGACAGATGGATCGATGGAATATTGTAACCACACTTAATTATCTAAAACAAGAGAATGAACTTGAAATCATATTATCAAAATGCCCTCATTTAAATAATGCTGAGGGTAAAAAAGTTGCACAAAAAATGATTCAAGTTGCTGATCTAACAAGAGCAGGTCTTGCCAATGGAGATATTTCAACGGTGATGAGCCCTAGAACAGTAATGACATGGGCGGATAATTATAAAATTTTTAATGATATTGGTTATTCTTTTAGAATATCATTTTTAAATCGTTGTGATGAACTGGAAAGAGCAATTATCGCTGAATATTTTCAAAGATGTTTTGCTAAAGAACTTACGGAAACATCTGCTAGTGTAAAAATAAATCTTAAAAATGGAAAATGAAAAACAGGCTGAAAATTTTAAGATAGCCATCTCATCAACCATCAAGGCATTAGCAAAAAAACAAGATCTTAATATTCTATTCTCAGACGCACCTGCTAAAGAAAGTAACGTTATTAACCTTCCCAAGATTAGTTTTGATTCTATAGATGAATATCAAAATATTAGGGCTCTTGCAGATTCTGAAGCTTTAAAAATAAAATATAGTAATTCAGAACTTTTAAAAAAATTTGAACCAAGAGGAATGATTGCAAAAAATATTTATAAAAGCGCTGAAAAAATTCGCTATGAAAAACTAGGATCAGAAAATTTTGCAGGAATAAATTTAAACTTTAAAAATTACTATCAAAAGAAATTTAAAGAACAAAATGAAGATACTTATAATAGTATTGAAAAAGCCTTTGATATTATTTTAGCAAACCACCTACTTAATCTGGATTTAAAAATTGAAGAAAAAAAAAGTTTAATAAATTGGAATAAAATTATTGATGCCCAAATTAAAGATAAGTTAGATTTGTTAAAAAAAAATATTTCTAATCAAGAAAAATTCTCTACTATTTTAAACTCTATTATTCTGGATTTAAAATTAGAAGAAAAACTAAGTCCTAATGACAGTGATAATGATAATGAACAAAAGAACGAAAATAAACTTAAAGATCAGAATGATAATGAGATTAACCAAGATAAAAATTCTAATAAACAAGACTTTAATATTGAGAGCATAATTCCTGATGTTGAAATCGATGCAAATGAAAGTGAACAAGAATCTTTAATTGAAGATGAAAATAGCTCAAACGATGAAATAAAATCTTCTAATATTAAAAAGAGTAAAAGCGAAGTTAAATACAAAATTTTTACAAATAAATTTGATAAAATTATTAATGCTGAAGAAATGGTTGATCCTAGTGAAATGATTAAATTTAGAGAAAATTTAGATAATCAATTAAAATCTTTTCACAACTTTATTTCGAGACTTGCGAATAAATTGCAAAGAAAACTACTCGCATTTCAAAATAGATCTTGGGAGTTTGATCTTGAAGAAGGAATGCTTGATACAGCAAAACTAACTAGAGTTATCATCGACCCCCATAATTCTCTTTCTTATAAAAAGGAAAAGAATACAAATTTTAAAGATACGGTAGTGACTTTGTTAATCGATAATTCAGGATCAATGCGAGGCAGACCTATCTCTATAGCAGCTATTTGTGCTGATATTTTATCCCGCACACTCGAAAGATGTTCAGTAAAAGTTGAGGTATTAGGATTTACAACATTAAATTGGAAGGGTGGAAAAAGTAGAGAACTGTGGTTAAAAAATAAAATAAATAATCCTGGAAGATTAAATGATTTGTCACACATTATTTATAAATCTGCCGATACACCATGGAGAAGAGGAAAAAACAATTTAGGGTTAATGTTAAAAGAGGGAATCTTAAAAGAAAATATTGATGGAGAAGCAATCTTATGGGCTTACCAAAGATTAAAAAAAAGAAGCGAGGAAAGAAAAATTTTAATGGTAATTTCTGATGGTGCTCCTGTTGATGATTCAACCCTTTCTGTAAATCCAGGGAACTATTTAGAAAAGCACTTAAAAAATACTGTAAAATGGATTGAGAATAAAAAAGATGTTGAAATTAATGCAATTGGAATTGGTCATGATGTCACAAACTATTATAGCAAAGCTTTAAAGATTGCAGACGTACAAGAGCTGGGGGATGCTTTAATCGACCAGCTTGCAGATTTATTTATTGAAGAACCAAAAAGAAAAAAAACAATTAACTAAATCTAGCAATTGCAATTCTAAATGGCAGTAGCATTGCAAGATCTACAAACAATTTAACAGCTAAATCTCCAGCTGCTAATATAATCCAAGAAGAATCTGTCCCATAAAAAGCTATACTAAAAAATACTACTGTATCTAATACCGAGCCAAGAATTGAAGAAACAAGTGGCGGAATAAACCACCGTTTGTTTCTTAAAACATTAAATACTCTAATATCTAAAAGTTGACCTGCTAAAAAAGCAACTCCAGATGCAATAACTATTCTTAAAACGATTAAATTAAATCCTTCAAAAGTTAAAATAAATGAAAAAATAATTCCAAGTATAAATCCAAAAATAACAATCTTTTTAGCAAATTGATTGCCAAAAAATCTATTAGCAAGATCAGTAACTAAAAAAGTAACTGGATATGTAAAAGCACCCCAAGTTAATATTTCTTGTAGTCCGAAATATGGAAAAGGAAATTGTACTAAATAATTTGAAGAACAAATAACAACAGCCATAATGGCCGAATATAAAAATATCTTTTTTGAATATACCAAGAAAACTAATTAACTTTAGCTTTTGTTTCTTTTTTAGCTTTAATTTCTTTTTTAGGTTTTTTAACGTGAGGAACGATTGTTAACAAAAGTTTTCTTATTTTTTTAACTCTAGGTGATAAATTTTTATTTTTAGCTCTTAACAAAAATTCATCAATACCTCCTCTAAAGTCTACAGCCTTAATTGCACGAGTACAAATTTTAATACGAATATCACGATTTAATTTTTCACTTTTAAAAGAAACTTTTTTAAGATTTGGGAAGAATCTTCTTTTAGTTTTGTTATTAGCATGACTGACGTTATGACCTGTTTGTGGTCTCTTACCTGTCAGTTCGCAAAGTTTAGACATATTTTCTCCTGCAAGGGATATAGTTAGATGATGAATTTACGTCAAGATATTTCTTATAAATCCTAGATTATTTGTAGCAATTGATTTCTTGTTTTTACAAGATTAGTCCAATAATTATTAGTTAACCTAAAATTTTCATGTTCCAAGTTTACCTTCCAATCGTAGAGGTTCATGTAAACATTTTATATTTGTTATCGATCAGCGGCTTTATAGGTTTCTTAAGTGGTTTACTTGGTATTGGGGGTGGATTTTTAATGACACCTGTTTTAATTTTTTTTGGTATCCCCCCAATGCATGCCATAGCAAACGGATCTAACAATATTTTAGCATCTTCTGTTTCTGGAACATTTGCACATTGGTACAAAAAACAAGTGGATATTAAGATGGGTCTTTATATCTTAAGTGGAGGATTTTTTGGTGCCACTATTGGTATTTATTTTATTAAATTGTTAATTCAAATTGGAAAGATTAACACCATAACTTCAATCTTATATTTTGTATTATTAACTAGTTTTGGACTTTTAATGTTTATTGAAAGTCTAGCGGAGTATCGCAGAATAAAAGATAAAAAATTTATAAGACGAAAATTTCGCAAGCACACATGGATACATGGGCTTCCTTTTAAAGTTAGAATGAGTTCTTCAAGACTTTATATCAGCATTATTCCACCAATATTTTTTGGATTCTTAACTGGAATCATTTCATCTATGATGGGTGTTGGTGGAGCATTCATTTTAATTCCAGTGATGATATATGTTCTTGGAATGCCTTCTAAGCTTGTTCCAGGAACATCTTTGTTTGTGATGATTTTTGTTATGACATTTGTAACTTTCTTTCATGCTATCACTAATCATAATATTGATCTTATTTTAGTTTCTATTCTTATGCTGGGATCTGTAATTGGAGTCCAATTAGGAACTAGACTTGGAATGAATTTGAAGAATGAAGAACTTAGAATTTTAATGTCAATAATCATTACTATTTTTGGATTAAAATTTGGTTATTCTCTATTCGTAGAAGAATTAAAGTTTAAAATTTTTAGAAAAATAGAAAGTCAAGATCACTTAAATTTCTTTCAGGATTTTATTTATCAATTTGTAAATACCAGCCCAATATTATATGCATTAACTGCTGTGGGACTTGCTATATTAATTGGATACTTCAGTTCTTTCATTTTTAAAAAACTAAAATATTAATTATACCAATGGAGAAAAAAAAATTAGCAACAATATTAGGATATCTTGGTCTCATTCCTTTTTTTACATTTACAATTATTTTTTTTATTTCAAAATTTAACAACTATGTTGTCGATGTTTATTTATTCTATGCAAATATAATTCTAGCTTTTCTTTGTGGCAGTCATTGGAGTAAAATTCTGAATAGTAATATTTCCAACAACAGAAATTTACTATTAACTTTAAGCGTTTTTATTCCAGTTTTTTCGTTTGTTTTAGATTTTTTTTCAAACCAAGATATAAAAATTGCAATCTATATAATCTTATTCTTTGCAACTAATTTTATAGATGGAAAAATATTTTCTGAAACTAGTAATGTTTGGTATTTAAATCTTAGGAAGCGACTAACATTTTTAGTAATTTTGACTTTGGTAATTAATTTATTCGCTGTCAACGCCTACCGCTTTTTGTAAAGAAGAGAATCCATCTCTTCTCAATAGCTCAGCCAACTCCTGTTTAATAGCCGCTACAACGAAAGGTCCTTTGAAAACTAAGCCTGTATAAAGCTGTAATAAAGAGGCCCCGGCTCTTATTTTTTCATAAGCAGAAATTCCTGAGTCGATCCCTCCTACGCCAATTATTGGAACTTTTCCTTTGGTACTTTTAAAAAATTTTTTAATAATTAAATTAGAAATGTCTTTAATAGGCGATCCTGACAGCCCACCTTTTTCATTTTTTTGTTTATTAATTAAATTTTCTCTTAGTTTTACTGATGTATTAGTTAAAACTAATCCATCTAAATTAAATTCTAAAATATTTTTACAAATCATATCAATATCGTCATCATTAATATCAGGGGATATTTTTAGAACGATTGGTGTTTTACTATTTAAAGTTTTTTTTATATTTAAAATTTCACTTAACAATTTCTTTAAATTTTCTTGTTCATGAAAATTTCTTAAATTTTCAGTGTTGGGTGATGAAATATTTATGCATATATAACTACATAAATTCTGAAAATTTTTAAAACACTCTACATAATCATCAATACGGGATGGGCTGTCTTTATTTGGTCCTATATTAATTCCTAGAATTCCCTCTACTTTTTTAGTTTCAATTCTACTTTTAACTTTGACTAGACCCTGACTTGGAAAACCTAAACGATTAATAATCGCATCATCTTCTATTAATCTGAAAACTCTTGGTTTTGCATTTCCTTCTTGTGGTTTTGGAGTAATAGTTCCAACTTCTGCAAAACCAAATCCAAGTGCAAACATTTTATCATATACTTCTGCATTTTTATCAAATCCGGCTGCTAGACCTATTGGGTTTAAAAATTCTTTTCCTAAAACACTAATCTTTAAAATCTCATTATCTTTTGATGGGAAAAGCGGAATATAAAGATTCTTTAGAAATTGAATGGCTAAGGAATGAGCAAGTTCAGGATCAAGCTTATTAATTAAAGAATTAATAATCTGATAATTCATTTTTATAATTAATCATTAATAGACTTATTAATTAAATTCACTGTTTCTTTAATACCATAAAAACTTATAAATGATCCCATTCTCGGTCCTTGCTCATCTCCAAAAAGCACTTCATAAATCATTTTAAACCACTCTCTTAACCTCTCTTTTGAATAATGAGTTTTACCAACAGAATAAACTATAGTTTGCATTTCTTCTGGCTGTAAAGCGGGATTCATTTTAGAAATTTGCTCAGCAAGATCTTGTAATGCTTTTTTCTCCGTTGGGTCTGGTTTTCTAAATTTTTTGTTAACTTTCACAATGTCATTAAAATAATTAATGGCATTTAAGATCAGCTTTGCAAGAATAGGGTGATTTTCTTTAACTAAATTTGGACTAAAATTCTTAATAAATTTCCAAATAACTTCTTCTTTATCTGTATTACTAACGCTCACTAAGTTAAGCAAAATATTAAAGGAGATAATTATTTCTTCTTTTGGTGGATTGCCGTTATGAACATGCCAAACAGGATTTCCTAATTTTTCTTTTGCCTCTTGTTTGTCAAATTTTTCTAGGAAAGAAAGATATTCATCAACTGCTTTTGGGATAACTTGGAAATATAATTTTTTAGCTCTTGTTGGATTTTGATACATATACAGCGACAAACTTTCTGGAGACGCATACTTAAGCCATTGCTCAATTGTAATTCCATTACCTTTTGATTTAGAAATCTTTTCTCCATTCTCGTCTAGAAATAACTCATAAGCAAATCCAGCTGGTGGTACCCCTCCTAAAATTTTACAAATTTTACTAGAGAGTTCTGCGCTTGGAATTAAGTCTTTTCCATACATTTCAAAATCGACTCCAAGAGCAAACCAGCGCATAGCCCAGTCTACTTTCCACTGTAATTTACATGCCCCTCCTGTAATTTTAGTTTCAACTTTTTTATTTCCATTTTGATAAACAATGGTTTTATTGTCTAAATTTTTCTCAATTATAGCGACTTCTAATACTTTTCCTGTCTCAGGACATATGGGCAAAAAAGGACTGTAAGTTTTTCTTCTTTCTGGGCCAAGTGTTGGCAAAACAACGTCCATAATTTTATCATAATTTTTTAATACTGCCGTTAGAGCATCATCGAATTCACCTTTAGTGTAAAGTTCAGTTGAACTTTTAAATTCATATCGAAAATTAAAATCATCCAAAAATTTTTTTAGCATATTATTATTATGCTCTCCAAAACTCTTAAATTTTTTAAACGGATCAGGAATTGCTGTTAATGGCTTATTTAAATTATCTTCTAAAATTGATTTATTTGGAATGTTTTCTGGAACCTTTCTAAGTCCATCCATGTCATCAGAAAATGTGAATAATTTAACCGGTATACTAGATAATCTTTGGAAAGCATTCATAACCATGGTTGTTCTGCAAACCTCTCCGAAAGTTCCAATATGAGGCAGTCCACTTGGTCCGTAACCGGTTTGAAATAAAACGTAACCTTTTTTCTCTATTATTTTTAATCTTTTTTTTAATATCTCTCTGGATTCAGCAAAGGGCCAAGCTTCTGAATCTTCAAAAAACTTTTTATCAATTAACATTGTTGGATCTTAATTTAATTTGCTGATTAATGATAATTCTTACCTCATTAAATATTGGATCTTCTAACCTTTTATTAAGTATTGTCCAAGTGTAAGGAATTAATTTTAAATATCTGCTTTTCTTATCTCGCTTAAAAAGCCTTGAAAATATTCCAATAATTTTCATGGCTCTTTGCACTGACAGAATAGAAAATTCTTTCTTAAATTGTTGAATATTAAAATGCTTTTCTTTCTTCATTAATAATAAATAATAATTCAATAACTTTTGCTTCAAGTCAGGACTAGTTTTGATCCTAACATCGTCTATTAGAGAAAGTATGTCGTAAGCTCTTGAGCCAATCAAAGCATCTTGGGAGTCAATGATACCAATTTTATTTTTTGCTGCTTCTTTATACTTCATCATATTCGAGACGTGAAAGTCTCTATGAACAAAATAGTTATTCTTAATAAAATTATTCTTTAATATTGAAAGTAATAATTTTCTTAATTTTTTAATCTTAAAATTATTTTTTATTTTTAGTATATGAGGCAAATACCAAATAAAAAATAGGTCTATTTCTTTCTTTAAAATTTTAAAATCATATTTTTTAAATTGGAATATGTTATTTTTAAAATTTATTTTTTGTAACTTAATTAAATATTTAATTAATGATTTATAAATACTAAATTTGTCTTTAGATTTTTTGATTAACTTAAGATAAGTTTTATCGCCAAAATCCTGTAATAAAGCCAATCCATTTTTGTAATCACAATCTAATACTTTTGGTGCACTTATGTCTTGTTTTCTTAAAAACTTATTTATGAGAACATAATTTAAAATATTAGACTTTTTTTCTTGTTCTGCAGAAGCAAGGATGTAAGATTTATTTTTTTGATAAATTCTAAAATATTTTCGAAAAGAAGCATCTCCTTTTATTTCTTTAATTTTATAATTTTCTAAATAATTTTTCTTAAGAAAAATTTTTATTATTTTTAATTTATTTTTATTAATCATTAATATTAAAACCTTGCCATTTTCCTTTTCCATTAAACTCTATAGATCTAAGATCTTTATTAGGATCATAAGTAAATTTAATTTGCAAAAAATCATTAAATGAATTCATAGCAATTTCAGGCCACTCAATAATATTTATAAAATCTTTTGCTGTATCGAATAATCCTATGTTTAAAATTTCTTTTTCTTTTTTTAATCTATAAAAATCATAATGAGCAACTTTCGGACCTTTTCCCAAATCATAATATTGAACTATATTGAAAGTGGGGCTTATAATTTCTTCTAAAGGGCGTTGATTTTTTTGCTGTAAAAAATGTATTAAAAATCTTGTAAATGTTGTCTTGCCAGCACCTAAATTTCCACTGAGTAATACAAAATCGTTTGGTTTTAAATTTATTGCGATAGCTTCGGCGACTTTTTTTGTGGAATCTAAAGATTTTAATTCCATTTAATTGAAATTAATAACGATATGTATCTGGTTTAAAAGGTCCTTTTTCAGAAACGCTAATATAATCAGCTTGTTCTTTGCTTAATTTAGTAAGTTTTGCACCCACTTTTGCAAGATGTAACATTGCAACTTTTTCATCTAAATGTTTTGGCAAAACATAGACTTTGTTTTGATATTTTCCATTGCTGTTCCATAATTCTATTTGCGCAATAACTTGATTTGTAAAAGAAGCACTCATAACAAAACTAGGATGTCCTGTTGCACAACCAAGATTCACCAATCTACCTTCTGCTAATAAAATAATTCTTTTTTTATCTGGAAATTCAATTTCATGAACTTGTGGTTTTACTTCATTCCATTTGTAATTTTTTAACGCACTTACCTGAATTTCATTATCAAAATGTCCAATATTACAAAGGATTGACCTATCTTTCATCTTTCTCATGTGTTCGATAGTAACAATGTCTTTATTTCCTGTTGCTGTCACAACAATGTCAGCTGAGGATATAACCTCATCCATTAATACAACTTGATAACCTTCCATCGCCGCTTGCAATGCGCAAATTGGATCTGTTTCAGTAATTAAAACTCTTGCACCACTTTGTCTAAGTGATGCTGCACTCCCTTTTCCAACATCTCCAAATCCAGCAACTATAGCAACCTTTCCTGACATCATTACATCCGTTGCCCTTCTAATTGAATCTACTAAACTTTCTCTACAGCCATATAAATTATCGAATTTAGATTTAGTTACTGAATCGTTCACGTTAATTGCTGGAATTAATAATTTATTTTCTTTCTCTAATTTGTTTAAAGCTTTAACACCAGTGGTAGTCTCTTCGGAAACTCCTTTAATATTTTTTAATAAATCTTTATATTTATCGTGCAGCAACATTGTTAGATCTCCACCATCGTCCAAAATAAGATTTGGTTTCCAATCTTTCTTTCCATTAATAGTTTGTTCAATGCACCACCAGTACTCTTCTTCTGTCTCACCCTTCCAAGCAAATACCGGAATTCCTTTTGCAGCAATTGCAGCTGCAGCATGATCTTGTGTTGAAAATATATTACAAGATGACCATCTAACCTCTGCTCCTAGAGCCACTAATGTTTCAATCAAAACTGCAGTCTGAATTGTCATGTGAAGACAGCCAATTATTCTTGCACCTTTTAAAGGTTTGCTAGACTGATATTCAGCTCTAATTGCCATTAAGCCTGGCATTTCTGTTTCTGCTAGAGAAATTTCTTTATTACCAAACTCTGCTAGTTTTAAATCTTTTACTTTAAAATCTTGTGCCATTTAAAAAGTTAATTAACAATAAAACTTGGGTATATCAATTTTATTTATGAACTTTAATCTGCTATTGGCAAATCAATCTCAACAACTGCACCCCTTCTTCCTTCTTGGTTTAAATTATACGCTTTAATGTGACCTTTGTGAGATTCGACTATATTTTTAACTATATTTAATCCTAATCCAGAATGCAGGCCAAACATTTCCTTTGGTCTATTACTATAAAATCTTTCAAAAACTTTTCCGATATTACTTTCATTAAATCCAGGTCCTTCATCAGTAATAATTATTTTTGCATAATTATTTTTACTCTCAATATTTATTCTTAGCGTACTTTTTTCAGGACTAAATGAAATAGAATTTTCTAATATATTAGAAATAACTTGCTCAATTCTACTTTCAAAACCAATGACAAATGTTTTTTTCTTAATTAAATTATTAATCTCTATTAAAATATTTTTTTTAGTATTATCGATAACTTGCTGATATTCATCCGCAACTTTTTTTACAAGTTTAATTAAATCAAATCTGGTTAATTGCAATTTTGCTTCTAATGCCTCTCCTTTGAGCATATTCGAATAGTCTGTTATTAATCTTTCAATCCTCACAACATCGTCATTTAAAATTCCAAGCAACTTAGCTTTTTTTTCTGAATCTTTTGCGTTAGGTAATAATTCTGATGCTGCTTTCAATGATGCTAACGGATTTCTAATTTCATGAGTAAGATCAGATGCAAATCTTTCTGCAAATTCAATTCTTTTATATAAATTATCTGTCATTCCTGAAAGCGATTTTGATAAATTACCAATTTCATCTCGTCTTAGATTAATTCTATTAATAATTTTATTGTCAGGGTGATCCGAGCTTGCGGATGTTGCGTAACGTCCTAAAATTCTAATTGGTTTAATAATATTTGCATTTAAAAAAATTGAAAAAATTAAGATGATTGCAGCAACACTTAATGCAGTTCTGATAACAAAGTTTTTTCTTTCGATAACAGCATTTTCAATATCATTAGAATCTTCCGAGATAACAATAAAACCTTTGTTTTCACCATTTAAATTTAGAGAAGATAAGCTAACAACAACAAAATTATTTCTGATCTTTCTTGAAAAAGTTAAAACCTTATCAGATCCTAATATACTTAAATTATCATTAATAATTTTATTAAGTAAGTTTTCTTCTTGTCGAGTAGTTAGATCGGATGTGTCTGGTATATTGTCAGTTGTTAATTTTCTTTCTTGAACATCTGGCACTTTATAAAAAGGTTTAGCATTTATATCTAAAGAGTGAGCATCTACTATGATTTGTTTTTTTAGATCATAAATTCTGATTTGATTAATATTGGGTAATAAATATTTGTAATTTGCTAAAAAAGTTTTAAGATTATCCCTCTTGTAAGGAATGCGCTGTAATTCCATGTTTAAAGCAATATTCTTAATAAGTTTGGTATGTTCTTTTTTTTTGTTACCAACAAGCTCAGGTTCAATCGACTGAAGATATGAAAAAGTTGCAAGAATTAAGATTGAAAAGAAAAGTAAATTTATAAATAGAAATCTCGCTAATAAAGATTTTAAATTAACAGAAAATTTCATTCTATTTAACTAACATTCCAGCGATAGCCACTTCCATATCTTGTCTCAATTGCTGAAAATTTAGGATCAATTTTTTTAAATTTTTTTCTTATTCGTTTAACATGACTGTCTATAGTCCTGTCTTCAATGTCATTGTCTTGCTTATAGGCAATATTCATTAAATAGGCTCTTTCTTTAACAACTCCTGGCCTTTTTGCTAATTCATAAATAATCTTAAATTCAGTTGTGGTTAATTTGTCGGGCAAAGTCTTTCCACCCCACTCACATTCTAATTGCTCGGAGTCTAAGGTTAATCTTCCAACGGTTAAAACATTTTTTGGTTGTGAAGTTGTCTTAGGTTCTAGCTTTCTAAATTGAACACGAATTCTCTCTATTAATACTTTAATTGAAAAGCCTCCAGACTTTTTAACATAATCATCGGCCCCTAGTTTTAATCCTAACAATTCATCCACTTCATCGTCTTTGGAAGTTAACAAAATGACAGGGATAGAAGATTTTTTTCTTAATTTTTCTAGTAATTCTTCGCCGTTCATTTTAGGCATTTTTAAATCTATAACTGCAAGATCAGGAGGATTACGAGTCATTCCGATGTATGCGCTTTCGCCATCAAGATAGGTTTGAACTTTAAATCCCTCATTCTCAAGCGCCATTGAAACGCTTGTTAAAATATTTCTATCATCATCGACCAGGGCGATTGTTTTATTCATATAAATTATTTTATAATAATATTTGTATAATCAAAAGTTTTAATGCGCAGTTGTCCAATTTAATCCTTCTTTAATATCTACGCTTAAAGGAATGGAAAATTTATAGTCAGGTTCTGACGCTTTTGACATTATTTCGACAATATCAGTTTTTGATTTTTTAATATTATCAGCAGAAGATTCGAATACTAACTCATCATGAATCTGCAAGAGCATTTTGCATTTTAAATCTTGATCTTGAATTTTTTGATCTATCTTTATCATTGCAAGCCTTAAAAGATCAGCTGCAGTTCCTTGTATTGGAGCATTGATAGACGCTCTTTCTTGAAAAGTTCTTAAAGTATGGTTTTTGTCATTAATATTTGGAAAGTTACATTTTCTACCAAATATCGTTTTCACATAACCATATTTTCTACAATTTTTTAATGTTTCATTCATATAATCTTTTATTTCTGGAAATTTCTTAAAATAAGATTTTAAAAAAGATTCTGCTTGAGTATTAGAAACTGAGATTTGTTTAGCAAGACCGTATGATGAGATTCCATAAATAATTCCAAAATTTATTGCCTTTGCTTTTCTTCTCATTTCTTCATTAATTTCATTTTGTTTTACCTCAAAGATTTGAGCTGCTGTAATATTATGAATGTCTTCTGAATTTAAAAAACCTTTCTTAAGTTCTTTAACATCGGCCATGTGCGCAAGTATTCTCATTTCAATTTGACTGTAATCAGCTGAAATTAAAAAATTACCTTTCTCTGCTATAAATGCAGAACGTATCTCCTTTCCTTCTGCAGATTTAATTGGAATATTTTGAATGTTTGGATCGCTAGAAGCAAGTCTACCTGTATTAGTGGCGGCAAGTAAAAATGATGTATGAATTCTTTTAGTTTTTGGATCAATAAATTCTTGTAAACTATCGGTATAAGTATTCTTTAATTTAGATTTTTGTCTCCAATCTAGAATAAATTGAGGTAATTCATGTCCTTGGAAAGCCAAGTCTTCTAAAATATTAACATTGGTTGCGTAATTACCTTTTTTGGTCTTCTTAGTGCCAACAATTTTTAGCTTTTTATAAAGAATATCACCAAGTTGTTTTGTGGATGCAATATTAAACTCCTCACCGGCAAGTTCATAAATTTTTTTTTCTAGAACTTTTAAATCTTTTTCAAATTTTAATGACAAGTTTTTTAAAATTTTTTCATCAATTTTTATTCCGTTTTCCTCCATCTGTGACAAAACTTCAATCATTGGCTTTTCAAGCTCTTGGTAAACCTTCAATACTTCTTCTTTAAAAATTCTATTATTAAAAAAATTATATAATCTTAAAGTAACATCAGCATCCTCAGCCGCATATTCTGTTGCCTTATCAATATGAACCTTATCAAAAGTAACTTGTGATTTTCCTATGCCAGCAACATCTTTAAACGAAATCGTCTTATGATTTAAATGAATCTCAGAAAGTAAATCCATGCCATGACGATTTATTCCAGCATCCAACACATAAGACATTAACATCGTGTCTTCTATTGAATTTAAATGAATTCCATATTTTTTTAATATTCGAAAATCATATTTAATATTGTGTCCAATTATTTTTATACTTTTGTCCTCAAGAAAAGGTTTGATTTTTTTAATAACAGTATCAGTATTTAACTGGGATTTAATTTGTTTATCTTCTTTGTTGGAATGATTTAATGGCACGTAATAAGCGTCACCTTGTTTTACACATAAAGAAATGCCGACTAAATCAGCTTGTCTAATATTTAAAGAATTTGTCTCAACGTCAACAACGACGTAACCTTTTTTTTCAGCCTCTTCTAAGATTTTTTCTAGCTCAGATAATTTAAATACTGTTTTATAATTTTCTCTAGAAACATTCTCGCTTGTAGAAACGTTCTCTTTTGTTTCTTCTAAAATAATATCTTTTTTATCAGTCTGTCCTCCATAGGCTTTTTCAATTCTTTCCAAAAGTCTTGTGAATTCCATTTTTTTTAAAAATGAAATAATTTTACCTTTATCTAAATCCTTAACTATAAAATCTTCAATTTTTTCAACTGTAGGAACATCGTCTTTTAGCGTGACTAATTTTTTACTTATAAGTGCATTATCTTTATTTTCAGAAATTGTCTGTCTTCGTTTTGGTTGTTTAATTTTATCTACATTTTTTAATAAGTTTTCTACTGAGCCAAATTCATTAATTAACTCTGCTGCAGTCTTAACTCCTATGCTTGGAACGCCAGGTATATTATCTGAACTATCACCCGCCAATGCTTGTACTTCAATAACTTTATCAGGGGTTACGCCAAATTTTTCCTTAACCTCTTCAATGCCAATATCTTTATTTTTCATTGAATCAAAAAGTGTTGTTTGATCATCAATTAATTGCATTAAATCTTTGTCGGATGAAATAATCTTAACTCTTGTGTTTTTTTTTAAAGCTTCTTTTTTATATGTAGCTATCAAATCATCAGCTTCATAATTTTCCATCTCTATACTAGGTAAATTAAAAGCTTTTACAGCTTCACGTATAAAACTAAATTGAGGTATTAAATCTTCTGGGGTTTCGGTTCTATTTGCTTTGTATTCTGGATAAATACTGTTTCTAAAATTCTTTCTGGCGCTATCAAAGATAACAGCTATGTGAGTTGGTTTTTCATGACCATTTTTTGATTTTGCATCTTCTAGAAATTTGTAAAGCATATTACAAAATCCGCTGACCGCTCCTACTGGCATTCCATCACTTTTTCTTGTAAGTGGTGGAAGAGCGTAAAAGGCTCTAAAAATGTAACCAGAGCCATCAATTAGATAAAGAAGGTCTGTTTTTTTAGAATTGGTCATTAAATAAATATTATCTTATAAATACAAAAATTATATTACATAATATTAATGGAAAATTTTTTAGCACTAGAAATTACTAATCTTTCAAAAGAATTTAAGACAAAACAAAATACAATCCATGCTTTAAAAAACATTAGTTTAAATGTTAATAAAGGAGAAATATTTGGTTTATTAGGTCCAAATGGCGCTGGCAAATCTACATTTATAAATATTCTTGCAGGGACAGTTATAAAATCTTCTGGTTCAGTAAAGGTATGGAATTTTGATCTAGATAAAAATCCTAGAGAGGTAAGAAGTTCTATTGGAATAGTCCCTCAAGAAACAAATCTTGATCCATTTTTTTCTCCAAGAAAATTGCTCGAAATTCAAGCTGGAATGTATGGAATAAAAGAAAGTGAAAGAATTACAGATAAAATTTTAGAGATCACTATGCTTAAAGACAAAGCAGATTCCTATGCTCGAAGTTTATCTGGAGGAATGAAGCGAAGATTATTAGTTGCAAAAGCACTTGTTCACCGCCCTCCTATTTTAATTCTGGATGAGCCTACAGCTGGCGTTGATGTAGATCTTAGACAACAACTTTTAGAAAACATTCAACAGCTTAACAAACAAGGTGTAACTATTATTTTAACAACACACTATCTGCAAGAAGCCCAACAATTATGTGACCGTATTGCAATTATTAATAATGGCGAACTAATAGCATTGGATAAAACTGAAAATTTACTAAATAATATACTAACAAAAAAAATAATTTTTAAATTAAAAGTTCCTAAAAATATTGGGGAAAAACTGAAGTCCGGTCTTACAATTAATTACCCTAAGCCTGACCTTATTAGCGTTACCTACAATAAAAATGAGAATAAAATTGAAGAAATCATATCCGAAGTTAAAGAAAAAAATATTGAAATTTTGGACATTTTAACAGAAGATGCAGACTTAGAAGATGTTTTTTTAAAACTGACAAAAAAAAATGCTTAATAACAAAATTCAAAATAAAAAACTTTTTTTATTAAAAGAAATTATGTGGTTGTTACCCGTAATTATTTTTGCAACTTTTATCATTACTTTATCTGCAAAAACTAAAGTTCCGTTTTATCCTGTGCCAATGACTATGCAAACGTTCGTAATCATGGCGATTGGTGTTGCTTTTGGAAAAAAAGTCGGTCTTTTAATAATGTTAACTTATTTTTTAGAAGGCTTGTTTGGTCTTCCGGTATTTGCTGGCACTCCAGAAAAGGGGGTTGGATTAAGTTATATACTTGGACCAACTTGCGGGTACTTAATGGGATATTTTATTACTGTTTATCTTTCTGGAAATATCAAAGATGAAGATAAAATTCTAACAAGAATTACAAAATTAATAATCGCAATTATCCCAACTTATTTATTGGGAGTTATGTGGCTTGGTACGATATTTGGTTGGAATGATTCTGTTATCAAGTTAGGGGTGGCCCCTTTTATATTTGCCGAATTATTTAAAATAACTTTGCTTGCATTGTTAACTCCACATATTTTTAAGTTAAAAAAATATATAAAATCTTAAATTCTTTATATCTAATTATAAATGTTCAAAAACCTTTTAGGTTCTTGGTATTTAAAAAAAAAAATATCAAATGGCTTTTTGGGCGAAGGGTTGGTGTCTTTAAAATCTAAAACATTAAATAATTTTTATTACGAAGAAAAAATCCTAATTCATAAAAAAGGCAATGGTGAAGCAATAGCTGGTTATCAAAAGTTTGATATCGTTGAAAATAGGAATGTTATAAAATTTTACTTTTTGCTTGGTGATAAAAAAAATAAAATTTATCAAAAATTTAATAACAACTTCAAAGAGAATCTTGTTTCTTGGTACTTTTGTAAAAAAGATACCTACAAAACATACTTAAGAGTAATAAATAATAATTTGTTTAAAATAGATCACTTAATAACTGGTCCAAATAAAAGAATGTTAATACAGAACACTTACTTTAGATCTTGTAAGAATAATTAGTTATTTTGGAGATCTTTTCGAAAGTATTCTTTGAAGGGTTCTTCTGTGCATTTTAAGTCTTCTGGCCGTCTCAGAAACATTTCGGTCGCATAATTCAAATACTCTCTGAATATGCTCCCATTTTACCCTATCAGCCGACATTGGATTTTCTGGAGGAACTGCCTTCTTATCTTTATCTGCCAATAAAGCAGCCTCTAAATCCTCGGCGTCTGCTGGCTTAGCAAGGTAGTCTATGGCTCCCGATTTAACCGCCGCAACAGCCGTTGGAATGTTTCCATAGCCAGTTAAAACTATAATTCTGCTGTCGGCTTTAACCTTGTGGATCTCTTTAACAACATCCAGACCACTCCCATCATTCAATCTGAGGTCTATAATGGCAAAACTTGGAACCGCAGATTTAACTTTTTGGTTTGCCTCTGCAACGCTAGAGGCCGAAGTAACTAAAAAACCTTTATTTTCCATGGCTTTTGAAAGCCTGTTTCGAAATGGGTCGTCATCGTCCACTATGAGCAAAGATTTGTTCTCGAACTGTCCTAGATTCAATTTTGAGGTTAAAATTTTATTCATTGAGACCGAAGTATAGTCCTTCCGGAAGCCGATCTCAAGCTAAGGTCACAGTGTGAAAAAATTTTTTCTTACCTAAAATAAATACTTTACAGAAATTAAAAATAGCATTAATTCCCGACTCAATTGGTTAATTAATAATAATTTTTTTAACAAAAGGACATAACAAGAATTGAAAAAATTTAATTCTGTTTCTGACTTAGTCAGAGATCTTCAGCCAGTAAATCCTGTATATTGCATTCGACCAGAAAGTATAAAACTGGCTTGTAATTTTTTTGTAAATAATTTTCCGGGGAAACCCCTATACGCTGTAAAAACAAATCCTCACAAAAGTGTTATCAAACACATCTATCAAAATGGAATCACAAATTTTGATGTAGCCTCTCTAGAAGAAATTAAATTAGTTAATTCGATTGCAAAAGATGCAAAACTTTATTTCATGCACACAGTAAAAAATAGAAAGAGTATCGAAGAAGCATATTTTAATTATGGAGTGAGAGATTTTTCTTTTGATACAAAAGATGAATTAATTAAAATTTTTGAAGCAACTAAGGATGCAAAAGATTTAACTTTATATTTAAGAATATTTGTTTCTAATGAACATTCTGAAATTGATCTTTCAAAAAAATTCGGAGCTTCTACTACCGAAGCTATTGGATTGATAAAATTAGTAAGACCGCTTGTTAGAAAACTTGGAGTAAGTTTCCACGTTGGTTCACAGTGTATGCATCCCGTGTCTTACTCAAAAGGAATTAAAGAAATTGGAAATATAATTACAAAATCAGGAATTACTCCTGACATTATAAATGTAGGCGGAGGATTTCCGTCTAAGTATCCAGATCTATATCCTCAGCCATTAGAAAATTACATGGAAGAAATTAAAAAAGCAGTAAACAAATTAAATTTACCTAAACAACCAGAATTAATTTGCGAACCAGGTAGAGCTATTGTTGCAGAAAGTGGTTCTACTATTGTTAAAGTGGAACTTAGAAAAAAACAAAGTCTTTATATTAATGATGGAACTTACGGATCTTTATTTGATGCTGGGTTTCCAAATTTTATTTTTCCAACAAAAGTTATCGATACTGGAAAAGATTTAAGCAGACGTTTAACTCCTTTTAATTTCTACGGCCCAACGTGCGATAGTATGGATTTTATGAAAGGTCCTTACATGTTGCCAAATAATTTAAAAGAAGGCGATTATATAGAGATTGGACAATTAGGAAGTTACGGTTTAACTTTCAGAACTAAATTTAACGGCTTTTACTCAGATGACATTTTCGAAATCGAAGATAAACCAATAATGTCTGTTTATCAAAATGAACAAGATGAGGAATACAAAAGCAATTATCTTGTTGCTTAATGAACAAATCCTCAAATTCAACTATAGGTCACAACAAATCTAGCTTTTTAGATAAAGCAATCGAGCACATAGATATTACCTCTTTTGATGCAAGGCCCATCATAGATGCTATGGCTAAGATGTCTTTTACATCTAGAGAAACAGCCAATGCAGCTCAAATCTATAACGAAATGTTAAACGATAAAAACTGCACTGTTTTCTTAACTTTAGCAGGATCAACTTCTGCTGCGGGATGTATGAAAGTTTATGCCGATCTAGTTAAAAACAACATGGTTGATGCTATAGTTTCAACAGGAGCATCTATTGTTGATATGGATTTCTTCGAAGCGCTAGGCTTTAAACATTACCAAGGATCTCAATTCCAAAACGACAATGTATTAAGAGAACATTATATCGATAGAATATATGACACCTACATTGATGAAGACCAACTACAAGCCTGCGATAAGACAGTTGGCGAAATAGCAGATCAATTAGAACCTAGACCTTATACTTCTCGTGAATTCATAAGAGAAATGGGAAAATATTTAACAAAACATTCAAAGAAGAAAGAATCTTTAATTCAACTTGCTTACGAAAACGATGTGCCAATATTCTGTCCTGCTTTTACAGATTCTAGTGCTGGATTTGGTTTAGTAATGCATCAAGAAAGAAATCCTAAAAAACATTTAACAATTGACTCTATAAGAGATTTTAGAGAACTTACTGAAATTAAAATTAAATCAAAAACTTCAGGTTTATTAATGATCGGTGGTGGCGTTCCTAAAAACTATATTCAAGACACGGTTATATGTGCTGAGCTTTTAGGAAAAGAAGTTGATATGCATAAATACGCTATACAAATTACTGTTGCTGACGTTAGAGATGGAGCGTGCAGTTCTTCTACATTAAAAGAAGCAAGCTCATGGGGAAAAGTAGATACAGCAAGAGAGCAAATGGTTTTCGCTGAAGCAACTAGCGTTATACCTCTTATAGCAAGCGATGCATTTCATAGAGGCTACTGGAAAAATAGACCTAAAAGGAGTTTTTCTAAATTATTCAAATAAACAATGTCTTCACTAACTAAAGTAGCTTTGGTGCAGATGAAGATGGACGCTGATCCAAAAAAAAATCTCTCTAAAGCCATTGAAAAAATAAAATTAGCGAAAAAGAAAGGTGCACAAATTGTTTGTTTGCCTGAACTATTTCTAACGCATTATTTTTGCCAAGAAGAAAATCACGATAACTTTGCAATAGCAGAGAAGATACCTGGAAAAACTACAAATGCATTATGCGAGTTAGCAAAAAAAATAAGCGTAATAATAATTGTTCCACTTTTTGAAAAGAAAGTTTCAGGCCTTTATCATAACTCATGCGTTGTGATTGATGAAAAAGGAAAGATTTTTGGTCACTATAGAAAAATGCACATTCCTGATGATCCTCAATATTATGAAAAATTTTATTTCACACCAGGTGATTTAGGTTTTAAAAGTTTCAACACTAAGCACGGTACGATTGGAACTTTAATATGCTGGGATCAATGGTTTCCAGAAGCAGCACGTTTAACGGCTCTAAAAGGTGCAGAAATCATATTTTATCCAACAGCAATAGGCTGGCATTTACGTGAAAAGAAAGAATTTGGTAAATCACAATTAAATGCATGGCTTACAATTCAAAGATCTCACGCGATAGCAAATGGAGTATTTGTAGTTTCAGTTAACAGAGTAGGTATTGAAGGAAAAAAAGATAAATCTATCGAATTTTGGGGTAATTCAATTGTATTTGACCCTAATGGAAATATTATTGCAGAAGCTAGCAATGACAAGGAAGAGATAATTATCTGTAATATTGATCTAAGCAAAGTTGAAAAAGTAAGACAACATTGGCCATTCTTAAGAGATAGAAGAATTGATCAATACCACGGTCTATTAAAAAATCCTTCCGATGAATGAAAATCTGGCATCCTTGGGTTATAGAATGCCGGCAGAGTGGGAAAAGCAAAGTTCCACATGGTTAGCATGGCCACATAATAAAAATGACTGGCCTGATAAATTTGAAAATATTCCATCAACTTTCGCTAAAATAGCTTCAGCGTTATCTAAGGTTCAAAAAGTTGATATTTTAATTCAATCAAAAGCAGTTAAAAAAAATATTAAGAAAATCTTAATTAAAGAAAAAACAAATCTAAATAAGGTTAATTTTCATGTCATTAAGACAAATAGAGTTTGGACTAGAGATACGGGACCTATTTTTCTTGTAAATGATCTTTTGAAAAAAAAGATTATGACTAATTTTCATTTCAATGCGTGGGCAAAATATAAAGATTATAATTTTGACAATAATATAAAGCCACAAATAGCAAAAATTAAAAATATAGAATTGATAGATATAAAAGCAAAAATTAAAAATAAAGTTAAAGATATTATATTGGAAGGTGGTGCGATTGACGTAAATGGAAAAGGAACTTTAATTGCAACAAAAGAATGCTTATTAAGTAAAATTCAAGAAAGAAATCCTGGGCTAAGTAGAGAAAAATTAGAAATAATCTTAAGCGAAAGTCTAAATATCAAAAATTTTATATGGCTTAATAAAGGTATTGTTGGTGATGATACACACGGTCATATCGATGACATCACAAGATTTTTTGAAGATGATAAAATATTTACAGCAATGGAATATAAAAAAAATGATGAAAATTATTCAGCTTTAAATGAAAATTTAAAAATCTTAAAAAAATCTAGAAATCATTTAGGCAAACAAAATACAATTGTAGAAATACCAATGCCATCACCTTTAATTATAGATGATACAAGAGTGCCTGCTAGCTACTTAAATTTTTATATAGCTAATAAAATTGTACTATTACCAATCTTTGAAGATAAAAATGATGATAAAGCTTTTCAAATTTTAGAAAGACATTTTAAAGACAGAAAAATTATACCAATTAACTGTCGTGATCTTATTTGGGGATTTGGAGCAATTCATTGCATAACCCAACAAGAGCCAGCTATATAAGTTTTAAATTAACTAAATCTTTTTTTTGCCAGAATATGTCAACTGCAGCACCTTTATTTTCTAAATTATAGAAATTAATAGTAGCAGATAATCTTTCTAAAAAAACTTTTGCTATAAAAATGCCAAGGCCCATTCCTTCTTTATTGTTATCGAGATCTCTTTTATTAATATAAGGCTCTCCTAAAAATCCTAATATTTGTTTTGAAAAACCTACACCATCATCTTCAATTTTTATTCTCAACTCATCTTCGTTTGATAATAAAAAAATCTCAATTTTATTTGAAGAAAATTTTAAAGCATTATCAATAATATTCTTAAGACTATAAATAATCTCAATTTTTTTGGTAATTAAATAATCTTTTCTATAAGCTTCTGAATTAATAATAATTTTTTTCTTACTTAGATCTTTAAATGAATCAACAATTTCATGAACGATAATTTTAAATGACGCTTTATCAAAAAATTTATCCTCTTTTTCCGTATAAGGATTTTTTGATATCTGCTTTAATATATCGCTGCATCTTTTAGATTGGGAAATAAGCAAATCTAAATCTTGATTAAACTTCTTATTTACTCCTATTTCTTTTTTTAACTCTTTAGCAACTAACGATATCGTATTCAAAGGAGTTCCTAACTCATGAGCCGCTGCTGCTGCAAGGCCTCCTAAAGATTTTAATTCTTGCTCCCTTAAAAAGATCTGTTGCAAAAAGTTAAAAGCCTCATTTCTTTGTGCGCTTTCCATCGCTAATCTTTGTGAATAAATAGCTAAAAATATTATTGCCGTACATAATGCTAATGCTGATCCTAAAATATAAAACTTTGGAAATAGGTAATTATTTTCAAGTCCAGGTAATTCAAAATAAAAAAATGATAATATAATAATTAATACAATTGATAAAAAACCTATAAGAACACTACTTCTTAGATTTAAAAATCCTGCAGCAATTGTAATTGGTGCAACAATTAATATTGAGAAGGGATTGGTTAACCCGCCAGTTAAAAATAACAATCCGAATAGCTGAAATAAATCATAGAGAATGCTAAAAGTGGCTTGTTTATTGGATAATAAGTCCGTTTTTTTTGATCTCAGTTTAAGGAAGATATTAAGAAAAGA
Organism: alpha proteobacterium SCGC AAA027-L15; assembly: GCA_000371865.1. Classification (GTDB taxonomy): domain Bacteria; phylum Pseudomonadota; class Alphaproteobacteria; order Pelagibacterales; family Pelagibacteraceae; genus Fontibacterium. Next base: position 57,075 of record AQUG01000004.1, read on the forward strand.
AGAAAACAAAACTAATAAATAACAATGCCCAATATTAAAACTAAAATTTAAATAAAAATATACAATCGATATTGTTGTAAACTGTCCAAAAATCGCAACCCAACGAATGTTGATTAATGTTAAAAGTTTTATCTGATTATCATTTAGCTCTGGTAGTTTTGCTAAACTCATTAAACTAGATATCTAGATTATTTACATTAATAGCGTTTTTATTAATAAAATCTTTTCTTGGGACAACATCTTCGCCCATTAAAATCTTAAAAATTTCTCTATCACGATCACCTGGGTTAGTAGTTTCATTGTCAACATCATTTCCAGAATAATTTACTTTTAACAATGTATTGTTTTCTGGATTTAAAGTTGTTTCCCATAACTCTTCTGGGTTCATTTCTCCTAATCCTTTAAATCTTTGGATAGATATAGATTTTTTACCCTCTTCTATTATTCTTTTCAAAAAATCTATTGGAGAATAAATTTCAATTTTTTCATTAGCTGAATTAATCATGTGACAATTTTTTCTAAAAATTTTCAACATATCGCCTAACTGGCTTAACTCTTCTACATGCTTGGTATCTAAAAAATCTAAACTTAATTTTTTAATAATAGATTCTTCATAATATTTTTTCTCTAAAATAAATGAATTTTCCTTGAATGATCCTGTCCATAAATTATTTTCCGCATTATTCCCAAATCTATTTAAATATTCTGCTGCTGCTTTTATGGCTCCTTCTTTTTTCTTACCATTAGAATCGTCTCTTATTAAAAAATCTTTTTTATCTTTATAAAAACTGCCAACCACAGTTAGAGCTTCGACTAATTCTTTATCAAAATCTTTTCCTAAATTTTTTATTCTTGAATCAAATCTTCTGCAGTATTTTACAATCTCACTAAAATTCTCTTCTTTTGCTTTTCCATTTTCTTCTGAGAAAAATTTTATATTATCTTTAGCTGTATCAATGGTAACATCAAAAAGCTCTTCATCGTTTTTAATGTAAGATATTTTTTTTCCGACTTTAATTTTATACAATGGTGGTTGCGCTATATAAATTTTTCCATTTTTAATAAGTTCATTAAAAGGTTCATTGTTAAAAAAAGTTAATAATAAAGTTCTTATATGAGATCCGTCGACATCGGCATCGGTCATAATAATAATTTTTCCGTATCTTAATTTCTCCAGACTAAAATCATCAAATCCGGTACCGATAGCGTTAATTAAAGTTATAATTTCGTTTGAAGAAAGCATTTTGGCATAAACTTTTTTTGCTTCCGCTGGATCTAACTTGCTTGACCCGTTATTTTTTGAATCAACATAGGTATTTAAAATCTTTCCTCTTAAAGGTAAAACCGCCTGAAATTCCCTATTTCTTGCCTGTTTAGCAGATCCGCCCGCTGAATCCCCCTCTACTATAAATAATTCGGCTTTATCTTTATCCTTTGTCTGACAATCGGCCAATTTACCTGGCAAACTAGAAATATCTAATGCGCTTTTTCTTCTAACACTCTCTCTAGCTTTTCTAGCAAGTTCTCTGGCTAGGGCTGCTTGTGAGATTTTATTTACAAGAGCTTTTGTAATCTTGTTATTTTGATCAAACCAGACTTCAAGTTTCTCATTAACTATTCCCTCTACTACCGGACGGACTTCCGATGAAACTAATTTTTCTTTAGTTTGAGATGAAAATTTAGGATCCTTAACTTTTACTGAAATTATAGCGGTCAATCCTTCTCTAACATCATCTCCGGTTACTGAAATTTTTTCTTTCTTTAAAATGCTATTATCGACAACATATTTATTTATTGTTCTAGTTAATGCATTTCTAAAGCCAACTAAATGCGTTCCACCATCTTTTTGTGGAATATTATTTGTAAAAGAAACAATTTGTTCTTGATAACCAGCATTCCAAACCAGAGCCACTTCTAATTGAATGTCATTTTTGCTTCCTGAAATATATATTGGTTTTGTAAAAAGATTTTCGCCTGTTTCTGATTTAAGTTTTTCTTTATTTTTATCAAAATCAATTACGAATTCTGCAATACCACCCTCGAACTTATATTCAGATCTTTTTATTTTTTCTTCTCGCTTATCTTCTAGAATAATTTGAATGCTCTTATTAAGGTAAGCTAATTCTTTAATTCTTTTTTTTAAAATATTGATATCAAATACTGTGGTAGTAAATATTTTTTTTGAAGGTAAAAAAGTTACTGAGGTACCATTTGCTTTTTTTGCATCACCAATTTGTTTTAAAGGTTTTGTAGTAACTCCATCTTTAAATTCTGCGAGATATTCTTTATTTTTTCTGAAAATATTTAATTTTAAATTTTCTGACAAAGCATTCACCACTGAAACCCCTACTCCGTGCAATCCACCTGAAATTTTATATGAATCATGATCAAATTTTCCACCAGAATGTAACTGGGTCATAATCACTTCTGCTGCAGATATTCCCTCTTCTTTATGCATATCAACAGGTATACCTCTTCCGTTATCCTCAACGGTGACGCTCTGATCTTTATTTAATGAAACATAAATTTCATTACAGTGACCCGCTAAAGCTTCATCTATGGAGTTATCAATAACTTCAAAAACCATATGGTGCAGACCAGTGCCATCATCTGTATCACCGATATACATTCCCGGTCTTTTTCTAACCGCATCTAAGCCTTTTAAAACTTTAATTGAGTCCGCTTCGTATGAATTATTTTGAGGTTTTTTTTGTAAATTTTCGGGCATTTATGAATTTTATTTTTGAAGCCTTTTATAACATTTTTTATCCCTAATTAGGACAAGGTAATTGCTATAATTTTACAAAATATGCTTTATTTTCAATAGTTTGGAACGATTGTAAGTTAGTTCCTGTATACCAAGTTTGCATCCCGATTTTTACAATTTCATTGAAAAAAAGTTCAAGGTTTTTACCGTCAATGTGGGATGCAATTTCATCAAATAAAAGTATCGAATTTATATTTTTAGATTTCATTAACAAAATAAATGCCAATATTAATGATATTAATATTTTTTTTTGCTCACCCGTTGAGCAAAGATCAGAATTTAATTTAGTTTCCTCATTAAAAAATTCAAAAATATCAAACTGTGGACCTACACTATTTCTTTTTATAATTTGATCGATCTCACGTTTTTCAAAATATTTATTTTCAAAAAATGTATGGAAGTCTTTTTCGCTAATATTTTGATCTAAATTATAAGAATTCTTAATATTTAATTTAATTTTTAAAAAATTATTTAATTTTTTTGAAATAGTATTATTAACATCTTTAATAAACGCTCTTCTATAAGTAAAAATATTCCACAATTCATTTATCATTTTCTTTTCTAAAATATTCAACCATTGTAAATCTTGATTTTCTTTTAATAATTGAATTCTCTCTTCTGAAAGTTTTTTAAAGTTACTTAAATTTTTTTTATAATCTAAATTGTAATTAGAAATAATTTTGTCCAGAAATTTTCTTTTAATACTATCTCCTTCGTACATAATTTTATCCATTTGGGGAGTTAACCAAATAAAATTTATATCCTTAAAGACTTCAGCTAAGGAAGATTTGTTATTATCAATATTTAAATATTTTTTTACTTTCTTTTCTTTTGATTCAAAAATTACGTCAACTTTGTAATCTTTTTTTTCATAACTGATTGTTGTGGAAATAATTGTTTTATCTTTAGAATCTTTTTTTATACAGTCCTCTATTAATGTTCCCCTAATTCCTTTTTTATCGGCAATTAGTGATATAGCCTCTAATACATTAGTTTTGCCACTACCATTTGGACCAATAATGCAAATGATCGGATGATTAGTTTTAAGCTCGGTAAAAGAATGAGATCTAAAATTCTGTAATTTTATATCTTTAATTAGGAACATTTAATCATGCCACTCTCATTGGCATGATAACATGTAAACTATTAATATCTGCAGGATCGTGAATTAATACTGGAGATGACGGATCTTTAGCATAAATCATCATATTTTTATCTTCGATAACACCGCCTACATCAATTAAATATTTAGAATTAAAACCAATTTCTAAATCTGGGCCGCTGTAACTTAAAATAATTTCTTCAACACCGTCACCTGCGCTAGGATCATTAACTAACAATTTTAAAATATCTTTATTCACTACAAGTTTTAAAGTCCCCTTACGATCAGATGACAATGAGTTAATCCTATCAATAGTAGAAATAAATGATGATAAGTTGACTGTTATCTTGTTGCTATTATCCGTTGGTATTACTTTTGAATAATCTGGGAATCTACCATCAATAACTTTAGAAATTAAAGTTATATCATTTATTGTAAATCTTATTTTAGTTTTACTTGCAGTGATCTTAATTTCTGAATTCTCTTCCTGAAGTATAGTAACTAGCTCAAATAATGTTTTTTTAGGTAAAATAACAGCTTCAAAAGCCACATCTTTATCTAATACTAATCTGCTTTTTGATAATCTGTGCCCATCAGTTGCAACTGCTGAAAGATATAATTGATTATTCTCATTTGTTTTATGCAGGTAAATTCCATTTAAATAATGTCTAGTTTCATCGTTTGAAATTGCAAACTTAGTCTTATTAAGTAATTTTAAAAATACTGATGAACTAATTGCAAGAGCTTCTCCTTCAACATCGTCTTGAGTAATTGGAAAATCTTTCGGCGGTAAACATTTTAAATTAAAATTTGATTTTGCTGAAATTAAAGAAAGCTGACCTTCAGTTTTTTGGGAAATTAGTATTTCTGAGCCTGATGGTAATTTTCTAACTAAATCATAGATAACTTGTGCTGTTGTAGTTGTTGAACCCTCAGTAATAATTTCGCCTTTAATAACTTCAATAATAATAATATCTAAATCTGTAGCAGAGATTGTAATTTTGCCATTAGAAGCATCTAATAAAACGTTAGCTAATATTGGAATAGTATTTTTTTTTTCAACTATTCCTTGGATATGTGAGAGGCTTTTAAGAAAAAGATCTCTATTTAACTTTAGTTCCATTAAACAGTTTTTGTTAATTTTTGATTAAGATCTTTAACTTCATTTTCAAAGTTTTTATCTTGAATCATTAACTCTTCTACTTTTTTAATCGCATGAATAACAGTTGTATGATCTCTGCCAGAAAATCTTCTGCCAATATCAGGTAAAGATTTTGTAGTCATTTTCTTAGATAAATACATTGCAATTTGTCTTGGTCTTGCAACAGATCTTGATCTTCTTGATGACATAAAATCATGCATCGAAATATTATAATAAGAAACTACAGTTTTTTGTATATCTTCTATAGTGATATTAGTCTCAATTTTATTCAAAGAATCTCTTAAAATACTCTTTGCTTCTGCCACAGAGATCTTTCTATTATTTATATTTAGATAAGCCGCTATTCTATTAAATGCACCTATCATTTCTCTAACGCTAAGTTTTAATTCATTAGCTATAAAATTAATAACTTCATCATCAATAGCAATATTTCTTTCTGAAGCATGAAATTCTTTTAAACATCTTTGTTTTAAAATTTTAACTCTTTGTTCAAAATCAGGACTTTGAATATCAACAACTAGACCGCCTGACAGTCTAGATTTAATTCTATCTTGTATTCTATCAAGTTCATTTGGTGGCCTGTCACAAGAAATAACTATTTGCGAACCCGATTCTATTAAAGCATTAAAAGTGTGGAAAAATTCTTCTTGAGTTACATCTTTTCCGCTTACAAATTGTATATCATCTATAATTAAAACTTTTGCACTTCTAAAAATATCTTTAAATTTTACAACATCGTTATTTTTTATAGATCTAACAAATTGGTACATGAACCTTTCTGCAGACACATAAATAACTTTGTCTATTTTTTTTAATAACTTATTTCCAATAGCATTTAAAAGGTGAGTCTTTCCTAAACCAACTCCACCATAAATATAAAGCGGATTATATTTATTTAAATTATCAATAATTCTATTAGCTGCTGTAAAAGCAAGTTCATTGCTTTTTCCAACTATAAAATTATCAAAAACTAATCTTTCATCGATTTTTGAAAGTCCATAACTGCCACTATCTTGAATGAAATCTTTCTTTTCAAAATCAATTACGTTAGGTTTGCTGTTGCTCTTTGTTTCAACTCTTTCTGATATCTGAAACTCTATACGAGTAATATTTGCGTCTTGTTTCTTATATAAATCTAAAATTTTGTCAGCATAATGAGCAACGATCCAATCACGAATAAATCGCGTTTTTACGTTCAGAACTAAAGTATTAAAATTTATCTTAGTGAAACTAATATTTTGTAACCAACTTGTGTAGACATCTTTACCGTAAAGTCCTAGCAGAGATTGTTGTAGTGAATCCCATCTCGCTTTATCGTTACTAAAATTATCTTTAAGACTTGTTTGGTTTGTCATTTGAACTTACTTTAAAAAAAGAAGTGTGTTTTATTTTTTTAAATCTGTAAATACAAGAAAAGAATTTAATATTTTTAATTTTCAACTTGAGAGTTTAAACTTTTTAGTTGTTGAGAAAAAAATAATTATCAACTTAAGATTGATAAAATATTTTTTTTTACAACTTAGAGATTTGTTTTGAGATGCGAGAAACTTTTCTTGAGACTGTAGTTCTTTTTAAAGAGCCTTTTTTAGAAGCTTTCATAACCTGAGATTGAAAATTAGAAAATAATTTCAAAGCTTTTGCTTTGTCTTTAGATTTAATTGCTTCTTCGATAATCTTTACGGCAGCTTTGTATTTTCCAACTCTAATTTTATTAACTTGAGTTCTTTTTTTAATTTTTTTTACTGCGCGAATAGCAGAGACTGTGTTTGCCATATTTTTAGGGAATTATATATAAGTTGGAGATATTAGGGTCAATTACTTAATTTTGGCATTCATTACAAAAAAAACTTGCTCTGCCTTGGGATACAACCCTTAATATCAGGCCTGAACATCCTGCTCTTAGACATTTTAAATCTTCCCTATCATAAACTTTAAATTCATTTTGGAAGCGACCTTTTTCACCAACTGAAGACTTAAAGTCTTTTATGCTTGAACCGCCCAATTTTAGGGCCCTTTTAAGAACTTTGCCAATAGAAGAGTGAAGTCTGCCAACATCTATTAAGCTTAATTTAGCAGAAATTTTATTAGGTTTTATCTTTGCTAAAAAAAGAATTTCATTTGCATAAATATTTCCGATCCCAGAAATAAAACGCTGGTCCATTAATAAAGTTTTTATCGTTCTTTGTGTGACTTTAGTTTTAAATATTAAATAATCTTTATTTAAATCTTTACTAAGCGGCTCGGGTCCCAGTTTACTTAAAAATTTATTAACGTGTAATTTAGAAATTTTATCTAATAAAAAAAAACCAAATCTTCTAGGATCATTATAAATCACCTTTAAATCATTAGAAAATAAAAATTCTAAATGATTATGCTTTGTTGAAAATTCATTAGAGTAATAACTAGTTTTTAAAAAATCTTTAGAATAGTTATTTTTAATTAAAAATTTACCCGACATTCCTAAATGTGCGATCATCACGTAATCATTCTTTAGATAAATTAAAATATATTTAGATCTTCTTAAAACCTTAATAACTTTTTGGTTAGTTACATTTTTTTTAAAATTTGGAGGAATTTTAAATCTTAAATTAGGATTATTTATTTTTATATTTTTAATAACTTTTTTCTCAATAAATTTTAATAAAGTTCTTCGGGTTACTTCTACTTCTGGTAATTCTGGCATTAACTATATGACTATTGATTGCAAATGTTCTATATTTAAAGAATGCAAGATACTAATACAAAACAAAATTTAAAAAAAGACTTTGTAAATAACGTTTTCAATTCTGTATTTAAAAAATACGATCTGATGAATGACATCATGTCATTTGGTATTCACCGCCTATGGAAAAGTAATTTAATTGATTGGATGCAGCCCAAACTAAGTTCAAAATTAATTGATATGGCAGCTGGAACTGGGGACATGACAAAACTTTTTATTGAGCGTACTAACTTGACTGGTCGGGCCATGATGGTTGATCAAAATATTGAAATGCTAAATGAAGGAAAAAAAAAACTTGAGCATTATAAAAATATTGATTCTTTATGCGCTAGTGCAGAACATGTTCCTTTAAAGGATTCTAGTTTTGATTACTACATCATCAGTTTTGGTATAAGAAACGTTACTGATATAAAAAAAACACTAAGTGAGGCTTATCGATTACTAAAACCAGGTGGAAGATTTATGTGCTTAGAGTTTTCAAAAATTAATAATGAAATTATCGACAAGTTTTATTCAATATACTCAAGTTTTATACCTCATATCGGACAAGCAGTTGCTGGGGACAAAAAGCCTTATGAGTATTTAATACAAAGCATCAAAGATTTTTATAACCAAGAACAATTATTAAATCTCATGAAAGAGGCTAAGTTTATAAATACAGAATATAGAAACCTAACAACTGGAGTTGCGGCAATCCACTCTGGATGGAAAATATAATAACCTAAAATGGTATCTAATTTTTTTACTCTTATTAAAATTGGCAGAGCTTTAGCAAAGTCTAATAGTTTATCTATTTTTGAAGAATTTTATAAACCACCTTTATCTATTAAAGTTTTAATAAAGATATTTGGCTTTACTACTTTTAATAAGGACTCTGCAAACAAAAGTGCTGGTGAAAGATTAAAAAATGCTTTTTTAACTTTAGGTCCTGCTTTTATAAAATTGGGTCAATTTCTTGCAACTCGTCCTGATATTGTTGGTGAAGAATTTGCAAAAGAATTACAGCAACTACAAGATCAAATGCCTGCTTTTGACATCTCCCAGTCAAAAGAAGCTTTGCGTAAAGAATTGGGTGAAGAAAAATATCAACAAATTACTTATTTAAGCAAACCCATTGCCGCTGCATCCATTGCTCAAGTTCACTTTGCTAAAATTATTAATAATGAAAAAAAAGAAATCGACGTTGCTATTAAAATACTAAGACCGAATATAGAAAAAATTTTTAACAAAGAATTAGATGCTTTAAGATTTTTAGCATCGGTTATTGAATTTAGCGTTAAGAAAAGTCGCAGATTAAAATTAGTAAAAATTATAGATCTGCTTAAAGAAATCACCAACATTGAAATGGATCTAAGATATGAAGCAGCATCTGCAAGTGAACTTAAAAAAAATACTGCACAAGATGAAGGCTTTAAAGTTCCATCTATATTTTGGGATTTCACATCACAAAGAGTTTTAACTATTGAAAAAGTAGAAGGTATTTCAATTAAAGATAAAGAATTACTTATCAAAAATAAAATTGATTTAAAAAAAATATCAAGATTACTTATACAAAATTTTTTACGCCAAGCAGTAGGCGATGGTTTTTTCCATGGCGACATGCACCAAGGCAATCTCTTTGTCGATAAGAATGAAAATATTGTCCCTGTAGATTTTGGAATTATGGGTCGTCTGGATATTGCGAATAGAAAGTATTTAGCCGAGATATTGTATGGTTTTATTAACCGTGATTACGAAAAGGTCGCAAAAGTCCATTTTATTGCTGGTTTAGTTCCAAATACGGAGTCTTTAGACCAATTCACTCAGGCTCTAAGAACTATTGGTGAGCCTATTTTTGGGCAGTCTTCCAAGAATATTTCTGCGGGCAAATTACTAGCTAGACTTTTTGAAGTAACAGAAAAATTTAATATGGTCACTCAACCACAATTATTATTGTTACAAAAAACAATGGTGGTGGTCGAAGGAGTTGCAAGATCATTAGATGAAGACGCAAATATTTGGGAAATTTCAAAACCAGTATTGCAAGGTTGGTTGAGCAACGAGATTGGTCCTAAAAATAGAATAGATAAAATATTAAAAACGACAACCGAACTTTTAGATAAACTTCCTGAATTACCCGAGATGATTAATCGGGCTAACAAAGCTATGGAACTTTTAAGTTCATATGAATTTATAAAAAATCAAAACCAAAGTAACGAATATGAAATTAAACAAAAGTCTTCAAAATTAAAAAAGACTTATCTAATTATAGGTTTATTAATTATTGTAATTATATTGTTAATAGTATTCAAATAGCGCGATGCTAAATTCAATTGAGAATAAGAAAATTTTAATCGTTATTGGTGGCGGAATAGCCGCTTATAAGGTTCTCGATGTTATTAGAGAGCTTAGAAAAAATAACTGTGAAGTTAAAACTATTCTAACTAATTCTGGAAAAGAATTTGTAACGCCATTATCAATTTCAGCTCTTTCTAAAAATAAAGTTTTTGAAAACCTATTCGATCCCAATAATGAAGGAGAAATGGATCATATCGCGCTATCTAGATGGTGTGATTTAATACTCGTTGCTCCAACGACAGCTAATCTAATGGCAAATTTTGCACACGGTGAAGCTAAAGATTTTGCAACAACGGTTATCATGGCCTCTAACAAGCCTATTTTCCTTGCTCCAGCTATGAATGTTGAAATGTGGAATAACCAAGCTACCCAAGAAAATTTTCAAAAGCTTATTCAATTTAAATATAAATTTATTGGACCTACTGTTGGTGAAATGGCGTGTGGAGAAGTAGGGGTAGGTAAAATGTCATCTCCTGAGGAAATTATTCTTACTATCAAAAATTATTTTCTTTCAAAGAATTTATTCAATAATAAAAATTTAAAAGCATTAGTCACAGCAGGATCGACTAGAGAGTATATTGATCCGGTAAGATTTTTATCGAATGAGTCTTCTGGAAAACAAGGATTTGAGATTGCAAAGTCATTAAATGATATCGGCTTTAAAACAAAATTAGTTATTGGTCCAAATTCTTTAGATATTAAAAATCATGACAATCTTGAAGTAATCAGTGTGACAACTGCAAAACAAATGTTTGAAGCTTGCAAAGATAATTTACCAGTAGATGTTGCGGTTTGCACGGCTGCGGTTTCTGATTTTAAAGTCAAAAATTACAATGAAGAAAAAATAAAAAAAGAAGGATTAGAAGATTTTAATTTAGAGCTTGAAAAAAATATTGATATTTTATCTTTCATCGCTAGCCAAAATATTAATCGACCAAGATTAGTAGTTGGTTTTGCTGCAGAGACTAAAAACATCATCGAAAATGCACAAAAGAAAATCCAAAATAAACACTGCGATTGGATTGTAGCTAATAATGTAGCCGATAAATCTATTGGTTTTAATTCAGATTATAATGAGGTTTTTTTAATTTCTAAAAACAAAGAAGTTGAAAAATTTAATAAAACGACAAAATCAGAAATCGCAAAAAAACTATCTAATAAAATTCTTCACGCTCTTATTCAATAATGGTTAAAATTTTAGTTAAAAAAATTAATTATAAACATAAAGATCTGCCTAAATATGAAACTGTGGGCTCTTCTGGTTTAGATTTAATCGCTAATATTGATAAGGAAATAATTTTAAAGCCTAATGAAAGAACTTTGGTGCCGACGGGCCTATCCGTTGCAATCCCTGAAAATTACGAAGTACAAGTAAGACCAAGATCAGGACTTGCAGCAAAAAACGGTATTAGCGTTTTAAATACGCCCGGTACTGTTGACGCTGATTATAGAGGAGAAATTAAAGTCATCTTGATAAACTTAAGTTTAGAAAATTTTAAAATTGAACCGGGACAAAGAATTGCACAGATGGTGCTTTGCCCTGTTGTAAAAGCTGAATTAGTTGAAGTTGATACACTTCCTGAATCAGTTCGTGGAAGCGGTGGATTTGGTTCAACGGGCCGATAAATATTCATGAAACTTAGCTATGACGATGTCAAAAGATACATTGCTCATATCAATTTAAAAAAAATTGGCAGCTTTGGACAAAAGAAAATCATTGATACAAAAGTTCTCATTATTGGTGTTGGTGGATTAGGCTCGCCTGTTGCACTCTATCTTGCATCATCTGGAATTAATAACATCGGAATCGTTGATCATGACAAAATTGATATTTCAAATTTACACAGACAAATTTTATTTAATGAAGAAGATGTTAATAAATTTAAAGTTGATATTGCTGAGAAAAGATTAAAAAAAATTAATTCTAAAATAAAAATTAATAAATTTAAAACTAAAATCGACAGTAAAAATATAAATAAAATTGCAAAAGGTTATGATCTCATCATTGATGGGACTGACAGTTTTAAATCAAAATTATTAATTAACGATTATTGTTATAAAAATAAAAAAATCTTAATTTGTGGAGCCATAAGTAAGTTTGATGGCCACGTTTTTGTTTTTAATTTTAAAAAGAAAAGCTCTCCTTGTCTTAGATGTTTTATGCCAGAAATTCCAAGTACTGACATGATGGATTGTCAAAGTGAGGGGGTTTTATCTACCCTTGCAGGAATGATTGGAACAATCATGGCTAATGAGGCTATTCGTGAAATATTAAATTTTGAAAACTCTTTATGTGGGAATATTTTAATAATTAATGCTGAGAATCTTTTAATTAAAAAAATTAAATTAAATAAAAACAAAAACTGCATTAAGAAGATTAAATGAAGTTTAAAAAAATTATTGTTATTTTATCTTTTATTATTTTTACAGGTGCAGATTTACTAGCGCAAAAAGTTATCACTAAAAAATATCTGAGCATTAGAACCAGTGTTGCAAATCTTAGAATCGGACCCTCGCCTGCTCATCCTATTGCATTCGTTTATGAAAAAAAGAATATGCCAGTTGAAGTAATTGATGAGTTTGAAGTATGGAGAAAAGTTAAAGATTATCAAGGCGATATCGGTTGGATTCATTTAAGTCAACTATCTAGAAAAAGAACTCTATTAACTACAAAGGATGGAATTGTTCTTTTTAAAAATGCCACGATCTATTCAAAACCAATTATTAAGATTGGAAATCTAGAAGCCGCTGTTATTAAAAAATGCATTCCAAATTGGTGTTTGGTTGAAATTCAAAAATATAAAGGTTGGATACAAACCGATCACGTTTGGGGCTTAGAAAATAAAGAGATTATCAATTAAATTTGTCAAATCCTGTATTAAACTGTAAATTAACAACTAATTATCAATAATTTTAATTCTCTAACGATTTCATGAAACAACAAAATCAATACAGTTACCAAGATCTACTTGATTGCGCTGAAGGAAAAATGTTTGGACCTGGTAATGCAAAATTACCTGCGCCGCCGATGTTGATGTTTGATCGAATTACTTCGATCACGGCTGAAGGTGGATTATTTAATAAAGGTGAAATTTTAGCAGAATTAGACATCAAAGATAATTTGTGGTTTTTCGAATGTCATTTTAAAGGGGATCCTGTGATGCCTGGATGTTTAGGATTAGATGCGATGTGGCAACTGTTAGGATTTTATCTTGGTTGGTTAGGAAATCCTGGTCATGGTCGAGCACTGGGTGTGAATGAAGTAAAATTTACAGGCGAAGTTGTAAAACAAGTAAAACTTGTAAAATATGTCATTAATATCAAAAGATTATTAAGAAAAGGCGAAACTTGTGTTGGCTTGGCTGATGGTTTAGTCTTTGCGGACAATAAAGAAATATATAACGCTAAAAATCTTAAAGTTGGTTTATTTAAAAGCTAAGGAGAATTGATGCGAAGAGTAGTAATCACAGGTTCTGGAATTGTATCGTGCATTGGTAATAATAAAAAAGAAGTTTTAGATTCTCTACTGAATACTAAATCTGGAATAACTTTTTCTGAAGAATACAAAAAATATAATTTTAAAAGTCAAATTTATGGCGTTCCTAATATTAAGTACGAAGACTTAATTGATAGAAAAGTTTTAAGATTTATGGGCGATGGTTCTGCCTATGCTTATCTTTCAATGAAAGAAGCTATTGAAGAATCGGGTCTTACTGAAAAAGAAATTAGCCATGAGAAAACTGGAATTATTATAGGATCAGGTGGTCCTTCAATTAAAAATGTTATGTTCGCAATCGATTCAACAAGAGCATCAGGTCCTAAAAAAATGGGTCCTTTTATTGTTCCAAGAACAATGGCAAGTACATGTTCTGCAACACTTGCAACGCCATTTAAAATTAAAGGAGTTAACTATTCAATTAGTTCTGCTTGCGCAACGAGCGCACATTGTATTGGTAACGCCATGGAACTTATTCAATTTGGAAAACAAGATATTGTTTTTGCAGGTGGTGGTGAAGAAATAGACTGGAGTCTTTCGGCAATGTTTGATGCGATGACTGCATTATCTTCAAAATATAATGATACGCCACAAACAGCTTCTAGACCTTACGATTCAAGTAGAGATGGGTTTGTAATCGCAGGAGGTGGTGGTGTTATCGTTTTAGAAGAATATGAGCATGCAAAAGCGAGAGGCGCTAAAATTCTGGCCGAAATTACGGGTTATGGGGCCACTTCTGATGGTTATGATATGGTTGCACCTTCAGGTGAAGGAGCTGTTAGATGTATGAAAATGTCTATGCAAAATTTAAGAAATTCAAAAGTAGATTATGTTAACACTCACGGAACTTCTACTCCTGTGGGCGATACAAAAGAAATTGAAGCAATGAAAGAAGTTTTTAAAGATAAAGTTCCTCCTTTTAGTTCAACAAAATCAATTACAGGACATTCGCTTGGCGCAACATCAGTTCAAGAAGCAATTTACTGTCTATTAATGATGAAAAATAAATTTATCGCAGCATCGGCAAACGTGAAAGATTTAGATGAAAAAGTAAAAGGATTGCCCATTGTAACTGAAGTTAAAAAAAATGTAGATTTAAATTGTGTAATGTCTAATAGTTTTGGTTTCGGTGGAACGAATGCAACTCTAGTATTTGAAAGTATCTAATATGAAATTGATGCAAGGTAAAAAAGGATTGATCATGGGTGTTGCGAACGACCGCTCCATTGCGTGGGGTATTGCAAAAAAATTAAGTGAACACGGAGCTGAACTTGCATTCACATATGTAGGTGATGCTTTAAAAAAAAGAGTTATTCCTCTTGCAGAATCTTTAGGTTCGAAATTTACATTAGATTGTAATGTAGAAAAGAAAGAAGAAATTGTTAAAACTTTCTCAGATATTAAAGATAAATGGGGGCATTTAGACTTTGTAGTTCACGCAATTGCTTTTTCAGATAAGTCAGAATTATCAGGACAATATTTAAATACATCTAGGGAAAATTTTTCAAACAGTATGTTAATTTCTTGTTTTTCTTTTACAGAAGTTTGTAGAGAAGCTGCTAAAATAATGAAGCCAGGTTCAAGTTTTATTACTTTAACTTATTGTGCTGATAAAGTTATTCCAAATTATAACGTTATGGGAGTTTGTAAAGCTGCCCTTGAAACAAGTGTTAAATATTTATCTGTAGATCTTGGATCAAGTGGAATTAGAGTAAATGCTATTAGCGCAGGTCCGATTAAAACTTTAGCAGCCTCAGCAATTGGTGATGCTAAATTTTTATACAAATGGAATGAAAATCATTCTCCACTAAAGAGAAATGTTGACATTAATGATGTAGGTGGAGCTGCAGTCTATCTATTAAGCGATCTTGCAGCAGGGGTTACAGGCGAAATTCACTATGTGGATGCGGGTTATAATATAGTTGGAATGCCTAACCCAAAAAATATGCAGGCTTAACTATCTAAAGCTTGTTTAATTGAAAGTTTAACTTTTCCTTTATCAAATCCTAAAACTTTAACTTTAACTTCGTCACCCTCTTTTACAACGTCACTTACTTTCTCTACTCTTTTTGCTGCAAGTTCAGAGATATGAACTAGACCATCTTGTTTTCCTAAGAAATTTACAAAAGCTCCAAATTCCATAATTTTAACAACTTTTCCTATATAAATTTTTCCAACTTCTGCTTTTGCAATAATACTTTTTACCATTTCTAAAGCTTTATTTCTTGAAGCTTCATCGGGTGCAGCAATAGTTACAATTCCATCATCACTAATATCAACTTTAGCGCCCGATAATTCAACGATCTCTCTTATTGTTACTCCACCTTTTCCGATAATAGCTGCGATATCTTTTTTATCGACAGTCACTTTTTCCATTTTTGGAGTGTGTTTAGATAAATCTTTTCTTGAAGTTTTAAGCGCTTTGTTCATCTCACCTAAAATATGAATTCTTCCGTCTTTTGCTTGTGACAATGCTTTATCCATAATTTCAAATGTAATTCCTGTAATTTTAATATCCATTTGTAGAGAAGTAATTCCATCCTCTGTTCCCGCAACTTTAAAATCCATATCTCCTAAATGATCTTCATCCCCTAAGATGTCAGATAGCACTGAGTAATCGGCTCCTTCTTTAATTAAACCCATTGCAATTCCTGCAACTGGCTTTTTAATTGGAACTCCAGCATCCATTAACGCAAGGGATGCTCCACAAACAGTTGCCATAGATGATGAACCATTTGATTCTGTAATTTCTGAAACAATTCTAAACGTGTAAGGAAATTCTTCTTTTTTAGGTAAAATTGAATTAACAGCTCTCCATGCTAATTTACCGTGACCTATTTCACGTCTTCCTGTTCCAACTCTACCAACTTCTCCGACTGAAAATGGAGGGAAGTTATAATGCAACATAAATCTAGATCTTTGTAATCCATCTAAGCTTTCAATTCTTTGTTCATCTTCTGAAGTTCCAAGTGTTGTAACAACAATTGCTTGTGTTTCACCCCTTGTAAATAAAGCTGAACCGTGAGTTCTAGGCAGTACACCTACTTCACACTTAATTGGCCTAATATCTGCAAGTCCTCTTCCATCAATTCTTTTCTTTTCTTTAAGAATTTTTGTTCTAACGATTTCTTTTTCAATATCTTTAAACTGAGATTCAACATCCATTATACTAAATTCTTCTGAATCTGTATAAAGAGCTAATGATTTTTCTTTTGCTAAATTAATTAATCCGCTTCTTTTCTTTTTATCTGGCTCTGAAAACGCTGCCACTAAATCATTTTTAACATTTTTTAATAAATTATTTTTTACATCTTTCAGATCTTTTGTCTCTACAACCCACGTTTCTTTTTTACATTCTGCTGCAAATTCATTTATCATTTTAATCACTGGTCCAAATTGTTCATGACCAAATTTAACTGCATCTAACATTACTTTTTCAGTTAATCCTGAAGCCTCAGACTCCACCATCAAAACTGCATCTTTAGTTCCTGCAACCACTAACTCTAATTGAGAATCTTTTAATTGTTCTTTTGTTGGGTTTAAAACAAAACTGTTGTTAATGTAGCCAACTTTAGAAGCTGCAACTGGTCCCATAAAAGGAATTCCTGAAATAGCTAATGCTGCTGAAGCTGCAATTAAAGATAATATTTCTGGATCATTGTCTTTCTCGTATGAAAGAACTGTCGGTAGAACTTGAACTTCATTTCTAAAGCCTTCTGGAAATAAAGGTCTAATTGGTCTGTCAATTAATCGTGATATTAAAGTTTCGCTCTCTGTTGGTCTTGCTTCTCTTTTGAAATATCCACCTGGAATTTTTCCTGAAGCGTAATATTTTTCTTGGTAATTTACTGTAAGTGGGAAAAAATCTATATCTGGTTTTGCTTTCTTTGCGCCAACAACCGTTGCTAAAATAACTGTGTCACCTGATGTTAATATAACAGCGCCATCTGCTTGACGAGCAATTTTTCCTGACTCGATAGATAGTTTTTTACCGCCCCAAACAATCTCTTTTCTTACTATTTTAAACATTAAAATTTATTTTCTGATATTCAGCTTTTCTAAGATCTTCTTATAATTGGTTGCGTTTGTCTTGCTGAGATAATCTAATAGTTTTTTTCTTCTATTTACCAATGTCGTTAATCCTGTGTAGGAATGCTTATCTTTTTTATTTTTTGCAAAATGTTCAGTTAAGTATCTAATTCGCTCAGTTAAGATAGCGATTTGCACTTCTGAAGAGCCAACGTCTTTAGCGTGCAGTTTTAAATCTTTGAAAACACTTTCTTTATTTAAAATTTTTTTTGTCATTTTTTAATTAAATACTCTCCTTGGATAAAAAAAACCGGACTTAAGGTATCCGAGAGCAAGTGGCTTTTCTAAAGCCGCTGTGTAAATATTGTCTAAACTAACCTTTCCAAATTCATTAACCAAACTAACTTTCATTCCATTCTTTATTAAATTAATTCTTTCATCATTTAATTTAATGCTAGGTATATGTATTAAAGCACTCTGAATATCAAGCACATATTTTAAAAAATTAGCAGTGCTTTCTTTTTCTATTAATTTTTCAAGGCTATTTGAGTTCTTAATTTTAAAATTTCCATATCTAGTTCTAACCAATCGAGTGACATGGGTAAATCCGCCAAAGGATTTTGCAATGTCTCTTGCTAGACTTCTAATATAAGTCCCGGTTCCACATTTTATGTAAAAAAGACTTTTATTATTTTCATGCTTTAACAATCTAATATTTTTTATAAGAACTTTTCTCTCTTCCATATCAAATTCCAAATTATTTCTTGCAAGTTCATAAGATCTTTTGCCATTAATTTTTACAGCAGAAAACTTTGGTGGTATTTGCATCTGCCAGCCAATAAATTTTTTTAAAATATTTTGAACTTCATTTTTTTCTGGATAAATTTTGTTTTGATTTATAACTTTACCCTCTAAGTCCAAGGTATCAGTCTCTGATCCCCACTGTATTTCAAATAAATAACTTTTAAATTGTAAGTGTATTAATGAAACAGTTTTGGTTGCCTCACCTAGGGCAATGGGTAAAACCCCTTCTGCTAATGGATCTAAAGTTCCAGCGTGGCCTATTTTAATTTTTTTAAATTTACTCTTTATGACATTTAAACAGTATGCCGAGCTAAAACCTTTGGGCTTGTTCAAGTTTATCCAACCATCAATCATTTTCGTGTGTCTTTATAATTAATTTTTCAATTTTTTCTGCATAATCAAAAGATTCATCTAATACGAAATGAAGATTCGGAAGAAATTTATTTTTCCAACTTCGCGACATTTCTTTTTTAATTAAACCGCTATGATTAATAAGAGACTGTAAAATAAATTCTGAATTTTTACCACCAAGTGGCATAACAAACACTTTTGCATGTTTTAAATCTGGGCTCATTCTAACTTCTGAAACCGTAATCACTCTAGTGTTAATGCTTGGTAAAGCCACTTCTTCTTTTAAAAATAAATTTCCAAGTAACTGTTTTAATAATTCACCAACTCTTAATTGCCTTTGAGTAAAAGGCTGATCGCTTAAATGAATGTTCATGATTAATTAATTTATTGTTCTAGCGCTCTGAACTACTGAAAAAACTTCAATGATATCTTTTTCCTTAAAATCCAAGAAATCTTTAAAAGCAACTCCGCCTTCAATTCCTGCTTTAATTTCTTTCACTTCATTTTTTTCTCTATAAAGCGATGCAATTTTTCCAGTAAACACAACGCTGCCATCTCTAACAATTCTAACATCAGAGTTGTTAACGATTGCACCTTCAGTAACTTTAATACCTGCAACTTTTCCAGCTTTAGAAGATTTGAATACTTGTAGTATTTCGCACTGTCCTAATACTTGCTCATTAATTTCTGGTGATAATAGGCCTGAAAGGGCTTTAGTAATGTGCTCAATCGCTTCATAAATAATATTGAAGTACAAAACATTTACTCCTAATTTTGTTGCAAGGTCTTTTGCTTCTTTATTAGGCTTAATGTTAAAGCCAATTAAAACTGCATTAGAAGCTTTTGCTAAAGATACATCTGTCTCTGTAATAGCTCCAACAGATGATAAAACGATAACTGGCTTAACTTCATCGTGTTGAATTTTTAATATCGCATTAGACAAAGCCTCCGCAGATCCATGTACGTCACTTTTAATAATAATTGATAATTCTTTTTGCTTATTAACATCTCCAAAAATGTCATTTTTATTAACTAGAGCGCTAGTTTTTTTAGATCTTCCTTGTTCAATTCTATGTTCATTTATTTCTTTAGCTTTTGCCTCACTATCTAAAACTAAAAAATCATCTCCTGCCTCAGATACGCCTGTTAAACCAATTATTTCAACTGGCATTGAAGGTGTTGCCTCATTAACTAATTCTCCTCTAAAATTATTCATCGCTCTAATTTTTCCCCACTGCAAACCACTTACGAAGAAGTCTCCTCTTTTTAAGGTTCCTCTTGTGATTAAAATTGTAGATACCGGTCCCTTGCCTTTGTCTAATTTTGATTCAATAACTATTCCCTGCGCTGGTACATTTGGGTTTGTTTTATGATTTAAAATTTCTGCTTGCAAAATAATTGCTTCTTTTAACTTATCTAAATTTGTTTTCTTTAAAGCAGATATTTCAATACACTGAATGTCTCCGCCTAATTCTTCAACAACAAGTTCATGCTCTAATAGTTGATTTCTAACTTTTTGCTTATCAACACCATGAATATCGCATTTATTAATTGCAACTATAATTGGAACTTTTGCAGCTTTAGCATGCTGTATCGCCTCAATCGTTTGCGGTTTAATTCCATCATTTGCAGCAACAACTAGAACTACAATATCTGTAATTTTAGATCCTCTGGCTCTCATTTCAGTAAATGCGGCGTGACCTGGTGTATCTATAAATGTCATCCACTTGTTATCTTCTGCAAAAACTTGATAAGCACCAATGTGTTGAGTAATTCCGCCGTGCTCTGTTGCAACAACATTTGTTTCTCTTAATGCATCTAGTAATGAAGTTTTGCCATGATCGACATGACCCATCACAGTTACTACTGGAGGTCTAGAATAAGTATCCTCTTCTTCTTTAGATTTTTTTAATTTTGATAATTCATCGTCGATTTGATTATCTTTAACAACTTTATGTCCAAAAGAGCCAACGATATACTCTGCAGTATCTCTATCGATAGTGTGATTGATTGTAACTTTTACATTTTTTTCAAATAAAAATTTAATAATCGAACTTGCTTTTTCTGCCATTCTGTTTGCAAGCTCTTGAATAGTGATTAAATTTGGTACCGATATTTCTCTAGAAACTTTTTTTGCTTCACCTGACTCATCACCATCTTGAATTAATTTTTTTTCTTTTTCTCTGGCTCTTTTAAAAGAAGCTAAACTTCTTGTCTTTTCATCTTCATCTGCATCTGTGAGCGCTTTGGATAAAGTTAGTTTATATTCTCTTTTTTTTCCGTGAGTTTTTTTAATTAACTTTTTACTATTATCTATTTCAAGCTCTTCTTGGATTTTCTTTCTCGCCCACTCTTGCGCTGATTTTTGCGCTTTAGCAGTATCTTCTTTTGTTAAAGTCTTTGGCTTTACAGCATCTTGTGGAGGTGTTGAAGCTTTTACTTTATCAACGGAGTAAGTTGCGTCTATCGATCTATTTTTCTTCTTCTCAACTAAAACTGATTTGTTACCGGCGCCTCTTGCATAGCTTGAAACAGCTGCCGATCCACCACTAAAGTTTTTTAATGTAAGTTTTTTCTTTTTGTCTTTAACGTCCATGTTTTTTCTAAAAGCGAGTTTATTATTTGTTAAAAACTTTTTCTCTAGCGCTCATTATCAGGCGCTCAGCCTCTGCTCTTATGATATCGAAATTCTGCAGGATTCCTTCAAATTCCACTCTTTTTCCTTTGACTTCATCGTACCCACCTAAGATTTCATCAACTGATAAATCTGCAAAATCTGCTAAAGTTTTAATATTTTTTTCACCTAAAGTTAAAAGCATTCCAAGTGATAATCCTGGATGATTCATAAGATCATCTTGAATGCCCAACTCTTTAACTCTATTTGATATTTCTTTAGATTCTGTTTCTAAATATTCTTTTGCTCTTTCTTTTAATTCTTTTGCTGTGTCCGCATCAAAGCCATCAATTTTCGTTATCTCTTCCAAAGGAGAACCATCGATTTCTTTGATAGAAGAAAATCCTTCTAACACTAAAAGTTGAGCCATCATTTCATCGATTTCTAAACTTTCAATAAATCGTTTTGTTTTAATTTTAAATTCTGATTGTCTTTTTTCTGTTTCCTCTTGATCTGTTAAAATATCAATTTCATAATTCATTAACTTAGAAGCAAGACCAACAGAGAGCGAAACTTTAATATCACGATTAATTGACAGACCAATTAGACCTTTA
>AQUG01000005.1:0-43763 GCA_000371865.1 alpha proteobacterium SCGC AAA027-L15
CAGAAACATAAACAGCCTCTTCGATTGAGTGAGTTACAAAAATAAAAGTTTTTTTTTCTTTTTTAATTAATTCTAGTAAGTCCTCTTGTAATTTTCTTCTAGTCTGTTCATCAACAGCTGAAAATGGCTCATCCATTAATAATACTTCAGCATTTACGGACAGCGCTCGAGCCAAACCCACTCTTTGCTTCATTCCACCTGATAATTCGTGGGGAAAATTATTTTCAAATCCATTTAATCCAACATCAGATATATATTTTTTTGCTATATCTTCTCTTTCAGATTTGTTAATTCCTTTAAGTTCTAAGCCAAAAGCAACATTTTTGATAACAGATGCCCAAGGCATTAATGCAAAATCTTGAAACACAAACGCTCTATCAGGACCTGGTTTTGTAATTCTAGAATTATTAATTATTACTTCACCAGAATCCGCACTGAGCAAACCGGCAATTATTTTTAATAAAGTTGTTTTACCACAACCAGAAGGACCTAATAATGAAGTTAACTGACCTTTTGGAAAAGTTAAGCTCATATTTCTCAGAGCTTCCACTTGACCGTATTTTTTAGAAATATTTTTTACTTCAACAGCATTAATCATTTAAATTTTTAGTTTGATATATATTCTTTCTGATTTCCTTTAAAAGACTTTTTTTCAATCCTTTCCAAAATATTTATAAAAATGACAGCCAAAAGTATAATTGAAAAAATTGCCGCATACATTGTAGGGTAGTCTCCTCTTGATCTGCTAAAACTTATAATGTCACCAATTCCTGTAGGGGTAATTTTTAATTCTGCTAATATTGCTCCAATAAAACCCGCGGAAACACCAAGTCTTAATCCTGCAAAAATTATTGGTGAAGCAGAAGGTAAGATTACTTTTAATATATTATCTTTTTTTGATCCTAAATAAGAAAAACACATTTCTTGAAGCGAACTTGAAGTATTTTTAACTGCTCCAGCCGTATTTAGGACAATCACTGGCATAGACATAATTATAACTACAAAAACTTTTGAAGTTAACTGGACGCCATAGACCATTATTAACAATGGAATCAAAGCAGCTAAAGGAGCTGCTTGCATTATTATAAATATAGGAGAGATAAACCAATCGGTTTTTTCACTTAGCCCTATGCATAAACCTAGAATAATTCCAAAAAAAGCAGAAATTGCTATTCCTAGAAATAGCGGTCGTAAAGTATCTGAGTATGCAATAAATATTGAACCATTTAAAATAATTGCGATTAAAGCTTCCATTGTTTCAAAAAAAGTGGGAAACGCAAAACTTATAGGCACTCTTCCAGCAATTTCCCAGGCAGTAAATAATAAAAAAGCTGAGCTTATTTTTAAAATATTTGCTCTGGAAAATTTAATCTTGTTCATTTTATGGTTTTTTTAAAAAACACCGTTGCTAACATTTTTTAGTTAGCAACGGTGTAATCAGATTTATTTTTTTACTGCTTTGTCTAGTGGTGCAAAATACCAAAAATCTTCGATTTTAAGATTTTTTATATCACCAGTAAGTTGACCAGATCTATGATACCAGTCCATATCTGCTTTAGCTGCTATTCTTCCGCCGCCATTAACATCATATAGACCACCTTCTACAGCGTCTTTATAAAAACCATCCAAAGATTCTAAAACTTGCTTAGGAAGTTTTCCAATAGGTCCATTGGGGTCTGTTTGTTTGGCAATTATTGTTGGATCTTTATGCATGTCTTTGTAAACACTAACTAAAGCTTGAATGAAAATATCAACATCCTTTTCGTTTGCTTTAATCCAGTTAAGATTTGCAAAAATAGCTTCATCGCTAGCATTTACAGGAAACATTTTTAGCACATTAAATTTATTTCCAGCCTCAGACCTCATCAATCTATTTTTGTTAGATAAATCAATAATAGTTGCTTCAGTTTGACCAGAAGTAAGAGCTGCAACTCTATTTTTGGATCCACTTACATACACTCTGTTTCCAAATTTTATCTTTGCTCTTTCTTCAATAACATTAGCAATAGAGTCTGTGCCACCACCACGAGAATGAAGCATTATAGATTGGCCATTTAAATCCTCTAATTTATTATATTTTTTAGTTGTAACTGGAAAAAATATAAGTTTAGACATCTGATATACAATTCTAATTGGAGCCTTTGATTTTTGCATAACAGAATATGGCGTACCAAATCCTATGTCCATTTGACCGCTAATTACAGCCTGAATCGCAAGTTCTTCATCTGCGAAGGCTGTATATTCATAATTTAAGCCATTTTTTTTTGCTCTATCTAGTGCTAAAAAAAATGCTGCCAACTCATCAGAAGGAGGCTCTGCCATTGCTATTCTAATTTTTTTTTGCGCATATACACTAGTTGAAAATAAAGACGCAACTAATGCAGCAAAAAAAAATATTAAATTAAAGTTTTTTATTATTTTTTTCATATGTATTGTTTTTTAAGTTTAATCGTATGCAAATATATAGCTTTTAAATTTTAATAGAAGAATTTTAAACACAACTTAAAGATGTGCAATATTTTAATAAATCTTAGTAATAATTAAATTTTTAATAAAATTTTAACCAATCTGGAATTATAATTTTAATAGTTCCAGATAAAGTTTTCAATTTTTCTTCTAGAAAAATTTTTTTATTATCATTATTTATTTTAATTAATGCAAATGGGAATGGAAGCCCAATTAGAATAGTTCCAACTTCATTATTTTCTATAAAAATTTTTTGATTTACTGAAATATTTCCAGATAAAATTTTAATAGGAAGTAATCTCTTGGTAATTTTATTTTTTAAAAACATTCGAGCGGTATTTTCTTGGCCTATATAACAACCTTTTTTTGTGCTAATCCCATTTAATTCGAGAAAGTTTGCTTCAAGAGAGAATAGTTGATTTTGCAAATTTTGCATGTCCTTAGATGGAATTCCTAGGTCAAATAATTTTTTCTCTAAAAAATATTCTTCATTAGATAACTCAATACTTAAATCGTTTAAAAATTCTTTAATTTTAGACTGTTCTATAATTGCTCTTGCTAAGGTATTTTTTATTCTTGGGTCTTCAAAAATTATGTAATTTTTATAATTAATTAAATTTAGTTTATTTATGTTAAGATTTTTAAATTTTTTAAAAGGTATATCGATACTTATTAAATCATTTTCAATTTTAATTTCGACTCTAGATTTTAATTTATAATTATAGAATTTATTAAATAATTCTTTTACTAGCTCGCTATTATATTCAATTAAAAAAATATTTTTTTTTTTAAAAATAATAAAGTCGAATAAGAATTTTCCTTGCGGAGTTAACAACGAAGCATATATACATTTATTTTCTGTTACTTTTTTAATATCATTAGAAATAATATTTTGAAGAAAATCGATGCTGTCTTCTCCTTTAATACTAATAAACCCTTTTGCAGCTATATAAGCTTTGTCCGTTTCCATTATTGTACGTTTGTCTGCTTTGGTGTATTAAATTTTTAGATGTCCAATATATATGATTTAATTATAAAAAATGGCAATTGTTTTATAAATAATAAACTCACTCAAGTTGATATTGGAATTAAAGATAATCAAATTATTAAATTAGGCTCAATCAATGTAGATGCAGATAAAGTTCTTGATGCGAATGGCCTTACAATTATTCCAGGTGCGATAGATACTCAGGTTCATTTTAGAGAACCGGGCAATCCAGACAAAGAAGATTTAGAGAGCGGCAGTAAGGCTGCAATTTTAGGAGGCATTACCTCTGTCTTTGAAATGCCCAACACCAATCCAGCCACTGATAATTTTGAAAGATTTCAAGATAAATTAGATCGAGCAAAAAATAGAATGTATTGCAATTACGCGTTTTATTTTGGAGCAACAGAAAATAATTTTGAGTTTATAAAGCAAACTACAAATCTAATAGGATGCTGCGGAAT
This sequence comes from alpha proteobacterium SCGC AAA027-L15, assembly GCA_000371865.1. Lineage (GTDB taxonomy): Bacteria > Pseudomonadota > Alphaproteobacteria > Pelagibacterales > Pelagibacteraceae > Fontibacterium. Next base: position 3,916 of record AQUG01000005.1, read on the forward strand.
CAAAATGTTTATAGGGTCATCAACTGGAACATTGCTTGTAAAAAAGGACGATGCTATTGAAGAAGTTATTAGAATAAGTCCAAGAGTTGTTTCAATTCATTCTGAGGACGATGATTTATTACAAAAGAAAAAAGTTCTAATCGAAAAGGGGAACGTTAAGACTCATCCTGTATGGAGAGATTCTGAAGTTGCATTAACCTCTACTACAAAAGTGGTTGGTTTTGCTAATAAACATAAGAAAAGAATACATATTTTGCATGTATCCTCTAAAGAAGAGGGAGATTTTTTAGCAAAGAATAAAAAATATGTAACTGTTGAAACGACACCGCAGTTCTTAACTTTATTTGCGCCCGATTGTTATGAAGAACTCGGAACTTTGGCACAGATGAATCCTCCAATAAGAACAAAAGATCATCAGGATGTTTTATGGAAACGTTTGTTAGATGGTACTATTGATGTCCTTGGATCTGATCATGCGCCACATACATTAAAAGAAAAACAAAAACCATATCCTGAAAGCCCATCAGGTTTGACAGGCGTTCAGACAATGCTTCCTATTATGTTAGATCATGTAAATAATAAAAAACTCACATTTCAAAGACTAGTTGAATTACTGAGCATTAATCCTTGTAAAATTTTTAATATAAAAAAAAGAGGAGAGATTAAAGAGGGATATTATGCAGACCTTACTGTTATTGACATGAATTTAAATTATAAAATTACAAATGATTGGATTGCAAGTAGATGCGGATGGACACCATTTAACAACAAAAACGTAAAAGGTTTTCCGGTTGGAACTATTGTTAATGGTAAGGTTGCTTCCTGGGATCAAAAAATAGTTGATACTAAATTTGGAAAACCTCTAGAATTTTAATTTTTAATTATTCCAGCTTCAATCAAAGATAATTTAATCTCATCTAAAATAATAGGATCATCAATAGTGGCTGGCATTTTATATGGAACTTGATCAGCTATTTTACCAACAGTCCCTCTTAAAATTTTTCCAGATCTTGTTTTTGGAAGTCTTTTTACAACAACTATATTTTTAAATGCAGCAACAGGTCCAATTTTATCTCTAATCATTTGAATACATTCTTTTGAAATATCTTCAGGTTTTTTTGTAACTCCAGATTTTAAAACAATCAAACCAAGAGGTATTTGACCCTTTAAATTGTCTGCAATCCCAAGCACAGCGCATTCTGCAACACTTGTATTTTCAGATAATATTTCTTCCATTGAACCAGTTGAAAGCCTATGTCCTGCAACGTTAATAATGTCGTCAGTTCTAGACATGATCCATACATATCCATTCTCATCAATGTGTCCCGCATCATAAGTTTTGTAGTAACCCTCGTAAGGGTCCATGTAGTTTTCTTTATATCTTTTGTCTGCTTTCCATAATGTTGGAAAAGTTCCTGGTGGAAGAGGCAGTTTTACTACTACATCGCCCATTTCAGATGACTTAGCTTGTGTGCCATCAGGTTTTAAAATTTGAATATTATAACCAGGAACTGCTTTTCCGGCAGAACCATATTTAGTTTCAAACAAACCAAGACCTGCGCAATTCGCACTTATTGCCCACCCAGTTTCAGTTTGCCACCAATGATCTATTACAGGTTTCTTTAATAAATTTTCAGCCCATTTAATTGTATCTGGATCAGCTCTCTCACCTGCTAAAAATAATATTTCAAACTTAGACAAATCATATCTTTTAAAAAATTTTCCCTCTGGATCTTCTTTTTTTATAGCCCTAAAAGCAGTGGGGGCAGTAAATAATGATTTAACTTTATGTTCAGATATTACTCTCCAAAAAGAACCAGCGTCAGGAGTTCCGACAGGTTTTCCTTCGTATAATATTGTTGTGCATCCGTGAAACAGTGGACCATAAACAATATAAGAGTGACCGACAACCCAACCTATATCACTTGCTGACCACCAAATATCACCAGGGTTAATATTGTAAATATTTTTCATAGACCACTTTAAAGCTACGATATGCCCACCAATATCTCTTACGATGCCTTTTGGCGTTCCTGTTGTTCCCGAAGTATAAAGTATATAGGCAGGATCGTTAGCGTCCATATGTTCACAATCAATTTCTTTTGCATCTTTTATAAAATCTTGCCAACTAATATCGTTAATGCCTAATTCAACAGAATTATTTTCTCTTTGAAATATTACGCATTTTTTTGGTTTTAGGTTTGCAAGTCTTATTGCTTCATCTAAAAGCGGTTTGTACTGAACTGTTCTTCCAGGTTCAAAACCACACGAAGCAGAAATAATTAATTTTGCTTCAGAGTCATTTATTCTTGCAGCCAGTTCATTTGCTGCAAAACCTCCGAATACAACTGAATGTACAGCACCTATTCTTGCGCAGGCAAGCATAGCAAAAACTGCTTCAGGAATCATAGGCATATAAATGATGATGCGATCGCCTTTTTTTATTCCAAAATTTTTTAACGCTCCTGCAAAATTAGAGACTATTTTTTTTACTTCAGAGTAACTAAAAGAAATTTTTTTAGATGTAACCGGGCTATCATAAATAATAGCTGTTCGAGATCCGTTTCCTTCCTCAACATGCCTATCGATTGCATTAAAACAGGTATTTATTTTTCCTTCGGGAAACCAACGATAAAAAGGAGGGTTAGAACTATCTAAAACTTTTTTATATGGTGAAAACCATTTAACATCTTTTGCAGCTTCATCCCAAAATTTTTCGGGATTTGTAATTGATGCTTTATATAAATTATCGTATTTGTTACTCAATTTTTCCCCAACTATTATTAAGTTTATTTAATAGTAAACCAAAAGATATGTAGTTTCAAAGCTAAGAATATAGCTAATAAAGTCTCACTCTTTAGATTTATGATTTTTTAATATTTTCCGCAATGTAATGTAAGATTATATGCGGGAGTGTTAACGAAGCTAAGGCAATAAAAATAATTTTCTCAATCGAGTTTTCAAGCAAATCAAATTTTATTAAAAAAAATAAACTAATTAATAGAATAAAAAAAGTTATCAAAGTCAAAAATAATGATTGTTTAACAAATATTTTAAAGCCTCTAAATAAATTTGAATTGAGTTCATCAGAAATTAGAAGAATATTTTTAATAGAATGCATGAAGCAAAAATATAAAGTAAATGCAACGATTGGTGTGAATAAATAAAATATAATAATTATTAAAAATATTTCAAAAATAATTGAAAAAAAGTCGCTCCTATTTAATTTTTTTTTAAAATAAATATATAAATAGAACAGAGCCTGCATTAATAAATTTATTGCCAAAATAAATTTTACGTAATTATTCGACAACAGCAGATAATTATTTGAAAAAAGAATTGTATTAAAAATTAAGTTAGTTTTTTCAAAATTAAAAAATAATGGAAGCAATATAATTAATGAACCTTTTAGAAAAAAAAGTAATGCGTGATGTCTATATTTTTTATCTAAATAAATCTCAAGATCTTCCTTTCCAAAATGCAAGGAAGATATCAATAAAAAAATTATTAGTGAGATTAATGGATTTAAGTACCAAAAAATAAAAACTAAAATAACCAATGCTGTATATATAAAATAAAAAATAAATTTTGAATTTTTAAATTTATCATTAAATAATATCTCACCTTTTTTGCCGTCATAGGCACCATGAGAGACTCCAATTGTTGCAATTAATAAAAAACATAAAATATATATATATGAAGATGGTAAATCTAAAAAAAAATTAATTACTGATAAAATACAAATTAGTAATAAAAAAAAAAAATTGTTAATATTAAAATATTTTTTTAAATTATAATTCATACATTAAAAATTTAGTAATTTTTTAATAAAAATTAATTTAGGCATACTTAAGATTATTTTTATGTCTTGAATAAAATTGCTGCTATTAGATAAAAAATTAACAATATCTTTTGTGTTATTTTTTTTAAAAAGTCTTAAAAATATTTTGTACATATTTCCTTTTTCTTCGAGTAAAACTTTAATAAAAATTCTATCTAAAAAATTATATTTAGATTTTATCTGATTGTTAGTGATAATTTGATTTTTAATTAACTTTTGTACTAATTCTTTTGTAAATTTTTGAATATTTAAGAAGGTATATCCGGTACTTTTTCTAGTAAGATTTGCCGCTGTTCCAATTTTTATAACTTTTTTATATTTATTCTTTTGTTGAAAATGAAACATCGGGATCGACCCCATTTCGCTATAGCCAAGAGTGTATTCTTTCTTATAATTTAAATTTTTTTGAATATATTCATTAATCTCAGATATATATTGCTCTTTTATAAAGTTTTGTTGATCCGAAACCCAAGTTGTTTCAATAAATAGTTGTTTGTCACCAAGAGGCAAAGTGTAAAAAAAATGCGTCCAATTACCTTGATTGCAATTAAAGTCCATAAGAGTCGGGTTTTTACTTAAATTTATATTTTCTTTAAAATTTACTTCACAACCATAAAAGTGCTGATAAATTTTAGCATCATTAGTGTTATTATTTCTTAATGAGCTATCAAAAACTAAATTTGCCTTAAATGTCTCGTTTTTACTTTTGATTGTTATTTGACCATCTTCTTCACTAATTTCATCGACGCTATGGTCTAAAAAAAATTTAATATTTTTATTATTGGCCACATTTTTTAATATTTTATCATAAAATTTTTCACTATTTACTGACTGGTAAGTAAAATTACAAGAGGACTTACTAGAATTAATTAAAAAAGAAAAAAAAACTTTTATTTTTGTAACTCACTCAATCGAAGAGGCTGTTTATGTTTCTGATCAAATCGCAATATTACTTCCTAGACCAAGTCGAGTTTCTGAAATTATAAAACCTTCTGGATTTAAAAATAAAGGAGTTGATAAAATCAGAAGAGATACGGAATATTTAGATATAGTCGATCAAATCTGGAAATCTCTAAAAAACTATGTTTAATTATTTGCAAATCTAGATGATTGTATTTGGATACAGAATACCTAATTTTTTTTCTTTAATAATTTGGGGTTGCCTTTGGGAGTTAGTGGGGCAAAGCAAAATTACATATTTTGTTCCATCTTTATCTGAAATACTTAAAGCATTTTTAGAAATTTATAACACTGAAGTTTTTTTAAAAGCTTTATTTGAAACGGCATATGCCCTTGTATCTGGACTATTTTTTGCTATTTTTATTGGAATTCCATTAGGTGTATTAATGGGGAAAAATCGAATTATAGATGAGTGTCTTTTGCCTTGGGTAAATGTTTTTTTAAGCGCTCCATTAACTGCTTTAGTGCCTGTGTTAATGGTTTTGTTTGGTTTTGGTTTAAAATCAATTATTATAACAACTACCCTCTTTGCAATCTGGATTATTATGCTAAATGCTAGAGCGGGTGTTTTGCAAATTAATCGGTCATTAGTTGAAATGGCTAACTCTTATGGTGCCAAATCAATAGATGCATTTTTTAAAATATATATTTGGGCAGCATTGCCTGAAATTTTAAGTGGTGTTAGAATAGGTTTTATTAGAGCTGTTAAAGGAGTTATAATTGGACAGTTACTTATTTCTATAGTTGGATTTGGTGAATTATTTGAAATTTATTCTTCTAATTTTTTAATGGCTCATTTTTGGTCTATTATTTTTATTTTATTCACAGCCGCTTTTTTATTAGCAGAAATTTTATCTTGGCTTGAAAGAAAATTTAGCTATTATGCTTCAAAACGTTAATTAAAAAAATATATGACTAATTTTGTAATACCTACTCCTGCAATAACTAAAATATCAATTAAAGATTCTCAAGATTTTTTTCCTGTCAGAAGAATATACTGTATTGGAAGAAATTATGCTGATCATGCAGTTGAAATGGGCTTTGATCCTAAAGATGATCCGTTTTTTTTTCAAAAAAATCCAAATAATATAATAACAGATAAAAATTTTCCTTATCCATCGCAAACTAAAGATGTTCATCACGAAATTGAACTAGTGTTTGCTCTTAAGAGTGGAGGCTCGAATATTAAAGAAGCTGATGCATACAATCATATCTATGGCTTTGCTGTAGGACTGGACATGACAAGAAGAGATCTACAAGGTGTTAGTAAAAAATTGGGTCGTCCTTGGGAAATTGGAAAAGCTTTTGAAAAATCTGCCCCTATAGGTCCGCTAACAAAAATTGAAAAATGTGGAAAAATGGAAAGTGGAACAATATCCCTTAAAGTTAATAACGCGGTTAAACAAAATGGAAATTTAAATATGATGATATGGAAAGTCCCCATGCAAATAGCCCATTTGTCAAAATTTTACGATATTGAAGCTGGAGACATTGTAATGACTGGAACACCAGCGGGTGTTGGTCCTGTTGTTAAAGGCGACAAACTAGAGGGCGAGATTGAAGGCCTTGGAAAATTAGAAATAATAGTTACATAGATCAATATTTAGTTTTTCTTATTTCATATTAGCGATTACTGTTGAAAGTGAACAAATATTGATATCTGATTGAACTGATCAGTATAACCCCTCTAAACAGACTTGCCTTATAAATTAACACATGTCGATAAATAAGGTTTTTCAACTAATTTAAATATTAATTTTACTATAACAGAATAGTCGATTATCATTTATAAAAATTTATGAGTTCTCAACTAGAATTTACAAAAGAAATTCAAAAAAATACCTTAGATATTTACCAAAAAATAAAATCTGTTGTGCCAGCATTAGAGTGGCCTCTACACGCTCCTTATATCTATAGAATTAATGAACTAAAAAGAAAAAAGAATGCGGTTATTTTAGCGCATAACTATCAAACTCCAGAAATTTATCATGGAGTCGCTGATATCATTGGGGACTCTTTAACTTTAGCAATTGAGGCTGGAAAAACTAAAGCAGATATTATTATTATGGCAGGCGTTCACTTTATGGCTGAGACTGCAAAAATAATGTCTCCTAATAAAAAAGTTCTTATTCCTGATATGAAGGCGGGATGCTCCCTTGCAGAATCGATCACTGCAGAAGATGTGAGAAAATTAAAAAAACAATATCCGGGTGTTCCTGTAGTCACTTATGTTAATACGTCAGCTGAGGTTAAAGCTGAAACAGATGTCTGCTGTACTTCAGCCAATGGTGTAAAAGTTGTCGAATCTTTGGGAGTAAAAGAAGTTATATTTTTGCCTGATGTCTATCTTGCAAAATATGTCGCTTCACAAACTAAAGTTAAAATTATTCCTTGGCATGGAACATGCATGGTTCATGAACAGTTTACAGCAAAAGAATTAAATCAACTTAGAAAGAATTATCCTGATTTAGTTATTGTTTCTCATCCTGAGTGTCCTCCTGATGTTATTAAAGCTTCTGATTTTACTGGTTCAACATCCGGAATGATTCAATATGTTAAAAATAAAAAACCTAAGAATGTATTTTTAGTTACAGAATGTTCAATGAGCGACAATGTTCAGGTTGAAAATCCTGAAACTAATTTTGTTAGACCATGTAATTTATGTCCTCATATGAAAAGAATACAATTGCCAAAAATCTATGATTGTTTAATGAATGAAACGAATGAAGTTTTGATCGATAAATTTATTATAGATAAAGCAAGACTTCCTATTGAGCGTATGATTAAAGTTGGTCGTCAATCTAGTCTTGCTTAATGGAAAGTTTACACACTACTGACGTTATTGTTATTGGATCTGGAATTTCTGGATTAATGACTGCAATCTGTCTTTACCCAAGAAAAGTTACTTTAATTTCTAAAAAAAAATTAGGTGAAGCTTCATCAAGCGCTTGGGCACAAGGAGGAATTGCTGCAGCCGTTGGTAAGGATGATAGTCCAAAAATTCACTTTGAAGATACTATTAAAGCAAGCTCAGGACTAAGTGATGAAAAAATTGTTAAAATTATAACTGAAGAAGCATCTTCTATTATTAAATTTCTAGAAGAAAAAGGAGTTAATTTTGACAAAGATCATCTTAAAAATTTTTTAATGTCTCAAGAGGCAGCTCATAGCAGACGTAGAGTATTGAAAGTAAACGGTGATAGTTCAGGAAGAGAAATTATAAAAACTTTGATAAATAACATTCAAAAGTTAGAAAATATTACTATTCTAGAAGATGTTACGGTTGATGAAATTATAACTGAAAATAATAAAATCATTGGTTTAATTGGTCGTCATATTGGAAAGAACATAGTTGATAATTTTACATTTTTTAAAGCACCTAATGTTGTTCTTGCAACGGGAGGTCTTGGCAGTATTTACGAACATACTACAAATCCAAGAGATATTTATGGTGAAGGTATTGCAATGGCTGCTCGTGCTGGTGCTGTTCTTTCTGATATGGAATTTGTTCAATTTCATCCAACAGGGATGGACGTTGGGCTTGATCCAACGCCTTTATTAACTGAAGCGCTTAGAGGAGATGGTGCAAAGTTAGTTGATGAATATGATAGTCAATTTATGAAATCAATTCATCCAAGCGGAGATCTTGCTCCCCGTGATATCGTTGCTCGTGAACTACAAAGATTAAAAGATCTAGGACATTCAACATTCCTGGATTGTAGAAAATTTTCAAACGAACAATTAGAAACAATGTTTCCAAGTGCTTACAATTTTTTAAAAAAAGCTAATATTGATTTCACTAAAGAAAAAATACCTGTAACTCCTGCTGCTCATTATCACATGGGGGGCGTCCTCGTTGACGAAAATGGGAAATCCTCTATTAAAGGGCTTTGGGCTTGTGGTGAGGTTTCTTCAACAGGTGCTCACGGAGCGAATAGACTGGCTTCAAATTCTTTGCTTGAAGCTTTTGTTTTTGGAAAAAGAATAGCAACTTCTATTAATTCTGAAGTTCTTAATAAAACTGAAGATAAAAATATTAATTTTAAAAAATATTTACCGAAAGAAAAAACTTCATCACGAATTAGAGCAAAAAAATACATTTGGCAGCTTAGAAATATCATGAGTGATTTAGTAGGTGTTTATAGAAATGAACAAAAACTACGAAAAGCATTCATTGAAATTGATAGAATAGAAAGAGAAGCAAAAGATTTATCAGCTAAACTTAAAGATATGATTTTAGTATCAAGATTAATCACTTACTCAGCCTACATGAGAAAAGAAAGCAGAGGAGCTCATTTTAGGAGTGATTATCCAAAATCAAATGAGAAATTTTTATTTAGAAAAAAAATTACGTTAAACGAGATGCAAGAATTCTTAAATAAAAAAGAATACATAGAAAAAGTTGCTTAAAGAATGTCAAAATCTAAACTTATTACTAGCGGCTATATAAAAAGCATTGTTGGCGCTTCTTTATTTGAGGATCAAGCGCAAAAAGATATTACGACTGATCTTTTGGTAAATAAAAGTTCTATTACTTCTGCAAAAATTATTGCAAATGAGGATGGAATTATTGGTGGATTAGATTTTGCAGATGAAGCTTTTAAACAAATTGATAAAAAAACAAAATTAAAGAAAAAATTTCAAGAAGGATCATCTATAAAAAAAGGCGATATTATTGCTGAAATTAAAGGATTAACTGGTTCTATTTTAAAATCAGAAAGAACGGCAATTAATTTTTTAGGCTTAATATCAGGGATTGCCACAAAAACTCATTATTACGTTAACCTAGTTAAAGAATATAAGACAAAAATTTGTTGTACTAGAAAAACTTTACCAACACTTAGAGCTATTCAAAAATACGCTGTAACTCTTGGCGGTGGCACGAATAATAGATTTAATTTATTTGATGAAATTTTTATAAAAGACAATCATATTTCTGCATCACAAAAGATATTTGATCTTGTACAAAATGCTTTAAGATTAAACAGAAGCGGAAAGGTCATAACGGTAGAAGTGGACACACTAAGTCAATTAGAAACTATTCAATCACTTAATTTCAATAGATTATTATTAGACAATATGAAGCCAGATGAAATTAAAAAAGCCTTAAGTATGGTTGGTAACAAATATGAAACTGAAGCCTCTGGTAATATTAATGATAAAAATATTCTTGATTATGCAAAGACGGGTGTTAATAGAATTTCAATTGGAAGGCTAACCCACAGCCCTCAAAATCTAGATATTTCTCTAAACTTTAATTAAATTTAATTTTAGCAACTAAAATTACAAACGCTAAAAATAAAGTTATAATATTTGCAAATATTATAGGTAAATTATTAGTTAACACTCCGTAGACTAACCAACTAGCAACACCAATTGTAAATATTAAAAACATCCACAAAGAAATATCCTTTGTGCTTTTAGTTTTCCAAACCTTGTAAGCTTGTGGAACAAAGGCAACTGTTGTGCAAAAGCCAGAAAAGAAACCAACAAAAGTTACGTATTTGTCCATTAATTGATAAGGCTAAATTCTTTTTTTAATTAAATGATTCTTTATTCTTATAATTTTTTCTATTACCTGTATTGAAATTTCTATCTTTGAAGTCTTTAGATTTTTTACTAAAAAATTTCGGCTTTTCTCTGTCACTTTTTCTTCTGTAATCTTTTTCACCGCCTTCTCTTGGTTTGTATTCTTTAAAACCTTCAGTATTTTTAGGCTTAAAACCTTCTGAATATCTATTTCCTCTAAATCTATCTGCGGGTTTATTTTCTCGAGATCCTTCTGAATTTCTATTTCCTCTAAATCTATCTGTGGGTTTATTTTCTCGAGATCTTTCTGCTGGCTTATTTCCTCTAAATCCTTCTGAGGATCTGTTTCCACCAAAGCTTGGTCTTCCTCCTTTGTTTCTATCTCTTTCCCCTCCTCTTCTTTTATTTTTATAATCTCTTTGAAATCCACCGCCTCCGCTTCTACCCTTAGAAAAATTTTCTTTCTTTTTAGTTGGATCTAATAATCTCTCAATAGCATTCCATTTTTCTCTATCACTATTAGTAATAAAGGATAAAGAAGAACCCTCTGCTCCTGCTCTGGCAGTTCTGCCCATTCGGTGAATATAATCCTCGGCAACTTGGGGAAGGTCGTAATTAATAACATGTTCAATATGGGGAACATCCAGACCTCTTGCTGCAATATCTGTTGCAACAAGTATTGTAAATTTCTTATTTCTAAAAGCGCTCATCACAGTAGTTCTTTTGCTTTGTCTTAGATTTCCATGCAAAGCATCTGCTTTGAATTTTTCCTTACAAAGCTTAGCTGCTAAATTTTTTGAATTATGTTTAGTTTTAACAAATACTAAAATCGAGCCGGTTCTTTCTTGTAATTGCTTAATTAACTCCTGATATTTTTGCTCTTGTTTTATATGGATAACTTCTTGTTTAATTTTTATAGATGGCACATTCGTTGCCCCCATAGAAACTCTTTCAGGATTTTTTAAATATTTAGACGACATTCTAACAATCTCTTCAGGTAGAGTTGCAGAAAACATTAATGTTTGTTTTTTTGCTGGAAGATGTTTTAATATTCTATCAATTTGAATTCCAAAGCCCATATCAAGCATACGATCTGTTTCATCTAAAACTAAAAAACCTGTATCTGATAATTTTAATGATTTTCTATCTAAGTGATCATTTATTCTTCCTGGTGTTCCTACAATAATTCTTGGACGTGATTTAAGTTGTCCTAACTGTTTATGCATAGACTCTCCTCCAATTAAACATGCTGCCTTGATTGGATTACTTTTTCCAAGCAACTGAATAATTACAGCTATTACTTGATTAGCGAGTTCACGTGTTGGTGTTAGCACTAAAGCCGAACCTTGTTTTGATCTACTTAACAGTTCAACTAATGGAATACTAAAGGCTGCAGTTTTTCCCGTTCCTGTTTGTGCCGAACCTAAAATATCACGACCTTCTAGGGCAAGCGGTATAGAACTTACTTGAATAGGAGTTGGAGCTGTAAAATTCATTCGCGCTAATGAATTTTTTAAGTTTTGTGAAAGGCTAAAGCCTTCAAAGTTAATCATTTAAATTTGGGGAAAGTTGTAAGTAAAAATCTAATAAAATTATTTAATAATAAAATATAACCTTTATCAGTTAACAAGCTTATTTAAAGCTTTATTGAAGAAAAATTTGGCTTTGTTTCACAAAATTTGATTAAGAAGCCTTTTTGTCATGTTCTAGATACTTAACTTTATCAGTATCTGATCTTTTAACTTTGTCTTTTTTAATTTTTTGAATATGTCCAAATATATCAGCACCATTTAAAACACTTAAATTAGTAAAAAAATGAATATCTCCTCTTACAACGCCATTTTCTCCAACGTGAATAATTTCAGATTCTACATTTCCAACCAAATGACCCAAAATCTCAATTTTTTCAGCTTGGACTTGACCTTTAACACTTCCCGTTTCTAATATTCTTAATATTTTTGCTTTGATATTCCCTTTTACTTTTCCGGCAATTTCAATTTCACCTTTACAATGTATTTCTCCCTCAAAACGCAATGTTTCTCCTAAATGCGAAAATCCATCTATTTGATTTTGTAATTTTTTATCTAATTTAAAAAACATTATTAATCTTTATTGTTGTTCGTTATTTTTTTTCTTGTTGAGGCAGCAATTTCCAATTGGGCACCTTCATCTACAACTAAATTTCTATGGAATAATTTTCCTCTAACTTTAGCACTGTTATTTAAATGAATTTTATCTGATGAAAGGTCTCCGGTTACCTGACCACCAACTTCAATATTATGATCTGCTGATATATTGCCTGTAATATTCCCATTTTCTTTAATAATAACTTCTTCAGCTTTTATATCGCCTAATAGCATTCCATCTAAAGTGATGCTGCTATTTTCACTAATATTACCTTGTAGTTTTGTATCTCTTAAAATTACTGATGGCATAAATTATAAAATCCGATTAAATAATGAATACAAGAGTTTAGCAAGCATTTATTAATGCTACAATTCTTAGAAAATTTAAACAAAAGTATTATGAAAAAATTTGAAATTTTATTAGAAAAAACAATATTTGCATCACGCTGGATACTTGCTCCGTTTTATTTAGGTTTATCTTTAAGTTTATTGGTTCTGCTTTATGAGTTTGGTAGAGAAATAGTTCACTTTTTCACAATTATTCATGATACGGATATTGCAGGCGTTTTACTTTTTATTCTAAGTCTTGTTGACATTTCGCTTGCTGCAAATTTATTAATTATTGTTATTTTTTCAGGTTACGAAAATTTTGTATCTAAAATTCATATTAAAGACCACGAGGACAAACCTGAATGGATGGGTCATGTAGATTTTACAGATTTAAAAATTAAACTAATTTCATCAATTGTTGCTATTTCGGGAATTCATTTGCTAAAAATATTTATGAATTTAGATAAATATTCAAAAGATACGATTATTTTATATGTTGTCGTGCACCTAACCTTCGTTGTTAGCGGAGTACTTCTTGCGATGATGGACTACATTATGAACAGAAGTGTAAGCAAACATTCTAAATCTAAAAAATAGTTCATAAACAACCGTGCTAAGAAGAATTGTTTTTAAAATAATAAAAATTAAACGATAGAAATTTGAAGATTATTAAGATTTAATTATATTATATTTATGAAGCAAGATTACTCAGTAAAAGACATCTTAACTGCCGTAGATGACATTTTAAATGTTAAATCTACTCAAGAATCAAAAAAAAAAATAACAAACGAAATTCCTGTAAAAGATATTTTAAGTGCAGTAGATAACATTTTAAAAGTTAAATCTATTCAAGCCCCAGCAAAAGAAATTATAAATGAAATCTATCAAAAAAATGATAATACAAAAAAAATAGCAAAAAATCCTGAATATAAAAAAAAAGATGAGATGAAAAAAAAATATGATTTATTAGTAGTAAATAATGCTAAAGATATTTTAATATTAAACCGTATTATTTTTAAATGATTATTGAGTGTGCTTGTAAAAAATATAAGTTTGCAGTTAAAGCTGAGGAAATTGGAATTAATGGACGGGTTGTTCAGTGCGGGGTTTGCGATCAAAAATGGTTTCAAGAACCTGCCAGTTCTGAAGAGTTTAAAACTTTAAAAGAAAATTTTGTTAAAGAAGAAGAAAAAAAAGAAGCATCTAAAGATCAAGGAACAATAAAAGAAAAGCCTGGTAAAAACTATGTTCCAGTTAAATACAAAAATAAAAGCAAAATAAATTATACAAAAATCTTTTTAACTATTCTGATTATTTTTATTATTGGTATAGCAGTTAGTTTTGAGAACAAAGAGTTTATACTTAACAAAAATCCAAAATTTGCTGATTTTTTTAGTCTGTTAGAGGAATTTATTGAATATATAAAAATGAATTATTCAGAAATTATTCAAGCATTTATACCAAAACAAAAATAATTTATGAGTTTAATTACAGGCATTATTTTTTTCGTAGTTGGAGTAATTGGAACTATTCTATTTTTTATATTTTTATCTTGGGTTGAAAATAATAAAAAATAATTAAGAACAAAGTTTAGAGATTAAAAAATAAAGCTCCATTCCTTTAGTTTGGTAAGAATAAGCAACCGCTAAAAGAAATAAAGCAAAACCAATCCATAAAAAAATTAACGATTTTTTCATACAGCCTGTCTTTCTAATCTTGTTACTGTTTTTTCTTCAATTGGGTAATTAATAATTGCTCCAAATATTCCAAGTGCAATTGAAATATACCAAACAATATCATAAGAGCCTGTCACGTCATAAACTTTGCCTCCCAACCAGCCTCCTAAAAAAGCTCCAACTTGATGAAATAAAAAAGCAATTCCATAAAGCATGCTCATATTTTTAACACCAAAAACTGTCGTAATTGTTCCTTGGGTTAGAGGAATTGTTGAAAGCCATAATACTCCCATTAAAGCTGCAAATACATAAGCTGTTAAGTTTGAAACAGGAAATAAAATAAAAATTAAAATAATTACTGCACGAGATGCATAAATAGAACTTAAGAGTAAAGGCTTTCTAATTTTAGCTCCTAAAAATCCTGCATAATAAGTTCCAAAAATATTAAATAGTCCTATTAACGCTAATACAATAGTTCCAATTTGTGGTGATAAACCTTTATCAATTAAGAATGCGGGCGCGTGAGTCATAATAAAAAGAATATGAAAGCCACATACAAAGAATCCAAAACATAATAACCAGAAACCTTTATGACCAAAGGCCTCCGTTAATACTTCTTTTAATGATAAATCTTGAGTGCTTGTTTGTTGAATTGGTTTTTCAAACATAGGAACTGCGAGAACTAACATTATAAGTGTAAGTAAAGATAAAATACCAAAAGCTAAAGTTGGCCCAAAGCTTTGTAATAATACTAATGAAGCTGGCAACATTATAAATTGTCCAAGGGATGCACTCGACATTGCAATTCCAATTGAAACGCTTCTTTTCTCAGGTGTTACAGATCTGCTAATTGCTCCAAAGATTGGAAATGTAACTCCTGATATCCCAATTCCTAAAACTCCTGATGCAATAATAAATCCTGTTTTTGTTGTAAGAAATCCCATTAAAAATAAACCTAGACAATAAAGAATGCTACCAACGCATACGACAACGCCAGCTCCGATCTTGTCAGAAATTCTGCCAGTAAAAGGTTGCCAAATTCCCCACATTAAATTTTGAAACGCAAGACCCATTGCAAATACTTCTCTACCCCACTGATTTTTTTCGCTGATTGGAATTAAAAAAATTCCAAAGGAGTGCCTAATACCAAATGCAAGTGCAAGTAGAATTGAACCTGCGATTAACACAAATATCGGCTGTCTAAATTTATCTAACACTTGAAACATGCTTATTAACTAATAACATTATTTGGAAAATAATAAATTTATATAATGAGCGATAAAGTATTTCGAGTTTTATTTGGCCTATTAGTTGTTTCTGCAATAACAATGTTAACCTATTATCGTGGAACAGATGCGACTCCTTTTAATAGTGATTTGTTTTTTTGGGCATTATTATTTGGATCGATTGCTGCATTAATTGATGGCAGCTTGGGAATGGCTTATGGAGTGACAGGTGTAGCTTTTTTATTAGGCTATGGAATTTCACCTGTCAAAGCAGTTGCTTATATTCATATAGCTGAAATTTTTGTCTCAGGATCCTCTGGATTAAATCACTGGAGAATTGGAAATGTTGACACTAAATTATTTAAGAAACTCCTAGTACCTGGAATTATTGGCTCTATTATTGGAGCTTTAATAATAACTAAAATTAAAATTCCTTATTTATCAATCGTAATCTCTATTTATTTATTATTTATGGGAATATTTCTAATTGCAAAAGCTTATACAAAAATCAAATTACAATTCAAACAAAATAATTCAGTTGTTATTCCTCTTGCGGCAACAGGCGGTTTTGTGGATGGCGCTGGTGGTGGTGGCTGGGGTCCAGTTGTCACAACAAGTTTGTTGGGTGGAAAAATGTTGCCAAAAAAAGTTATTGGGAGTGTTAATGCCTCTGAGTTTTTTATTAATTTAGCATCAGCAACTACTTTCTTGTTTTTAGTCAAAATTACAGATTGGGAAGCTTTAGCTGGGCTTATAATTGGTGGTTTCTTAATAGCTCCTTATGCTGCAAAAGCTACTTCAAAAATGAGTATTAAAATGATTTTAACAGTTGTTGGCTGTCTTATTGTAATATTAAGTCTTAGAAAAATTATTCCACTATTTATATAATTTTATAACAAATAATTGCAACAATCGTAGGTCCCAAAGCAGATAAAAATAAATACAAAGGACTAACGATGCCTCCTGGGAATTTTTTATTTAAAATTGAATAACCTGCAGGGTTAGGAGCGTTTGCAATTACAGTTAATCCTCCACCAGTAATTGCTCCTGCTGCAATTGCGTACTTGAATTGGTCTGAAAGGCCATCAACAAGCGATGCTAAATAAGTAAGTGCAGCATTATCTGTTACAGCTGTTAAGGCTGTTGCAACATAGTAAATCTGATCTGGAGTTAATTTAGCAAGAACTATTTGAAGCCACCATTTTTGCTGTCCTCCTAAAACCACTAATCCAGCTAAAAATAACGAAACTAGAAAAGCTTGATTAATAATCAGCTTATCTTGATATTGATTAAAGGCATTTACAACCGCTAAAAATATTAAAAAAATTCCAAGAAAAATTATTAAATCATGAACAAAAAAGATTACTCCTAAAAGTAAAATTAAATGTAAAATCAAAACAAAAGACGGAATTTTAATTGTTTTAATCTTAGATTCTCCTAATTTAGTAAGTTCATTTCTAAAAAGAAATGTAAGAATTATACTGTTTATAAAAACGGCAAGTGCAGTCCTCCATGCAAAAGTATTAATCATGAAATTTAAATCCCAATTCCATTTAGCAGCAACCATAAGAATGGGAGGCGCAGCAAATGGTGTCATAGCTCCACCTATACTTACATTTACAAATAAAGTTCCAATGATTCCATATTTAAATTTATTTGAAATTTTTTTTGAATAAAAATGATCTCTTAAAATTAATGCAGCCAAAGTCATTGCCGCAGGCTCTGTTATAAATGAACCCAACAAAGGCACGAAAGACATTGTAATTAAAAAAAGACTTAAAGATTTATTAACAGGTAACAATGCTGATATTTTTTTAACACAAGTTAATGAAAAATCTAAAATCGGCTTACTAGCGGCTATTACCATTATTACAAAAACAAATAATGGCTCAACATAACTTTGGTTGTTTAAATAATTAACTGTTTCAGTTTTTCCTAGTAAAAAGAATATAATTAAAACCAAAACTATAGCCCAAAATCCAAAAACAATTTCAACCTCTCCTAACATATCAAAAATATTATGATGTCTTGGAAATTTTTGAGCTAGAGATTTAAAAAATTTTACAGAAAATGTATGAAGAATTGCTACAACAAATATTACTAAAGCTATACTTTGAACTAACGTAGGGCTCATAAAATATATTTAACCTAATCTACAAAAAATACTATCTTATAGATGAAATTGATTTGTAATTTTTAATATCTTTTTAAAAACTTAGTGAAAAACTTCTATTTTGAGTAATTTTAGAGGAGGGAGATTTTTAAAGTGCTAACTAAAAGTTAGCACTTTAAAAAAAAATGCTTACTTCTTAGCCGGAGCTAGAACAGCAGAAGCTGCGTTGATTGATTTAACGCAATCAGCTTCTTTTTTAGCTGCTAGTGCATCACCAGCTGCTTTTCTTAGATCACCAGCTTTTTTAGTTGCTGCTGCATCTAATTTTGCTGTTTTTACTGCTGCATCGTAACCTTTGATTAAATCAGCGCAAGATTTTGCTTGAGCATTTGCAAAAGATACGAATAAGAACATACTTACGATTGTTGCTAGTATAGTTTTCATTTGTTTTTACTTGTTGTTAAGTTAATTAGCGGCGAAACTATTTAATTTAGGCTTTCCTGTAAATGTTTTTTTGACAAGGAAAAGACAATATTCTAAAGAAAAATTCTTATATTAATCAATTAAATCAATGATTTTTAATAAACGACATGCCCACAAAGCTTATAATTGTTTATAGAGGGCTAAAAAAATTAGCTTAAATTTACTTAGAGTCGTTTTTATTTTTTAGACCTTATGCTTGCTTGCGCAGCAGATAATCTAGCAATTGGAACTCTATATGGCGAACAAGAAACATAATGTAATCCAGCTCTATGACAAAAATCTATAGAATCCGGGTCGCCACCGTGCTCACCGCAAATTCCAAGTTTTATATTTTTTTTTGTTTCAAGTCCTCGTGAGCACGCAAGCTTTATTAATTCACCCACACCGTCTTGATCGATACTAACAAATGGATCAATTTTAAATATTTTATTTTCAACGTAATCATCTAAAAATTTACCGGAGTCATCTCTGGATATACCAAGTGTTGTCTGTGTTAAATCATTTGTTCCAAAACTAAAAAAGTCTGTATGTTTTGCAATATTTTTTGCATTAAGAGCAGCTCTTGGAAGCTCAATCATAGTTCCTACTAAATAATCTACTTTAAAATTATTATTTTTTTGAACTTCTTGCGCAATACGGTCTACTAATGCTCTTAAAATTTCAATTTCTCTCTCTGTTGCAACAAGCGGAATCATAATTTCTGGAATTACAGCTTCAACTTTTTGTTTTTGTAATTCACATAACGCTTCAAAAATTGCTCGACATTGCATTTCATAAATTTCAGGGAAAGAAATTGCTAGACGACAACCTCTGTGACCTAACATAGGATTTTCTTCATGGAGATAATTAATTCTATTTTTAATTTCGCTTGAATGAATTTTTAAAGATTTTGCAACAATATCAATTTCTTTTTCTGTTTTTGGCAAAAATTCATGCAAAGGTGGATCTAATAATCTGACTGTAACGGGAAGACCTTTCATGATTGTAAAAATTTCTACAAAATCTTTTCTCTGAAATGGTAAAATTTTATCTAAAGCTTTTAAACGATCTTCTTTAGTCTTTGAAAGTATCATCTGTCTTACATATAAAATTCTTTCTTCGTCAAAAAACATATGTTCTGTTCTGCAAAGCCCAATTCCTTCAGCTCCAAATCCTCTTGCAGTTCGAGAATCTAATGGAGTTTCAGCGTTTGCTCTAATTTTTAAAGTTCTAACTTCATCCGCCCATTTCATCATTTCAGAAAAATCTCCTGAGATATCAGGATTAATTGTTTTAACTTCTCCAAGCATGACTTCTCCTGTCGAGCCATCAATAGTTATGATATCGCCTTCTTTGACTTCATTGTTATCTACTTTAAAAAGCTTAGCCGCATAATCTATTTTTATATTTCCAGCGCCTGAAACGCAGGCTCTTCCCATTCCTCTTGCAACAACAGCGGCATGACTTGTCATTCCTCCCCTGCAAGTTAAAATTCCAACAGCTGCGTGCATTCCATGAATGTCCTCTGGTGATGTTTCAACTCGAACTAAAATAGTATTTTGATTGTTAGCTTTCATTTGCTCAGCATCATCTGCATTAAAAGTAACTTTTCCAGTTGCAGCACCTGGTGATGCTGGAAGTCCTTTTGCTATTACATTTTTTGTAGCTTTTGGATCTAGCGTTGGATGAAGTAGAGTGTCTAAAATTTTTGGATCAATTCTAAGCAACGCTTCGTCTTTTGTAATCAATTTTTCACTTACCATATCTACCGCAATCTTAATTGAAGCCTTTGCAGTTCTTTTTCCTGATCTTGTCTGTAACATCCAAAGTTTCTTGTTCTCAATTGTAAATTCAATATCTTGCATGTCTCGGTAGTGACTTTCTAACTTTTTGTAAATTTTTGTGAGCTCAGCAAATGCTTCTGGCATTGTTTCTTCTAGCGATAGATCTTCTGAAGATGACTCAAGTCTTGCTTTTTTAGTAATATTTCTTGGCGTTCTAATTCCTGCAACAACATCTTCTCCTTGGGCATTAATTAAGTACTCTCCATAAAAACTATTTTCTCCTGTGGATGGGTTTCTGGTAAATGCAACTCCCGTTGCACAATCATTACCCATATTTCCAAACACCATAGATTGAATGTTAACTGCTGTACCCCACTCTTCAGGAATATTGTTTAATCTTCTGTAAGTTTTTGCCCTTTGATTATGCCAAGACTTAAATACAGCGCTAATTGCTCCCCATAATTGTTCATGGGAATCTTGAGGAAAATCTTTTTTTGTATGTTTTTTTACAATATCTTTATAATTACCAACTATTGTTTTCCAGTCTTCAGCTTTAAGATCTGTATCTGACAATACACCTTTTGTTAGTTTATAATTATCAAGTAAGTCCTCAAAATTATGATGATCTACTTCAAGGACAACGTTGCTATACATTTGAATAAAGCGTCTATAGCTATCATAAGCAAAGGTTTCGTTATTAGTTTTTGCAATTAATCCTAGAACAGTTTTATCGTTTAGTCCTAAATTTAAAACGGTATCCATCATTCCAGGCATAGACACTCTTGCGCCCGATCTAACTGATACTAACAATGGATTGTTAACATCCCCAAAATTTTTTCCTAAAATTTTCTCTATGTTTATTATTGCGTCTTCTACTTGGATCTTAAGATCATCTGGAAATTTTTGATTATTTTTATAAAACTCAGTGCAAACTTCTGTTGTAATTGTAAATCCCGGAGGAACAGGAAGACCTAATTTTCCCATCTCCGCAAGGTTTGCGCCTTTTCCACCTAGAAGAGGTTTTTGCGAAACAGTTCCTTCGCAGTTTGAACTATTAAACTGATAGACCCACTTTGGCATTTTTTTTAAACCTCAAATTTTGAAAAGTCAGCAAAACTATCAAAAGTTTTACACAATAGGAATAGTAACTCTAGTCTGTTTTTTTTGATCTGCTCATTTTCATCATTAACTTTTACGTTATCAAAAAACTTATCAACAAAACCTTTTGTCCCAGCTAGCAATCCCATTGTCTGCTCTACGGTTCTTAATCGTGCAGGGGTTGTATAATGTTCTCTTATTTCATTTATTTTTTCTAATAAAAAATTTTCTTCATTATGTTTAAATAAAACAGTATCGGGATCTCCAAAAAATTCCTGTTTAAGATCTTTCTTTGATTGCTCTAAAATATTTGTACATCTTTTGTATACCGCGATGACATTTTGGCCATCTTCACTTTTAACAACTTTGTTTAAATTTTTAATTTTATTAAATAATGAATAATAATCATCGGATCTACTGTTAAACAAAACAGATTCAATAACATCAGGTCTAATTTTTTGATCTTTAAGTAAGTTTTTAAATCGGTCTGAGACAAAAGCTAAAATTTCCTCGGTAAACTTAAGGTTTTGCATATTCACTCTTTGGGTAAGATATGAGTTTTTTGAATTATTAATTAATTCTTTTAATGAAAGAGAAATTCTATTTTCTATTAATATTCTAAGGATACCAAGCGCTGATCTTCTTAATGCGTAAGGATCTTTTGAGCTTGTTGGTTTTTCATTAATACCAAAGAATCCAACTAAATTATCGATCTTATCAGCAAGAGCAACGGTGATAGAAATTTTTTCTTTTGGAACTCTATCTTCCGGTCCAACTGGTAAATAATGATCAGAAATTGCATTTGCAATTTCTTTACTAAAACCTTGTTCTGTTGCAAAATACTTTCCTAACACACCCTGAAGCTCTGGATATTCTCCAACTAAATCTGAAACTAGATCTGCTTTACAGATTGAAGCTGCTATTTCTGCATCATCTTTTTTACAATTTACAATATCTGCAATAAATGACGCTAAAACTCTTATTCTTTGTGTTTTATCATGAAGTGAACCAAGGCTATGAAAAAAAGTAATGCCCTTTAGTTTGCTTACTTGTTTTACTAAATTTTGACTTTTATTTTTTTCCCAGAAAAATTTTGCATCTGACAAGCGTGCAGCAAGCACTCTTTCGTTTCCTTTTATAATTTTATTTTTAATATCTTCTTTATTTGCAACTACAATAAAATTATTAATTAATTTATGATTATTAATGGAGCGCATTGGAAAATATCTTTGATGATGCTGCATTGTTAAAATAAGAAGTTCTTCTGGTAATTTTAAAAAATCTTTTAAAAACGAACCCTTTAAAACAATTGGATCTTCAACAAGATTAATAACTTGTTTAAGTAATTTATTGTTAATTTCTAATTCACAATCATTTTTTTTAAAGAATGATTGAATATCTTTAGTGATTAATTTTTCTCTCTCTGCATTGTCAAAAGTAATTCTTTTATCGGTTAATATTTTTTTAAAATGACTATAATCTTTAATTACAACTGCTTTATCCTCTAATGGACCATCCACATAAGTGATATTTGTTGAAGTTAAATGATAAAAATTAAATGGGATAGTTTGATTGTCAAATAAACATAAAATTGATTTTAAGGGTCTGCCCCAAGAAAGATCATAGTTACCCCAACGCATTTTTTTTCTCCATTGTAAGCCATTTAAAAAATGAGGAATATTTTTTTTAATTTCTTCAACAACTGGAATTTCTCTTTTTTGTGTTTTTGCAAAAATAAACTTTCCTTTGTCAGTTTCTTCTTCATAAATATCTTTTGGGTCTAAATTATTTGATTTAATAAAACCTTGTATAGCTTGTTCCGGAGCTCCAACTTTTGGCCCCCGCAAAACTTTAGCATCAGTTTTGATATTTGTTGGTAAATTACTGTAATAAAAAATTAATCTTTTTGGCGTTGAATAGATTTCACATGCAACTTTTTTAAAATCGTATTTTTCAAAAAACGATGTAAAGTTTGCAGTAATGTTATTTTTTGCATCTTCTTGTAAAGTGGGTGGTATTTCTTCAGAATATAATTCTAATAATAAATCAGACATTAGTCAGAGTTCTTTAACCAAACTTCTGCTGTGCTCTTAACAAGGGTTCTAATTTTGTTAATAAATCCAGCTCTTTCTGTAACTGATATAACTCCTCTGGCGTCTAAAGTGTTAAAGATATGACTGGCTTTTAAACACTGATCATAGGCAGGAAGAGCTAAATTTTTAGACAATAAATTCTGACACTCACTTTCTGCCATCGCAAAAGATTTTAGAAGATTATCTGTGTTTGCAAATTCAAAATTGTATGCTGAAAATTCTTTTTCATTACGTTTATAAACGTCTCCATATTTAACACCTTCATTATTCCATCTTATGTCAAATACACTGTCCACTCCTTGAATGAACATTGTAATTCTTTCAAGACCATAAGTAATTTCTGCAGAGACTGGCTTACATTCAAACCCTGCCATTTGTTGAAAGTAAGTAAATTGAGTAATCTCCATTCCATCGCACCAAACTTCCCATCCAAGTCCCGAAGCTCCTAATGTCGGACTTTCCCAATCATCTTCTACAAAACGAATATCATGCTCTTTATAATTTATTCCAAGCGCGCTTAAGCTTTTAAGATAAAGACTTTGAACATTCTCTGGTGATGGTTTTATTATAACTTGAAATTGATAATAATGCTGAAGTCTATTTGGATTATCTCCATAACGACCATCCGTTGGTCTTCTTGAAGGTTGAACGTAAGCTGCTTTCCAAGGCTTAGGTCCCAAAGATCTTAATGTTGTTGCGGGATGAAAAGTACCAGCTCCAACTTCCATGTCATAAGGCTGCATCATTACACAACCATAGTCAGACCAGAATTTTTGTAGTTTAAATATAACTTCCTGAAAAGATAAATCTAGTGGTTTAGATTTATTTTTAGCTATAACTTTTTTTTTCGTTATAATTTTTTTTTTAATTAATTTTTTTTTAGCTACCATTTTTATAAGCCATATTTGTTCCAGATCGATCTTACTTCCAGTTCATTTATAACTTCTGAATACGATCCTGGTAATTGTGAGGAAAGTTTTCTTTTTAACCAGCTTTGCGCTGCTTCAAATTTTTTAATTTTAAGATCTTTACCAAATTTTTGTTTTAGAATTTCTTGTAAAGTTCCAACTCCATCAATTAAACCAAGTTGTAATGATTTTTTTCCAGACCAAAACTCTCCTGAGAAAAGCATCGAATAATTTTCAGATTTTAACTTATCTTTTCTGCTGTTTTTAACTAAGTTAATGAATTCATCATGCAAATCTTTTTGTAAAGATTTTAACTTTTCTACATCTTCTTTTTTTTCTTCTAAAAATGGATCTAAAATACTTTTGCTCTCTCCTGCGGTATGCACTCTTCTTTGTACGCCAATTTTTTTAATTAACTCTTGAAATCCAAATGCTGAATAAATAACGCCAATTGATCCAACGATTGAATTAGCATTCGCATAAATTTCATCTCCTGCGCACATCAGCATATATCCGCCTGAAGCAGCTACATCTTCTGCATAGGTAATTACTTTTACTTTTTTATCATCAGCCTCAGATCGAATAAGATCATACAAAAGATTAGACTGAACTGGCGAACCTCCTGGAGAATTAATAGAGATAACTACTGCTTTAATATTCTTTAAAGCAAAGGCTTTTTTAATAATGTCGCTTTGACTAGCGTAGCTCATGCCTTGGCTAAATCTGCCTACATTGCCTATAACTCCATTCAATCTGATTAGAGAAACTGTTGGTTTTGATTTAAAAAACGAAAACATATTTATTTCATATCTTTTAAACGTTTATTATTACTATTCCAGAATAAAAATTTATTAATACTTTATATTTATTAATGCTACAAACGCATCGTGAAAAATAATATCGTACAACTAGAAAAATTTCAGAAAAAAACTCCTTACGATTCTCTTAAGGAAATATTTAACAACGACTTAGATAAAGTAGAAGAATTTACTAAATTAAAATTATCAAGCGAAGTAGATCTAATTGGAAAAATGGCCCTCTATCAATTAGGCTCTGGCGGAAAAAGACTAAGATCTATACTGACTTTGGCAAGCTCTAAAATTACTGAATATAAAGGTGAGCACAATATTCATTTAGCTGCCTGTGTTGAGCTTATTCATAGCGCAACTTTACTTCATGATGACGTTATCGATAACAGCTCAATAAGAAGAGGTAAAAAAACTTCAAATATTATTTGGGGAAATCAGCCTTCTATTTTGGTTGGCGATTATTTTTTAAGTAGGTGTTTTGAAATTATGGTTGATGTTGGTTCTTTAGAAGTTTTAAAATTATTATCAAATGTATCTGCAGAAATTGCTCAAGGTGAAGTTCTGCAACTACAGCATAAAAATGAAGTAGATATCACTGAACAAGTTTATTTAAACATCGTAACTCAAAAAACAGCTTCATTATTTGGCGCGGCCATGAAAGTGGGTGGTTGCCTTGCAAATAAATCCGAAAATGAAAAAAAAGCATTACAATCTTATGGAGTTAATCTTGGTATCGTATTTCAAATCAGTGATGATATTTTAGATTATAATTCTACTAAAGCTTTTGGCAAAGATATCGGTAATGATTTTTATGAAGGTAAAATTACTTTACCAGTAATTATTTTATTCCAAAAATCAAACGAAACTGAAAGACAGCAGATTAAAAAATATTTCACTCAAGAAACAAGAACGGAAAAAGAACTAGATAAAGTTTTATTATTAATACAAAAATATGATGTAATTACTATTTGCAAAAAAAGAGCGGAGCATTTTGCAAATGTATCTTCGGACTCTTTAAATACATTTAAAGACTCTGCTATTAGAAAAAATCTTCAAGAGCTATCTTTTTATTTAATCAATAGGTCGAATTAAGAATATAAATTGTACTATTTAAATATAGCGCAAACGTTGACCAAGCAAAATAAGGAAGCATTAATACAACGGAAGGCTTGCTATATTTTGAATATAAAACCATTAAATACAAAATAAAAAAAATAATGATTGAGATTATAAAGCTCGCGAGAAAAATTTTTTTATAATAAAAAAATACATAGCTCCAACTTGCATTAATTAATAAGTGAATAAAATATACTGTTAAAATTTTATTTGAATGTTTGCTTTTTTTATAAGCAAGCCAAGCTGCAACTGACATCATTGCATAAAGTAATGTCCACACTGGTCCAAAAATCCAATTAGGAGGATTAAATGCTGGTTTTACTAAATTAAAGTACCAAGGATCTAATGCTGCTTTTGTTACAAATCCTGACGGAAAAGTAATTAAAAAAGTGGCTAAAATAATTACAAATAAACTTAAATACTCTTTTGATTTTGATTTAGAATTTTTCATTATTAACTTGTTGCTTTAACATAGATTAACGCAAGGGCCGCCAATATATGTCCATAATAAGTTAGGTTAACAAAAACTCTTAAAATAAATTTATGATCATCTTTTATCTTAAGAAAATCACAAAGAACATTGCCAGGATTGTAAAGCAATTCTAGCTTCAATTAGGCGGCTTCCTCTCTATAACTATCTAAACTTGGGCAACTGCAAACAAGATTTCTATCTCCATAAACGTTATCTACTCTTGAAACTGGAGACCAATATTTATTTGTTTTTAAATACTGTAGCGGAAAGGCTGCTTGTTCCCTTGTATACTTATGCTCCCAAACATCTGCTGAAAGTTCAAGGAATGGATGCGGAGCGTTTTTAAGTGGATTATCGTTTGTATCAAACACTTTATTTTTAACCATATTAATTTCTTTTTTAATATTAATTAATGCATCACAAAATCTATTTAATTCATTTAGACTTTCACTTTCCGTAGGCTCAACCATCAATGTACCAGCAACTGGCCAAGACATTGTTGGCGCATGGAAACCATAATCAATTAATCTTTTAGCAATATCCTCTTCGCTTACACCTGTTTCTGTCTTAATAGATCTTAAATCAATAATGCACTCATGAGCAACAAATCCATTTTTTCCTTTATATAAAGTACTAAATTGTTCTGACAATTTTTTTGACATGTAATTTGCATTCAAAATTGCAACTTGTGTTGCTTTTTTAAGACCTGCCGCTCCCATCATTTTTATATACATCCATGAGATTGGAAGAATGCTAGCGCTTCCCCACGGTGCAGCCGAAACTGCGCCCATACCTGTGCTCGGTCCTGAATTTTGTTTTATAACCTGGTGATTTGGTAAAAATTTTTCTAAATGTTTAGAAACTCCTATAGGTCCCATTCCTGGCCCACCACCGCCATGCGGAATACAAAATGTTTTGTGCAAATTCATATGACAAACATCAGGCCCAAATTTTCCAGGTTTTGCAATTCCAACAAGAGCATTTAGATTTGCTCCATCCATGTAAACCTGTCCACCATTTTCATGAATGATTTTGCAAATATCAGTAATTTGTTCTTCGAACACTCCGTGTGTTGATGGATATGTTACCATTAAAGCCGCTAAATCTTTTGAATACTCATTGGCTTTCTTTTTCAGATCTTCAAAATCAACATTTCCATCTTTATCACAATTAATCACTATAACTTTCATTCCAGCCATTTGTGCACTTGCTGGATTTGTGCCATGTGCTGAACTTGGAATAAGGCAAACGTTTCTATTTTTATCGCCTCTAGATAAATGATATTTTCTAATAACCATTAGACCAGCGTACTCCCCTTGTGCACCAGCATTAGGTTGAAGAGAAATTCCGCTAAAGCCAGTTATTTCAGAAAGCATGTTTGATAAATCATTAAACATAAAATGATAACCTTCTGCTTGATCTACTGGAACAAATGGATGAAGTGCTCCAAATTCAGGCCAAGTTACCGGCATCATCTCTGCAACTGCATTTAATTTCATAGTACAAGAACCTAAGGCAATCATTGATCTATTTAATGCAATATCTTTATCCTCTAGACGTTTTAAGTAACGAAGCATTTCGGTTTCTGAATGATAAGAATTAAACACTTCGTGAGTTAAGTATTTTGATGTTCTTAAAAATTCGTTTGAAATCTGATCAATTTTAGTCTCACTAGATATTTTTTCGTTAATGCCAAATACATCAAATAAATCTTTTAGATCAATAATTTCTGAAGTTTCATCAAAAGAAATGCTAATTGAATCTTCTAATTTTCTAATATTGATTTTTTTAGCTAAAGCTTTTTTATAAAAGTCTTCTGTTTCATCTCCAGTAAATATAGTTACAGTATCAAAGTAATGCTGAGAGATTATTTTAAAATTATTTTTCTGCATTGCTTCTGCAAATAAATTTGCAATTCCAGCCGTACGTTCTGCTATTTTTTTTATACCTTCTGGTCCATGATAAATTCCAAATGCTACAGCCATGATAGAAAGTAGAGCTTGAGCGGTACAAATATTGCTAGTTGCTTTTTCTCTTCTAATATGTTGCTCACGAGTTTGTAGAGCCATTCTTAAAGCTTGTTTATTTTTACTATCAACGGATACACCAATAATTCTTCCAGGCATCGCTCTTTTAAATTCATCTTTAGTTGCAAAAAATGCAGCATGTGGACCTCCGTAACCCATGGGCACACCAAACCTTTGTGAATTTCCAACCACAATATCAGCGCCCATTTCTCCTGGCGGCTTAATTAATGTTAAGGCAAGTAAATCAGTTACAACAATGGCTTTGCCTTTTTTTTTATGAATAACATCAATAATTTCTTTTAGGTTATAAACGCTACCAAGAGAATCTGGATACTGAACAATTGCACACAACAAATTATCTATTTTTGTAAGATCTTCATCGTTATCTCCTACTATAATTTCAAGACCAAAAGGTTCAGCTCTAGTTTTAACAACATCAATTGTTTGGATATTGCATCTATTAGAAATAAAAATTTTATTTAAATTATTAGGATTAACTCTTTGACATAAACCTACGGCTTCAGCTGCCGCGGTCCCTTCATCAAGTAATGATGCATTTGCAATATCCATTTTTGTAAGATCAATAATCATTTGCTGAAAATTTAATAACATCTCTAATCTTCCTTGGGCAACTTCTGGCTGATAAGGTGTATAAGCAGTATACCAGCCTGGGTTCTCTAAAATATTTCTTAAAATAACATTCGGAGTGATGGTTCCGTAATAACCTGCTCCTAGATAATTTTTATAAATTTTATTTTTATTAACAATCTGCTTTAATAATTTAAGAGCTTTATCTTCTGAAATAGCCTCATCTAATTTTAATTCTTCTTTTTCTAAAATTTTATCTGGAACAATTTTTTTAATCAGCTCATCTAATGATTTAACATTTAAGTAAGAAAGCATAGTTTTTATATGCTCATCTGATGGACCTATATGACGTCCTATAAATTCTTTAGAATTAGTTAGATCTTTCATTAATTTGGGTTTTCTGTTGCGTATTTTTCATAATCGCTCTTATTCATTAGGTCTTTAAGTTCATTTTGATCTTTTATTGTGATTTTGAAAAACCAGCCTGAACTTTCCGGATCTTTATTTACAAGCGATGGATCTGTAACGATTGCCTGATTGGATTCTTTTATATCTCCAGTAAGTGGCGAATAAACATCACTTGCAGCTTTTACAGATTCAACAACCGCAGCTGGATCGTCTTTTTTAAAAGATTTGCCTGCAGCAGGAACTTCGGCAAATACAATATCTCCTAATTGGGAAGCTGCATGCGCAGTAATTCCAACTGTTGCAACGCTACCATTTACTTCCAACCATTCATGTTTCTTTGAGTATTTTTTTTCAGTCATGTTTAATTTTTTACGTAACTTTTTTTATAAAAAGGAAGCTTACTAACAACTCCTTGCACCATATTTTCTCTAACTTTCAAGATTACTTTCGTGCCTTCTTTTGACTGATCATAATCAACATATCCCATAGCAATCGGTCCGTTCACGCTTGGGCCAAAACCTCCGCTAGTCACATGTCCTATTTCTTTTTGATCGTTTGAGAAAATCTTTGTTCCCTCTCTTGCAATAATTTTGCCCTCGGGTCTTATTCCAACTCTAATTTTTTTAGGCTTATTTTTAATTTGATCTAAAATTATTTTATCTCCTAAAAATCCACCTTTTTCTTTCTTGATTTTAGGAATTGCCCACGACAAAGCACCTTCAACCGGGGTAGTTTTTGTATCAATATCATGGCCATACAAACAAAGTCCGGCTTCTAATCTCAAAGAGTCTCTTGCGCCAAGCCCTATAAGTTTTGCTTCAGATACTCTCATAATATCCTGGGTTAATTCTTGAACGTCTTCATTTTTTATAGAAACTTCAAAACCATCTTCACCTGTATATCCTGATCTTGTTATAAAAATTTTTTTCTTATTATATTGAAAATAATTTCCGTACATAAAATTAAGTTTTGAAATATCTTTAAAAATTTTTTCCATAGCATCTACTGCTTTGGGTCCTTGAATTGCAATTAATGATAAATCATCTCTTAGAACTGCAGTAAAACCTTCGCCTATTGAGTCTTTAATAATTTTCGCGTCATTATCTTTGCATGCTGCATTCAGTACAATCTTAATTCCTGTATCAACCTTGGTTACAATTAAATCATCTTCGATTCCACCTTTGTCATTTAGCAGAAATGAATATTTAGATTGATTATTTTCAATTGCAGAAAAATCTAATGGAATTATTTTTTCAAGATAAGGAAAAATACTACTGCTACATTCTATCTTTAATTGACCCATGTGCGAAACGTCAAAAATTCCTATAGAATTTCTTGTATGTGTATGCTCTTGAATAATTCCATCTTGATATTGAATGGGCATTTCATAACCTGCAAAATTTACAAGTTTAGCGCCAGAACTTTTATGAAATTGATATAACGAAGTTTTGCTAGTTTGTTTTAATTCTGTATTAGCCGCACTCATAAATATTATATAACTCCTAATTTAAGCGGCCCATCTGTATGTTTACCTGAGAGTGTTGCTCCGTCGGTGAAGTTTTAAACTTTCTTTCCAGAGTTATATAATTGTAAGGTCCTTTTACCTGAGAGTTTCCTGGGCTGTTGCTCCTTCGGTGCCTACGAGAGGTCTCTTCCCTACGAATCTAATATTCCTTTAAGCAATGTTAAAAGTCAATTTGAATCATAGTAATAAATATAATGCTGTGGAAAACAAAAGTTTTACTAATGATATAATTACACCTAAGAGTGGTATATCTAATTTAAACAAGTTTTTAAAAATATGAAATTAGGTTTTGTTGGCATTGGAAAGATAGCAACTTCAGTTATTGAGGGAATTTTTAATGCAAAAATAAACATTAGAGAGATTATTCTTTCACCAAAAAACAGGCAAAATACTAATTCTTTAAGAAATAAATTTAAAAAAATTAAAGTTGCAAAATCTAATCAAGAGGTATTGGACAAGTCGAATTGGGTTGTGCTCTCTATAACTCCAAAAGTTGGAAAACAGATTTTAAAAAAATTAAAGTTTAAAAAAAACCATATAATTTTAAATTTTATGTCCACAATTCATAATCAAGAACTAAAAAAAATAATATTCCCGGCTAAGCAAATATTTAAAATAGCACCTCTTCCTATGATTAAATATAATATTGGACCAATTATTATTTATCCAAAGAACAAAACTATTGAAAACTTTTTTAACAAGCTTGGAAAAGTCATTGCTACAAGCAATGATAAGGAAAATAAAAAATTATGGGTAATGACTTCATTTATGGCAACTTATCTTGAGATATTTAATACTGCTCATAAATGGTTTGCAAAAAAAGGAATTAATAAAAATAAATCCAAAGAATATATAAATCATTTATTTAAAGCGCTAAATAATGAGCTTTTAAAAAATTCAAATTATTCAATGGATAAAATGATTAAAGAATTTCAAACCAAAGGTGGAATTAACGAAGAACTTTTAATGAGAGCCAAAAAATCTGGAATATTTAAAAATTTAAATAAAGGTTTTGATAAAATTTATAACCGAGTTAAATAATATTAAAATTTTATCTTCTAAAAAAATAATTTAGCAATATAGGTATAAAGAGGAATTCCAATTATAATATTTATTGGAAAAGTTAATCCTAATGACATTCCAAAATATAGCGATGGATTGGCCTTTGGTAATGCATATTTTAATGCTGCTGGTACCGCAATGTACGAAGCGCTAGCAGATAGTATCATTAAAAGAATAGTTTCTCCTAAATCTACTCCTGCAATCTTACATATTAATAAAGCTAATAACGCATGAATAGGCGGTGCAAATACTCCGTATACCAAAACATAAATAGGTTTGTTTAAAACTTGTTTAAAATTTTTAGCAACCATCAATCCCATATCTAGCAAGAAGAATGCAAGCATCCCCTTAAATAAATCAATTGAGAAAGGTGCCATAATTCTCTCTCCTGTAGCACCAGCAAAAAGACCAACTATCATTGCTCCAATTAAAAGTAATTGTGCCCCATCAGTGAAAGATTTGTGCAGTAAACTTAGAGAACTTTGTTTTTTATTAGATTTTGTAGCACTTGCTAAAATAACAGCAAGAATAATTGCTGGAGATTCCATTAGCGCCATTGCTGCCGCCATATGACCACCATAAGTAATCTGATTTTGATCTAAAAATTGACTGGCAGTAATAAAAGTAACAGCGCTTACTGAACCATATGTTGCTGCAATTGCTGCTGAGTCATAGCTGTTTAATTTTTTTTTTAGAAAATAATATCCAAGAATGGGAATTACAATTGCAAGCATAACAGCGATAGACAAAGTTTTTGCTATATCAATTGTTAGTCCTGATTTTTGTAAAGCAAACCCCCCCTTTAAACCTAGAGCCATTAAAAGATATAAAGATAAAAATTTTGTAATTGCCTGAGGAATTTCTAAATTAGATCTAACTGCGCCTGCAAAAACTCCAAAGATAAAAAATAAAATTGCTGGATCTAGTATATTTTGCATTTATCTATAAAAATTTAAGGATATAAAATTTCTTTTTTCCATTTAGAACCAGATTTTTTATATCTAAGTCTTTCATGAATTCTATTATGACCATCTAACCAAAATTCAACTTCGTTTGCTTTTAAAGCCCAGCCTGACCAATGGGGAGGTCTTGGAACTTTTTTGTGAATAGGAAACTTTTTTTTGTATTCTTGAATTCTTTTAATTAAATCTAATTTAGATTCCATAGGAGTTGATTGTATCGATGCCCATGCGCCAATTCTGCTACCATAAGGTCTTGTATTAAAATATTGATCGGCAACTTTGCTTGGAACCTTTTTAATAGATCCATCAATTCTTATTTGTCGTCGTATACTTTTCCAGTGAAAACACATGGATGCTTTTGGATTATTTTTTAATTCATTGCTTTTTCTACTTTTTAAATTTGTGTAAAAAATAAACTCTGTATTTGTTAATCCCTTTAGAAGAACCATACGAACAGATGGTTGTTTATTACGATTTACTGTTGCAAGGGCTAAAGCATTTGGATCATTAATTTCTGTTTTTTTAGCTTTAGTCATCCATGCCTTGAATAGCTCAAATGGATTTTTCTTATCAAGAAAACACGTATTCAGTCCAAGTTTGTTTATTTTATATTTTTTTTGATTCATAAATAACTAAAAATACCCTATAAAATATATTTAATGTCATTTAATACTTTTGGAAAGCTATTTAGATTTACTACATGGGGAGAATCTCATGGTCCAGCAATTGGCTGTGTAGTTGATGGTTGCCCGCCTAATATTGCTATTTCTGAAAAAGATATTCAAATCGAATTAAACAAAAGAAGACCTGGTCAGTCAAAATTTGTAACTCAAAGAAAAGAGAAAGATCAGGTGCAAATATTATCTGGTGTGTTTCAAGGAAAAACTACCGGTACTCCAATTTCAATGATCATCTTTAATGAGGACACCAAATCTAGAGATTATGAAAGTATTAAAGATAAATTTAGGCCAGGACACGCTGATTTTACTTACTTTATGAAATATGGAAACCGGGACTTTAGAGGTGGCGGAAGACAATCTGCCAGAGAAACTGCTTCACGTGTTGCAGCTGGTGCTATTGCTAAAGTTGTTTTAAAAAAATTGCTTGGAAAAAAATTCTTCATCATTGGTGGAGTCACGCAAATTGGTCCATTGATGATTGATAGCAATCTTTGGAATGATAACGAAATTAGAAAAAATCCTTTCTTTTGTCCTGATAAAGAGACTGTGCCTGTATGGGAGCAATATTTATTAGATATTAGGAAAGCTGGAAGTTCATGTGGTGCAATTATTGAACTTAGAGCAAGAGGAGTTCCAGTTGGGCTTGGCGCTCCTATTTACTCAAAACTTGATCAAGATATTGCTGCGGGACTAATGAGTATTAATGCAGTTAAAGGTGTGAACATTGGGGCTGGTATGAGCGCTGCTAGCTTAACAGGAGAAACTAATTCTGATGAAATAAGAGCTAAAGGCGGGAAAGCAAAATTCTTATCTAATAATGCAGGTGGAATTTTAGGTGGAATTTCTACAGGACAAGAAATTATTGCATCGTTTGCGGTTAAACCAACATCTTCAATTTTAAATACTCGTGACACTATTGATACTAAAGGAAAAAATACAAAAATTTCTGTTCGTGGAAGACATGATCCTTGCGTTGGGATTCGCGCCGTTCCAATTGGAGAGGCTATGCTTGCATGTATTCTACTAGATCATTTGATGATGCACCGAGCACAATGCGGTAACTAGTTTGTGATACCATTAAAAGACGAAAACAGTACCCTCTCAACTCCAATACTTAGTTACACAATCATAGGCATTTGTATTTTGGTTTTTTTAATACAAATAAGTTCTCCTGGTTTTGAAAATGGAAGTTTATTTTACTCTTATGGAGTAGTTCCAGCTTCACTTCTTGGCACTGAATCTTTGCCAAATGATTTAAATAAAATTGATCCATATCTTACTTTGATTACTTCAATGTTTATGCATGGAGGTTTTATGCATTTGATTGGAAATATGCTTTATATGTGGATTTTTGCTGACAATATTGAAGATGATCTTGGAAAAGTAAAATTTATTTTATTTTATTTAGCATCTGGTGTTGCGGCTGCAATGACTCAGGTTTATCTAAATGTAAACTCAACGATTCCAATGGTCGGGGCAAGTGGGGCAATTAGCGGCGTCCTAGGTGCTTATCTAGTGAGATATCCAAGGAATAAAGTTTTAGTTTTAATACCTTTTGGATTTTTTACCCAAATGGTGAGAATTCCCGCAATGTTTGTTTTGGGATTTTGGTTTATCTTACAATTTATTAGTTCGAGCGGAAGTTCTGGTCAGGGTGGAGTCGCTTATGGCGCTCATATTGGAGGATTTGTGTTTGGAGCGGTTGTAATGTTTTTCTTTGGTAATTTTTTAATTCCTCAAAAAGCATTCTTTAAAGCTCTTAATGAAAAAGACGATAAGAAAAAAAATCCCTGGATACAGGATTAAGTTACCCACATAAAACAATAGTAAAATCAGACAGATGTTCTCGTTTTGATTCCCTTTTGATTCCATTTTGAATCAAATTTTCTACTTTTAAGAGTGTATGTGGATAATCTAAGCCATGTTTCTTAGAACGTACTGAAGAATGCCGCCATGCTTATAGTATTCAGTTTCATTATCAGTATCGATTCTGGAAAGAACATTGATTTTTTTTGAACTTCCATCTTCGTATAAGAATTCAACTGTTACTTCTTCTCTAGGTTTTAAACCTTTTTCAACGTTTAGAATATTTATAATTTCTGATCCTTTTAGATTTAAAGTTTTTCTAGAAAAACCTTCTTTAAATTGAAGAGGCAAAATTCCCATGCCAACTAAATTAGATCTATGAATTCTCTCAAAGCTTTCTGCAATAACAGCTTTAACTCCTAAAAGTTTTGTGCCCTTTGCAGCCCAGTCACGGGATGATCCTGTTCCATATTCTTTTCCTGCAATTACAATAAGATCTATTTTTCTTTTTTGATATTCCATAGAAGCGTCAAATACTGGCATTACTTTCTTATCAGGATGCAGCATTGTAACTCCGCCTTCTGTACCTGGTACCATTTCATTTTTAATTCTAATATTTGCAAATGTTCCGCGCATCATCACTTCATGATTTCCTCTTCTTGCTCCATAAGAGTTAAAGTCTTTTTGTAATACTTGATGCTGCATAAAATAATCACCTGTAGGTCCAGACTTTTGAATAGATCCTGCTGGAGAAATGTGATCCGTTGTTATTGAATCTGCTAATATAAGAAGAGGTCTTGCATTTTTAATTGATTTAAATCCTTCTGGCTTATCAGGTAAGTTTTCAAAGAACGGCGGTCGTTTAACATATGTTGATTTTTGATCCCAATCATAAATGCTACTCGCAACTGTTTTAATTTTCTGCCAGCTAGTAGGACCTTCTGAAACGTTATCATAACGAGATCTATACATCTGCGCTGTGATTGAAGTTAAGATTGTATCTGCAATCTCTTTATTAGATGGCCAAATATCTTTTAAAAATACATCTTTGCCACTCTTATCTTTGCCAAGTGAATCTTTATAAAGATCAACCATCATTGAACCAGCAATGGCATAAGCTACGACAAGTGGAGGAGATGCTAAGTAATTTGCTTTAACTTGTGGATGAACTCGACCTTCAAAATTCCTGTTTCCTGAAAGAACTGATGCTACGTACAGTTCTCCTTTTGTAATTGCATTGTTGATATTATCGTTCAAGGGTCCAGAGTTTCCAATACAAGTCGTGCAGCCATAGCCGACTAAATTAAAACCTAATTGATTAAGATAAGTATCTAGTCCTGCTTTTTCTAAATAATCTGTCACAACTTTTGAACCAGGGGCTAGTGAAGTTTTAACCCAAGGCTTAGAAGACAATCCCTTTTCAATTGCTTTTTTAGCAAGAAGTCCTGCAGCAATTAAAACGCTAGGATTGGAAGTATTTGTGCAAGATGTAATTGCAGCGATTACAATATTTCCATCTTTTAATTTATAATTTGCATTTTCAACTGCATATTCTTTTAACGCGGTTCTTTTGATTGTTTCTTTAAAGTTTTTATCAAAATCTTTTGCAGCATCCGTTAATAAAACTTTATCTTGTGGACGCTTTGGCCCAGCAATTGTTGGAACTACTGTGCTTACATCTAAACTTAAAGTATCCGTAAATACCATGCCTGAGCTTGTCCATAGTCCCTGTTCTTTCGCATAAACTTCTATAAGTTTAATTAAGTCTTTATCTCTTCCAGTAAATTCTAAATATTTTAATGTCTCTTCATCAATTGGAAAAAATCCGCATGTCGCTCCATATTCTGGCGCCATGTTTGCAATAGTTGCTCTGTCTGCAAGGGATAGATTTTTCAAACCTTCGCCATAAAATTCTACAAATTTTCCAACCACTCCTTTTTTTCTTAACATTTGCGTAACTGTTAAAACTAAATCCGTTGCAGTTGTGCCTTCTGGTAATTTTCCTTTAACTTCAAAGCCAACAACTTCTGGAATTAACATAGAGATAGGCTGTCCTAGCATTACGGCCTCAGCTTCAATTCCACCAACTCCCCAACCAAGAACTGCAAGACCGTTCACCATTGTTGTGTGACTGTCAGTGCCAACTAAAGTATCTGGATAAACAGTTAATTCTCCGTTTACTTCTGAAGACCAAACTACTTTTGATAAATATTCTAAGTTAACCTGGTGACAAATTCCTGTTCCTGGAGGAACTACTTTAAAATTATCAAATGCTTGTTGACCCCATTTTAAAAACGAATATCTTTCACCATTTCTTGAGAATTCTTTTTCAACATTTAAATCAAATGAATCTTTATTTGCATAATTATCAACCATCACTGAGTGATCGATGACTAAATCTACTTGTGATAATGGATTAATTTTTTTTGGATCTTTATTTTTTGCTTTTACTGCATCACGCATTGCAGCTAAATCTGCAACCGCTGGAATTCCTGTGTAGTCCTGCATTAAAACTCGAGCTGGACGATATGCGATTTCAGTGTCTGAAGTTTTAGTTTTTAACCAACTCTGAAGGGCATTGATTTGATTTTTATCAACCGTACTATTGTCTTCGTAACGAAGTAAATTTTCTAATAAAACTTTTAGAGACTTTGGAAGTTTGCTTATATCTTTAAGACCATTCTTCTCAGCTTCTGTTAAGCTATAAATAACGTAATCTTTACCGTTAACTTGAATTGTTTTTTTAGATTTAAAAGAATTAATTTTACTCATAAAGAAATTCGAGATTTATTTACTATCGCAGGCATATAACTTCAACGGTTTATTTTCATTTTTTGGAAGTTCTTCACACTTACCATTAAAACATATGTTCCAATTTTTAATATTGGTCTCAGATGTTGCTAGAATTAATTCATCTTTAGCGCTAACTTTGGGTTTATAAACCCACCAACCCTTTATTAACTTTGAATCTGCTGGAGGCTCCATTCCAGCACCTGATCCTTTTACTCTCGATTCAACAATTTTAAGTTTAGAATTAATAATTCTCCAATCTTCCTGCCATTCATCTTTCTCAACAGAATGAGTCCATACTAAGGTAAAAAATGAAATTGCAAAAGTTGTAACTTTAGTTCCTGTTAGAACGCACAGGCTCATGCTGAGATGGAATTGTTATTTCTAAATTTAAACCATCTATAAATAATAAATAAGAACATTAGCCCAAAGCCCAATTCATCAGTTAGTGGAATAGCTGCTATCAATAAGAAGGCAACTCCCATGCAAATAATTCTCTCAAAAATGTTTAATCGTGCATTCATATATCCAACCGCTGCAATACCTAAAAATAAAAGAGCAATTACTGCTTTTATACAAATGTAACCAACAGAAATAATAATTGTTGAAATGTCTTTGTTTGCAAGTCCCTGAAGCATTAATTCTGGACTATACACAGCCATAAATGGCACAACAAATCCTGCTACAGCTAATTTTACAGCCTCTAAAGAAATTTTAAATCCACTTTCCTTTGCAAATGGTGCTGCTGCAAAACAAGCAAGAGCAACAGGTGGTGTTAAGTCTGCCATAATACCAAAATAAAAAACGAACATATGACTTACAATTAATGGTACGCCTAATTTTAAAAGAGCAGGACCTGCAATTGCAGATGTAATAATATAATTTGGAATTGTTGGAATTCCCATTCCAAGAATAAGACAAATTACCATTGTTAATAATAAAGATAAAAATAAACTATTTTCACCAACTTTAATTACAAACTGTCCAAATGTATTTGCGGCACCGGTTAAGGTAAGTGTACCGATTACAATTCCAACAACTGCACAAGCAACGCCCACTGGTAAAGAAGCTTTTCCACCTTCTGCAAGCGCATCTCTGCAAGAAAGTAATGTTTCTCTTCCACCTTTAAATACAAAATTGATAGCAACTAAAATTGATATTGAAATTACAATAACTTTTATTCCCATTTCAAAGAAAGAAGCCGAAACTAAACCAAGAAAAATCCAAAATACGACTCTTTTATATTTTGATAAACTTCCTGCAATTGGCGCTCCTAAAATTAGAAATACTATAAATGCTAAACCAATAGTTCCTGCATATAAAGGGGTGTATCCAGAGAAAAGCAAATAGACTAATACGGCAAGTGGCAAAATTAGATACCAACCTTTTTTTATAGCGTTTATAACTGAAGGTAGCTCATCTTTTGACATTCCTAGTAAATTTCTTTTTCCAGCTTC
>AQUG01000006.1:0-41181 GCA_000371865.1 alpha proteobacterium SCGC AAA027-L15
GCCCATCTAAGGGATAAATCCATGGATTTTTTTATCTTATCTTTTTCAGCTGAATATTTAGGACATTCATCAAACACCATGACGATGTCTGAATTTAAATCTAATTGAACCTGTATACTTTCTTCAGGAGTTAAAAAAAATTTCTTACCATCTATATGTGAACTAAACTCAACACCATCTTCAGTAACTTTAGATATCTTGGATAAAGACATAACCTGGAAACCACCAGAATCTGTTAATATAGGCATTGGGCAATTCATAAAATTATGAAGTCCTCCCGCCTGTTTTATTCTCTCAACACCGGGCCTTAACATTAAGTGATAAGTGTTTCCTAAAATAATCTGAGATCCGCAGCCTTTAACCTGATCAATATACATAGCTTTGACCGTCCCTGCAGTTCCAACAGGCATAAAAGCTGGTGTATCAATATCTCCTCTAGGGGTTTTAATTTTTCCTAAGCGAGCACCATGACTTTCATTTAATAAATTAAATGAAATTGATTTCATTATTACTTTTTTATTTTGATGATCGTAGACTAATAATTATATCTGGATTATCGACAACTCCTGATCCTGGAGCGCCTTTTTTTAATTTATCAACAAATTCCATACCACTTATAACTCTACCAAAAGCAGTATAGTTTCGATCTAGATGAGCATGTGTGTCAAAGCAGATAAAAAATTGGCTATTAGCACTGTCTGGGCTTTGTGATCTTGCCATAGACAAAACACCTCGTTGATGAGGAATATTATTAAATTCAGCTTTTAAATCTGGAAGATCAGATCCGCCAGTTCCAACCATTTGTGCATTAAAATCTAATTTAGTATTTCCAAATTTTACATCACCCGTTTGCGCCATAAAGCCATCAATCACTCTATGAAATGCAACGCCATCATATTTTCCTGAATCTGCTAATGTTTTTATTCTTTTAACGTGATTAGGAGCAATCTCATCAAAAAGTTCAATTTTAACTTCGCCGTTCTT
The DNA here is from genome assembly GCA_000371865.1 of alpha proteobacterium SCGC AAA027-L15. Classification (GTDB taxonomy): domain Bacteria; phylum Pseudomonadota; class Alphaproteobacteria; order Pelagibacterales; family Pelagibacteraceae; genus Fontibacterium. The sequence goes on from AQUG01000006.1 coordinate 985, forward strand.
TAATTTCATTATCATAGTAGATCTTTCTTTAGATTTAATATTACTTGAAAAAGAAAATAAAAATAAAGTTAAAATTATAAAAAGTTTTTTAATCATTATTTAAATTTAGTTTTCAAAGCCTTAATAACAATGTTTGGTACAAATTGCACCAAATCTCCCTTTAAAGCGGCAATTTCTTTAACGAAATTTGATGAAATAATTTGATTTTCTATCTCCGCCATTAAAAAGACCGTCTCAAGATTTTTGTTTAATTTATTATTCATACCCGCTAACTGAAATTCGTATTCAAAATCAGAAGCCACTCTTAAGCCTCTAAAAATAATATTAGCTGAAATTTTTTTACAATAATTTGTAGTTAAGCCAGGAAAAGACACTACATGAATTTTCTTTTTAATATTTTCAGGAAATGTGTCGACAACTTTTTTTATTAAAGAAACTCTTTCAGATGATGAAAAGATTGTTTTTTTCTTATTGGCTAATGGAGTTCCAATATAAAGGTGATCAACAATACTTGCTGCTCTTTTTATAATATCAATATGTCCAAGTGTTATTGGATCAAAAGTACCAGGATATAAACCAATTCTTTTCATAATTTTAATGGTCGGGGCAGCAAGATTCGAACTTGCGACCCTCTGGTCCCAAACCAGATGCGCTACCAGACTGCGCTATGCCCCGAAACTGTGCTGTTATACAACTTAATTAATTTATTTAAAAGAAATACTAGTTAAAAAATCTTTCAAATTCATGAGTAATACTTTACTTTTTTAATACATGATTCAAATAATATTTTTAAATTTATACTCATGAATACATTGCTACTTAAACACGTTGGTGCTTTAAAAAATTATGGTGCTCTTAAAACTTTCACACACAAATGCATTTATAAAAATCATACGTGTGGAGACAAAGTAACAATATATCTAAAAATTAGTAAAAAAATTATTGAGAAAATATCATATAAAACAGAATCTTGTCTAATATGCCAAGCTTCATGCAGTATTTTTTCTGATTGCGTAAAAAATAAAAGTTTAAATACAATAATAAATTTCACTAAATTATTTATTAGTTCTATTTTTAAAACAAAAATAAAACTAAACGGAAAATGGAAAAAATATAATTTTCTTTTAAAGAAAGATTATTTCAACAGAAAAAGCTGTATCTTAGTACCTTTTAATGCTTTAATAAAATTACAATAAGTAATGAAAAAAAATATTTTTTTTTTTATAATAATTAGCATGTTTTTCTTTAGTAAAAATATCAACGCCAACGACAAACGAACGTTATATGAATTCAGCTTCAATGATGTTGATGGAAAAACATATTCGTTATCACAGCATAAAAATAAAGTAGTTTTGTTAGTCAATGTTGCAAGTCAATGTGGCTTTACTAAACAATATTCAGATCTGCAAACTTTATGGGACAAATATAAAAGTAAAAATTTTGTAGTCATTGGTGTGCCATCGAACGATTTTGGAAATCAAGAACCAGGTACCAATGCTGAAATAAAGAACTTTTGTGAGACAAATTTTAATATTAACTTTCCAATTATGGAAAAAGTAACTGTTAAAGGAAAAAATGCTCACCCTGTATATTTATGGGCGAAAGAAAGTTATGGAAGTGCAAGTGAGCCTAAATGGAACTTTCATAAAATATTAATAGATAAAAAGGGAAAAATTAACGACACGTTTATCTCCACAACTAATCCACAAAGCGAAAAAGTTGTTAAAAAAATTGAAGAATTAATTAATAATTAAGTTACTTAACAGAATGTTTTTGACTGCCTAATTGGTCAATCATCAAAGTTACAGTGTCACCTCTTTTTAAATACGTTGGTGGTTTCATACTGTCCCCTACTCCTGGAGGAGTTCCTGTTGTGATTATATCTCCTGGCATTAACGTCATAAATTCACTCACATAAGATGTTAAAAAATTCATTTTATGAATCATTTTTGAAGTGTTTCCTGTTTGCATTCTTTTTCCATTAACATCCAAACTCATATTTAAATTATATAAATCTTTAATCTCATCTTTTGTAACTATGTAAGGACCAATCGGTCCAAAAGTGTCTGCAGATTTTCCTTTAATCCACTGCCCGCTTCTTTTCTTTTGCCATTCTCTTTCGCTAACATCGCAGACTAAACAGTAGCCAAAAATATAACTTTCAGCCTCAGCTAATGAAATATTTTTTCCTTTTTTACCAATTACAAAGGCAATCTCTACTTCCCAATCGGCTTTTTCTGAATTTTTAGGAATAAGGATTTCATCATTGGGTCCACTTATGCATGTGGTAGCTTTTGAAAAAATAATTGGCTCTTTTGGAATTTCTAAATTTTGCTCTAATGCATGATCAAGAAAATTTAACCCAATGCCTAGAAATTTAGACGGATTAGAAACACAAGCTCCAATTCTTAAATTATTATCTAACTGAGGGAGTTTTGAAATATCTAACTTTTTTATAGTGTTAATTAAGTTGTCACCTATTGTTGTTTGATCAATATCTTTAATAACTGATGATAAATCTCGAATAATATTATTATCTAATAAGGCTGGCTTTTCAGCTCCTATATTTCCAACTCTTAAAAATTTCATAGTTGTTTTGGCGGTCCCTAGGGGAATCGAACCCCTCTTTCATGGATGAAAACCACGTGTCCTAACCGATAGACGAAGGGACCTTGAAAGTAAAGTTTTTTAGATTGTTTAGTAATAATAATCAACAATTATATAATTAACTATATTTATCTCCGTATTTGTTAGTGTGTTAAAGAAATATCTTCAATAACAAATTCAATAACTCTTTGTTTATTCCAATCATTGCAACTAAGTTTTCCAGCTATATGAAATTTATGATTTTTAAAATTTTTAAGATAATCAATTACTTTTTCTTTATTATTTTTAAAACAAATTCCATGCAAATAAAGACCGCTACTGTTTTTAAATAAAACTTTTAATAAAAATTCATTTTCAAAATTAATTTTAATCATCGATAAATCTTCAACAATAAATTTTGGCTCAGAATTGCCTGATCCAAAAGGTCCTAATTTACTTACTTCTTCATAGGTTTTTTCATTAACGGCATTGGCTGATAAAATACCGTCTATCTCAAAAATTAGGAATTGATAATTTTTTATCAAAACTTTTATCTATTAGAAAAATTACAGTGGATAATTGTCAGTCATATTTAAATCCAAAGATTAAAGAATTCATGCCAAATCCAAGCGTCTTAAAAGACATGGATCTTGCAGTTGATACGCTTATTAAAGCTATTAAAGAGAATAAGAGAATTTGTATTTTAGGTGACTATGACGTTGATGGCGCATCTTCTACTGCAATTATTGTTAATTTTTTAAAAAATATATACTCAAATTTTTTTATCTATATTCCAGACCGTCAAGTTGATGGTTATGGACCATCCGTTAATTCATTAAAAAATATTATCGATAAAAAAGGGGAATTTTTAATTACAGTTGATTGTGGAACTTCATCATTTGAAGCCCTTGAGTTCGCTAATCAAAACAATATTGAAGTTTTAGTTATTGATCATCACCAAGCAGAAATTAAACTTCCAAAATGTAAAGCCTTAGTAAATCCAAACCAATTAGATGATAAATCTAATCTTGGTTATTTATGTGCAGCTGGGGTTTCTTTTTTATTTATTGTCGCTTTAAATCGCTCTCTTAGAGAAAGTAATTTTTATAAAGATAAAAATATTAATGAGCCAGATTTATACGATTATTTAGATTTGGTTGCTTTAGGGACAATTTGTGATGTTGTTCCATTAATCGATTTAAACAGAGCATTTGTTTATCAAGGGATACAAATACTAAAGAAGAGAAAGAATTTAGGTCTCAAAACTCTAATAGATGTATCTGACATAAAAGAAAGCCCCGATACTTATCATATTGGTTTTTTATTAGGGCCCAGGATCAATGCCGGTGGAAGAATAGGCCAATCTGATCTTGGTGCTAATTTACTCACAACTGAAGACCCAAAGAAAAGTTATGAAATAGCAACAACCTTAGATTCTTTAAATAAAAAAAGAAAATCCATTGAAGTAGACATTTTAAATGAGGCTTATTTATTAGCAGAAAAAGAAAATGCTAATGAAGTAATATTGGTAGCTAATAAGTTTTGGCACGAAGGGTTGATTGGTATTATTGCAAGTCGAATTAAAGAAAAATTTCTTAAACCTACAATAGTTATTTCATCTACAAATAATATTGCTAAAGGTTCTTGCAGATCAATATTTGGATTTGATATTGGTCTTGCCATTCTAGCCGCTAAACAAAATGGAATTGTTATAAAAGGTGGTGGTCACAAAATGGCTGCTGGTTTTAGTGTTGAACAAAATAAGATTAGTGATCTTAAAAATTTTTTAATATCAAAATTTAAATCATCAAAACCAAACTTTGTTCAAAATAATTTTCTAGAGATAGACGGTATTTTATCAGCCAATGCCGTTAATGAAAAAACCTATGAAGAAGTAAGTAAATTAGGACCTTTTGGATCAGGCAATTCTGAGCCAAAATTTATTGTTGAAGATTTATCGATGATTAAAATTAATTTTGAAAATGAATTTTTATTAAAAGTTTTATTTAAAAACAGTAGCGGTCTTTATTTGCATGGAATTTGTTTTAAAAATAATAAAGAAAAAGTAATTGATTATCTTAAAAATTTTAAAAATCATAAATTTCATATAGCTGGAAAACTTAGTTGCAATGATTGGAATAAACAAAGAGTTATTGAATTTGTTATTGAAGATATTTCTTTAACACACTAACAAATACGGAGATAAATATAGTTAATTATATAATTGTTGATTATTATTACTAAACAATCTAAAAAACTTTACTTTCAAGGTCCCTTCGTCTATCGGTTAGGACACGTGGTTTTCATCCATGAAAGAGGGGTTCGATTCCCCTAGGGACCGCCAAAACAACTATGAAATTTTTAAGAGTTGGAAATATAGGAGCTGAAAAGCCAGCCTTATTAGATAATAATATTATTCGAGATTTATCATCAGTTATTAAAGATATTGATCAAACAACAATAGGTGACAACTTAATTAACACTATAAAAAAGTTAGATATTTCAAAACTCCCTCAGTTAGATAATAATTTAAGAATTGGAGCTTGTGTTTCTAATCCGTCTAAATTTCTAGGCATTGGGTTAAATTTTCTTGATCATGCATTAGAGCAAAATTTAGAAATTCCAAAAGAGCCAATTATTTTTTCAAAAGCTACCACATGCATAAGTGGACCCAATGATGAAATCCTTATTCCTAAAAATTCAGAAAAAGCCGATTGGGAAGTAGAGATTGCCTTTGTAATTGGTAAAAAAGGAAAAAATATTTCATTAGCTGAGGCTGAAAGTTATATTTTTGGCTACTGTTTAGTCTGCGATGTTAGCGAAAGAGAATGGCAAAAGAAAAGAAGCGGGCAGTGGATTAAAGGAAAATCTGCAGACACTTTTGGACCGATTGGTCCTTACATAGTTACAAAAGATGAGATTAAAGATTTATATAATTTAAATATGAGTTTGGATGTTAATGGAAAAAGAATGCAAACAGGAAACACTTCAAAAATGATTCATAAAATGAATTTTTTAACATCTTATGTGAGTGAATTTATGACGTTAATGCCAGGAGATATAATCACAACAGGAACTCCTCCAGGAGTAGGGGACAGTATGAAACCACCAACGTATTTAAAAAGAGGTGACACTGTAACTTTGATGATTGACCAATTAGGCAGTCAAAAACATTCTGTTAAGTAACTTAATTATTAATTAATTCTTCAATTTTTTTAACAACTTTTTCGCTTTGTGGATTAGTTGTGGAGATAAACGTGTCGTTAATTTTTCCCTTTTTATCTATTAATATTTTATGAAAGTTCCATTTAGGCTCACTTGCACTTCCATAACTTTCTTTCGCCCATAAATATACAGGGTGAGCATTTTTTCCTTTAACAGTTACTTTTTCCATAATTGGAAAGTTAATATTAAAATTTGTCTCACAAAAGTTCTTTATTTCAGCATTGGTACCTGGTTCTTGATTTCCAAAATCGTTCGATGGCACACCAATGACTACAAAATTTTTACTTTTATATTTGTCCCATAAAGTTTGCAGATCTGAATATTGTTTAGTAAAGCCACATTGACTTGCAACATTGACTAACAAAACTACTTTATTTTTATGCTGTGATAACGAATATGTTTTTCCATCAACATCATTGAAGCTGAATTCATATAACGTTCGTTTGTCGTTGGCGTTGATATTTTTACTAAAGAAAAACATGCTAATTATTATAAAAAAAAAAATATTTTTTTTCATTACTTATTGTAATTTTATTAAAGCATTAAAAGGTACTAAGATACAGCTTTTTCTGTTGAAATAATCTTTCTTTAAAAGAAAATTATATTTTTTCCATTTTCCGTTTAGTTTTATTTTTGTTTTAAAAATAGAACTAATAAATAATTTAGTGAAATTTATTATTGTATTTAAACTTTTATTTTTTACGCAATCAGAAAAAATACTGCATGAAGCTTGGCATATTAGACAAGATTCTGTTTTATATGATATTTTCTCAATAATTTTTTTACTAATTTTTAGATATATTGTTACTTTGTCTCCACACGTATGATTTTTATAAATGCATTTGTGTGTGAAAGTTTTAAGAGCACCATAATTTTTTAAAGCACCAACGTGTTTAAGTAGCAATGTATTCATGAGTATAAATTTAAAAATATTATTTGAATCATGTATTAAAAAAGTAAAGTATTACTCATGAATTTGAAAGATTTTTTAACTAGTATTTCTTTTAAATAAATTAATTAAGTTGTATAACAGCACAGTTTCGGGGCATAGCGCAGTCTGGTAGCGCATCTGGTTTGGGACCAGAGGGTCGCAAGTTCGAATCTTGCTGCCCCGACCATTAAAATTATGAAAAGAATTGGTTTATATCCTGGTACTTTTGATCCAATAACACTTGGACATATTGATATTATAAAAAGAGCAGCAAGTATTGTTGATCACCTTTATATTGGAACTCCATTAGCCAATAAGAAAAAAACAATCTTTTCATCATCTGAAAGAGTTTCTTTAATAAAAAAAGTTGTCGACACATTTCCTGAAAATATTAAAAAGAAAATTCATGTAGTGTCTTTTCCTGGCTTAACTACAAATTATTGTAAAAAAATTTCAGCTAATATTATTTTTAGAGGCTTAAGAGTGGCTTCTGATTTTGAATACGAATTTCAGTTAGCGGGTATGAATAATAAATTAAACAAAAATCTTGAGACGGTCTTTTTAATGGCGGAGATAGAAAATCAAATTATTTCATCAAATTTCGTTAAAGAAATTGCCGCTTTAAAGGGAGATTTGGTGCAATTTGTACCAAACATTGTTATTAAGGCTTTGAAAACTAAATTTAAATAATGATTAAAAAACTTTTTATAATTTTAACTTTATTTTTATTTTCTTTTTCAAGTAATATTAAATCTAAAGAAAGATCTACTATGATAATGAAATTAAAGAACGGCGAAGTTAAAATTGAACTTTTTGATGAGATTGCTCCTAATCACGTTAAAAGAATAAAAACATTAGCAGATTCAGGAAAATATGATGGCGTTGCATTTCATAGAGTGATTGATGGCTTTATGGCGCAAACGGGTGATGTAAAATTTGGAAATACTAAATTAGATTTTAATGCACAAATGGTTGGAACTGGCGGATCTGATCTTCCAGATTTAAAAGCTGAATTTAATAATATTCCTCATCAACGAGGTGTTTTGTCTATGGCAAGATCACAAAGCCCAGACAGTGCTAATAGCCAATTTTTTATCTGCTTTGACACACATGCTCATCTAGATCGAAACTATACTGCTTTTGGTAGAGTTATAAGTGGTATGGAATTTGTTGATAAATTAAAAAAAGGCGCTCCAGGATCAGGAGTTGTCGATAATCCAGATATAATTATTAGTCTACGATCATCAAAATAAAAAAGTAATAATGAAATCAATTTCATTTAATTTATTAAATGAAAGTCATGGTGCTCGCTTAGGAAAAATTAAAACCCCTAGAGGAGATATTGATACACCAGCTTTTATGCCTGTTGGAACTGCAGGGACGGTCAAAGCTATGTATATTGATCAGGTTAAAGGCTGCGGATCTCAGATTATTTTAGGAAACACTTATCACTTAATGTTAAGGCCCGGTGTTGAGAGAATAAAACAGGCGGGAGGACTTCATAATTTTATGAATTGCCCAATGCCTATATTAACAGATTCTGGTGGTTTCCAGGTTATGTCTTTATCCAAGATATCTAAAGTTACTGAAGATGGTGTTGAGTTTAGTTCACATATAGATGGTAAGAAATTTTTTTTAACTCCTGAAGAAAGTATACAGGTTCAATTAGATTTAAATTCAGACATCGTCATGGTGTTTGATGAATGTCCTAAATATTCAGCTGAAAAAGATAAGATAAAAAAATCCATGGATTTATCCCTTAGATGGGCTGAGAGATGTAAAAAGAAATTTGGAACGCAGGATTCTAAGTGGTTATTTGGAATAACACAGGGTGGAATTTTCCCAGATCTTCGAAAAGAATGTTTAAAAAAATTAATAGATATTGGCTTTGATGGATATGCATTAGGTGGTCTTGCCGTTGGTGAAAACCAGTCAGAGATGTTTGAAGCCGTTGAAGCCGTACAAGATATTCTACCTAAAGATAAACCCCATTATTTAATGGGTGTTGGTATGCCTCAGGACATTTTAGGTGCGGTTAAAAGAGGAATAGATATGTTTGATTGCGTTTTGCCGACAAGATCTGGAAGGACAGGACTTGCTTTCACTTGGAATGGAAAAGTAAATATTAGAAATGCAAAATACGCTAAAGATGAAGATCCTTTAGATAAGTCCATTGATTGTCCAGCGTCTAATTCTTATTCTAAAAATTATTTAAATCATTTAGTAAACTCGAATGAGATACTTGGATCGATGCTTCTTACTTGGCATAATATTGCCTTTTATCAGGACTTAATGAAGAAAATTAGACAGGCAATAAAAGAAAATAAATTTGAAGAATTCTATAAAAAACACTTCGAATTGTTTAATGAGGCAAATTAAAAATTGCTTTCAGATGCAGTTTAAACTATATAAAACCTTGCATTAATGGGCCCGTAGCTCAGTTGGTAGAGCAATTCCCTTTTAAGGAATGGGTCACAAGTTCAAATCTTGTCGGGCTCACCATTTATTGTATTTTAAAAATTAAAGATTTTGTATTTTAGGATACTCAATTTTAACTTTAGGTATCCACAGTCTTAGATCATTAATTCTATTTCCAGAAGAAGGGTGGGTGCTTAAAAATTGCGGAGGCTCTTTTCCTTTCATTTTCTCTTGCATTCTCTCCCATAATTGAACTGCTCCTGCAGGATCGTAACCTGCTAAGTTTGCAAAAATTATACCAAGATAATCTGCCTCAGATTCTTGATGCCGACCAAAGGGATTCATAATTCCAAGCTGAACTATATCCATGCCTGTTGCTTGACCTACCTGACTTCTTGTTCTTGAAATAGCTCCACCCAAAGCAATATCTGCAGCAATACTTCCAACACTGATTGCAAGGGAAGCGCTTGCTCTTTCAAGAGAATGTTTTGCTACAGCGTGTGCAATTTCATGCCCCATAACTGCAGCAAGACCGTTTTCGTCTTTTGTAACTTCTAAGATTCCGCTGTACACGGCAATTTTTCCACCAGGCATACACCAAGCATTTAAAGTTTTTGGATCATTAATAAGAATGTATTCCCAATCATAATTTTCAGTAGGATCTTTTAAGTTTTTACTTTTAAAATAATGCCTAATAGCTTTTTCTAATTTTTTACCTGTATTAATAATTGGATCTAATTGATCTTTCTCTGTGATTAATTTAACTTTTTCTTTAACTTGTTTGTATGCCCCAATAGCTTGGCTATTAACGTAAGACTCGGGCAATATTGTAAATTGTTGGCGTCCTGTAATTGGAGCAGTTGAACAGCCCGCTAATAAAAAGCCACCACAACAACAAGTGGTTAGGGATAAAAAATCTCTTCTATTTATATTCATTAAATTTTAAATATTTTACTTGTGAATTAAGACAACAAAATGTTAATTGTAATTAGTTTATCATGAAATCGTCAATAATTACAAAGCTCAGAAACTATTTTTTAGCAGGTATAATTACATTAATACCAATATTTATAACTGTATATTTAACAGTTGTTGTTATCGATCTTTTCTCAAAGATAGTGCCAGATGCTTTAAATCCAAACAAATATCTCCCCTTTAAAATACCAGGATTAGAAATCTTAATAGCGCTTATTATTACTACTTTTATTGGGATGATCTCGTTAACTTATTTTGGAAAACAGTTCTTATTATTAGGTAAAAATTTACTAGAAAGAATACCTATAGTTCGCTCAATTTACTCAGGTGTCACTCAATTTACAAAAAGTTTTCAAGATGAAGGATCTTCAAATAAAAAAGTTGTTCTAATTGAATTTCCAAAACCAGGAGCTTGGGCAGTAGGGTTTGCAACTAATGAAACTGGAAAGCCTTTATCTCCCAAGATTAGTGATAATTTAACTAGTGTTTTTATACCGACAACTCCAAACCCAACTAGTGGATTTTTAATTTTAGTTCCTAAAAAAGATATAATTTTCTTAAATATGAACTTTGAAGACGCTATGAAATTTATAATTTCAGTTGGAGCAGTAGGCGAGTTAAAATAAATCATGCTTTTTATAAGTCCATGGTTAGGAGAGTCGCTGGCTTTCGTAACTGGAGTAGTAACCATTTTCTTTTTAGTTAGAAGCAAGGAATTGAGACAAAACATTTGGCAATTTTTAAATGCACCATTTAGTAAAAAAATAACAAAAGATAAATATTGGACATTGTATTTACTCTTTATATTGCTGGTTATACTCGTGTCGATTTTCTATACTTTAAGAAATCTTGTTTATTTAACTAGATGAAAATAAATAAAAAAAAATGGAATAATAAAGAAACCATTATAAAAGAAGTTAAAAACTACAATACCTATAATGAGTGGGCATTAGATTCTCCATCTAGTTATCGAGCAGCAAGAAGGTTAAATTTAATTAAATTTATACAAAATAATTTTCTACCTAAATCTAGAAGAGATGATTTTGATAATGACTTTATTATCAAAGATGCTCAAAAATATAACTCTAGAGTTGATTGGATAAAAAACTCTAAATCAACATACAGTGCCGCAAAAAAAAAAAATATATTAGATGAAGCTTGTAGGCATATGATTGCGAGCAGAGAGAAAAAAAAATGGAATAGTAAAGAAACCATTATAGAAGAAGTAAAAAAATACAAAACCTATAAGGAATGGATATATAACTCTCCATCTAGTTATCGAGCAGCAAGAAGGTTAAATTTAATTAAATTTATACAAAATAATTTTCTACCTAAATCTAGAAGAGATGATTTTGATAATGACTTTATTATCAAAGATGCTCAAAAATATAAATCTAGAGTTGACTGGATAAGGAATTCTCAATCAGCTTACAATGCGGCAAGAAAAAAAAATATATTAGATGAAGCTTGTAGGCATATGATCGCTTTGGGAAATTTAAAAAAAAGGTGTCTATATATTATAGGTGTTAAAAATACTAAAATTATTTATGTAGGATTAACTTATAATTTTCAAAAAAGACTTTCATCACATTTTTTAAGATCTAAAAAAATTAAAGAAATAGTACAAAAATTTGGAAAAGAAAATATATTTACAGAAAAAATTACCGATTATTTAAATGTTGATGTTGCTTCAAATTTAGAAAAAATTAAAATTAAAGAATATAAAGAAAAAGGTTACAAAGTATTAAATACTTCTAAAGGTGGAGGTACCGGTGGAAATATTCTTTATTGGACAGAGGATAAAATATTAAAAGAAGCAGAAAAATTTAGCACAGTAAAAGAGTGGTTATCAAAAAGCCCAAAATCATATGATGCTGCAAGAACTCATAAATTATTACCCCAATGTACTAAACACATGCAAAGATTAACTAAAAAAGGAATGTGGAAAAATTATACAAAAGATCAAATTTTATCTGATGCTTTAAAGTATAAGAGTAGACTTGAGTGGTGTAAAAAATCTCATAGCTCATATAGAATTGCAAAAAAAGAATCATGGTTTGAGGAAGCGGTTTCTCATATGCCTAAAAGATTTATAAAAAGACATGAAAAAATTTGAATATAAGGTTTTTGATATTGATGAACTTGATCAGCCTGAAGAAGAATTTCTTAATAAGATGGGTTCAGAAGGATGGGAATTAGTTCAAATACATAATGAGCCAGTAGATAAATCTTCTTTAATTTTAGTAAAGTTATATTTTAAAAGAGAAATAAATTAGTTAATCCTGTCGTTATAACTTACAAACTCATCCTATATTTTCCTATAAGAAATTGAAAAAACCTTTTAAAATATACGTTTTTTGATGGTGTTGACACGGAGGTAGTCAGCGGCTTATCATGTATGTATTGCTAAATTATTTTTAGCTTTAGTTACATAGTTACTCCAAACTATGCGGCCTTAAATTTTTGCCAGTTTCTGGTGGCCCATAAATTACTAAACATTTTAATCGCGAAAGCGTTAGCCATGTGGGTTGCGCGTTTGGATTAAATTATTAAGGAGAAACTATGCCTAAACTAAAAGTAATCTCTAACAATAAAGTTAGAGCTAATAGAGAAAATGCCAAGAAGAGCACTGGCCCTAGAACTGTATCTGGAAAAGAGAAGGTTAGTGGCAATGCTTTAACTCATGGCTTAACAGCAGAAAAACATGTGATTATTGGCGAAAGTATTAATGAATTTAATACTTTTAAAGATAGCATGTTTAAAGTGTACCAACCGTTCGGTGCATATGAGGAAGAAATTTTCATAAAGCTTGTAGAGCTATTATGGAGATTAAGAAGGGTTGGGGTCATTGAAACAGGAATTTATGGAAATGAAATTCTGGAATATGATGCAGACACTTATAAACCCCAAGCCTCAAATAAAATAACTCATTCTGATTTTAAAGAAGGCGATCAGAATAAAGTTCTAAAAAATCAATCCTTAATTGGTGTGGCATTCACAAGAGATTCCAATGCCGGAAGCTCTTTGTTGAAACTGAATACAATTGAAGGAAGATTAATTAGTAGAGTTCAATTGTTTGAAGATCTTCTTTTAAAAGTACAAAAAAGAAGAAGAAAAGGAGGGAAAAAATGAGAAATATTTCTGACTCTAAAATCAGCTATTATGCTCGTAATAAAAGGACTTTTCTCTCTAATCCGCGCTATAAAAGTAGTGGTCGTGTCAAAACAAAGCCAACTTTTAATCAGCTTATAAAAGATACTCATAATCAATTAATTGATAAATGGGGACCTTATTTGGAAGTTAATGATCCTGCTTTATATGAATCAATGACTGGAAAAAAAGCTAAAAAACCTGTCTTTGAATTTTCTGAATCAAAGGAGGAAGTCAAAAAGATTGATACTTCTTATGATGATTTATATGCTTACCAAAAGAAGCATGAAGCTGAACGTGAGGCTCAACTTGAAAAGGAGCGTGAAAAGTTAAAGAAGAAAGAGATTAAATTCAACTTTACAACACCTAAGAAAGATTGGTCTATCTATGGAGGTTGGGTTAATCCTTTTGAGCCTATCAATAAGGGCAGATTAGGTAGCACTCAAGAATGGAGGATAGAAAAGCCTAAAAGACATTATTATTAATTGTATTTAAATAGTTACTATAACATAAAGTGATACTTTAAGTATTATAACTAAACATATGTTTTATATTACTTTTTATATAAACCTAATTATTTAAATTATGATACTTAATTTATCATCATTATTAAGCTTTTTAAGGTTATTAAGTATTTTTGTGGATGTGCTAAAAGTAGCGAAAACATTGACTTTTGAGACTAGTCTTATTTCGTTTTCTATAGAAACTGGGGTTTTTCCGAAGCCAATTGCTATTGAATTGCCTTCGCACCAATAAGCAACTTCACCAAAAGTGACTATATCTCTAGCGTTTTTATCTGGTTTAATGCCTAGATTAGTGGTCTCGAAGTATATCTCTTCGCCCCAAGTGTTTATTTGGGCTTTAAATGAGCTTAATTTGGCTAATTTGAGCGCTGTTTCAGACTTATCTAAATTAAGCTTAAGTTCAAAGTTATCGAATTTAAGAAGCATTATAATGATAAATAACTGTTTTGAGAGATATTGACATCAATTTATGGTTGTATTAATAGTTCCGATAATTAATGGTTATCGGAAATTTATGTCGAATATAGTTAAAGATCTTAGTTCTATAGAGTTAGAAACTTTAGATAATATTAGATCTTCAAAGTCAGCAAATACAATAAGGGCTTATAAGTCTGATTTTAATCATTTTGTAGATTTCTGTAAAAAAAACAATTTAAAATCATTACCAGCAGATCCTAAGATTGTTTCATTTTATATCACTCATCTTTCATTAAATTCAAAAGTAAGCACATTAAAACGTAGATTAGCTTCTATTAGCGTGATTCATAAACTCAAAGGACATTATATAGACATTAAACATCCTTTGATAATTGAAAATTTAATGGGCATACAAAGAAAAAAGGGAGTCTTTCAAAAATCTAAAAATCCAATTTTAGTTAATGAATTAAGAGAAATAATTAACATTATAGAAAAAAATAACACAAATGAATTAAAAAAGAATAGAGACAAAGCTTTAATATTAATTGGATTTTCTGGAGGCTTTAGAAGGTCCGAATTAGTAAATATTGATCTAGATGATATTGAGTTTACTAAAGAAGGTGTAAAAATTTTTATTAAAAGATCTAAAACTGATCAATCGGGCGAAGGAATGACTAAAGCTATACCCTACTTTAAAGAAAAAAGTTTTTGCCCTGTCATTTTTTTAAAACAATGGATAGAAATTTCTAAAATACAAAAAGGGTTAATATTTAATATCTCTGACAAAATGGTAGCTCTTTTAATTAAACGTTATTTATCAGAAGCTGGATTTGATTCAAAAAAATATTCAGGACATAGTTTAAGATCAGGCTTTGCAACAGTTGCCGCAGATTCAGGTGCTGACGAAAAAAGTATCATGAATATGACAGGTCATAAAACAACACAAATGGTCAGAAGATATATTAAAGAATCAAACTTATTTAAAAATAATCCTTTAAATAAAATTAATCTTTAATATTTTTTAATTTAATTTTATCAAATATTTTTGCACTTTTTTCTATAAAAATTTCAGAATTATAAAAAGCTTTTTTTTGTATTTTTTTTAATTTATTAATATCTGCAATTAAATAATTTATACTTTTATAAATACTATTAGCATCAAGGTTTTTTATTTTGATATAATGTTTAGAAGTTTCTAATAAACCACCTTTATTTGATAAAATAACAGCATTAGCATAATTTGATGCCTCCATAGATATTCTGCCAAAAGGCTCTTCCCAGACAGAAGGAACTAGGCAAATAGAACTTTTTTTTAATAACTTTAAAATCTTGTCATGACTTAACCATTTATAGATTTTAAGATTTTTATGACTAAAATTATATTTCTCTCTTTCTTCGTTTCCAGCGAATACTGCTTTCCAATTTTTCCATTTATCAAGAATGTTAATAACAGCTTCCCCTGCTAAATCATACCCCTTTGATTTATTTAACTTACCAACAAAAGTAATAATATTTTGTTTTTCTGGAAATTTATTTAATCTTTTAATAGCAGGATATATCACAGAACATTTTTTGCTCTTTTTATTATTTAATCCTTCAAAAAATTTTTTTTTAACCCATTTACTTACAAAAATTATATTGCTGCACTTATTTAAAATATCTTGTCTTTCTTTTATCCTTTTAGACCCTCTAATTAACAAAGGGTTATTATGAAAAACTAATATTAGCTTATATTTCGAATTGTGTTTCTTAATAAAGTGAAAAATTTCAGGCCTATTATGTATTTCTATAACCTTTGTTTGTTTATGAATTTTTTTTAAAAAGAGTTTGGCATAATAAATATTTTTTTTAAATGTAAATAAAGGAAATTTATTATTATTTAGATTAATAAAATTCCTGGATAAAGATTTTTTTTTAGTATTTATTCCATAGATTGTAGTTAACTTTTTAAGTTTAGAATTTTCAAAAAAATCTTTAACCCATAGTGAAGCTGATCCAGCATTACTTTTGTTATAATCTTCTTTATAAGGCAATAAAATAGCTATTTTTTTATTCATATTTTAATTTTCATACCATCATAAGCTGGAACAATGTTATTTGTTAATTTTACTAACTTATTTTTTAATTTTTTATAATCAATATCTGAGTGAAGATTGGTTAATATAGTTTTTTTAGGATTAAGAATTTTTATATATTTAATTGCCTCATTATAATTTAAGTGAGTTTTATGTTTTTTAAATTTTAAACAATCAATAATTAAAATATTTAAATTGTATAATTTTCTAAGTTCTTTTTTAGATATAAAACTACAATCACTTATATAGGCAATTTTTTTAAATATATACCCGTATGCTTTAGTATCTCCGTGATCAACAATAATTGGTTCAAAAAAAATCTTATTTTTATTTTTGTTAATAAAAAATTTTTTTTTAATAATATTCACTTTAAGAATCGGGTTGTAAAATTTACTTTTTTTTATAAACAAATAAGCGAAACTTTTATATAATGTTTTTGCTGTGTTTCTATTTGTGTAAATATTTATTTTTTTTTTGTTTTTCCAAAAAAACGGTCTTAATTCGTTAATACCATGCGTTTGGTCTGCATGATCATGTGTGTAAATAACATTATCTATTTTTGTTATTTTATTTTTTAATAATTGGCTTCTTATATCTGGGGATGTATCAATAAGAATATTTAAATTTTTGTGTTTTATATAAATAGAACATCTTGTTCTGTTATTTTTTAAGTTCCTTTTATTTGCCTTACCCCAATATCCATCTATTCTTGGAACGCCCACAGAACTACCGGATCCAAGAATAATAATTTTATCTTTTTTCATTAAGGAAAAATTTTTTAAAATTTTCTGTTGTTAGTTTGGCAACTTCTTCAAATGAAATTTCTTTGATTTTTGCAATATTTTCTCCTACTATTTTTACATTAGCAGGTTCGTTGCTCTTCCCTCTTAATGGATCTGGACTTAAGTACGGAGAATCTGTTTCAATCAACATTCTTTCTAATGGAACATATTTAACGACATTTCTTAGTTCGCTAGAATTTTTAAAAGTAATAATACCACTAAATGATATTAAACATTCAAGATTTAATAAGTTTTTCGCAAATTCTAAGCCCCCAGTAAAACAATGTATTAAAAACTTGGTTCTATTATAATATTTTTTAATAATTGAAATAGTATCCTCATCAGCATCTCTTGTGTGAATTATAACAGGAACTTTTTCAGAAATTGCAAATTCAATATGTTTCTCAAAAGAAAATATTTGATCTTTTTTTTCGCTCCTCTTGTAAAAATAGTCTAGACCAGTTTCTCCAAAACCAATTATCTTTTTACTTTTTTTTTTAATATCAATAAGTTTATCTAAATCATTCAAATGACCCGTCGTTGAGTTTGGATGAATTCCTATAGCTCCATAAACATTCGGATATTTATCAATTATATCTAAAACTTTTTTAGAACTTTCAAGGCTCGTTCCAATAGTGAGTAGACTTTTAATGTCATTATTTTTCGCATTTAATAGCACTTGATCAATATTATTAACCAAAGGCTCATAATCGAGATGGCAATGAGAATCTATAATCACTGTTTTTTAAATAAAATATTTATTTTTTGAATTTTAGTATTTTGTTTAAGTGAAAAGTTTTTATTTATATTTTTTATAAATCTTTCATTTTGATTGATATTTAATGAATCTAGAATAATTTTGCTTTTATCTGGAATAATTGGCTGTAATAAAATAGATATTTTTCTCATAAAATCTAAAACTACATATATTATTACGTTTCTTTTTTCTAAATTATCTTCTTTTATAGACCATGGGGCTGAATCATTTACATATTTATTAACTTCTGAGCAAAGCTGAATTATATTTTTTAAATAATTATGAATTTCAAATTTATTAAAAGTCTTAATTAACAATTCTAAATTATCTTCGACTAAATTTAGTATTATTAGATCGGAACTTTCTTTTGGTTTACATTCTGGGACTGTTGAGTTTAACTTGTTATGAACGATTGAACCTATCCTTTGATATAGATTTCCTATGTTGTTAGCTAAATCGCTATTAATGCAATTAATTAGATTTTCGGGGGTTATTTTCCCATCCTCTCCGTAAATAACTTCTTTCATCAAATAGTATCTAATTTCGTCCAAACCATAATTCTCAATAATCTCTAAAGGATCTAAAATATTTCCCTTTGATTTAGACATTTTTTCTTCCCCAGAAAGTATCCAACCATGAGCAAAAACTTTTTTTGGAGGCTCAATCCCGGCTGCCAATAAAAAAGCTGGCCAATAAACGCAGTGAAATCTTATAATGTCTTTACCTATAATATGAACATCTGCTGGCCAAAATTGTTTTTTGTTATTGATATCAAAATAATCTAAAGCACTTATGTAGTTAGTTAGAGCATCTAGCCATACGTAAATTATATGTTTATTATTGTTTGGAACTGGTATTCCCCATTTAAAAGATGTTCTGCTTATTGAAAGATCTTTAAGT
Organism: alpha proteobacterium SCGC AAA027-L15; assembly: GCA_000371865.1. Lineage (GTDB taxonomy): Bacteria > Pseudomonadota > Alphaproteobacteria > Pelagibacterales > Pelagibacteraceae > Fontibacterium. The sequence continues at coordinate 19,725 of AQUG01000006.1, forward strand.
CCGCTCTTTACAAAGCTAATAACTTCATTTCTCCTACTAGTTGGAGAGATAAATTCAGGATTATCTTCATAATATTTTAATAATGGCTCTTGCCATTTAGAAAGTCTAAAAAAATAAGATTCTTCTTCCATCCATTCTACTTTTGATCCTGAAGTTTTAGAAGTTTTAACATCTAGCTTAGTTTCTATTTCATCCTCACCATAAAACGCCTCATCAGATACAGAATACCAGCCAGAATATTTAGAAATATAAATTTCTTTTTTATCTTCAAGAATACTCCATAATTTAGAAACAGTCTTCTTATGTCTATCTTCAGTGGTTCTAATAAAATCTGTGTTTGTAAGGTTTAGTTTTGTAGCAAGATCTATAAAATTTTTAGAGATTTCATCGCAAAAATCTTTAGGATCCTTTTTTTGTTGCTCAGCGGCTCTTTGAATTTTGAGACCATGTTCATCAGTTCCTGTTAAAAAATTAACATTATACCCTTCTATTCTCTTAAATCTGGCTATAACATCTGCAGATATACTAGAATAGGCATGACCCATATGTGGTTTTGCTGATGGATAATAAATTGGAGTAGTTAGGTAAAAATTTTTCATTATTTAATACCAAGTAAAAGATTAATTTCATAAAAACTGCTTCGTATTTCATTATTTATAGAATTGATGTTGTAAATAATATTATTAATTTTATTTCTTATTCTAAAATTTTTAAAAAAATTATTTTTACCCAAATTACTTACAAAGTAGTTTTCAATGTATATATGCATTAAATCTATAATTTTATTATATTTTTCCTCTAAGTAAAAATTTTGCATGGATAGAATTTTTGTTGAAAAATCCTTTTCATGAATATTCAATTCATCAAATAGAATATTCAATTTAAGGTTAATTCCAGGGGTTAAATTTCCAATGTCTGTATTGTTAGCTTTAAATTGTGTCATTAATTTTTCTTTAATAAATGAACTCTCATTTGTATTAATAAAAAGTCTGTAATTAAAACACCTAGATTTAATTGTGTCGAGTAAGAATTTATTTTCAAGATATGATATAAAAAAATAATTATTTTCTGGAAGCTCCTCTAATATTTTCAAAATTGAATTTGATGAATTTTTATTAAGATTTTCAGCGCCTTCCAAAAAAAATATTTTCGGCTTGTTGTTTATTGATGATTTGTTAAAGAAACTTATAATTTCTCTTGAATCTTCTATGCTAATTATTTTTTTATAATCATCAACTTTTAAATGCTTAAAATTAAAATTAATATTATTAATTAAATCTAAATAACTTTTATTATTTTCATCAATTTCTTTAGCTTTTACATTATAAGAATAGTCCTCTTTATTTGATAATATAAAATTTATCAGATGATAAATAAAGGTTGCCTTTCCTACCCCATCACTACCATTAAATATAATCTTATTTGGTAATTTTTGTTTTTCAAAAAGACTAGTAAGATTTATAAATAAATCATCATAACCATACAAAAATCTTTGAAATTTATTAAGTGTTTCAATATTTAAAAAATTAATGTCTTGCATTTAATATTTTTAAAGTTTTTTTATTAATTTCATTCTGAATTTCATTAAGAGACTTGCTGCCCTTAATTAAAACTATTTTATTTTTATATATTTTTGAAATTTTTATGAAACCATTTCTAATTTTATTAAAATGATAACTTGAAAGTTTGTCAAATTTGTTAGTTTTTTTTGATCGTTTATTTATTCTAATTTTAGATTCTTTTTTATTTAAATCGATCAAAAAAGTAATATCAGGATGAACTTTATTAAAAATCTTCTTTTGAATGTTAAATATAAATTTTTTATCCATACCTTCCAAATAATGTTGGTAAGCTAATGTGGAGTAAAAAAATCTATCGCAAATAATAATAAAATTTTTCTTAAGAAATAAATTTATTTTACTTATTATATGTTCATTTCTTGCTGCCATTAATAAAAAAAATTCTGTCAACGGGTTAATGTTTGTATTTTTATCTAGCATTAAATTTCTTATTTTTTCTGAAAATAAAGTGCCGCCCGGTTCCCTAGTTAAAATCACATTTTTTGTAATATTTTTTTTTATAAATTTGTATAATAATTTTGCCTGAGTAGATTTCCCAGAGCCCTCCACGCCTTCAAAGCAGATAAAAAATGGTTTTTTTATCGCCATAAATAATGATTGATATTTTGAATTCCTTTAAAGAATATATTTTTGTCAGTAATGTCTTTTTGGGCAAATAAATCTTCTGTGTCTATAAGTTCTTTATTGTTATAAATTCTAAGAGCTGCCACTTTTTCAAATTTTTTAATAGGTAATTGTGGGGGGTATTCATATTCTAATTCCATTCTAATTTTGGAATTTTTTAAATTTTTTGGTAGGTTAATAAAAATACCATCTTTGTTTGCGCCCCTAACATCAAGGTAAGAAGAGCTTCCATTCCATATTTTTATTCTAAATTTATCTTTATCATAAGCAATCTTAACAAGATCAATTTTGTTGAAAGCGCTATTCAATAAAAATTTTGAAGATTCTGCCCTTGAAGACATTGTGGGCAGGCCACTAATTACTGCTACTATTCTTCTGTTATCTTTTTTCTTTGTAACTGCAATTGAATATTTACTATCTTTTAGATGTCCTGTTTTTATCCCATCAACTTCTTCATCCATAGAAAGTAATACATTTCTATTATCTTGTTTCACAGGATTGCCGCCCGTTCTAGCCCATGCAAAATCTTTTTCTTTAAAATACTTATAATACTGAGAATAGTTATTAATTAAGTAAGATGACAACAAAGCAATATCTCTTACCGTTGAATAATTATCTTGGCTAAATGTTCCAGAAGAATTGCTAAAATTAGTATTAACCATATTAATTTGTTTAGCTTTTTCATTCATTAGAATTGCAAATTGTTCTTCTGTTCCAGATATTCCTTCTGCTAAAACTATTGAAGCATCAACACCTGAAACAACGATTACACCTCTTAACAAATCTTCAATAGAAACTTTATCACCAGGTACTAAGAACATAGTAGATTCACCTGATCTGGTTGCGTTCCGCGCTTTTTTAGAAACGGTAAATTGATCTGTAAGTTTAATTTTTTTATTCTTAAGTTGATCAAATACGACAACTGCTGTCATAATTTTTGTCATAGAAGCAGGAGATATTTTTTGATCAGCATTTTTTTCTGCTAATACGGCCGCACTAGAGTGATCTATAACGATGCCTTGTTTAACTTTATCTGGAATAATTATTTGAGAATAGGAAGTTGAGAAAAAACTAAATACGAAAAATACTAAGTAAAAGAATTTTTTTAAAATCATTCAACACTTATAATATAATTATCAAACTTAGTATTTACTATTTTGTTAAAAAAAATATCAAATTCATTGATATCATTAATACTTGCGACTTTTACTCTAAATTTTTTATTAACTTGAATAACAGTTGGATTAATATTTTTAATATCTTTTTTTAATAAACTTAACATATCTAAAGCTGAATTTTTAAAAGTAAAATCACCATAATAAATTATTAATTTATTTAAATTTTTATTTTTTGAAGAGTTATTTTTAGACATATCAACAATGTCGACATTTTTTATTTCTGCATTTTGTGTAATTTTTTTTTCTTCTTCGAAAATTTTAGCAGTATCAGCCTTAAAAGTTTTATTTTTTCTAATAGTTTCAATTTTTACTATGGGTAAATTATAGTTCAACTCTAATAAATCTATATATTTACTAGGAACAATAATTTCTCTTTCTTTTTTGTAATTAGAATTTTTATTAACTTCTACAACTATGCTTTTTTTATTTAATAAATTAGTAATTTTAATTTTGCTATTTGGCGGTATATTTCTATGTATTATATCTTCATTTTTATTAAATTCTGCAAATCCTATTTTTTCATAAGTGTTATTGTTTTCATAAGTTGAAAAAGTTTGACACGATGCTATTAAAATAAAAAATAAAATTATAATCTTATTTCTCATTTTATAATCTTATTTTATCTGAAAGAGTTCCAACGGTTATTGCAAATCGCAAAGATCTATTCCATTCCAGTAATCTTAAAAAGTTATCAAATACAATATATATTGGACCATCTTCACCATCAGGTCTTATTAACCAACCTTCATTTTTATCTGCGTACATAATCTCACTGCCATTTCTATTTTTAAAACCTAATAATTTTAATTGAGCAATAGAAATTTTATTTTTAAAATTTCTTGAATCTGAATTAATTAAATTTTTATCAAAGTTTTTATCTATACTAATTTCAAATCCCCATTTATCTTTTTCGTTCCATCCTATTGTTTTTAAGTAATTTGCCGCAGAAGCAAGAGAATCTTGAAATGAGTTAATTAAATCAATATCAGCGACTTCGTCAAAATTTATTCCATGCTTTTGAATTGTTGATGGCATGAATTGAAAGTTGCCGATAGCTCCAGCCCACGATCCATATAAACTCTCATATTTAATAGTTTTATTATCGATTAATTTTAAAAGTATAATCAATTCTTTTTCAAAATATTCTGATCTTCGATTATCGAATGATAGAGTTGATAAAGCAGAAATTATATCTACTTTTCCTTTATTAACTCCAAAATTTGTCTCTATACCCCATAAAGCTACAAGAATTTCTTTATCAACTTTAAATTTAGCGTTTACTTTTTCAAGTAAAGCTGAATTTTCCTTTAAGAGATTTTTAGCTGATTGTATTCTTTTATCATCAACTCTTTTTTCTAAATACTCGTAAGTTTTCTCAAAAAATTCAGGTTGCTTTCTATCTAATGCAACAATTCTCTCTAAAAATTTTGCATTTTTTAATGCAGTATCAACTGTTTCTTTTGAAACACCTTGGGCTATAGCTCTACCTTTAAAACCAACTAACCATTCGGTAAATTTTTCATTTGCTAATGAAATATTGGGATTAAATATTGCAAATAAATAAATAATTAGAAATATTTTAAATTTAAGGTAAATATTCATTACTTTTTTTTAACATAGCCTACATTTAAAGTCATTAATCAAGGAGAGGTGGCTGAGCGGTTGAAAGCACTAGTCTTGAAAACTAGCAACGGGGCAACTCGTTCGTGGGTTCAAATCCCACCCTCTCCGCCATTATTTTTCCAATAACAGTAAATATGATTCTATAAAAAATTAAAATTTTAACTTAAATTCTTTAATTTTTTTTGAAATAGAAAAGTTTTCCAAATCTATATTTTTCTTATTATCTACTAACCATGAACTTAATTCTTTATCAGTAAAATTTAATAAAAGTTCAAATTCTTTCAGCTCTTCAGGGTTTAATTTTTTTAAGTTTTCATTAGCAAATCCACCAATTAGTAAATCCATTTCTTTGGTACCTCTGTGATTAGATCTATATAAAAGTTTTTTTATTAAATTGTTCATATCTACTATATATATCTTAATTGAAACCAAGTCTTTAAATGATAGAAAAAAATTTTAACTTTTTTTTTAATCCAATTTCCAAGACAAAAGGAATAGGACCAAAAATACAGAAATTATTTAATGAAAAAAAAATAGAATCTAATATCGATCTAATTTTTAATTTTCCATACGGATTGATTGATAGAACTTATTGTCCAAAGTTAAACAATCTAGAAATAGGAAAAATTAGTACAATTTTTGTTAAAGTAAAAAAACATAACTTTCCAAGAATAAGAAGACTTCCAAATACCGTTCAGTGCTTTGATGACACTGGGGAGATTAACATTGTTTTTTTTAATTCAAGAGAAAATTACGTTAAAGAAATATTACCTCTTAACAGTGAGGTCATTATTAGTGGAAAGGTAAATATATATAAAAATAAGTATCAAATAACTAATCCTGACTACGTTACTTCAGTTAATAACGAAGAAAAGGTTAGCAAAATAATGCCAACTTATAGTTCATTAAAAGGCATTTCTAACAAAACTATAAATAAAATTTATGAAAATATTATCAAAGAGATTCCTGATGTTCCAGAGTGGCACAGAGATTCTGTTATAAAAAATAATAAATGGCCTAATTTTAAAGATTCATTAACTCAACTTCACAATCCAAAGAAAAAAGAAGATTTAGACAAGAATTCTTTAGCATATGAAAGGATATCTTTTGATGAGATATTTTCTAATTTATTAATTTTTTCTCAAATTAAAAAAAAAAACTTAACTATATATAAGAAACCTAAAGTTTTCTCTTCTGAATATAAATTAAAAATAATAAAAAATTTATCTTTTACTTTAACAAAAGATCAACAAGATATTATTAAAGAAATTGAAGATAATCTGAAAAAAGACAAAAAAATGTTAAGACTGCTTCAGGGTGATGTAGGTTCTGGGAAAACTATTATTTCAATTATTTCAGGATTAAATGTTATAGTCTCGGGTTTTCAAGTAGCTTTGATGTGCCCAACTGAGATATTAGCTAGCCAACATTTAAATTTAATCAAATCAATTACTCAAGGTCTTGATATAAAAGTTGAAATTTTAAGCAGCGGAGTAAATAAAAAAAGGCAAATTGAAATCAAAAAAGAGCTTATTGATGGAAAAATAAATTTTTTAATAGGGACTCATTCTTTATTTCAAGAAAGCGTTTCATTTAATAATTTAGGATTAATAATCATAGATGAACAGCATAAATTTGGTGTCAAACAAAGAATAAATCTTTCAGAAAAAGGAGGTATGAACTGTGATGTTCTTTTAATGAGCGCAACTCCAATACCCAGAACTTTAATTTTATCAACTTATGGTGATATGGATATTTCTACTCTTAAAGAAAAACCATTTAAAAAAACTAAGATTATAACAAATATAATTCCTGAAAATAAAATACCTGATTTAATTAATTTAATAAAAAATAAAATAACAAGTAAGCAACAAGTTTATTGGATTTGCCCTTTAATTGAAGAGAGTAAAAAAGTTAAATTAACCCCAGTCTTAGAAAGATTTGAATATCTAAAAAATTATTTTCCTGAAGATGTTGCCATAATGCATGGCAATTTAAAGAATGAAGAAAAAATGAAAGTAATGAAAGATTTTTTAGATAAAAAATTTTCAATATTAATATCAACAACTGTAATCGAAGTTGGCGTCGATAATCAAAATGCAAATACAATTATAATTGAAAATTCTGAACGATTTGGACTTGCTCAATTACATCAATTAAGAGGAAGGGTTGGAAGAGGTATTGAGGATGGTGAATGCATTCTAATATATACAAAATCAATAAGTGAAAATGGTAAAAAAAGACTTAAAATCCTTAAAGAATCTAATGATGGATTTTATATTTCTGAACAGGACCTAAAATTAAGAGGATTTGGAGATATTATTGGTTACAAACAGAGTGGTGAAAAAGATTTTATTGTAGCAGATCCAATGTATCACTCTCATCTTTTTGAATCAGCTAAACTAGAAACTGATTTTTATATTGAAGGTAATTTACCAATCGACAAATTTAATACTCTTCTCAAATTTTTTAAAAAAGATAAAATATTAAATATAATAGATAGTGGTTAATTTTTTTTATAACCAATTGCAATTTCAAACTCACCTAATCTTTTATGAATAGATCTTAATTCAGTAATTGTTGTCCATTGATGAATAAATAAAGAAAAGCTATTATGAACTCTTTGAAATGCATTTGACACTTGAACTATAACTCCAAGTGTAATTGCACCAGTAAATAAACTTGGCGCCATTACTAAGTATGGAACAATAACCATAAATTGATCATACAAATTAACCCATACATCAAAATAACCGTAATTATAAAAAAGTCTGTGGTAGTTAAACTTAATTCCTGAAAATAATTCAAATACGGTGTCGGGTTTTGCATATTTTAATCTGTCATCTTCACCATATACTAATTCTTTTCGGAATGACGCTTCTACTCTTTGATTATTATATTCAAGACCTGGTAATTTAATTCCAACGAACCAACTTATTATTAATCCTCCCAAACTAACAAATAGAGAAACCCAAACTAAAGATCCTGGAAATTGTTTTAAAAAATCAATTTGAATTCCAGAAGAAAGCCCCCAAAGTATAGGTATAAAAGCAATTAAAGTCATAATACCTCTGATTACTTGAAGACCTAAACTTTCTACAATTTTTGCAAATCTACTCGTATCTTCTTGAATTCTTTGTGATGCACCTTCTACATTTTCGAGGCTGTTTTTCCATAATGGGATGTAATCAAAAGTTATAGCCTCGCGCCAACGTAGAGAATAAACTCTTGTAAAAAAACCTGTAAAAGTTGCTAGCAAAACATATGGAAATGCTAAATAACAAAAAACATAAATTTTGTTCCAAAATTCTGAAATATTACTTTTTGTAGCATTTTGTAATAAATCATAAAAACCTTTGTACCATTCATTTATTTGAACAGTTATTGACACTTGGATTAATAATGAAAAAATTAATAACAGTCCTCCACCCCAAGACCATAACATCCATTTTTTATTAAAAAAAAAACTTTTAAACATTATTTAAAAAATTATCAGCATAAGCTTTGATGATAAGCTTATTTTTTTTATGGGTTGTCAGATCAAATTGAATATTGTTTTCCTTAGCGTAAGTAATGGCTTGTTCTTGGGTTTCAAATTTTAACTTTATTTGTTCTCCAGTGTTTGATGATGATGTCCATCCCATTACAAAGTCTTTGTTAGAATTAGATTTTGCAAATTCTAAAATCCAAAATTTAGTCCTAGCCCTACCCGACTGCATCGCTGTTTTTACTGGTTGATAAATCTTGGCTCTTTGAATCATTAATTATTTTCCTCTGAAGAGTCTTCTACTCTGGCAGCAGAAACAACTTTTTCATCGTCAGAAAGATTAAAAATTCTAACACCCTGTGTATTTCTACCCGTTATTCTAATATCTTTAACGTTACATCTAATCATTTGCCCTTTATCAGTAATCAACATAATTTGATCTTCATGATTAATCGTGAATGTTGAAGCAACTCCACCATTTCTTTCTGAGCTTATAATATTTATAATTCCCTGCCCTCCTCTACCACTTACTCTGTATTCATAAGCAGATGAACGTTTTCCATAACCATTTTCTGTTACAGTTAAAATATATTGTTCTTTATTTTTAAATTCTTCAATTTGTTTTTTAGATAATGTTACTATTTTAGTTGTTTCATTTTCATCATCTGGAGTTTCCTCTACATCTTTTTCTAATCTAGATGCTTTTATATATGCTCTTGCTTCGTCAGATGTTATTTTTACACTCTTTAGAATTGATAATGAAATAATTTTATCATCCTTTTTTAATGACATTCCTTTTATTCCTTTAGAAGATCTTCCTTTAAACAATCTTAATTTTTTTGATTGAACTCTTAAAGATTTCCCTTTTTCTGAACTTAATAAAAAGTCGTCATCATCATCTAAAATTTTAATTCCAACAATTGAATCACTATCTTCTAATTTCATTGCGATTTTCCCGCTTTGCTGAATGCTTTCAAAATCTAAAAGGCTATTTTTTCTAACTTTTCCATTTGCGGTAGCAAATATGATTTTCATTTTTGCCCATAAAGACTCATCGCTTGGTAAAGGCATAATTGATGTAATTACGTGACCTTCTTTTAAAGGAAGAATACTATGAAGAGCTTTACCTTTTGACTGGTTAGAACCCTCAGGAATTTTCCACGCTTTTAATTTATAAACAATACCTTTTGATGAAAAAAAAAGAATAGGTGTATGAGTATTTGCAGTAAATATTTGACTTACAAAATCTTCATCTCTTGTCGTTATTCCTGTTTTTCCCTTGCCACCTCTTTTTTGAACTTTAATTGAACTTAAAGGACTTCTTTTGATATATCCTTTATTGGTAATTGTAATAATCACATCTTCTTTCTGAACCACATCTTCAATATCGAAAATTCCAACCTGATTTATAATTTTAGTTTTTCTAGGCGTTGAAAATTTTGTCTTTATATCTTTAAGCTCATCCTTGATCTGGGTTAACAAAGCATTTCTATCATTAAGAATTTTTTTGTATTGAACAATAAGCTTATAAAGTTCGGTAATTTCTTGATTGATCTCCTCATGTCCTATTGCTGTAAGTTTTTGAAGTCTTAGTTCTAAAATTGCTCTAACTTGATGATCTGATAGGCGGTACTCATCCTTATTAGATAAATCACTAACGTCTAAAACATCTTTATTAATTTTTGATTTCTTGAAACTCCATGATTTATTTTGAAGTGTATTTTTTGCCTCATTTGGATTTTTAGATTTACGAATAATAGCTATAATTTCATCAATATTTTCTATGGCAATGAATAATCCAATAAGAATATGAACTCGATCTTTTGCTTTCTTTAAATCAAATAAAGTCCTTTTAATTAAAACTTTTTCTCTAAACTCAACAAAAATTTTTATAAATTGTTTTAAATTTAATAGTTCAGGTTTGCCGTTAAGAATTGCAAGTGTGTTAAATCCAAATGATGATTCAATAGGTGAGTATTTATAAAGTTGATTGATAATTACCTCGCTCGACACTCCTCTTTTTAAATCAATAACTATTCTTACGCCTTCTTTATTAGACTCATCTCTAATATCCGATATACCTTCAATTTTTTTTTCTCTCACTAAAAGAGCAATTTTTTCAATTAATAATGATTTGTTTGTTTGAAATGGCACTGATTTAATCACCACTAGAGTTTTGTCTTTTTTTTCTTCTTCGGTTTCAATCTCTCCACGAATTTTTATCGAACCTCTTCCTGTTTTATATCCGGTTTTTATTGCATCTTTTCCAATTATTAAGCCACCTGTTGGAAAATCAGGTCCTGGGATAAGTTTAATTAATTCATCAATAGAGATTTCATTGTTATCAATATAAGCAAGTGTTCCATCAATAATTTCACCAAGATTGTGAGGTGGAATATTTGTTGCCATTCCAACGGCTATACCACCCGCTCCATTTACTAATAAATTTGGAAATTGAGCTGGCAATACAGTTGGTTCTAATTCAGTATCGTCATAATTATTTTGATAATCTATTGTATTTTTTTCAATATCAGCAACTAAATATTCTGAAATTTTTGCTAATCTTGTCTCTGTATAACGCATTGCAGCCGCCCTATCACCGTCCATAGAACCAAAATTTCCTTGTCCGTCTAACAACTTTACACTCATTGAAAAATCTTGAGCTAATCTCACTAAAGCATCATAAACAGCCTGATCGCCGTGTGGGTGATACTTACCAATTACATCCCCGACTACTCTTGCTGACTTTCTAAATTGTTTTGACCAGTCATATCCACCTTTATACATTGCATAGATAATTCTTCTATGAACAGGCTTTAATCCATCTCTTGCATCAGGCAAAGCTCTACTTATGATAACGCTCATCGCGTACGACAAGTATGAGGTTTTCATCTCATCAACAATTTGTACTGAATTATACTTTTTGCTTATTGAATTTTCTTTATTTAAATCTTCATTCATGAAGTAAATTTAAAAAGGAACTTTATCGTCTGGATCTTGAGAAATGTCAGGCATATCATCAGATGGTAACTGGCTACTCTCTAATTTTTTGCTATCTCCAGATGAAGAATTCTTTCCATCCAACATTGTAAGTGATGAATTGTAGCCTTGCAGAACTATTTGAGTGCTGTATTTTTCCTGTCCATTGCTATCAGTATACTTATTAGTATTTAATTGACCTTCTATATAAACTTGCGCCCCTTTTTTTAAGTATTTCTGAACAACACTTACTAAACCTTCATTAAAAATAACAACTCTATGCCACTCTGTTTTTTCTTTTCTTTCCCCAGTATTTTTGTCTTTCCAAGACTCAGAAGTTGCAACGCTAAGTCTTGCAACACTTTTTCCATTTTGCATTTGTTTGATTTCAGGATCGTTCCCAAGTCTACCGATTAATAAAACTTTATTTAAGCTGCCTGCCATAATATAGATCTTTTTTTGAAGTAAAAATTACATATTTATTATATCAGACTAATCAAATTAAAAGAATAAAATTTACCGAAAAGATGAGTAATACAGTCGCAAAAATCGTTATCAAAGGCGCTAGGGAGCACAATTTAAAAAATATTTCAGTAGAGATTCCAAGAGATAAATTAATAACAATCACAGGTTTATCTGGATCTGGAAAATCATCTCTAGCATTTGACACAATCTATGCTGAGGGTCAGAGAAGATATGTTGAAAGTTTATCCGCATATGCTCGACAATTTTTAGATCGAATGAGAAAGCCGGATGTTGACTTAATCGAAGGTCTTTCACCAGCAATATCTATTGAACAAAAAACTACTTCAAAAAACCCAAGATCAATTGTTGCAACGGTAACTGAAATTTATGACTATATGCGTGTTTTGTACGCAAGAGTTGGAGTTCCTTATTCACCATTCACAGGAAAGCCTATCAAATCACAAACAATCTCAGAAATGGTAGATCGCATATTAGATCTGCCTAAACAATCTAAGATTCAAATTTACGCTCCTGTAGTTAGAGGGAGAAAAGGAGAATACAAAAAAGAATTACTTGGATACAAAAAAAGAGGTTTTCAAAAAGCAAGAATTGATGGCAAAATTTATGAAATTGATCAGTCGCCTACTCTTAATAAAAACATAAAACACGACATAGATATATATGTTGATGGTCTTATTAATGACAAAAAAGAACAACAAAGAATTGCTGAAAGTATTGAAACAACTTTATCTTTATCTGACGGTCTTGTTTATGTGGACTTTACAAATGAAAATCTTCCTAAAGAATTTAAGAAAAATGAAAAAATTGTATTCTCTTCAAAATTTGCATGTCCAGAAAGTGGCTTTACAATAGAGGAAATAGAACCAAGGCTTTTTTCATTCAATAGTCCTTACGGAGCTTGTCCAGAGTGCGAAGGTATTGGTGTTGATCTTTATATAGATCCAAAATTAGTAATTCCTAATGATAAGAAAACTTTAATAGATGGAGCTATTATTCCTTGGGCGTCAAGTTCAACTTTGTATTACGCTCAAACTTTATCTTCTTTAGCTAAGCATTACAATTTTTCATTAGAAACGCCTTGGAGAGATTTACCAAAAAAAATTCAAGATGTTATTTTGTACGGATCTGGTGAAGAGGAAATTAAATTTTCTTATGATGATGGATATGAAAAATATTCAAACAAAAAATCATTTGAAGGTGTTGTTAATAATTTAGAAAGAAAATATTTAGAAACTGATAGTGACTGGAAAAGAGAAGAAATTTCACAATTTCAAAACGAAACAGAGTGTGAGAGATGCAAGGGAATGAGACTTAAAGAAGAGGCTCTATCAGTAAAAATAAAGGACTTAAATATTAGTGAGGTTTCAAGAATGTCTATTCAAAGTGCATATGAATGGTTTTCTAATCTTCATAATCATTTAACAGATAAAGAAAATAAAATTTCAGTACATATTTTAAAAGAAATTAATGAAAGATTAAGTTTTTTAATAAATGTGGGTCTTGATTATTTGAATTTATCAAGATCGTCTGGAACATTGTCAGGTGGAGAATCTCAAAGAATAAGATTAGCTTCTCAAATTGGCTCTGGTTTAACAGGCGTTCTTTATGTTTTAGATGAACCATCAATAGGATTGCATCAAAAAGATAACATTAAACTATTAAATGCTCTCAAAAGATTAAGAGACTTAGGAAACACAGTGATAGTAGTAGAACATGATGAAGAAGCCATGCTCAGCTCTGATTATATTATTGATCTTGGACCAGGAGCTGGAACTGAAGGCGGAAAAATAATCGCAGCGGGCACTCCTTCTGAAATTATGCAAAATGAAAATAGTATAACTGGACAATACTTATCAGGAAAAAAATTTATTTCTATTCCACAAATAAGAAGAAAAGCAAAAGACGGCAGATATTTAACTTTAAGTGGAGCCACTGGAAATAATTTACAAAATGTTACAGCAAAAATTCCCCTTGGAACTTTTACAGCAGTTACAGGTGTTTCTGGAAGCGGCAAATCAACATTTGTTCTTCATACTCTTTATAGAGCATTAAATTTAATGATTAATAGAACTATAACAAAAAATATGCCTAAACCTTTTAAAGGCATTCAGGGTTATGAATATTTAGATAAAATAATTGATATTGATCAATCTCCTATCGGTAGAACACCAAGATCTAATCCAGCAACATACTCTGGTGCATTCACTGTTATAAGAGAATGGTTTGTTAATTTACCGGATTCAAAAGCAAGAGGTTATAAACCTGGAAGATTTTCTTTTAACGTCAAAGGAGGTAGATGCGAGGCTTGTGAGGGCGATGGAGTAATTACCTATGAGATGCATTTTTTACCTGATGTTTATGTTCAGTGTGATGTTTGTAAAGGCAATAGATATAATAGGGAAACTTTAGAAATAAGATTTAAAGATAAAAATATTGCTGATGTTTTAAATATGACTGTTGATGAAGGTGTAGATTTTTTTGAAAATATATCATCAATAAGAGACAAACTTTTAACGCTTCAAAAGGTTGGTCTTGGCTACATAAAAATTGGTCAACAAGCCACAACTCTCTCTGGCGGAGAAGCTCAAAGAATTAAACTCGCAAAAGAATTATCAAAAAGAGCAACAGGAAGAACAATTTATATACTTGATGAGCCTACAACAGGTCTGCACGTTCATGATGTTAAAAAATTATTAGAAGTTCTGCATACTTTTGTAAATAAGGGAAACACGGTAATTGTTATTGAACATAATTTAGATGTAATAAAAACAGCAGATTGGATTATTGATATGGGACCTGAAGGAGGAGTAAAAGGTGGAAAAATTATTGCAGAAGGCACGCCAGAAGACGTTTCCCTTGTAAAGGATAGTTATACAGGTGAATTTTTAAAGAAAATTTTATCTAAAAATACTTCAAAAAAGAGTGCGTAAAAAAATATTATTTATGCTATTATTTATTAATGGGAATCAGTAATATTCTTCAATCTTTACCAAAAACAATACTAAGTTCTGTTGTAGCTACTTTATTTTTTTTTGGAGTTTTATTTTATATTAACGATGGATGGGCTAACGATAGATATTTTTGGAGCGCCATATTTAGATACTTGCACGTTTTATCCGGAATTATGTGGATAGGACTATTATGGTATTTTAATTTTGTACAAATACCTAACATGCCAAAAATTCCTGACGAACAAAAACCTGCAATTGGAAAAGTAATAGCTCCAGCAGCTTTATTTTGGTTTCGTTGGGCCGCCCTTTCCACAATTGTAACAGGTTTAATAACAGCCTATTTAAACGGTTATGTTCATGAAGCTTTAGCTTTTAAAGGAAGTCCTAAAAGCATAACAATAGGAATTGGTATGTGGCTTGGAATAATTATGGCTATTAACGTTTGGTTTATAATATGGCCAAATCAAAAAAGAGCTTTAGGAATTGTTGATTGTGATCCTGAAACAAAAGCTAAGTCGGCAAGAATTGCAATGCTAACATCTAGAACAAATACTTTTTTGTCTATTCCGATGCTTTTAACAATGGTTATAGCGCAAAATCTTTATTAAGGCGTATTGTCAACTTTTACAGACCAATCTCTTTTAACTTTAAAAAACATAACTATAGGAGAAGCTATATAAATTGAAGAATAAGTTCCTATTATAATTCCAAAAGTTATTGCAAAAGCAAATCCTCTTAGAACCTCTCCTCCAAAAATTAATACGGCAACAATTGATAATAGCGTTGTGCCTGAGGTTTTTAATGTACGAGAAAGAGTATTGTTTAATGATTCGTTAACTAAAATTGACAACTCGGAAGTGCTATCTTTTTTTAAATTCTCTCTAATTCGATCATAAATAATAACCGTATCATTAATTGAGTAACCAATAATGGTCAATAACGCTGCAACAATAGTAAGATCAAATTGTAATCCTAAAAGAGAAAAAACTCCTACAGTGATAATTGTGTCATGAAAAAGAGCGGCTATTCCACCAAAGCTAAATTGCCACTCAAAACGAAACCATAAATAAAAAAACATTGCAATAAAACATAATAAGACTGAATAAATAGCAGATTTAATCAACTCAGATCCAACTTTGGGACCCACCGTCTCTACTTTTCTAATTGTAATTTTTTCATTTAAATCTTTTTCAATAAAATTTTTTATATCGATTGGTGAAACACTGTTATCTGAAGAAACTAAAAAATCATTCGCACCTCCAAATTCTTTAACTGAATAATTGTTAATTTTAAGTTTTGATAATGAATTTCTAATTTTTTCTATTTCAATTTTTTTTTCTGGTCTAATTTCAATCGTCGTACCTCCTTTAAAATCAACTCCAAAATCTAACCCTTTTGTAAACACTAGGATAATCGATGCTAAAATTAAAATAAATGACAGTGATAAAAAAAAAATTTTATATTTTAAAAAATTAAAATTAGTCATATTAAATATTTATAATTTTAAATTTATTAGTCATAAGATATTTTGAAACCATTAATCTACTAACAGTAAAAGCTGTAAAAAATGATGTTATTAATCCAACGCACAGTGTAACGGCAAACCCTTTTACTGGTCCACTACCTAAATAAAATAAAATAATACCAGCAATTAATGTTGTTAAATTTGAATCAATGATGGTTAATAGTGACTTTTTATAAGCAATGTCAAAAGCGATAATATTTGATTTTTCAATCTTTAGTTCTTCTTTAGCTCTTTCATAAATTATTACGTTAGTATCAATTGCCATACCAACCGTTAAAACAATCCCTGCTATACCAGGCAAAGTTAGGGTAGATCCAAAAATAGATAAAACTGAAATTAAAATAACAATATTTAATAAAAGAGAAATATTTGCAAAAATTCCAAATAATTTATACGCGTAAACCATATAAACAAAAACCAGCAAGAAACCCGCAATAAAAGATATAATTCCATAACGAATAGAATCTTTTCCTAGATCAGCACCAACTGTTCTTTCTTCTATAATTTTCATTGGTGCTGGCAAAGCTCCAGCTCTTAATAAAATTGCTAACTGATTTGCCTCCTCAACCGTAAAACCTCCAGATATTTGACCGCTACCAGTTAGTATGGGTTCTCTGATAACTGGTGAGCTTAAAATTTCATTATCTAATATAATGGCAAGAGGCCTGCCCACATTATCTTTTGTAGCATTAGCAAACTTTTTTGCTCCTATATTGTCAAATTTAAAACTCACGATAGATTGATTTGTTTGACTATCAAATCCTGGTTGAGCATCGGTTAAGTTTTCGCCAGACACAATTAATTTTTTTTCTACCTCTATAAATAAACCATCAGATTTATTTTTAACTTTTTCAAAACCAAGGTTGTCACCAGAACTATTACTAGTTTTTATAAATTTAAAACTTAATTGCGCAGTTTTACCAAGGATATTTTTAAAAGTTGATGGATCTGATAATCCTGGTAACTCTACAATTATTCTATTATCTCCCTTTTGCTGAATAGTTGGCTCTTTTGTGCCAAGCTGATCTACTCTTTTTCTTACTATTTCTATAGATTGATTAATTGTATCTTTTTTAAGCCGCTTAATATGTTCTTCATTAAAATGTAAAATAAATACATCTTTTTCAATCTTATAAACAAAATCTTTATTAGCATTTTCTGTATTAACTTTGTTAATTCTAGAAAAAATATTTTCTTCATTATTTGTCTTGTTAATTATATTTATAAAAATATCTTTTTGGGATAAATTTTTTATTTCAAAAGTAATTTTATTATTTAAAATACTTAAATTTTTAAAATCTAATTTTTTTTCATTAAAATTCTTTTTTAAATCTGACGCTTTTTCTTCTAATTTTTTATTAATTAGAGGGTTCAGATCAATTTCTAACAGCAAATATGAACCACCTTGAAGATCTAAACCTAAATTTATTTTTTTATCTAAAAATAAATTAGTTTTATTTGCAAAGTTAAAATTTCCTAAAAAAATATAAAAAAAAATTAAAATAGATGAAATAATAAATCCAATTTTTAATCTGGAGAAATTTAACACTACTAAATTAGTTAGTTTCGGATTTAGATAAAACTTGTGAGATAGTGGATCTTATAATTTTAACATTAATATTATCAGCAATTTCTAACTCTGCTTTTTCTTCATCAATAATTCTTGAAATTTTTCCCACAATCCCACCTGCTGTAACAACTGTATCGCCTCTAGTTAGCTTTGAAACCATTAGTTTATGCTCTGCAACTCTTTTTTGTTGAGGTCTGATTAATAAGAAATAAAAAATAACAAATATTAGTATTAGAGGGATAAATTGGGCGAAACCTGATGCTGACATAATTTGGTTGATTATACTAGATGCTGATTAAATACAATAATTTTTTTAGCTTTTTAATTTATATATAAATTAAATCGTTTTTAATCCGCCCATATAATTATGCAAAACTGTAGGAATATTAATTGAACCATCTTCATTTTGATTATTTTCTATTATAGCAATTAATGTTCTTCCTATAGCGAGCCCAGAACCATTTAATGTAGCAACATAGTCAATTTTTTTTTCTAAATCTTTAAAACGCGCCATCATCCTATTTGCCTGAAATTGACCACAAGAGGAACAGCTAGATATTTCTCTATAATTATTTTGAGATGGTATCCATGCCTCAAGATCATAAGTTTTTTCTGCACTAAAACCCATATCCCCAGATGAAAGTAATATAACTCTGTAGGGTATCTCTAGTTTTTTAAGTATAGTTTCTGCGCAATTAGTCAGTCTTTCAAGTTCATCATTTTTATCTTCGGGTTTTACAATGCTTACTAATTCAACTTTATAAAATTGATGTTGTCTCATCATGCCCTTTGTGTCTTTTCCTGCGGCTCCAGCTTCTGCTCTAAAGCAGGGTGTGGCCGCAACATATCTAAGCGGCAAATCCTCATAATTTAGTATTTTATCTCTAACAATATTTGTAAGAGAAACTTCAGCTGTTGGTATTAACCATGAGCCGGTGTTTAAAGAAAATTGCTCTTTCGAAAATTTTGGCAACTGACCAGTTCCAAACATTGATTCTTCATTAACAATTATTGGAACATTCATTTCTAAATATTCAAATTCTTTTACATGCGTATCAATCATAAAATTTATTAAAGCTCTTTCTAATTTAGCAATATTACCTTTCGTTATTACATATCTAGCGCCAGAGATCTTAGTTGCGGTATCAAAGTCAATCAAGTCTCTCTCTAAACCAATCTCATCATGAGACTTAATTTTAAAATTAAAATTTTTAACATTACCGAATCTTTTTATTTCTTTATTGCTATTGCTATCTTGGCCAACCGGAACATCATCCAAATGTATATTTGGTAAATTATGAAGAATATTATTTATTTTATACTTATGTTCGGAGAGATTTTTCTCATAAATTTCAATATCATTTTTAATATTTAAAACATTTTTAGATAAAGATAAGAATTGATCACTTTTTTTA
Organism: alpha proteobacterium SCGC AAA027-L15; assembly: GCA_000371865.1. Lineage (GTDB taxonomy): Bacteria > Pseudomonadota > Alphaproteobacteria > Pelagibacterales > Pelagibacteraceae > Fontibacterium. The sequence goes on from AQUG01000006.1 coordinate 39,143, forward strand.
TCTTTAGAAATAGACAATTCTTTAGATATCTTATTTCTCTCTTCTTGCAATTTTTGCTGTTTTTCTAAAATTTGCCTTATGGAAGAATCTAAAGAAATAATTTCATCTATCAATTGATCTGAATTTTTTATAAATCTTTCTTTATATTTTTTTTTAAAAAGAGATGCGTTTTCTCTTAAATTTTTAAGATTTATCATTTTTACCTTTTTCTAAATATTTAATAATTAAAATAGAAATTTCATACAAAATCATTAATGGAATAGCTAATCCTATCTGACTAATTGGATCTGGAGGCGTAATAACTGCTGCAACAATAAATATAATAACAATAACATATCTTCTTCTTTCAGATAAATATTTTGAATCAACAAAACCAATAGTCGCTAATAGAATTAATAACACTGGCAATTCAAAACTAAGTCCAAAAGCAATCATAAAAACCATTATTAACGAAAGATATTCACTTACTCTTGCTTCTAATTGTATTGGCATACTGGTCTGTGTACTTAAAGTTTCAAATGATAAAAAAAACTTTATAGCCAAAGGCATTATAAAATAATACGCCAATAAAGCCCCAGTTATAAAAAGAACAGGTGTTGCAATAATAAAAGGTAAAATCGCTCTTTTTTCATTTTGATACAATCCAGGAGCTATGAACTTCCAAATTTGAATTAAAAAAACAGGAAAAGAAAAAAATAGAGCAGAAAAAAAAGATAATTTCAAATATGTAATAAAAGTTTCCTGCAATGCTGTAAAAATTAATCTTTTAGTACCTATCTGTCCTTCTCCTAAAGCCCTAACATAAGGTTGTAATAAAAAATCATATATTTTATCTGCATTCATGTAAGAAATTATAAAAGCTAGTGCAAAAAAAATAAGACTTTTTATTATTCGAGACCTTAATTCTAAGAGATGCTCAGTTACACTTGATTGATTTTGCTCATTAGTATTATTGTCACTCATACAAATAAAAATTAAAGTTTTTTTGATTTCTCTTTATTTTCTTCTTCGGGATTAATATCTATTATTTTTTTTATATCCTTTTCTTGCTCCTGAACAATATCGTCAATTCCTTTTTGAAAAGAATTAACATAATTTTTTATTCCATTTTTTATTTGAATGAATTTTCTAAGAACAATTGGAAGATCTTTTGGTCCAATAACAATAATTGCGACTAGAAGGATAACTAAAATTTCTGACCACCCAATTTGTGGCATAAATTATTTTAGTGATTTGACTTAGAATTTTGATCTTTATCTTTATCTTTAGGGTCTTTATTGTCTGAGGAGTGATCATCAGACATGCCTTTTTTAAAACTTTTAATTCCTTTAGCAACGTCCCCCATTAAGTCAGATATCTTTCCTCTACCAAACAGAAGGACAACTACTATTACAACAATGATTATATGCCAAAAACTTAAACCCATAACTAAATTTATATATTAAATAATATTATTTACAAATAATTAATTATCTTTTTGATTTAAAGTTTCTGAAAGCATGTCGTCTATATTGGAAAAAATGTCTTCTTTAGATTGCTTATCTAAATCATCTTTAGCAAACTTGTTTGTACCAAAAATTGATCTATCCAAACGACTATCAATTAAACCGGCAGATGCTAACTCTTCTGAATTTGGTAAATCCGATAAAGATTTAAGATTAAAATGACTCAGAAAAGTATCGGTTGTAACATATAACAAGGGTTTTCCTGGTATTTCTTTTCTGCCCTGGGGTTTTACCCATCCAAGTTCAAATAATATTTCTAAAGTACCGGTACTAAAAGAAACTCCTCTAATCTCTTCAATTTCAGAACGTGTAACAGGTTGATGATATGCGATGATTGCTAAAGTTTCTATTGTGGCTTTTGATAACTTTCTTTGCTGAACAACTTCACTTGCAATTTTTTTAGACAAGTTCTCAGCAGTTCTAAAGGACCATTTGTTTGAAATTTCATAAAGATTTATACCTCTTTCGATAAATTCAGATTGTAATTCTTTTAATATTTTTAAGACATCAACATTTAGTTCAATTTTAGATTTA
>AQUG01000007.1:0-27574 GCA_000371865.1 alpha proteobacterium SCGC AAA027-L15
TTGATATATTTTTGTTCATGCTTAATCAGCAAGAACTCCTAGATAAAGTTAAGGTTTATAATAATTACATAGACGAAAATGTTGTTAAAAAAGCCTATAATTTTGCATTTGATGTTCATAAAAATCAAAAAAGACTTTCTGGAGATCCCTACATTTCACACCCAATTGCAGTTGCCGCAATATTGTGCGATTTAAAAGTAGACACTGCTACTATTACAACAGCTTTGCTGCATGATACTATTGAAGACACAGAAGCAACATACAGTGAAGTAAATAAATTATTTGGAAAAGAAATAGCTGATCTTGTTGAAGGGGTTACAAAAATTTCAAGATTAGAAGATAAATCAAAAGAATATTCTGTTGCCGAAAATTTTAGAAAATTAATTTTAGCAACATCGAAAGATATTAGGGTTTTATTAGTTAAGCTCGCAGACAGACTTCATAACATGCGAACTATTAACAATATTACTAATCCTGACAAAAGATTAAGAATAGCAAAGGAAACTATGGAAATTTATTCTCCATTAGCAGAGAGAATGGGAATGCATAATTTCCGTGATGAGCTTGAAGATTTAGCTTTTAACGTTTTGAATCCTGATGCTAGAAAATTAATTACTGATCGTTTAATTCTTAACAAAGAAAGTCTAGGAGTGACTTTTTCAGATATTTCAAAAAAAATTATAAAATTATTAGAAGAGAAAGATATTAAAGCTAAAGTAACAGGCAGAGAAAAAACTCCTTTTTCTATCTGGAGAAAAATACAAAGTAAGAGAATTTCTTTAGAGCAAATTACAGATATTGTAGGTTTTAGAGTTATTCTTGATAATGTTGATATGTGTTATCGCGCTCTTGGTATTTTTCATACCGAATGGTCAATGGTACCTGGAAGATTTAAAGATTACATTTCAGTTCCAAAATCTAATAATTATAAATCAATTCATACTTCGGTAATTGGTCCTAAAAGACAAAAAATAGAAATTCAAATTAGAACTCAAGAAATGCATGAATTTGCAGAAAGAGGAGTTGCCGCTCATTGGAATTACAAAGCTAATGAAAAAGTAAGCGATAATAGTCTCAAAGATTATAATTGGTTAAAAGATTTGGTTGAGATGTTAGAAAGCGGTGAAAATCCAGAACATTTCTTTGAATATACAAAACTTCAGTTATTTCAGGATCAGGTTTTTTGCTTTACACCCAAAGGTGCTCTTATTCGTCTACCAGCAAACGCAACGCCTATAGATTTTGCTTATGCTGTGCATACTGAAATTGGAGACAAATGCATTGGATGTAAAATTAATGGAAAGGAATCTCCGCTACAAAGTATTCTTCAAAATGGTGATGAAGTTCAAATTATAACATCTTCAAAACCATCACCATCCATGTATTGGTCATCAATTGCAAAAACAGGAAAAGCTAGAGCAGCTGTTAGAAGATATTGGAGTATAAGAAGCGCAGATAAATCTGAAGAAAAAGCTTATGATACCAGTTTATGGGTTCTTTTAAGTCACAAAGCAGGAACTTTGGGTGAAGTTTGTACGATGATAGGAAAGCATAAATGTAATATTTCTAACGTAGAGCTGGTTGATAAAAAAGATGATTTTATAAGTTTTATTTTTGATTTAGAGATTAAAAACTTAAAAGATTTTACTAATTTAGTTTCAGAGATCAAACAACAAGGAATAAATTTTAAAATTATAAGAAATAGAAAAGCAAATGCTGACAGAAAAAAAAACTAAAGAAATTTTTGTAAAAACAAAAGCGTTATTACAAGGGCATTTTATCTTATCATCAGGATTGAGAAGCGAGCAATATCTGCAATGTGCAAAATTATTAATGCATCCAAAACAATCGGAGCTTATTTGTAAATCGCTTGCGCAGAAAATTAAAAAAGTTTTTAAAAAAATTGATTTAGTGGTAGCTCCAGCAATGGGAGGTGTAATTGTTGGTTATGAAGTTGCAAGACATTTAAAAGTCCCTTCAATTTTTACAGAGAGAGTTGATGGAGAATTTCAGTTAAGACGTGGTTTTGAAATTAAAGCAGGAGCAAAAGTTTTAATTGTGGAAGATGTAATCACAACAGGTAAATCAAGTATGGAATGCGCAAAAGTTATTAAAAAACACAAAGGACATGTGGTAGGATTTGCATGCATTGTAGATCGATCTAATAATCAAAGTTCGATTAATGCAAAAATTGTTTCGCAAATTACTTTTGATATTCCAACCTATCGCGAAGATGAAATTCCTAATAAATTAAAATCTATTCCAGCAATAAAGCCAGGCAGTAGAAATTTAGTCTAAATGAGAAAAAGAATTAGATTAGGATTTAACATTGATCATGTAGCAACAGTAAGAAACGCGAGAGGTGATGACTATCCATCCCCATTAAGAGCGGCAATTATAGCTCAAAATAATGGTGCAGATTCTATAACAGTTCACTTAAGGGAAGATCGAAGACACATTCGAGATCATGACCTGATTGAATTAAAGAAAAAAATTAAAATTCCATTAAATTTGGAAATGGCATTAACTCCCGAGATGCTTAAAATTGCATTAAAACTTAAGCCAAAATACGTATGTATTGTTCCTGAAAAAAGAAAAGAAGTAACGACAGAAGGTGGTTTAAATTTAAATTATAAAACAAATTATTTAAAAAAAGTTATTCATTTATTGAAACTTAAAAATATCAAGGTTTCATTATTTATAGAACCAGATTTAAAAACTGTTCATTTAGCAAAAAAATTAGGCTCAGATAATATTGAACTGCATACTGGAAAGTATTGTAGATTCTTTAGAGAAAGAAATAATTTAAATATTAAAAAAGAATTTATAAAAATTAAAAATTCAGCAAAACTTGGTAATTTATTAAATTTAGGAGTTCATGCTGGACATGGTTTGAATTATCAAACTTCTAAAAAAATATCGAAGATTGATGAGATTACAGAATTGAATATTGGGCATTTTTTTATATCAGAGTCGATATTTTTTGGTATAGCTAGTGTCCTTAAAAAGTTTAACAAGATTTTAAAACGATGAATGTAATTGGACTAGGAACAGATATTGTTAATATTAATAGAATACAAAAAATCTATTCTAAGTATGGTAATCATTTTTTAGATAAAATTTTAACTGAATCTGAAAAAAAAATTGAAAAAAAAACATCAAAGCTAAAAAATATTGCAACAATTGCTAAAAGATTTGCTGCTAAGGAGGCTATTTCTAAAGCTATTGGCCATGGTTTTTCAAAAGGAATTCATTTTAAAAATATCGAAATATACAACGATAAGAACGGCAAACCTCATGCCAATGTAAATGGTAAGGCAAAAGTAGTGCTTAGTAAAATATCAAAAAAATATAATATTTTTTTAACTTTGTCAGATGACAAACCTTGGGCTGTAGCAACGGCTTTAATTACATCTAAATGAAAAAAATTATTATTGAAAATGTTAAGACACTTGTTTTTGCTTTTCTAATTGCATTATTTATTAGAAGTTTTTTTTTCCAACCTTTTTATATTCCATCATCATCAATGGAAGAAAATTTATTAGTAGGAGACAGATTATTTGTTTCTAAATTTACCTATGGTTACAGTAAGCATTCTTTGCCGTTTAGTCCAAATATTTCTGATAAAAGAATTTTTTTTTCATCGCCTGAGAGAGGTGATGTAGTTGTTTTTAAAACACCTGAAGACAACGACACAGATTACATTAAACGTTTAATAGGACTTCCTGGTGATAAGATTCAAATGATTAATAGCGTACTTCACATTAATAATAAGCCTATAAAAAGAGATTTTGTTAAAAATGACTTCGTGCTTTGCGGCGGAACTAAAATTAAGTCAAATTTTTATCTTGAGACTCTACCTAATGGTAAAACTTATATAGCAGCTTATGCTGAGAGAAATTCATCAAAAGATACAGACGTTTATTTAATACCTAAAAACAAATTTTTTTTTATGGGAGATAATAGAGATTGTTCACAAGATAGCAGGTATCTTTCTAGCGTTGGTTATGTAAATAAACTTAATTTAGTAGGCAAGGCGCAAATTTTATTTTTTTCAAATAATGAAGAAATTGGAAATTTATTCACTTTTTGGAAATGGCACAAATCAATTAGATTTAATAGAATTTTAAAATTTATTAAATGATTTCTGACAGCAAGATCAGCGAAGTAGAGAACATTATTGGTGTTAAATTTTTAAATAAAAAATTCTTATCACAAGCTTTAGTTCATAAAAGTTTTTCAAACGACAATACTTCAAATAATGAAATTTTAGAATTTTTAGGAGATAGAGTTTTGGGCTTAGTACTTGCTAAAAAATTAATTAATTTGTACCCGAATGATAAAGAAGGACAACTAGATAAAAGATTAGCTTCTTTAATTAATAAAAAAGTTTGTGCTAAAGTTTTAGAAAAATATGACTTATTAAAATTTATATTAATAAGCAAAGCACAAAAAAAAATTAAAACAGGGAATGTAAAAATTTTTGGTGATTTGTGCGAGTCATTAATAGGAGCAATTTATATTGATAGGGGTTTTGAATCTGCTGAAAAATTTATTTTTGATTTATGGAAAGATCAATTAAAGCAATCAGGTGAAATTAAAATTGACGCAAAGACTAAACTGCAGGAATTATCTTTAAAACTTTATAAAGAACTCCCAAAGTACAAAGATTTATCAACTTCAGGACCTGCGCATAAACCTGTATTTAAAGTTTCAGTAATTATTAAAAAATCTAAATCATTTACTGGTGAAGGCTCATCAAAAAGAAATGCTGAACAAAAAGCAGCCCAGTCATTATTAGATAGTTTAGAGAATGAATAAAAAAAGAATTGGCTACGCATGTTTAATTGGACCAACCAATGCTGGTAAATCAACTTTATTAAATACGATTTTTAAAAAAAAAATCTCAATTGTTTCCCATAAAGTTCAAACAACAAATTTTGCAATAGAAGTCGTTAAATATCACAAGGATAATAAGATTATTTTTGTAGATACCCCAGGATTGTATAATAAAAAAAATAATACTAATTTTTTAAATGACGTTAATGTCGAGATTAAAAGATCAGATGTAATTGTTATAATTTTAGATATTTCTATCCATTTATTTTACGAAGAAATTTTAGAAAAAATTTTAAAAAATACAAAAAAACCAAAAATTTTAGTATTTAATAAAATTGATAAAGTTTCACAGGAGTTTGCGCTTGATCTAGTTAATAAATCTAAATTTGTTAAAAATTTCGATGAAATTTATTATGTTTCAGCGTTAAAAAATAAAAATATAAATAATCTTTTAGATGGGATAGTTGCAAAACTTCCAGAAGGTAATTTTGATAACTCTATTAACTTTGAAACAAATATTACAAAGGATGTTTTTTTCTCTGAGCTAACACGTGAAGCAGTATTTAAGTATTTAAATCAAGAATTGCCATATCAAATTTATGTTAAAACTTACAAATTTGAGAAAGAGAATAGAAACTATAAAATTTATCAAATTATTTATGTAAAAAATAATAATCATAAAAAAATTGTTTTAGGAAAAAATGGTAGTGTTATTAAAAAAATCGGTATTGTAGCAAGAAAAGAAATTGAAAAATTATTTAAACACAGAGTTAGTTTATTTTTAGACGTACAAACATCTAAGCAATGACTTGGAGTGATGAGGGGTACATATTAGGAGTTAATATATATGGCGAAAACTCCTCTATTATAAGTATTCTTTCAAAAGATCATGGGCACCATAAAGGAATAATTTATGGAGGAACCTCTTCAAAGTTAAAAAAATTAATACATATAGGTAATAAAATAAAAGTTACCTGGAAGTCAAAATCAGAAGATGCAATTGGTTATTATAATTTTGAATTAATTGATGCAGTTGCGCCAAAATATTTTGATAATGATAAAAAATTAACAGCAATATTATCAATAACAAGTATTTGTCTAAAAATATTACCTGAAAGAAATGTATACTTAACTGTTTATAATTCTTTTGAAGATTTATTTAATTCTTTAAACTCTAATGATTTTTTTAAAAAATATGTTTTATGGGAGAGATTTTTATTATCTGAATTAGGTTACAATCTTGATTTAGAAAATAAAGATTCTTTAAAATTATTTAATAAGAACATAAGTTATCCACAATATTTTAATGACAATTCAGCATCCTTTACAGATAAAGACATTTACAATGGTTTATTAATTAATAAGCATCAACTATTAAATTATATTTTTGAACCGAATAAAGTTAAGTTTCCTTTTTATAGAATAAAATTAGAAAATTTTTTTAATGAAAAATAAAGATAATATTTTAAATGCATCTTTAGCAACTGAGTTTAGTCAAAAATATTTAGCTTATGCACTGTCAACTATTACGCATAGAGCATTACCTGATGTTAGAGACGGTTTAAAGCCAGTTCATCGTCGATTGTTATATGCAATGTATCTTTTAAATTTGGGATCAAAATTGCAACCTAAGAAATCTGCAAGAGTAGTTGGGGATGTTATTGGTAAATTTCACCCTCATGGGGATCAATCAGTTTACGACGCATTAGTGAGGTTAGCTCAAGATTTTTCTATTCGTTATCCATTAGTAAATGGGCAAGGAAATTTTGGAAATATTGACGGCGATAATGCTGCTGCAATGAGATACACAGAGGCGAAACTCACTGAAATTTCTGAGTTGTTACTTGAAAACATAGATGAAGAAACTGTGGATTTTAAAAGTACTTATGATGGTGATTTACAGGAGCCATTAGTATTTCCAGCTAAATTTCCAAACTTATTAGCAAACGGAGCGTCAGGAATTGCTGTTGGAATGGCAACAAGTATACCTCCGCATAATATTGTTGAAATCTGTGAAGGTTTAAAAATTGTTAATCGTGACAAAAATGTTTCAATTAAAGAATTGTTAAAAGTATTGCCTGGTCCCGATTTTCCAACGGGTGGTATTTTGAATAATAATAAGTCTGAAATATTAAAAGCCTATACTAGCGGGAAAGGTTTTTTTGAATTGAGATCTTCTTATAAAATTGAGGATTTAGGTAGAAGTCAGTATCAGATTTCTATTAATGAAATTCCTTACCAAGTAAGCAAATCAACTTTAATAGAAAAAATAGCAGATCTAATTGTAAGTAAAAAAAATAAATTGATTGATAACGTTATAGATGAATCAGATCAGTTAGTTCGTATTGTTATTCGTCCCAAAAATAGGAATGTTAAACCGGAAGTATTAATGGAAAGTTTGTTTAGACAAACTGATTTGCAGGTAAGAATTCCCCTAAATATGAACGTTTTGAATTCAAAGCTTCAGCCAAAAGTAATGTCGATAAAAGAAGTTTTAGTAAATTTTTTATCACATCGTTATGAAGTTTTAGTTAGAAAATCTGAATTTACATTAAAGAATATCAAAAATAGAATTGAAATTTTAATTGGGTTTATAAAAGTTTATCACAATTTAGATAAAATTATCAAAATTATTAGAAACGCAGAAGATCCAAAACTACAATTAATTAAAAAATTTAAATTTACACAAAATCAAGTTAACGCAATTTTAGATATGCGATTAAGAAATCTTAGAAAGCTAGAAGAAAAAGAAATTAAGCAAGAGTATAAAGATCTATTATCTGAAAAAAACTTTTTAACAAAATTATTATCTTCTAAATCTTTACAAAAGAAAGAAATAGATAATGAAATCGATTTTTTAATTAAAAAATTTAAAGATGATCCTCTATTGGGAAAAAGAAGAACTAAATTAGATAAATTTGGTAGTGTTAATGAAGAAACTTTTGATAATGAGATTAAGTCTGATGATCCTCTTACCATTACTATACTTAAAAATGGCTTTATTAAATCACAAAAATCTTTTGTAAAAAATTTAGAAGAGCAAATTGGAAATGAAAATAGCTCTTTATTAATGCACGCTCGTTCTAATGATAAAATTATACTAGCATCAAATTTTGGTAAATTTTACACAATTGAAGCTGATAATATTTTAACAGGATCTTCAACAGGTAGACCAATGTCTTCTTACTTGTCACTTGCTGATAATGAAAAAATTATCGATGGTTTTAGATTTGATAGTGAAGGTGAAATCTTTATTTATACTAAAAGTGGATATGGCTTTGTTGCCTTAGAGAAGAATCTCGAAACTAATAAGAAAACTGGGAAAAAAGTAATGAATGTTAAAGGGGATGATATTGTTATTGGAGTTTCTAAAGTTATAAAAGATTCAGATTCAGTAGCAATTATTTGCGATTTAGATGGAAAAAACAAAATGTTAGCATTTAATATAAATGAGCTTCCAAAATTAGACAAAGGAAGAGGAGTTATTTTAGTAAAAGGTAAATCTCTAAAAGTTATTAATGCTTCAGTATTTAATGCTAAATCAGTTATTAAGGATCAAATAGATAAGACTCTATTTGATAAATCTACAATTGAGAATAATTATGGAAAAAGAGCTCAATCAGGAAAAGTTATTAAGAATTACAAAAATCAGATCATGAATAGAAATTTTGAAAATAATATTAGATGTCATTTATAATAATATGAATATTTCTACATATAAAAAAGTTTTATCAAAATATGCGACCGGAATTACTGTTATAACAAAGAAAGATAAAAATAATTTTCTTACAGGTATTACCGTTAATTCTTTTGTCTCAATATCTTTAAAACCTCCTTATATTTCTTGGAGTTTAGATAAAACATCTTCTAGCTTTAAAAAATTTAAGAATTTAAAATTTTTTAATATTTATATTTTATCAGCAAAGCAAATTGATGTTTCTAATTATTTTTCATCAAAAAATGAAATTAAAAAAAATACAGTTATAGCGAAAAAATTATTAAAATATAATCTTGCCGAACTTAATTGCAAAACTATAAAAAAAATAAATATTGGGGATCATTTATTTTTTGTTGCAAAAGTTTTTAAATTTAATTTAAAAAAAGAAAAAAAACCTCTAGTTTATTTTGCGAGTAGTTATAAGAAACTATTTTGATAAGTATTTTTCTATTACTTCATTAGCGAAGTATGAAACTATTGCATTAGCGCCAGCCCTTTTAAAACTATAAATTACTTCAAGAATAATATCCTCTTTTGCTAAAGACGATTTAATGCCATTTTTAATTAAGCTGTATTCACCTGATACATTATAAGCAAAAACAGGAACATTAAATTTTTGTTTAATTTTATAAATAATATCAAGATATGCTAAAGCTGGTTTAACCATTACAAAATCAGCCCCTTCATCTAAATCTAATTTAACCTCAAGTAGTGCCTCATCTGAATTTTTATAATCCATTTGATAAGTTTTCTTATCAGATTTAAGAGTTGAAGATGTGCCAACAGCATCTCTAAATGGAGAGTAAAAATTAGAAGCATACTTAACAGCATAAGATAAGATTTGAACATTAATAAATTTATTTTTTTCTAAAGCATTTCTTATTAAACCAATTCTTCCATCCATCATGTCTGATGGAGCAATAATATCGCAACCAGCTTGCGCCTGTATTAAAGCTTGTTTAATTAAAACTGTATTTGTTTCATCATTATCAATTTCATCATTGATAATGAGACCATCGTGACCATGAGAAGTGTAAGGATCTAAGGCTACATCGCACATAACACCAATATTTTTATTTAGTTTTTTTACTTGGTGTATTGCATTGCAAACTACATTGTTTTTATTTAATGCCTCCGTACCTTTATTATTTTTTTTTGAATTTTCTATTAATGGAAATATAGCAACAGCAGGAATTTCATTTTTTGATGATCTTGAAATTATTTCATCCAATCTATCTATGGAATATCTAAAAATTCCAGGCATAGATTTAATTTCTTGTTTCTTATTTTTACCCTCACAAACGAAAATAGGTAATATAAAGTCAGATTTATCAAGGTAAGTGTCATTTATTAGTCGTCTAGACCATTCTGACTTTCTATTTCTTCTTAACCTAGTGCTAGGAAATTTCATGAGGATTTAATTTTTAATGCGACAATACAGTAAAAGTATATATTTGAAAAAAGTATTTTCTTTAGGATAATATTAGTTATGAGCATAGATTACGATCTTATTTTTAACACTGCATTAAAGGGTTTAAGACAAGAAGGTCGCTATAGGATCTTTAATAATATTACTCGAAAAAAAGGCGATTTCCCTAAGGCAGTTTATAACAATCAATATGGAATTAAATCAGATGTTACTATCTGGTGTAGCAATGATTATTTAGGAATGGGGCAAAACCCATTAGTAGTTGAAGCATTTGTAAATGCTGTAAATTTAGTTGGCGCTGGCGCTGGTGGAACAAGAAATATTTCTGGTACATCAAATTATCACGTTGAGTTAGAAAATGAGTTAGCAAAATTTCATAACAAGGACGGAGCTTTAATTTTTACTTCTGGTTACATAGCAAATGAATGTGCATTGAGTACCTTAGCTAAATTTTTACCTAACTGTGTTGTTTTTTCAGATGAAAATAATCATGCATCAATGATTGAGGGTATTAGAAAAGGAAATTCTGATAAATTCATTTGGAAACATAATGACGTAGATCATCTTGAGTATCTTTTAAAAAATTCTAATAAAAATCATCCAAAAATTGTAGCATTTGAATCTGTATATTCAATGGATGGTGATTTTGCTCCTATAGAAAAAATAATTGAAGTTTCAAAAAAATATAATGCTTTAACATATTTAGATGAAGTGCACGGAGTAGGACTTTATGGAAAAAATGGAGGAGGTTTATCTGAGAAACTTGGGTTAACATCAGAAATCGATATCATCGAGGGCACACTTGCGAAAGGTTTTGGATTGATGGGTGGATATATTGCAGCAAAGTATAATATTATTGATGTAATAAGATCATTTGCTCCAGGATTTATTTTTACAACTTCTTTGCCACCGAGTTTAGCTGCTGCAGCGGTTGCAAGTATTCGTTATGTGAAAAATAATTATAGTTTAAGAGAAGCTCTTTATGATAGGGCAGATAAATTAAAAAGAATGATGCTTGCTAAGAATTTACCAATTATAAAAAATAATAGTCATATAGTTCCTTTATTAGTTAAAGATCCTGTAAGATGTAAAGAAATCTCAGATATTTTGCTCAACGATTATTCAATATATGTTCAGCCGATTAATTATCCAACTGTTCCCAAAGGACTAGAGAGACTTAGATTTACTCCAACTCCTTTACATGATGATTCTAAGTTAGAATTTCTTGTGAATTCTCTTGATCAGATTTGGAGAGAATTAAAACTTGCAAGAGCCGCTTAATATATAAAAATAATTAATTATCTTTTTAATATACAAGCCATTTTGAAGTTGGTAATTAACTGTTGTGTCTAAATCACTAACTAAATCAATCATTATTGCCTCAGATCATGCCGGCTTTTTAATGAAAGAAAAAGTAAAAATTTTTTTAAATAAATCTAAAATCAAAACATTGGATCTTGGAACTTTCTCAGAAGAAAGGGTTGATTACCCAGACTATGCTAAAAAACTTGCTTTATTAGTTAAGAAAAAATCTTCTTTTGGAATATTAATTTGTGGTTCAGGTATAGGGGTCTCTATTGCGGCAAATAGGTTTAAGAAAATAAGAGCAGCCGTTTGTTACAACCAAATATCAGCATCTTTGGCTAGAAAGCACAATAATGCTAATGTATTATGTCTTGGCGCAAGATTAATTCATTTTAAAAACGCCAAAAAAATTATAAATACTTTTATGAGTACAAAATTTGAAAGCGGCAGACATACAGCAAGAGTAAAAAAGTTAGATAAATAAATATGAGCTCAGATAAAAAATATATTGAACAATTTTTCAATTCTAATTTAAAAGATTCAGATCCAGATGTTTATGATTCAATTCAAAAAGAATTTTCACGTCAGCAAAATCATATTGAGTTAATTGCTTCTGAAAATATTGTTTCAAGAGCAGTATTAGAAACTCAAGGATCCGTATTAACAAATAAATATGCCGAAGGTTACAGTGGCAAAAGATATTATGGTGGTTGTGAATTTGTTGATATTGCTGAAGACTTAGCTATTGAGAGAGCAAAAAAATTATTCAATTGTAATTTTGCAAATGTTCAACCTCATTCAGGCGCACAAGCAAATGGTGCTGTATTTTTAGCCTTAATTAAGCCAGGGGATACAATTTTAGGAATGGGTATTGATCAGGGAGGTCATCTTACACACGGAGCTGCACCCGCAATGTCCGGAAAATGGTTTAATGCTATTGCGTATGGAGTTAGGAAAGATAACGGCCTAATTGATTATGATGCTGTTAAAGACTTGGCAATTAAACACAAACCAAAATTAATTATCGCAGGCGGTAGCGCTTACTCAAGAATAATTGATTTTAAAATTTTTAAAGATATTGCAAAACAAGTTGGTGCTTACTTGTTAGTTGATATGGCGCATTTTTCAGGCTTAGTTGCTGGAGGAGTATATCCAAATCCAATCGAATATGCTGATGTTGTTACATCTACAACACATAAAGTATTACGAGGACCAAGAGGTGGAATAATTCTTACAAATAATGAAGAATTAGCAAAAAAATTTAATTCAGCTGTATTTCCAGGTTTGCAAGGAGGACCTTTAATGCATGTGATAGCTGGTAAAGCCGTTTGTTTTAAAGAAGCTTTATCAGATAATTTTAAATCTTATGCAAAATCGGTTGTGGAAAATGCACGGGCGCTTTCAGAAACTTTAAAGAATTTAGGCTATACAATTTTTTCAGGTGGAACTGATACGCATTTAATACTTATAGATTTAAGACCTTTTAAACTAACAGGAAAAGATGCTTCAGACTCATTAGGAAGAGCAAATATAACATGCAATAAGAACGGTATTCCTTATGACGATCAAAAACCTTGGATTACCTCAGGTATTAGACTTGGAACTCCTGCATGTACTACAAGAGGATTTTCTGCAAATGAGTTTAAAACAGTTGGAGTTTTAATTGATCAAGTTTTGAAAGGTTTAATTAGCAATAACAGCAGCCAAGTAGAAAAAGAAGTTCAAGAAAAAGTAAAAAGTTTGTGCGCAGCATTTCCAATTTATAAATTTTAATTTTTGTGATTTGTCCATTTTGTAAAGAAAAAGAAACTTCGGTAATTGATTCAAGGCCTACAGAAGATGGTACCGTTATCAGAAGAAGAAGAGAGTGTAGCTGCAAACAAAGATTTACTACTTTTGAAAGAGTTCAACTAAGAGAACTGATTGTTGTTAAAAAAAATGGAAGAAAATCTACTTTTGATAGAGAAAAATTAGCTAAATCTATTAACATTGCCTTAAGAAAACGACCGGTAGATAGCGACACAATAGAAAAATTTATTTCTAAGATTTATAGAAATTTAGAAGATCTAGGCCAGGCTGAAATATTATCTAGCACGATTGGAAAATATGTAATGGAAGGTCTAAAAGAACTGGATCCTGTTGCCTATGTTCGTTTTGCTTCTGTATATACTAACTTTAAAGAGGCAAAAGATTTTGAGCAATTTGTAGACCAACTTAATGTTCCCTCAAAAAAATAAAAGTAAGTTTATTAAGTCTTATTTTATGAACTTGGCTTTTAATTTGGCCAATATTCACAATAACATGACAGGCACCAACCCTTCAGTTGGATGTCTTGTTTGTAAAAATGATAAAATTTTATCTTATGGCGTGACAGGTGCTGGAGGAAGTCCGCACGCGGAATACTCAGCTTTACTTAATTTAAAGAAAAATAATAATTTAGATTGTTATGTTTCTTTAGAACCTTGTCATCATCAAGGAAAAAATCCGCCCTGCACAAAGTCTATAATTAATAAAAATGTAAAGAGTCTTTATTATTCAGAAGCAGATAACGATCCTAGAGTACAAGGAAAAGGTCTTGAATTTTTACAAAATAATAAAATAAAAATTAGCAAAATTAGTAATGTTTATAAAAAGAATTTTTATGCAATTTACAATGACTTTAGTAAAAATTTTTTTCCAAAAGTTTATGCAAAAATTGCAACGACAAAAAATTATTATTCATTTGTAAAAAATAGACCTCAGATAACAAATAGTTATTCAAAAAAACTAACACATATCTTACGTTCAGAAATCAATGCTATATTAATAGGGGTAAATACTCATAATAAAGATAATCCTTTATTAAATTGCCGTATTAACGGACTTAGCCATTTAAGTCCTGCTCGTTTTATAATTGATCCAAATCTGAGAATTAATAGAAATTCAAAATTAATAATGTCTGCAAAAAAAATTAAAACTTATATTTTTTATTCCGACAAAAATAATAATAAAATTAATTATCTAAAAAATAAAAATATTTACCCAATTTATTTACCGCTTAACAAAAATGAGCATATAGATTGCAAAGAAATCCTAGTTACCATTGGCTTATTGGGTTACAAGAATGTCCTAATAGAAGGGGGCTACAACACTATAAAAAGATTTATTGATTTAAATTTAATAGATATTTTTTATTTTTTTAAAAATAATGAGGTTATTAGAAAAAAATCCTCTCATTCTTTTAAAAATATTTATATGCTTTTAGAAAAGATGTTTAAAAACAAAAAAAAATTACAACAGGTTAATTTGAAAGATAACACTTTAACTGTATTTCAAAAATAATTAATTTTATGTTTACTGGTATAATAAAAAATATTGGCACTATTAAAACATTAACAAAAAAAAATAATGGTTATTTTTTATCTGTAGTTTCAAATCTAAATTTTACTAAAAAAGATATTGGAACCTCTATTTCTTGCTCTGGAGTTTGTCTAACTTTAACAAAGATTAAAAAAAATAATAAAAAAAATGAATTATTTTTTTATTTATCTAAGCATACAGTTTTAACATCTGCTTTTAAGTACTTAAAATCTGGAGATATAATAAATTTAGAAAAATCCATGAAATATGGGGATGAGTTTGCTGGTCATTTTGTGCAAGGACACGTAGATACAACAATTAAAGTTTTAAATATTAATACCGATAATAGTAAAAGTTGGACTATTTTTTTTAATATCCCGCAGAAATTTAGAAAATTTTTAATTGAAAAGGGGTCTATAGCAATTAATGGAATATCTTTAACTATCGCTAAGATTTTTGCTAATAAATTTAAAGTTGTGATTATTCCTCATACACTTCAAAATACAAATTTATTAAAATTGGAAAAAAATAACTACGTTAATGTTGAGATTGATTTGATAGCTAAAACTTTATTAAAAAAATAAACATGTTTTCTTCAGTAAAAAAAATTATTCAAGATGCGAAAAGAGGAAAAATTTTTATTTTAGTTGATGATAAAAATAGAGAAAATGAAGGAGATCTTGTTATACCCGCATCGAAGATTGATCATAAAAAAATTAATTTTATGGCAACACATGGCAGGGGTTTAATTTGTTTAGCCATTGATAAAAATAAAGCCAAAGCACTTAACTTATCTCTGATGCCAAGCAGAAATTCTTCTCGATTAGAAACTGCATTTACTATTTCCATCGAAGCAAGGAAAGGTGTCACAACAGGAATATCTGCAAAGGATAGGGCTCATACAATAAAAACAGCAATTAAAAAAAATGTTAAATCAAAAGATATATCGACACCTGGACATATTTTTCCATTAATCGCAAAAGATGGAGGTGTACTCCAAAGAGCTGGCCACACTGAGGCAGCTGTTGATATAGCAAAGCTTTCTGGTTGCGGTTCAAGTGGAGTTATTTGTGAAATAATGAACGCAGATGGCTCAATGGCAAAGGGCAAACATCTTCTTAACTATGCTAAAAAATTTAATTTAAATATTGCAAGAATTGAAGATTTAATCGCGTACAGATTAAAAAAAGAAAGTCTAATAAAACTGAAAAGAATTGAACAGGTTAAGATTGGAAAAAGCGATACATATCAAGTTAAAATTTATGAGAATAAATTAGATGGAAAAGAGCACATTGCTTTAATCAAAACACAGGATAAAAAAATTGTACCTAGAGTTAGAGTTATATCTTCAAATATTGTAACAAGTTTTTTATCTCAAAATAAAGAAAATCTATCTATTAACAAAACACTTAATTATTATAAAAAATTCAAGAATTGTATTTTAATTATTATAAGAGATGAGTTGGTTAAAAATAATCTTAATAATAAAAAAGATAGCAGTTTAAGAAATTATGGTATTGGCGCTCAAATTTTGAGAAGTTTAAATATAAGAAAGATGATTTTAATATCTAAATCAAAAAAGAATATTATAGGTCTAGATGGTTTTGGTATAAAAATTGTCAAACAAGAATTTATTAAATGAAGAAAAAAATATTAATCATTAGTTCGTCTTTTTATAAAGATTTAGAGAAAAAACTTTTGTCAGGAGCTTTAAAAGAAATAGATAAAAAATTATTTGATGTTAATCATTTTTCTGTTTCTGGAGCCTATGAGATACCGCAACTACTGAATATTTTATTAAAAGATAAGAAATATGCTTTCTGTGTAGCACTTGGATGCATTATCAAAGGCCAAACTCCGCATTTTGACATTATTAGTCAGTCCGTATCGGATAAATTGTTAGAAATTTCTATGAAATATAATGTTCCAGTATCTAATGGCGTATTAAATTGTAATAATTTCAAACAAGCGGAAGTTAGAAGTGATCCTAAATTAAAAAATAAAGGCGGAGAAGCCGTACTTGCAGCATTAAGTGTTTATAATTCTATTTATAAACTTTAATGACTAACGTTAAAAACAACTCAAGATTAATAATAATACAACTTCTTTACAGTCATTATATAAATCAGGAAAAATTGTTATTTGATTTTAAAAATCCTTATAAGAGATTTATTAAAAAAATCTGCAATGGTGTTATTGAGAATAATTCTTTGTTAGAAGAAAAATTGCTCAACTTTTTAGATAAAAAATTTGATCTTAAAAATTTTGAAATAATATTTCCTATTATATTAAAGTCTGCAATTTATGAGATTTTCTTTTATAAAAAGACACCTTTTAAGGTGGTGATTGATGAGTATCTAAAAATTACTAAAATGTTTCTTAATGATAAGCAAAAAAATATCATTAATGCAGTTCTGGATAAAATTGCAAAAAGTGTTTAATTTCTTAAAGTTTTTCATTTAATTTAAAGATCTTTCAATATAAAGGGTTGATTTTATTGAAGTAATTTGGCATCTACGTGGTTCTCGTTAACCTAACTAACTAAAAAGTCTATTTATGCTTCTTAACCCAAGTTTTGTTCTAAATTTAGTAATCCTTAGTGGAATTTTATCAATTGTTTTTGCTTATGTAACTGGAGTTCAAATTTTGTCTGCAAGTGCGGGCAATGCAAGAATGAAAGAAATTGCAGGTGCAATTCAAATTGGAGCGAGAGCTTATTTAAATCGTCAATATAAAACCATAGCGATTGTCGGAGTGTTAGTTCTTATTGCTGTAATTTATTTATTTAATTTTTGGGTTGGACTTGGTTATTTTATCGGAGCTTTTTTATCAGGAATAGCTGGATACGCTGGAATGTTAATTTCAGTACAAGCAAATGTTAGAACTGCCGAAGCTTCAAGAAAAAGTTTAGCAGAGGGTTTGAAAATATCTTTTAAATCAGGTGCTTTAACAGGAATGTTAGTCGCTGGTTTAGCTTTGCTAGCTATCGCTGTTTATTACTTAGTACTTATAGAATTAAAAATTGATGAAAGAGAAATTTCTAATGCCCTTGTTGCACTAGGATTTGGTGCTTCATTAATTTCAATTTTTGCAAGATTAGGTGGAGGAATTTTTACTAAAGGAGCGGATGTAGGAGCTGACTTAGTTGGAAAAGTTGAAGCTGGAATTCCTGAGGATGATCCTAGAAACCCTGCAGTGATCGCAGATAACGTAGGAGATAACGTTGGAGATTGCGCTGGAATGGCTGCGGATTTATTTGAAACTTATGCCGTTACAATTGTTGCTACAATGGTTTTAGCATCAATATTTTTCTCTGGAAATTTAAACATGTTAATTTACCCGTTAGCAATTGCTGGTAGCTGTTTGATTACATCTATTATTGGAACTTACTTTGTACGATTAGGCGCTTCAAAAAGTATTATGGGCGCTTTATATAAAGGCTTTATAGTTTCTGCAGTATTATCTTTAGCTATTTTATATCCAGTTACTGAACACGTTGTTGGATTAACTAAAGTATATAAAGTAGGAGCTATTAGTTTTACTGGACTTAAATTGTATTATTGCGGAGTAATTGGTCTTGTAATTACTGGATTATTAATTTGGGTTACAGAATATTATACTAGCACAGCGTATGGCCCTGTTAAATCTATCGCTAAATCTTCAACAACTGGACATGGTACAAACGTAATTCAAGGTTTGGCTATATCTATGGAAGCAACGGCAATACCTGCTTTAATTATTGTTGTTGGAATTTTATCAACTTATTTAATTGCAGGACTTTACGGAATTGCAATTGCAGTTACTACAATGTTGGCATTAACAGGAATGGTAGTTGCTTTAGATGCATATGGACCAGTTACAGATAATGCTGGCGGAATAGCGCAAATGAGTAATTTACCTGCAAGCGTAAGAAAAGTTACTGATGCTCTTGATGCAGTTGGAAATACTACAAAAGCTATTACAAAAGGATATGCAATTGGCTCTGCAGGATTAGGAGCTTTAGTTTTATTCGCCGCTTACACAGAAGACATTAAACATTTTGCTAAAACACCAGGATCAGCATTAAAAGGAATTGTGGTAAATTTTGATTTATCAAATCCATATGTTGTTATTGGTTTGTTAATTGGTGGATTACTTCCTTATCTGTTTGCTTCTATGGGAATGCAAGCAGTTGGTAGAGCAGGCGGAGCTGTTGTTATTGAAGTTAGAAGACAGTTTAAAAAATGGCCTGGTATTATGAAGAACAAACAAAAACCAGACTATAGAAACGCTGTAGATATTTTAACTAAAGCTGCAATCAAAGAAATGATCATTCCTTCTTTATTGCCAGTTTTATCGCCAATAGTTCTTTATGTTATAATTTATTACATAGCAGGAACTTCTTCAGCATTATCTGCTTTAGGTGCAATGTTACTAGGTGTTATCGTTACTGGATTTTTCTTAGCAGTATCTATGACAGCAGGTGGTGGCGCATGGGATAACGCAAAAAAATATATTGAAGACGGTCATCATGGCGGAAAAGGCTCTGACGCTCATAAAGCAGCAGTAACAGGAGATACAGTTGGAGATCCTTATAAAGACACGGCAGGACCAGCTGTTAACCCAATGATTAAGATTACAAATATTGTAGCTTTATTATTGCTTGCGATTATTGCTCGTTAGACTTACCAAAGTTTTTAGCTCGTTGTCTCATACTAGCTAAGAAACTAGATAAAAAGTCAGAATCTTTACCAAGACTGATGGTAGTAGATTCATCAAAGGGGTTTTTGCTTAATGTATTTTTATCTAAAAAATTAATTTTTTTTAGAACGCCTAAATCATCAAACTCTAACCTCAGAGTATTGTTGTCGGTAATTACTTTTGTACCGTACTTATTTCTAGTTTGACGAACCTCATGATAAAACCAAATATTATTATTAGTTAGCCCTATATTTTGAGGTGGGCCAATTAAATTTAATACATCATTAGTATTATTGGTATTCACTTCCAAAGACTCTGATTTAATTTTTAAGTTATCGATACCGTGTAATTCATCGATAGTCGTGCAGCTAAATAGAAAAAAAAATATCAGGATATATTTATAGAAAGAAAATCTCATATGCTAAAAACCACTATCATATAAATATAAAATTTTGCTATCTAATCAACGATTATTAACTATGTTGATTTATTGGGGTTAAATGATATTGAGTGTCCTAATTTTTAAACTATTATATTATTCAAATGGCAGTACCTAAGCGCAAAACATCGAAAGCAAGAAGAAATTTAAGAAGATCACATCATGCTGTATCTTTTGCAAATGTTATTGAAGATAAAAAAAGTGGTGAATATAGACTTCCGCATCATGTAGATGAAAAGACCGGAATGTATAATGGCAAACAAATTTTTAAGCCTAAAGCTTAATTCAATTAACTACCAATTTATTTAAATGAAATTTACAGTTGCAGTTGATGCAATGGGTGGTGATGAATCTCCTTTAAAAGTTATTAGAGGTTTAGATTTATTTTTACAAAGCAATCAGGATTTAAAGTTTTTAATTTTTGGTAATAGAGATTTAATAAATCCCATATTAGAAAAATATCCTTTAGTTGGACCTTCTAGCACTGTCGTTCACACAAATGAAAAAGTGCTGGATAATGAATCTCCATTAGAGGCTGTTAAAAATGGAAAAAATTCTAGCATGTGGTTAGCGCTGACAGCTTTAAAAAATAAAAATGCAGACATAGCAATATCTGCAGGAAATACTGGAGCCTTGCTTGTTATGTCCAGATTAATTCTAGAGACTATAAAGGGTATCGACAAACCAGCTCTTGCATCTATGTGGCCATCTCATAAGGGATTAAGTGTTGTTTTAGATTTAGGGGCAAACATTGATTGTAGTATAAAAAATTTAGTAGATTTTTCTAAATTAGGAGCAGCTTTGTATAGAGCTGTTTTTAAAAAAGAAAAACCAACTGTTGCATTATTAAATATTGGAAGTGAAGACAGCAAAGGAAGTGATTTATTAAAGAAAAGTTTGCAGGAATTAAGACAAATTAATAGCGATAGTTTTTCATTTAGCGGTTTCATAGAAGGCAATCATATTAAAGATGGCAATGCAGATGTAATAGTTACAGACGGATTTTCAGGAAACATAGCTTTAAAAACAGCAGAAGGTACTGCAAAATATATTGCAGCTCTCGTTAAAGAAAAGTTTTTATCTTCATGGTACTCAAAATTTATTTATTTACTGTCATTTAAAATTTTCAACAGTATTAAAAATGATTTAGATCCAAGAAAATATAATGGCGGAATATTTTTAGGACTTACATCACCGGTTGTAAAAAGTCATGGTGGCACAGATTATGTTGGTTTTTATCACTCTATTAAATTGTGCTATGATATTTTAAATGGTAATTTGCAGGAACAAATACAAAAAAATTTATAAATAAATATTTGTGACAACTACAATCACAAGACAATATTTGTCCGACTTAGTTTATAAAGAACTAGGAATTTCTAAAGTCGAAGCTTCTAATTTTATTGATGATATTTTTGAGTTTATTACGTTGCAACTTGAAAAAAAGAATAAAGTTAAGATAGCTAATTTTGGCTCTTTTAATATTCGTCACAAAAATGAAAGAATAGGCAGAAACCCAAAGACAAAGGAACAAAAGGTTATTTCGAGTAGAACCGTAGTTACTTTTAAACCTTCTAAAATTCTAAAAAATAAAATTAATAAAAATGTCGGAGAAGTCAGCTGAAGCTTTAAAAACAATAGGGGAAGTAGCTAAAGAATTAAATCTTATTGAAGTAGAAACAGGAAAAGCAAAGACTTATATTTTAAGATTTTGGGAAAAAGAGTTTCCTCAATTAAAGCCAAAATTAAGAGCTAAAGGTCGAAGATATTATACGGCAGAGAACGTAAAGCTTTTAAAAAAAATTCAATATCTTTTAAAAGACAAAGGTCTGACTATAAAAGGAGCAAAAAAAATAATAGAAAATAATATTAATGATATTGAAGTTGACGATTTTGAGAGAAAAGATATAAGCACTAACGATTTATTAAATAAAAAAGAAAAGCTAAATAGAATTAAAAAAATTATTACCGAAATAAAAAACCTTTCTTAAAATGGCAAAAAAAACCTCAGTTAAAGTTAGATTAGTTCCGGAGTTAAAGCCTGATAGTGCTTTTAACTATTACGTTAAAAAACCAACTGCGGGTGAAAAAGCTAAAATTAAAATGAGAGTTAAGAAATACAATCCATCGACACGTAAACACGAATGGTTTGTTGAAAAGAAACTTCCTCCACACAGCAAATAATAGTTATTTAACTATTTTTTTTTCTAATTTTATTGAGTATTGAATTAGTTTATTCCAGAAGTTTTTTACTAGTATAAAATCAATTTTATTCTTTTTTGCCTCAGCTTTAATTCTTTTCATTATTTGATTAATTCTTTTTTTATCAACGATAGTTCTTTTGTTTTTATACTTTGCAATTTTTAAAACTTGTTTCTTTCTTAGTCCAAGAAGTTTGATAATTTGCTTATCAATAGTATCAATAGTGGAGCGAATTTTTAGAATATTTTTTTGCGACATTAAAACGTTTTTAAAATAAGGATAAGTTAAGTATTAATTTATAATGCTAAACACAAATAATCTAAATAAAAAAAATACATATATTGCTATTTGGTTGTATTTATCTTTATTTTTAGTTTCAGCGCTTATCTTTATTGGTGGTCTTACTCGCTTAACAGAATCTGGTCTTTCAATAACTAATTGGGAATTGTTTAGTGGAATTTTACCTCCACTTTCAGATAAAGAATGGGAAAATTATTTCTCTCTTTATAAACAGATACCCCAATACAAAGAAATTAATTTTGGCATGTCTTTAGCTGAATTTAAATATATTTTCTGGTGGGAATATATTCACCGATTATTAGCAAGATTAGCTTCTTTAACATTTATTTTACCGTTCATTTATTTTCTTATTAAAAAAATATTTAATTTTAAGCAAATTGTTCTTTATTCAGTCATCTCTTTATTATTTTTTTTTCAGGGATTTCTAGGGTGGTATATGGTTAAAAGTGGATTAATCTCAAATACAGATGTTAGTCATTTCAGATTGTCAGCCCATTTATTAGGCGCACAAATTATCTTATCATTATTATTTTTTTCAATCTTATTTAGAGACGTTAAAAAAATTTATTTAAGTTCTTATTCTTATTTAATTCTTATCTTTTTAATAATTGTTTTTTTTCAAATTGTAATTGGAGCTTTTGTTTCAGGACTTGATGCTGCAAAATTATATCAAACTTGGCCTTTAATGAATGGTAATTTCATACCTGAAGATGTTTTAATTAAAGAATTTTCAAATTCAAAATCTTACTCTAGTCCTTCACACGTTCAATTTCTGCACAGGATTATTGCTTATTTTATAATATTTATTTTTTGTTTTTTGTTTTATTTTTTACTAAAAAATAAAATTGTTAACTTGAAGTATTTATTAATAGTTTTGTCTGCAATAATTTTTCAAATCGTGCTTGGTATTCTAGTTTTAACTAGTGGTTTTAAAATATATTTTGCTAGTCTTCATCAACTGGGTTCGATTTTTTTACTTTTTTCGATAATTTATCTATTTTACCAAGTATCAGTCTCTCAAAAATAATAAAATTTACCTTAATCTATTTGACATAATTATAGGCAAAATATATTTATTCCGTTCCATTATGACTGAATTTATTAAAAAGAAAGAAGTTAAAAAAAACTGGTACAAGATCGATGCAACAAATTTAATTGTTGGCAGATTAGCTTCTGAGATAACTAAAATTTTAAGAGGAAAGAAAAAAACTAGCTTCACTCCAAATATGGATGACGGAGATTTTGTTATTGTAACCAATGCTAGAAAATTAAAATTTACTGGAAAAAAGTTTTCTAAAAAAATCTATTACAAACATACTGGCTATCCAGGTGGTATTAAAGAAACTACTCCAAATAAAATTCTTGAAAAAGATCCTTCTAGAATTATTAAATTAGCTGTTAAGAGAATGTTACCAAGAGGTCCGCTTGGCAGAAAACAACTTGGAAATTTAAAAGTTTATAATGATGATAAACATCCTCATGAAACTCAAAAAGCTTTAGATTTTGATTTTAAATCTTTAAACAAAAAAAATTCTCTAAATTAATTATATGGTTCAAAGTTTAGCAGTTTCAGACAATAGGTTTTACGCAACTGGAAAAAGAAAAAGCTCGATAGCTAGAGTTTGGGTAAAAGCTGGATCAGGATCTATTTTGGTAAATGGAAAAAAATATAATGAATATTTTAAACGTCCGGTTCTACAACTAAGCATTGAGAAGCCATTTAACGTTATAGCTAAGAATAATGCTTATGATGTTATGTGCACCGTTAAGGGCGGTGGCTTAACCGGTCAAGCTGGAGCTGTGTCATTAGGAATATCTAAAGCTTTGTATGTTTTAGATGGAACGTTGAGAAAAACGTTAAAAAAAGAAAAGTTATTAACAAGAGATTCAAGAAAAGTTGAAAGAAAAAAATACGGACAGAAAAAAGCTAGAAGAAGATTCCAGTTCTCTAAACGATAGTCTAGTTAGACTAATTTTAGTCTTTAAGTCATTTACAACTTCTTATAAATACAGATCATGTCTGACAAATATAACGTTTTAATTAATGGAGCCTCAGGTTTTGTTGGTTTAGAACTTATTAAAATATTAAGTAATCATAAATTCATTAATCTTAAATACTTATGTTCAAGAGGATCTATTGGAAAATCTATTAATTCTTTTTTAAAAAATAAGATTAAAAAAAAATTACCTTTAATATCTGACATTAATAAAGCTGATTTAAACGATGTGGATATAATTTTTTCAGCATTACCACATGGAGAAGCGCAATTATTATCTAATAATATTTCCCCTCATCATATTTTAATTGATTTATCTGCTGATTTTAGATTTTCAGATGTTGAAGTTTATGAAAAATGGTACGGACAAAAACATTACGCAATTGATAACCAAAAACATTCTGTTTATGGACTTTCTGAATTTGCAAGAAAAGATATTGAAAAAAGTAATATAATTTCATGTCCAGGATGTTATCCAACATCAGCTCAGTTAGCGCTTATTCCTTTATTATTAAATAAAACAATTAAAACTTCCAAAATAATTATAGATTCCAAATCTGGTTATTCCGGGGCTGGTAAAAAAACTGCTGATAAAAAACTTTATCCTAATATTAATAAAAATATTGCTGCTTATGGAGTGGGTAAACACAGACATATGCCAGAAATTGATCAGGGTTTAAAAAATGTTTGGAAAAGTTTCTGGTAATTTAAAAGTTGAATTTACTCCTCATTTAATTCCAACTTTTAGAGGTATTGTGACGACAATATATGCTGATCTTAAAAAGAATATTAGCGTGAAAAAAGTTCATCAATATTTGAGTAAATTTTACAAAAATAGTTATTTTGTAAAAGTTTTACCTTACGGAAAATTTGTAAATACAAACGATGTTAACAATACTAATAATTGTAATATTAATGTCTTCTCTGGAAGAAATAAAAATCAATTAATTATCGTAAGCTCTATTGATAATTTAGTTAAAGGCGCTGCAGGGCAGGCGGTTCAAAATATGAATATAAGATTAGGTTTAAAAGAAACTTTAGGATTAGAATAATGAGTTTTAAAGATAATTATAATATTGCAATAGTTGGATTAGGAAATGTTGGCTCAGAAGTTTACAGACATTTAGTTAAGAATAAACGAGTTATTGAAAAAAATACAAACTCGACTTATCAAATAAAATATATCTCCGCAAAAACTAGTAATAAGAAAAGAGGATTTAGCATTCCAAAAAAAATGTGGGTTAAAAATCCTTTGTCTTTAGTTAAAAAAGACGATGTTGATATTATTATTGAGTTAATAGGTGGACCGGACGGAGTTGCAAAAAAATTAGCATTTGCCGCATTAAAAAATAACAAACATTTTATCACAGCAAATAAAGCTTTAATATTTAAGCATGGAAATGAACTTGCAAAAATTGCTGAAAAGAATTCTGTGAATCTATTATTTGAAGCTTCAGTTGGTGGAGGAATACCAATTATCAAATCTATAAAGGAAAGCTTAGTGGGTAATAAATTATTTCATATTTATGGAATATTAAATGGAACAACAAATTTTATTTTAACTGAAATTGAAAGAACTAAAAAAAGTTTTAAAGAGATTTTACTAAATGCTCAAAAACTTGGATACGCTGAAGCTAATCCAAAGCTTGATCTTAATGGGGATGATGTAAAATCCAAAATATCAATATTAAGCGCGCTTTGTTTTAAAACTAAAATAATTAATAAGAGTTTTTTAACTGAAGGAATAGAGCAGATTGATTTAGAAGATGTGGAGTATGCACATAAGTTTAAATACAAAATTAAACTGTTAGGAATTTCTGAAATCATTGATAATAAAATTAAACAAAGAGTTCACCCTTGTTTAATTTCAAAAGATTCTGATCTTGCAAAAATCAATGGAGCAAATAATGCAATTATGGTTGAGGGAAATCCAGTTGGTAAAATAGTTTATCAAGGTCTTGGTGCTGGAAAAGGTCCAACTACTTCCTCTGTTGTTTCGGATTTAAATTCAATTCTTAAAGGAGATAAAACTTTACCATTTGGTTTTAGTTACTCTGATGCAAAAGAGTATAAAATGTTTGATTTCGACAATCACATTTGTAAATTTTATTTAAGAATAGTGGTTAAGGATAAGCCAGGAGTTTTATCTAAAATTACTTCAATTTTATCTACATATAAGATTTCAATTCAAAGCATATTACAACAACCTTTAAGTAATCCTAAATTTGCTAATTTAGTTATCATTACCCATAACGCTAAAGAGAAGAATATGAAATTAGCTTTAAAGAAAATTTCAAAAGAAAGTTTTATTAGTAAAAAAATTACGATGATCAGAATTAGAAATGAAAAGAAATTATGATTATCAACAATGGATTTGTAGATTTATTTGTTAAAACCACTAGCGAAGCAGCTTACGCATCATCACTATTAAAAGGCAAAGGGGACAAAATTGCAGCTGATCAAGCAGCAGTCGATAAGATGAGATTGTTTCTCAATAATATTCCAATGAAAGGAAAAATTGTCATTGGCGAAGGTGAGATGGATGAAGCTCCGATGCTTTATATTAATGAATTAGTAGGAACAGGAGTTGGCGAAGAATTGGATATCGCAGTTGATCCATTAGAGGGGACAAATTTAACAGCTAAAAATTTGCCAAATGCAATGTCAGTACTTGCCGTATCAAAAAAAGATAATCTTTTGCATGCGCCAGATACTTACATGGAGAAAATTGCAGTTGGAAAAAATATTAAAGAAGGGGTTATTGATCTTGATTTTGGCATTACAAAAAATCTTAAAAATTTGGCTGATTTTAAAAACACAACTCCAGATAAATTAACAATATGTCTTTTAGAAAGAGAGAGACACGATCATATTGTTAAAGATGCCAAACAACTTGGAACTAAAATTAAATTTATTTCTGATGGAGATGTAGCGGGTGCTATTTATGCAGGTATAGAGGAATTTAATGTTGATATATATTTAGGCATAGGAGGAGCACCCGAAGGTGTTCTTGCTGCTGCAGCGATTAAATGTTTAGGAGGTCAGTTTCAAGCAAGATTAGTGTTAAGCAATGATCATGAAATTGATAAAGCTAAAAAAATGGGAATTAAAGATTTAAAAAAAAAATATTACATTAACGACATAGTTAAAGATGACGTTTTATTTTGCGCAACAGGAGTAACGGGTGGAGATTTGCTTCAAGGTATTAAGATTTTAGATAATGGTTTTTATCAATCAGAAACCTATGTTTTACACCACGCGTCTAATCTTAATAAAAAATAATAAAGAGATGACTGAATAAAGAACAATTTGCTTAAAATTAAATA
>AQUG01000008.1:0-12335 GCA_000371865.1 alpha proteobacterium SCGC AAA027-L15
AATTTTTTATTAATCATGGTTTAGTTAATTTATTTTTTAGACCACAGTGGAAAGTGATTAAGTTTGGTAGCAATCAATATATTAAAAAAATTATACAAATATCTAATATAAAATTTTTCTTAAATAACAGTGTAAAAGCAATTAAAATTAATAAAAATAAAATTCAAATAAAGAATAAAAATAAATTAATAAATTACGATCATTTAATTTTTGCCAATCATACTAATGAAATAAGCAAAATACTTCCTAATAACTTTAAAAAACAAAAAAAAATATTAGCTTTGGTAGGTTATCAAATTAACGATGCATGTTTACATACAGATTCATCATTAATGCCAAAAAATAAGTATAACTGGTCAAGTTGGAATTTTATTAAAACTAATGATAAAAATGCAAAATTAACCTACTGGATGAATTACTTACAAAATCTAAAATGCAAAAAAAATTACTTTGTCTCTATAAATTCTAATAATTTAATTAATAAGAGCAAAATAATTAAAAAAATTAAATATAGTCATCCAGTGTTCAAGCATAATAGAGAATATACATTTAAAAAATTACAAGAAATCCAAGGTTATAAAAATATTTATTACTGCGGTGCATGGTGTGGCTATGGTTTTCATGAAGATGGTGTTGTGTCAGCGAAAAATGTCACAACATATTTATTGTAATGCAAAGCTCTCTTCAACTTGGAAGCGTATTTCATAATAGGATTTTTCCATATAATCATCAATTTAAGTATAAAACATTATCAATTCTGATTAATTTAGAAGAATTAAACAATATTAATAAGTTATTTTTATTTTCTATTAACTCATTCAATCTTTTTAGTTTTTTTTTTAAAGATCATGGTGAAAGAAATGAAAATAATAATCCTAAAAACTTTATACTAAAAAACATAGCAAAAAAATTTAATGATAAAAAAAATTACAGTGTTTATTTATACTGCACACCTTCATTTTTTGGCTATGTATTCAATCCAATTTCTGTTTATTTGTGTAAAGACCAAAGAAATAAAATTAAATATATTTGTTATGAAGTAAAAAATACACATCATGAGCAACATTGTTATTTTGTCAGAATAAAAAAAAAATCAAAAAAAATCTATTCAGAATTAAAAAAAAAATTTTATGTTTCACCATTTTTGCAAATGAATTTAAAATATAAATTTTATTTATTTAATAGTAAAAATAATTTTTTATTAAACATAAATGTATACAAAAAGAATCAAATGATTCTAAAAACTGGTATTTCTTCAAAAGCTTCAGTTCTTAATAGTCATTCCTTAATTTACAGTCTTATTAAGAATCTATTTTTTGCACAAAAAATTATGATATTAATACATTACCAGGCAATTAAAATTTTTAAGAAACAAAAATCTTTTTTTTCTAAACCTAAAAAAAATAATGATACAGTGTCATTTCATGGATAATTTATTTAAAAAATATTTAAATTATAAACTCAAAGATATTAAATGGGGAGAAATAAAGGTTAATTTTAAAAATTCTTATGAAAAAATTTTTAAAGCTACGGATGGAAATTTAAGTTCTAATATTTTAATTAAAAATAATTCTTTTTTTAAAGACTTGCTTCTTAGAGGCGAGCTTGGATTTGCTGAATCGTACATTAATAATAAATGGGAAACTTCTAATTTAACAAATTTACTAAAAATTTTATTAAAAAATCAACAAATTAAAAAAAAAAATTGGGCTGATAATTATTTAGTATTATTAATTGAAAAAATAAAATTTATTTTAAAATCAAATTCTATCAATCAGGCAAGAAAAAATATTCATTACCATTACGATCTTGGTAATAAATTTTATTCTTTCTGGCTAGACTCTTCTATGACTTATTCTTCTGGAATTTTTCTTAACAATAATGATAATTTGTTAACATCTCAAAATAATAAATATGATAACATTATAAAAAAATTAGATATCAAGTCTTCTGATATCGTTCTTGAAGTTGGATCAGGCTGGGGTGGTTTTATAAAAAGAAATAATGAAATGACCAAATCTCAAATCGATGGTTTAACAATTAGTGAACAACAATTTTCATACGTGAATGAACTAATAAAGAACAACAACTTAAACAATAATTCAAAAATTATTTTTAAAGATTATAGGAAACTAGATTCCATTAATTATTATGACAAGATTGTTTCTATAGAAATGTTTGAGGCTGTTGGAAAAAAATATTGGGATATTTATTTTAAAACTTTGAATCAAGTTCTTAAAAAAAATGGAAAAGCTTGTTTTCAAATAATAACAATTAACGATGACGAATATTCAAATTACATTAATCAAGTTGATTTTATTCAAAAATATATTTTTCCTGGTGGAGTACTTCCCTCAAAAAAAATTTTATATCAATTATTTAAAGATAATAATTTTGAATTATATGAAGAAAAATCTTTTGGAAAAGACTATGCTAAAACATTAAGAATTTGGAAAAAAAATTTTAATAAATCTTGGAATGATATTTCGAAAAATGGCTTTGATGATAAATTCAAGAATTTATGGAATTATTATTTAAGTTATTGTGAAACTGGATTTGACACTGAACATACTGATGTAAGTCAGTTTTATTTAAAAAAAATTAACTAAAAGCTTTAATTTAAAGTTTTTAACTTATAACTCCATTGTCCTTTTAGAGAAAAATCCATAGAAACCCAATGAAAAGTATTGTCAGTAAATCCAATTTTAACATCGATATCCTCTCCCTTAACGTTAAAAAGTTGAACAATTTGTTTTTTATTGTTAATCATTCTTTCTTCCTTATTTAAAAAAGTTATTTTTGTTTCAGTGGATCTGCAGCTTTGTCCTAATACAAAATTATTATTAATTAAAACATCATGATTCCACCATGTTCCTAGAGAAAAATCCTTTTTAGAGGAATATTTAAAAAATTTACCTTCTGTGGTGCCATCAAAATTATATTCGCCGCCACTTGAGTTTGTAATATTACAATAGTCATTATGATTTCCGTCTTTTGTTTTTGATTTAAATTCAATTAATTTATTACCTTTATAAATTTCTTTTCCTAGAGAGTGGTATTTGTAAATAGAAACTCCTAATAATTTAATGTCAAAAAATACATCTGTTGAAATTTCTCTAATACCATCCTTGTTAGAGAAAATAACTTTATGATGACCGACTTTCTCGTTATTTCTGAAGATATCAAATTCAATTTTGTTTAAATCTTTATAATGATTTACATGTGCATTTAAATTAACTGAAAAAAAAATATAAAAAATTAATATTGAAAAAATACGAAACATTAAAATTAGCGAAGTATTTGGCTTAAAAAAAGTTTAGTTCTATCATTTTCTGGATTTTCAAAAAAATCTTTTGTTTTTTTAGTTTCAATTATTTTTCCTTCATCCATAAAAATAACTCTATCAGCAACAGTTTTAGCAAACCCCATTTCATGCGAAACGACGACCATTGTCATTCCAGCTTTAGCAAGATCAGTCATAATTTCTAAAACTTCTTTGATCATTTCAGCATCTAAAGCGGAGGTAGGCTCGTCAAATAACATAATCTTAGGCTCCATGCACAAAGCTCTTGCTATCGCAGCTCTTTGCTGCTGCCCTCCTGACAATTGTCCAGGATACTTAAGAGCTTGCTCAGAAATTCTAACTTTTTTTAAATATTCCATTGCGATTTCTTCGCTTCTTTTTTTTGGAATTTTTTTAACCCATGCTGGAGCTAATGCGCAATTATCCAAGATTGTAAGATGAGGAAACAAATTAAACTGTTGAAAAACCATTCCAACATCCCCTCTTATTTTATCAATATTTTTTAATGTGTTGTCTAATTCAATCCCCTCTACGATTATACTTCCATCTTGATGCTGTTCAAGTCCATTTATGCACCTAATCAGAGTTGATTTTCCTGAACCTGATGGACCGCAGATAATTATTTTTTCTCCTTTATTTACAAATAAATTAATATCCTTAAGTACATGGAACTTGCCATACCATTTATTTACATTTTTAAACTCTATAATCTTTTCGCTCATTAATGTCTTTCTGTACTAAATTTTTTTTCTAAACTTTGAGTATATCTACTTAATAAATATGAAAAAAACCAAAAAATTATTCCAACAAAAATATATCCTTCTATTGCCATCCCAAGCCAATATGAGTTAGATTTTGCTAAATTCACCATTCCCAAAAGTTCAAGCAAACCAACTAATATAATTAAGGGTGTATCCTTGAATAATGCAATAAAAGTGTTGGTAAGACCAGGTATTACCGTCTTAATGGCCTGAGGTAGGATGATTAGAAAATTCATCTTCCAATAACTCATACCTAACGATTTTGCAGCTTCGTACTGGCCTTTTGGTAGTGATTGAAGTCCTCCTCTAATTACCTCTGCTACATAGGCAGATTCAAATATCCCTAAACCAATTGCCACTCTTAATAATTTATCTACACTAGTGTTGGCTGGCAAAAGCAATGGAAACATAATTGCAGCTGCAAAAAGAACTGTAATTAAAGGAATTCCTCTCCAAAATTCTACAAAAGCAATGCAAAAATATTTAATAACCGGCAACTCAGATCTCTTACCTAAAGCCAACAAAACTCCTAAAGGAAATGCAAATATAATTCCAAAAAAAGTTAACATAAATGTTAACGAAAGTCCTCCCCAAACTCTTGTTTCAACATTTTCTAAACCAAACCCTCCGCGGATTAAAACAAATCCAATTATTGGAAAAATAAAAATTAAAAAAAATAATATAAATGGTTTAATTTTTGGTTTTACAAAAAAAGCACTTACTACAGTTAAAATTAAAATAATAAATGCTAAATTAACTCTCCAAAGTTCTTTGTCTGGATAGAATCCATAAATAAATTTTTCAAACCAAACGCTAATAAAAACCCAACAAGCTCCTCCTACTTTACAGTCAGCTTTTGTTTTTCCAATAAATGTCGCTTTGATAATTGCCCAATCTATAAAAGAAGGAATTATCGAAAAAAAAACAAATAACACAAATAATGAAATTATAGAATTATACCAATTTGAAAATAAATTTTCTTTTAACCAATTTTTTATATTTTCCTTATTCATTTATTATCTTTCAACTAATGCTATTTTTTTATTATACCAATTTAAAATAAGTGAAATTAACAAGCTAATTGTTAGATACGTCATCATAACGATAAATATAATTTCAATTGCTTTTCCAGTCTGTGACAAGGCTGTTCCTGCAAATGCTCCTGTTAAATCTGGATATCCTATTGCTGCTGCCAAAGAAGAGTTTTTTGTTAGATTTAAATATTGATTAGTTGTAGGCGGAATAATAACTCTTAAGGCCTGCGGTATTACAATCAAATTAAGCGATTGTGAGCTGTTGAAACCTAAAGATTTAGAAGCTTCTTTTTGACCTTTGTTAACTGCTAAAATTCCAGCTCTGACATTTTCTGCTATAAATGCAGAAGTATACAAAGAAAGAGAAAATACTAATGCTAAAAATTCAGGAATTAATTTAACGCCGCCCAAATAATTAAAAATACCAAAATTTTTAACAAGTTTTGGATATTCAATTTTAACACCTACATCTCCAATCAAAGAAAAAACTACAGGAAATATAATAATTAAGATTAAAGATATCTTAAAAACAGGAATAACTTTAGCATGTTCATAAAACATTTTATTGGCGTAATATTTTATTAGAAAGATTGTAAGAATAGCAAAAGTAATTCCATAAAATATATAGTGAGAATTAGTAAAAACAAATTTTGGTATGTAAAAACCCTGCAAATTAATAATTAAAAAATTGAATATTATTAAACTTTTTTCTGTGCTTGGTAATGATCTTAAAACTGTAAAATACCAAAAAAAAATCTGCAGGATCAATGGTAAATTTCTAAACAATTCTACATATATTAATGACAATCTATTAACAATCCAATTTGAGGATAGTCTTGAAACTCCAATAATAAAACCAAGTATTGTTGCAAAAAATATTCCAAAAAAAGCTACTAACAAAGTATTTAATAAACCAACTAAATAAGCTCTGCCATAACTTGAGGAACCATCATAATCAATAAGACTAAATTGAATATCAAAACCAGAATTAGTGCTTAGAAAATCAAACCCAGAACTCATGTTTCTGGCTTTCATATTTATTTGTGCATTATTTGCAAAAAAATAAACAACGAAAATGAAAAATAATATTAATAAAACTTGAGGAATTAAGTTAGATAATTGTAAATTTTTTTTAAGAGAAGTTTTAAATTCAGAATTTAAAAACATATTTTTTAACTTAAAAAAAAAGGGCCGATAATTAACCGGCCCTTTTATAGATTTTAAGAAATTATCTTACTGGGGGTGCGTATAAAATACCACCTTTTGTCCATAATTGATTCAGTCCTCTTCCTAAACCAACCGGTGTTTTTGGACCAACGTTAGCTTCGTAGCTTTCTCCATAATTACCAACTTGTTTAATTATGTTGTAGCTCCACTCATTGTTTAAGCTAAGATTTTTTCCAGTTTCACCTTCAAGTCCTAACAATCTTTTAATTGCAGGATTATCAGTAGCTTTTAAACTATCAACATTAGCTTTTGTAATGCCATACTCTTCAGCTTCGATCATTACGTTAAGAGTCCATCTTGTAATGTTTGCCCAGTTTTCATCATTACCTCTTACAACAGGTCCTAATGGTTCTTTAGAAATTGTTTCTGGCAAAATTATATGGTCAGCTGGATTTTTAGTTTTAGTTCTGTTCGCAGCTAATCCTGATTTGTCAGTAGTGTAAACATCACAACGTCCAGAATCATAAGCAGCAACTGCTTCGTCAGACTTTGTAAAAGCTACTGGTTCATACTTAAGTTTATTTGCTTTAAAATAATCTCTTAAGTTTAATTCAGTAGTAGTTCCTGTTTCTACGCAAACTTTAACGTTATTAAGTTTTTTTGCTGAGTTAATGTTAGCGGCTTTTCTAACCATGAAACCTTGTCCATCGTAGAAATTAGTGCCAATAAAATCTAAAGCAAGTCCACCATCTCTAGATAAAGTCCATGTTGTGTTTCTAGCTAGAACGTCGATATCTCCAGCTTTTAGAACTTCAAATCTGTCTTTTGCACTTAGAGGAGTAAATTTAACTTTGTTAGCATCTCCAAGTATAGCGGCAGCTATAGCTCTACAGAAATCAACATCGATTCCTGACCATTTTCCTGATGCATCAGCATTAGAAAACCCTGGAACACCTTGAGAAACTCCGCAATTAAGTGATCCACGCTTTATTACATTTTCTCTAGTTTGATTTGCATTAGCATTAAAAGTTGTAAAAATAAAAGTTACAACAAAAGCTAAAACTGCAAATGAATTTATTCTAATTTTTTTCATTTTTTTTTTTTTGTTAAGTTTAATGCTAGATTTATACTTAATAAAAAAATGACTTAAAAGAATATTAATACTAAAAACAATTTGGGGTTGTGCTAATAAACTTGTTAATTAAATCTTTTCGAATTTTTCGATTTTTTTTTAATTTATACTCAAATTGCATAGCTTTTTTCTTTGAAAACATTCTTTTTTTAAAAATTAACATCCATTTTCTACCTCTAGTAAATTTAGCTCCCTTTCCATTGTTATGAAGTTCAAGTCTTTTTTTTAAATTATTTGTCCAACCAACGTAAGTGGTAATTTTTTGGTTATTAAAGTTTGCAATTATATAAACGAAAAATTTTTCTAACACTTATGAGAAAAGTTTTTTATCAATTTGAAATTTGGTGTTATTAATTAGTGCTTTTATAAAAGAAGTCATTAACGGAAGTTCTTTTACTGTAAAATCTTTAATAATTTTATTACCAATATCGAAAATAAGATCAGCTCCTTCTACTGTTTCATTTGGCATTTTGCTCTTTTTTGCTTTTTTATATGTCATGCCCATGCCGATAAATTTGCCCATTTTTGAATTTCTTCCACCTGTGCAACTAACATATAAGTCACCAACACCTGCTAAATTTATTACGGTAGATTCTTGACCTCCTATTTTTTTAATAAAATAACACATTTCTTTTACTGACTGATTAAATAAAGCAGCTGCGGTATTGAGATTTTTATTATCTTTTTCTTTTTTTAAGTTAATACCCATGGATGTTCCAACAATCATTGCATAAATATTTTTAATTCCACCACAAACAGCAACACCTACTACGTCTTTTGAACATTTAATTTTATAGTAATACGTTGATAACATCTTAGATAAATTTCGAACTACGAAAATATCTTTGTTTGCAAAAATAACATTTGTAAGAACTCTATTAGATAAATCTGATGCCAAGCAAGGTCCTGCAGCTACAGAAATTTTAAAACTTTTAATGCCATTTTTTAATAAAAAATTTTTAACAGTGTCTGGATATACTTCATAACGATTTTTTTTATTAACATTTAACCCTTTTGTTAAAATTAATATTTGTTGATTATTTTTAATTTTTGTTAACTGCTCAGATGCCCAATGAATTCCTTTTGAGCTAACACCTATAACTATTAGATCAGCCTTTTTTAACAAATCATGAAAACTATTAAATTTATAAAGTTTAACATTATTTGGAATTCTAGATTTTAATGCTGGATGAACATTTTTGTTAGATTTGATAATATCGATAAAATTATCCTCTAAATGAGTGCCCACAATTGAAACTTCATGATTATTATCACTGCACGGAAAGGCAAAAGCAGTGCTCATCGAACCTGCTCCTAAAATTAAAATTTTAGCCATAATTTATAAAATTGGCGCGCCCTAAAGGATTCGAACCTCTGACCCTCGGTTTAGAAAACCGATGCTCTATCCAGCTGAGCTAAGGGCGCATCTAAATTTAAAGTAGTTTTAACAATTATTTTTTTTTAATCAATTTCTTAATGATCTAAGCTTTCATTAAAGCAATAGAGGTGTCTAACATTCGATTTGAAAAGCCCCATTCATTGTCATACCACGCTAACACTTTAACTAACTTACCATCACCAGATACTCTTGTTTGAGTTGAGTCAAAAATACAAGAATAAGGATTATGATTAAAATCTATAGATACCAATTGTTCAGTATTGTACTGAATAATATTTTCATATTCACTATTTGCTGCGGTTTTAATAATTTCATTAATATCTTTAACTGATGTTTTTTTCTTTGCTACAAAAGTTAGATCAACTAAAGAAACATTATTAGTTGGAACTCTTACTGACAATCCGTCTAGCTTACCTTCTAATTCAGGTATAACTAATCCAATAGAAGTTGCGGCACCAGTCTTTGTTGGTATCATAGATAAAGCTGCTGCTCGTGCTCTTCGTAAATCATTATGATAAGCGTCATTTAACACTTGATCATTAGTATAAGCATGAATTGTATTCATGATACCTGATTCAATTCCCAAACTATCATTTAATACTTTAGCAATTGGAGCTAAACAATTAGTGGTACAAGAAGCATTAGATACAATTGTATGATTTTTTTTTAATATTTTATGATTAACCCCATAAACAATTGTTGCGTCGACTTCTTTTCCTGTTCCGGGTGAATATCCAGGACCGGAAATTAGAACTTTTTTTGCACCTGCATTAATATGTAATTGAGCATCATCTCTTGAAGTAAATCGACCTGTACATTCTAAAACTAAATCAACGCCTAAATCTTTCCATGAGGGTAAGTTTTTGGGATCTTTCTTATTTAAGATATCAATTTTATTTTTATTTATAAAAATACAATTATCTTTTGAAGTGACATCTTCATTAAATTTTCCATGAGTAGAATCATATTTTAGTAAGTGAGCATTATCCGCTGCATTACCTGACCCATTTATTGCAACAATTGTTAAATCATGTTTCTTTTTATTTTCATAATGTGCTCTTAAAATTGTCCTTCCAATTCTACCAAACCCATTAATAGCAACTTTGATTGTCATAATTAATTAATTCCTAAAGATTTTAGTTTTCTATGTAAAGCACTTCTTTCCATCCCAATGTAATCTGCAGTTTTAGAAACATTTCCATTATGTCTATTAAGTTGAATCTCAAGATAATTTTTTTCAAATTTCTCTCTGGCCTCTTTTAAAGGAAATTGAAATGCATCTTCACTATTAGTTTCTTTAACTGATGAAATTTTCAAAGATTCAGAAAGGATTTTATCCACATCTTCATTTTTTCCAGAAGCCAAGATAACAACTCTTTCAATCAAGTTTCTTAATTCCCTAACATTTCCTGGCCAATCGTAATCATAGAAAACTGTATTTTTTGAATTTATAATAATCGGTTTTAATCCGTTGCTATCTGAAATTCTTTTAACAAAATATTCAATTAAAAAAGGGATATCATCTTTTACATCTTTTAAATAAGGTGTTTCTATTGGAATTACATTTATTCTATGGAAAAGATCTTCTCTAAAATTACCTAGCGCAATTTCTTCTTTTAAATTTTTACTAGTTGAACAAATGACTCTGATATTTACACTAATTTCATTAGCTCCGTTTACTCTATGAAATTTTTGATCAGACAAAACTCTTAAAATTTTACCTTGCGTTTGTAATGGAACATCAGAGATATTATCAATTAATAATGTTCCATTATTAGATTTTTCAAAAATTCCTGAAACAATTTTATCATTATTCTCCAAACCGAATAATTCAAAATCAAAATTGCTTGGGTCTAAAATAGCTCCATTAACTACTTTAAATGGATTATCAGATCTTAAAGAACCTTCGTGAATAAGCCTACTAACTAATTCTTTTCCAGATCCAGCTGGTCCTGTGATTAAAATACGACTATCTGTTTTGGAAAATTTATCTATAGCATTTCTTAACTTTGCTATTGTTGATGAATTACCAATTAACTCATTAGAAGAATAAAGATTTTTTTTTAAAGATTTGTTTTCTTTTTTTAAAGAAGAATTTTCAAGAGCCCTATTAACAAAATTTAATAATCTATCTTTATTAAAAGGCTTTTCTAAAAATTCAAAAGCTCCAAGCTTAATTGAATCAACTGCAATTTTAATATTTGCGTGCCCTGAAATCATAATAACGGGAATATCAATATCAATTGATTTAATGAATTTTAATATGTCTATTCCATCTCTATTTTTTTCATCTAACAAGACATCTAAGATTATTAAATCTGGTAATTTTTTCTTTATTTCAGAAAATGCTTTTTCAACAGTATCTGCTTCTCGAACAAAAAAATTATTTTCTTTTAAGATTTCATGAACGGCAAATCTTATGTCTTTTTCATCATCGATTAATAAAATTTCACTTTTCATTAATTAATCTTGATACTTAATTTAATTTTAGCTCCATTGCTCTTTTCTATAAAATTTAAATCACCGCCATGTTCATGTAAAATTTTTGATACAATTGACAATCCAAGTCCTGAGCCATGTTGTTTTGTTGTAGTTAAAGGGGTGATTAAATCTTTAGGTGTAGCTTTAAAACCAACCCCATTGTCTTCAATTATAATATAAATAAAATCATTATTATTTTCGACTGATATATCAATTGTTCCTTGTAAATATTTCTCCAATTCTTGTTTTTCATGAATAGATTCTAATGAGTTTTTAATAATATTAATTAAAACTCTAGAGATTTGACTTAAATCAAATTCAAATACTTCTTTGGTACTTTTATAATCAAAATTAAAAATTATTTGTTTTTCAGATAATTTATATAAATTAATACTATCCTCTATTAATTTTTTTAAATTATTAGACTTTTTGATAGGATTGGGCATTCTTGCAAAATCCGAGAACTCATTTGCTAACTTACCTATATCCTCAACTTGTCTTGATATTATATTTAAATAATTTTCAAAATCAGCTTTATCAACATTAATTTGTTTTGAATATCTGTCCTTAATTCTTTCCAATGACAGTGTAATTGGAGTTAAAGGATTCTTAATTTCATGCGCAAGTTTTTTTGCAACCATTTCCCATGCTTGATATCTTTCAGTTAAGGCAATTTTATTTTTTTGCGCCTGTATTTCTTGGGTCATTATATTAAATGTTTGATATAATTTTTTAAAATCATTATCTTCTTTTTCATCTTTTAATTTTACATCCAAATTTCCAGCAGATACTTCTTTAGCTGCAAAAATTAATTTAACAATTGGTTTTGAAATTTTGTTAGCTATATTAATTGCATATACGCTAGATAACATAATTAGCGAACTAACTATTACAATATATACTAG
This sequence comes from alpha proteobacterium SCGC AAA027-L15, assembly GCA_000371865.1. Lineage (GTDB taxonomy): Bacteria > Pseudomonadota > Alphaproteobacteria > Pelagibacterales > Pelagibacteraceae > Fontibacterium. Next base: position 12,184 of record AQUG01000008.1, read on the forward strand.
AGCAAAAGTAATTTGAAGACCTAGACTATTAGATTTTAATTTATAATAAAATGTAGAGGCCTCTCCCGTTTTTTTTAAAAAATTAACAGTCTCAGGATCAACATACCTAATTGTATATAAAAAAATATTTTCATTGCTATTTAATTTTACTA
>AQUG01000009.1:0-3334 GCA_000371865.1 alpha proteobacterium SCGC AAA027-L15
TTGGAGTTGGGATGGTAGATTAACTTCAATGTTTGTTTTGGTGTTAACTTATATTCTATATGTTTCTTTGTGGTCGTTTATAAAAAATTATAATTCTGCAGAAAAAATTACCAATATTGTCGGCATAGTAGGATTAATAAATATTCCTATTATTAAATTTTCAGTAGAATGGTGGAATACTCTTCATCAACCAGCAAGCATTACGCTAACTGCCGCACCCACCATACATAGCTCAATGTTGGCGCCGTTGCTTATTATGTTTTTTAGTTTTTGTATTTTATCGCTAATTATTTTCTTGATTAGATATAAATATGAAATTATAAATTTTAGAGTTAATAAAAAATGATCTTAGAATTTTTAAATATGGGCGGCTATGGTTTGTATATATGGTTGTCATATGCATTTGCTGCTTTATCTTTAATTTCTCTTTATTACGTTTCAGTTAAAAAATTGAATTCTATTAAAAACATCGAACATCTTTATCGTTCTGAAAAAGTTAAAGAAGTTTCAGCTTCAGCGCAAGTTAGTAAATTTTAGTTTAATATCTAATTAAGTCTCGATATCTTCTTAAAAAATTTGTTTAAATACGATTATGATTTTTAGCAAATCTACAAAAAAAAGATTAAAAATTTTTTCATTAATAGCAATTGCTGCGTCGGTAATATTTTTTTTTATCTATAATAATTTACAAAAGAATGTGGTGTATTTCTACGCACCTCAAGAAATAAAGAATTTAACAAATATACCGTCTAATAAGATTAGAATTGGGGGTTTAGTTAAAGAAGGCTCAATAAAGAAAAACAATAATACTTATGTTTTTATTATTACTGATTACAAAAATGAAATTTTCGTTGAGTACAATGGGTTGCTACCTAATTTATTTATCGAAGGAAAAAGTACAGTTGCAGAAGGCGTTCTAAAAGATAAAAAATATTTTATTGCGAGCACGATTCTTGCAAAGCATGATGAAAATTATATGCCGCCAGAAGTTGCTAATAGTTTGAAAAAAGATAAATTAAATAAATAATCATGGCTGGTTATATAGGTAATTTAGCTTTATTTTTTACTTTAATATTTAACGGTTTCTTAATTTTCTCATTAATTAAAGGGATAAGAAATGATTTTAAGAATTCAAAAACAATTAATTTTTTTAATAATAGTATTTTTTTTTTATTATTAATTTCATTTTTAACTTTAATATATTGTTTTATTGTTTCCGATTTTTCTAATGTAGCTGTTTATCAAAATTCTCATACTACTAAGCCTTTAATCTATAAAATATCAGGAGCGTGGGGTAACCACGAAGGCAGCATGGTATTATTTATTTTAATATTATCACTATTTTCGTTTGTATTTGCTAGAACCAAAGTTAGTGAAAAATTAAAATTTTATACAGTTTTTTTTCAAGCAATATTAATCTTAATTTTTTTAATTTTTTTAATTTTAACTTCAAATCCCTTTGATCAGATAGATCCAAAACCATCCCAAGGTCTTGGTTTAAATCCTATTTTGCAGGATCCGTTACTTGCGATCCACCCGCCATTTTTATATTTTGGTTATGTCGGTTTTTCATTAGTTTTTAGTTTTGCGCTTGCAGGATTAGTGACTAATAATTTTGATAAATCATGGGCTAAGATTGCAAATTTCTGGATCATTCTTCCTTGGTCTTTGCTTACTATTGGAATTGGTCTTGGATCTTTTTGGGCCTACTATGAATTAGGTTGGGGTGGATACTGGTTTTGGGATCCAGTTGAAAATGCATCACTAATGCCTTGGCTTGCAGCAACTGCTTTAATCCACTCTAATATTGTAACTTTTAAAAAAGATAAATTACATTCTTGGACGGCATTGCTTTCTTTATTTACTTTTATAATGACTTTGCTTGGAACATTTTTAGTTAGATCTGGAGTATTAAATTCTGTTCATGCCTTTGCAAACGATCCTCATAGAGGTGTATATATTTTAAGTACAATTTTATTTATCACCTTTTTTTCATTAGCTATTTTTATCATTAAAAGTCCCAAAAAATCTTTGGATGGAAAGTATTCTTTTTTTCAGAAAGATAATTTTATCTTAATTAATAATTGTTTTTTGATCTTCTTTCTTTCAGTGATCTTGGTTGGAACAGTTTACCCTATTATTTTAGATGCCATTAGCGGGAAAAGTATTTCAGTTGGCCCTGTTTATTATCATACTATTTTAGCTCCATTTTTATTCGTATTTTTATTTTTTATGGCTCACGGACCTCTTCTTAGTTGGAACAAAGAAGATAAATTTTTACAAATAAAAAATCTTAAAATCTTTTTTCCAATTTCTATTGTCATTTCATCAGTGATTATTTTTTTATTTTTTAATTATAAAGATATTATTTTGATATTAGGCTTGTTGTTTTCAGTATACTTAATCGTCTCAGTTATATTTGATTGGATTTTACAAAAAAAATTAAGCTTAAATTTTGGAAGATTAGTTTCTCATTTAGGATTTGGCATTTTGATTTTTGCTATATTTATTAATGCTTATTTATCAAAAGAGATCAATACAGCCATGAAGGTGGGAGATGAAATTAAAATTCAAGAATTTATTATTAAATTTAAGAGTATTGATAAAATCAAAAAAGAAAATTACGAGGAGGTTTTTGGAAATTTTTTAGTAACCAATAAAGATAAACAAGTTGAATTAACCCCGTCCATTAGAAAATATGATCAGCCAGTCCAATTTACTTCTGAGACAAGCATTAAAAATAATTTTATCGTAGATTATTATTTTGCAATTAACTTGTCCGAATTTGAAAAAGATAAAATTATGGTAAGATTTTATTATAAACCTTTAATGTTTTGGATTTGGTTTTCTATATTGCTAATTGCTTTTGGTGGATTTTATCAAACGTTTAGATTGAGAAATGAATAATAAATATAAAATTATAATTCTTGGAATAACAATTGTTATAATTTTCATTCTTTTTTTAAGAGTTTTAAATTCCAATAAAACTTATCAACCTAATCAAATGATTGGTAAAAAAATTCCAGAATTTATTTTAGAAGATCTTTTTAATAAAAACACAAAGTTGGATAGTAATATTTTATCTGGCAAAGATTTTGCTGTTCTAAATATATGGGCATCTTGGTGCATTCCTTGTCGGATTGAACACCCTTTTTTAATGGATTTAAAAGATAAAAATCGAATTAATATTATTGGTCTTAATTATAAAGACGAAAGTGGGAATGCTAAAAATTTCTTAAAAAAATATGGAAATCCTTATAGCTTAATAGGCGTTGATAAAAAAGGAGAAGTGGCTATTCAATTGGGAGCCTACGGGGTTCCGGAAACATATGTT
>AQUG01000010.1:0-3179 GCA_000371865.1 alpha proteobacterium SCGC AAA027-L15
TGATGAGGTTATGAAGGCTGCAATTAACGATGATGAGAGATTGACAGCCAACATCCGTAAAAAATTACTAGAAAGTGCTGAATATGCCAAAATTGCTCCTAAATTAGTAGGTTGTGCAACAGATGTTTCAATACCTGAAATGAAAATCGATTTACCGAACAAACCATTGGACACACAGAAAATTCAAGATATAAAAGAAGAGTATGGACTTGGCACTAGTGTTGATCGAATTATGAATGCACTCGGTTGGATTTAGATGCATTATTTATTGGCAATTTTTTTTGGAGGATTGGCATCGCTTGCTTTTGAACCATATGGTTTTTGGTATTGCGCTTTATTTGGGATAGCCGGTTGGTATTGGGTTTTAACGCAGCATAGATTGAAACAAAGAGTTTTCATTTCGTATCTTTTTGGGTTATCGATACTTCTTCCTACTCAGTACTGGACCGGGATCTACGTTGGAAATCTACCCTGGCTAATTCTTTGCTTCGCCCAAGCTTTGATATTTATCTTGCCAGCCCTTTTGATGAGAAGAAACCACAGAGCAAATCAATTTATATTTCCGCTTAGCTATGTAACAATGGAATTATTGTTGCGAACCGTTCCATTTACAGGATTTGGTTGGAGTCGTTTAAGTCTGACACAAGCGGATTCTCCATATGATTCTATTTATCGGCAGATCGGGTTGGCTGGAATGGCATTGGTTATTGCCACCATAGTGGTTTTAAGAAATATTAAAAACATCTTAATTCTTGCAGTCATCTTAGCTTCAATCTATTTTATTCCAGATAATGTAATTGAAGGTAAACCAATTAAAGTGGCTTTAGTTCAAGGGGGAGTGGTTAATTTAGGTTTGGATTTCAATAATAAACCAAGAGAAGTATTTATGCGTCATTTGAATCAAACTACCTTTTCAATCTTTCCTTCTGCAGTGGATCTAATAATTTGGCCGGAGAATGCTGTTGATGTAGATGTGTTTAGAAATGATGATATTCGGATTCAGATAGAAAAGCTTTCTCAAGATTTGGATACACCGATTCTTGTTGGGGCGGTAACAAGAAGCTCTCAGGGGTTGAATAACCAAGCAATACTTTTTGAACCTAAAATCTCACAGACCTACAGCAAAAGGTATTTAACGCCATTTGGCGAATATTTACCTTTGCGATCAGTTGCCGCAAGTGTTTCAAAATACGCCACTAGAATCGATGATTTTTATCCTGGTAATGAATTCATAACTTTCAATGTGAATGGCATGAAATTCAATTCTTTAATCTGTTATGAGTTGATTAATGACAGTTTCACCAAAGAAAATGTCAATGATTTTCTCGTTATCCAAACAAATAACGCTACATTTGGTGATACTCCACAGTTAGACCAGCAGCTAAACATTGCTCGAGTTAGGGCTATTGAGTCTGGGCGAGGCGTTGCGTATGTATCTACCACCGGTATCACCTCGTTTATTGACGCAAACGGCAATGCTACTAATTCTTTAGATAAGTTTGAGCCTGGCACATCAATAAAAGAAATGACAACATATTCTGGCCGGACAAATGTTCAAAAAATTGGTTATTCGGTAGAAATCATTTCATTAGGGTTGTTAGTGATGACCCTTGGGTATAGAAGATGGAAGATGAATGTATAAAGTTCTAATCGTAATACCTACCTTTAATGAATCTGAATCTGTTGCGCAACTTTTCCAACGAGTTGATAAAATTAGAGATCTAGTGTCTAATCAATACCACTTAGATGTACTCGTGGTTGACGATAACTCACCAGACGGAACCGCAGATTTAGTGAATGAAGCCAATTATCGAAATGTATTTGTGCTATCTCAAGATACCAAAAAAGGTTTGGCCTCTGCTTATCTAGCAGGTTTTCAATGGGGTTTGGCGCGAGATTATGATTTTTTCATGCAAATGGATGGAGATTTAAGTCATCAACCAGAGCAAATACCTCAACTTCTAGCTTTATCTAGCACCAAAAACTTAGTAATAGGAACAAGATGGATGGCTGGTGGACAGGTTGTAAATTGGCCCAAAAGAAGAAGGTATATCTCTAAATTTGGAACCAGATACGCAGCATTTATTCTTAAGTTACCCTTTAAAGATCTAACTTCGGGGTATCGAGTATTACCAAGGCAATTACTAGAACGTTTGGATTTAAGCAGAATTGAAACTCAAGGTTATAGTTTTCAAATCGAAATAATCATGAAAGCTGTAAATCTTGGCTTCAATATCAAAGAAGTACCAATAACATTCGTTGAAAGAGCTAACGGAAAATCAAAGATGAGCCCAGGAATAATTTGGGAAGCCGGTTATAGGGTCCAGATATGGGGTTTTAGGCGCATATTTAATCACCGATAATCTACATTATGTAAAGTAAAGAAACTTAGTTAGAAGCAAGCTCCTCGATCGGCAAACAACTGCATACCAAATTTCTATCCCCGTAAACACCATCAATGCGACCAACAGTTGGCAAGTACTTTCCATTTCTGCCTATACCAAATGCTTCACCAGTCGGAAATGCTCCTTTTTCGCGTGAATATTTGCGATCCCAAGCATCCCTGACAAGATCTCCGATGGTGTGAGGTGAAAAACGCAATGCAGATTCTTCGATAGTTAACTCGCCTGCTTCAATTTCTGCAATCTCTCCTCTAATGCTTTCCATTGCAGATATGAAACGATCCAACTCTCTAACATCTTCGGATTCGGTAGGCTCAATCATCATTGTTCCAGATACAGGAAAACTCACTGTCGGCGCATGGAAGCCATGATCCATCAAACGTTTAGCGATGTCATCTACTGTTACGCCTGTTTTTTTGGTTAACTCTCTTATATCGATAATACATTCATGAGCTATATGCCCGTTTTGGCCTTTATACAAAATTGGAAAAGATGGCTCTAATTTCATCGCTAGATAATTTGCTGACAAAATTGCAACCTCTGTGGCTTTAGTTAATCCTGATCCACCCATCATTCGTATATACATCCATGAAATCGGAAGAATTGAGGCAGAACCAAAAGGAGCACTTGAAACAGGACCTGGACCAGTTGCAGGACCAGCAGCTTTGTTTGCTGGGTGATTTGGTAAAAATGGCGCTAAATGAGACCGAGCGATCACAGGTCCTACCCCTGGACCCCCACCACCATGCGGAATACAAAATGTTTTATGAAGATTCA
>AQUG01000011.1:0-2792 GCA_000371865.1 alpha proteobacterium SCGC AAA027-L15
CGGAGGGTATATTTTTTAAATTTTGTTATCGTTTACATAAGATTTTTACCCTTATTCTAACTGGTTATTCAATAAAATTTGGAAATTTTATGTGCATTCCTAAGCAAGATCTGAATCTAATAGTTTCTAATAAAAATATTTTTGTAAGTTTCTCTGGAACTGTTGCAAAATTTATAAAAAATAAAACGCATGTATCCTCAATTAGAGGAGTTAGATATTACGGTCCTACTAAAATGAGTTTTTCAAAACTTATTAGACACTCTTTCCTAATCATATCTGTATTTAGAAAAGAGGTCGCTATTAGATTGTCTATAATATTTTTAATATATGCGACGTTGATATTTTATTTCTTTAAAAATATGTTTTTATTATTCGTATTACCGTTTGCTGTATTTAATATATTAATTATTTTTACTCTGTTCTTTCTTCACCAAAAGAACTCTTATTAAAAAAGATCTACTTAATCCCTAAGCGTTTATGTATCTGAGTGGACGAGGTCGTATATTGAAAAACAAAGTTTTCATTTGGTCTTGCTCTAGCAAAGCATTCTCGGGCTGCTAAAGCACCTTCATGAAAACCAGACAGGATTAACTTAAGCTTTCCAGGATAAGTGCAAATATCACCAATAGCAAAGATACCCTCCTCATTAGTTTGAAAATTTTTTGTATTAACTAAAATTGATTTCTCCTCTAAATTTAAACCCCAGTTTGCAATTGGTCCAAGCTCCATCTTAAGTCCAAAAAAAGCAATTACAGAATCTATTTTTAAAATTTCTATTGGATCATTATTTTTTTGTATCTCGATATTTTCTAATTTATTATCTCCGTTAATTCCTTTAAGTTGATAAAAAGTTTTGATTTCAATTTTTCCTGATTTAGCAATTTCTTTAATTTTATTTAATGTATGTGGCGCGCCCTTAAAGTCATCTCTTCTGTGAACTAAATAAACTTTTTTTGCAATATTTGATAATTCTAAAGTCCAATCTAGAGCAGAATCCCCCCCTCCAAATACTGCAACTATTTGATCTTTAAATTTAGATTTATCTTTAACAGAATAGTAAAAACCTTTTCCTTCAAATTTTTCAATATTTTTAATATCTACTTTTCTAGGTTCAAAGGACCCAACTCCACCAGCTATGATTATATTAGGTGTTTCGAAAATTTTATTCTCGCTGGTAATAACTTGCCATAATTTATTACTTTTTTTTAATTCGTTAACTCTTTGATTAAGATGAAACTCTGGTTTAAACGGTTTTATTTGTTCAGATAAATTTTTAATTAAATCTTCTCCTGTGCAATCTGGAACTCCAGGAATGTCATAAATAGGTTTGTCAGGATAAAGTTCTATGCACTGCCCGCCAATTTTATCTAAATTATCAATAACATGAGCGCTAAGACCTAAAATGCCAAGTTCAAATACAGAAAATAGGCCAACAGGTCCTGCGCCAACAATGACTGCATCTGTTTTAATTATCATATTAACTTTGTTTTTTTGGCATCCTGACTACTATACCATCAAGATCATTTGTAATAATAATCTGACAACTTAATCTACTCGACTTGTCCGCATCTTGAACAAAATCAATCATATCTTGCTCTGACTCTTGGGCTTTTGGAATTTTATTTAAAAAATTTTCATCCACATAAACATGACAAGTTGCACAAGCACAAGAACCACCACAATCTGCATCAATTCCAGGAATAGAATTTTTTATAGCTCCTTCCATTATTGAATAACCAATGGGCATTTCTATTTGATGTTCTTTTCCGTTATGTTCTATATAAGTAATTTTTGGCATTAAATTAAAAACCTTAGATCATATAACAGTGAATTTATGTTTTTAAAATTACAATTTGTTAAAAAAAAATTTTTTTTAAAAGATTCTTTTAGAATATCAAGGGAAAACAAAAAATTCATAAAAACAATAATAATAAAGCTTACAGAAAATGACAGAAGTGGTTTTGCAGAATGTGTTCCATACAAAAGATATAATGAAACGCAAGAAAAAATATTTTTATATTTGAAAAATAATGAATATGAAATTACGCGATTAATTAGGCAAAATAGACTCTCGGAAATTAAATATTTATCCTTAAGAACAGCGGTAGAATTAGCTTTTAAGCATCTTAAAATTAAAAAAAATAATAAGGATTTATTAAGAAAGAAATATCAAACTTCAATCACTATTCCGATATTCAGCCCAAAAAAACTTGAGAAAATAATTTATAAATTTAAAAATGTTAATCTCATCAAAGTAAAAGTTAATAAAAATGACATTTTAAAGACTATAAAATTAATAAACAAAAGATGTCCTAAATCAAAAATAATAATTGATGCTAACGAAGGATTAAGTTTTGTACTATTAAAAAAAATTATTAAAGATTTAGAAAAGCTCAATGTAATTATTATAGAACAGCCATTGAAATATGGATTGGACTATAACCTTAAAAATATCAAAACAAAAATATTATTTTGTGCTGATGAATCTTTTCATATTAAAAATAAAAATAAAATTTTAAAATACTACCAAGTAATAAATCTGAAATTAGATAAATTTGGTGGCTTAAGCAAAAGTCTTGAAATTATTAAATTTTTAAAAAAAAAAAATAAAAAAATATTATTAGGCTGCATGGTCAGCTCATCATTGTCAATTATCCCCGTGTTATCGATTGCAAAGTATTGTGATTTTTTAGATCTTGATGGTGCTTATTTTTTAAAAAAAGATTTTAAAAATGGAATTGCTTATAAAGATGGCAACTTACTTTTGAATAAGAATTTTATTAGCCTAAATA
>AQUG01000012.1:0-2693 GCA_000371865.1 alpha proteobacterium SCGC AAA027-L15
TATTTGATTTTTCTAATATATTAGTTTCCGAAAGATTTTGCATATCCCAAAATATAATTAATTTAGATGTCTATACTATCAACTTCTTTATCGAGAATAAAAGAATCTCCTACAATAGCAATTACTCAGAAAGCTAGACTGTTAAAAGAAAGCGGAAAAGAAGTAATAGCTTTAGCTTCGGGAGAGCCAGATTTTGACACCCCAGATAATATAAAAGCTGCTGCAATTAAAGCTATTAAAGAAGGCCAAACAAAATATACAGCCGTTGATGGGACTCCAGAGTTAAAGAAAGCAATTGTTAATAAATTTAAAAGAGAGAATAATTTAAGTTTTGATGTAGAAAATATTACAGTTGGCACAGGCGGTAAGCAGGTAATTTATAACTGCATTCTTGCAACTATTAATCCAGGAGATGAAGTTATTATTCCAGCACCATATTGGGTTTCATATCCTGATATAGTTTTATTAGCTGGAGGAACTCCAAAGTTTGTAGAGTGTGATGAACAAAGTGATTTTAAGATTTCTGCAGAACAACTTGAAAAATTAATAACAAACAAGACAAAGTGGTTTATTTTAAATTCTCCAGCCAATCCTACTGGAATGTGTTACTCAAGATCAGAGTTAACTGAATTAGTTAAGGTTTTAAAAAAACATAAACATGTTAACATTTTAACAGACGATATCTATGAGCATATTATTTATCAAGATGTCAAAAGCGCTAATGATCCAAAATTTGTAAACATTTTAGAAATTGATAACGCTCTAAAAGATAGAACTATAGTTATAAATGGAGTGAGCAAAGCTTATGCAATGACAGGCTGGAGAATTGGATATGCTGCTGGTCCAAAAGAATTAATAAAAGGAATACAGAAAATTCAATCTCAATCAACGACCAATCCATCTTCTATAAGTCAAGCCGCTGCAGTCGAAGCTCTTAATGGGGATCAAAGTTTTATTAACACTAGAGCCTTAGAGTTTAAAAAAAGAAGAGATTTTGTTGTCCATGCTCTAAATAATATTAATGGGTTAACCTGCGTAAATCCTCAGGGTGCATTTTATGTTTTTCCTAATTGTAAAAAGACAATGAATAAAAAAACATCTAGTGGAAAAATTATTAAAAATGATACAGATTTTGCAACTTACTTATTAGAAGAGACGGGCGTTGCAATTGTTCAAGGGTCAGCATTTGGATTAGAAGGTTATTTTAGAATTTCTTATGCAACTTCTATGCAAATTTTAGAAAAAGCCGTAATAAAGATTAAAAGTTTTTGCGAAAGTCTAAAATAGTCTTAGTGGTTAGATAAATGTCTTTCAGCCTCAAGAGCAGCCATACATCCCATTCCAGCTGCTGTAACAGCTTGTCTATATAGTTTATCTTTTACATCTCCTGCAGCAAATACTCCTGGCACATTAGTCTTTGTAGAGTCGGGCTGAGTTATTATATAGCCGTTACTATCCATATTAATCTGTCCTTTAAACAAAGCTGTTGCCGGGTCATGTCCGATTGCAACAAAAAGTCCATGTGTTTGAATTTCTGTGATGGTATTTGTTTTGATATTTTTTAATTTAACAGCAGTTACTCCTTTAGGGTTTTCTGTTCCAACAATTTCTGAAACAACACTATCCCAAATCACATTGATTTTTGGATGCGAAAACAATTTTTTTTGTAATAATTTTTCTGCCTTTAGTTCACCTTTTCTGTGAACAAGTGTTATTTTTTTTGCAAAATTTGTAAGAAATAGAGATTCTTCAACTGCAGAATTTCCTCCTCCCACAACAACAACATCTTTGTTTTTATAAAAGAAACCGTCACAAGTTGCGCAAGCAGAAACGCCAAATCCTTTATACTTTTCCTCTGAATCTAAATTTAACCATCTCGCCTGTGCGCCAGTTGAAATAATAATACTTTCTGCAAAGTAATGAGTTCCGGAGTCTCCAATTATTTCAAAAGGTTTTTTATTAAAATTAACTGTAGAGATATGATCTTCAATGAATTTTGTTCCAACTTTTAGTGCCTGTTCTTTCATTTGTTCCATTAACCAGGGACCTTGAATTACATCTGCAAATCCTGGGAAATTTTCAACATCTGTAGTGATCGTTAATTGACCGCCTGGTTGTGAACCAGCAATTAAAACTGGTTCAAGCATTGCCCTTGCGGCATAAATTGCGGCTGTATATCCGGCAGGACCAGACCCAATAATAATTACTTTATTTATTTTATCGACATTCATTGTAGATTTTAATTTATAATACTTATAATTAATTATCATTTTAAACAATGAGATATTTTAAAGCATTATTATTAACAGAAGGCGCTCATGGCATGGTGAGCCAAGTAGAAGGTTTGGCAAAAGCTTTAAAATTGGATTTTAATCACTGTTTTGTAAATTTAAAAAAACCATGGAGATACTTTCCTATAAATTTAGTGCCCGTTAGCAAATCTGTTATTGATGGAAAAATTCCAGATCAAATAGAGAATCAAATTCTGATTTCATGCGGAAAAAATAGTATTATTTCTTCTTTGTTTTTAAAAAGAAATAATAAGAATTTATTCAATATTCATATTCAGAACCCTAAAGTCAATTTTACAAATTTTGATTTAATTGTTGCTCCAAAGCATGATCAAATAAAAGGAAGCAACGTATTAAGCACGTTTGGCGCCCTTCATTATATTACTAAACAAGAAATCGATA
>AQUG01000013.1:0-2390 GCA_000371865.1 alpha proteobacterium SCGC AAA027-L15
CCAGGATATGTTGGTTTTGATCAAGGAGGATTGCTTTCTGAAAAAGTTGATAAAAATCCTTACGCTGTCCTATTAATTGATGAAATAGAAAAGGCTCATCGAGATGTTTATAATGTGTTGTTACAAATTATGGATTATGGAAAATTAACTGATCAAAACGGCAAAAAAATTGATTTTAGAAATATTATTTTAATTATGACAACGAATGCCGGGGCAGAAGATTTACAAAAATCTCAAATAGGATTCAATAAAAGCGTTAATAGAGATGGAGATTTAGAATCCATTAATAAAATATTTTCACCTGAATTTAGAAATAGATTAGATTCTATTGTTCAATTTAATGTTTTAAATAAGGAGACCGTTAAAAAAATTGTTGAAAAATTTGTAATTGAACTCGAGACTCAACTGGGAGAAAGAGATGTTATTATTAATTTAACTGATAAAGCTAGCAACTTAATTTCTAAATTAGGATTTGATGAAAAAATGGGTGCTAGACCATTAAATAGAGTTATTGATGAAAAAATTAAGAAACCTTTGGCTGATGAGCTTATTCATGGAAAATTAGTGAATGGTGGTCATGTTTTAGTAGATGCCAAAAATGATATTCTTGTTTTTGAAATTAATAAAATTGAAAAAACATCAAAAAAACCAGTTAGCAAAACAGTACAATAATTATGTTCGGTTTATTTTCGAGTAAGACAAAAAAAATAGAAGAAAAATTGTCAAAACTTGCAATTGAGATAGCAAGCATTCAAAAAAGTATTATTATTTACCCGAGTGAAAGTAACTACAAGAACTTACATATAAGCAAAACTAAAGAATTGAACTCTCTTTATAATGAATTGGAAGCTGCTAAAGGAAAAGATTATCTGAATGAATTTATTCGAAAATTATTCAATGAATATAAGGAATCTGAGTATGTTTTGTCGAAATCAGAGCAAAAAATTTTAGATAAAATTTTAATCGAATATAAAGTTAAAGTTAAAATAAAAGTTTAGTTAGTCTCAAAAATACTTTCAATTTCAACGCAAGCATTTAAAGGTAAAGAATTGCATCCAATAGCAATTCTAGAGTGTAGATTTGCTGAAAATATCTTTGCAATTAGGTCTGATGCTCCATTAATGATTTTTGCATGATCTGAAAAATTATCTACACAATTTACATAGCCACTTATTCGAATGCAGCTTTTCACCTTGTTAAGGTCACCATTACATGCATTTTTTAGCTGACCAAGAGCATTTAAAATTGAAATTTCAGCAGCATTATGAGCTTGTTCTAAAGAAACATCTTTCATAACTTTTCCAGTTATTATTTTTCCATCAGAAGCAATAGGTAACTGTCCTGATATAAAAATAAGATTTTCATATTTGCTGAATGCAGCATAATTGCCAACAGGTTTGGGAGGTGCAGGTATATTAATATTTAATTTTTTTAAAATCTCTTCAATTTTATTCATCTTCAACTTCAGATTTTTTGCTTCTCTTTCTAGTCTTTTTGCCACTCTTAGATTCATCATAAGCGATTCTTGCTGCAATTAGTACCAGAGCTTCTTCCATTGATATATTTTCAGGATCTTTATCATCGGGGATTGTAGCATTGATTGTCTTGTATTTAATATAAGGGCCATATTGACCTTTCATAATTTTTACAGGTTTTTTGTCCTCAGGATGTTCACCTAGATTTTTAATTTCATTTGAAGTTCTTCTGCCTGGTTTTGCTTCAGCAATTAAAGTAATTGCTCTATTTAATCCTAATGAAAATATATCTTCAGGATTTTCTAGAGAAGCTGATTTATTTTCACATTTTACATAAGATCCAAATCTTCCTACATTTAAAGTAATATCTTGGGAGTTTTCTGGATATTGACCAAGCACTTTAGGAAGAGATGCTAAAAATTTACATTTATCTAAGTCCAATGAATCTAAAGAGACACCTTTAGGAATGGACACGTTTCTAAGATTCTTTTCATCATTACCAATTTGCAAGTAAGGACCAAATCTTCCTTTTTTTAAAACAATCTTTTCTTTATTATCAGTTTCACCAAATACTTTTGGTTCAGCAAGAAAATCTTGCTCAGCAGCCTTTGCTCTAGATAAAGGTCTTGTAAATTTACATTCAGGGTAGTTTGAACAACCAATGAATGCTCCAAATCTTCCATTCTTTAAACTAAGTTCACCATTGCTGCAGTTTTTACATTTTTTCGAGATATTTCCACTTTCGTCTTTATCAAAAATAATATCTCCTAAACTCTCATTCAATAAATCAAGCACAGCTCTTGTTCTTAATTCTTTAACTTCGTTAATATTTTTGTAAAATTCTTTCCAAAAATTCTCTAAAACCTTAAGATATTCAATTTTTCCTGTAGTAATTTCATCTAAACTATCTTCAAG
>AQUG01000014.1:0-2289 GCA_000371865.1 alpha proteobacterium SCGC AAA027-L15
GTTTAGCTTTATTAATCTTTCAAGTGGTGCTGCACGCGATTCGGACAGTGAAACAACACCCAAAACCGTCGATGAGTACTCAAAATTAAAAAAGAAATTAGAAGTAGAATACTTGGAATCGTGTGGTCAAAGTGGGTCAGCTTTCGTAAATTGTCGGATTTTTTCTTTGACAGGGCGACACATTAATGAGTTTAAAAACCTAGCCCTAAGTTCATTTATAAGTCAAGCAAAAAATACTAATCAAATTGAGGTTAATTCACCCTTAACGAAGAGAACTTATGTTGATGCAACCAGTCTTGCCGGGACTCTTCTCCGTGTAGCTGCTTTCGGAAAGAATGCAAATTTTGATAGTGGTGGGCAACTCGTTTCAATGCGTGAATTAGCCGAAACGGTGTTATCTGTTTTGGGAAAAAATAAATCCGCGGTTATAACTGGAAAGTATGAATCACCTGATTACTTTGGTAACTTTGAGAAGTTTAATTCTATATCGTCGGAGATTGGTGAAGAGTTTCTTACGATTGAAGATCAAATTATGAGAACAATAGATGCGTTTATTTGATCGATAGAAAATTCTTTATTTGATTTAGAGTTAATTCTCTTGGGTTTTGTGACTGATATTGCTTGAACCAACTCGTAGTGAGGTTGATGGAAGCGTTAAAATTAAGTTTGTCTGCCCATCCAAGTTCTGTTCTAGCCTTGCTCGAATCAAGGAGCAGATACCCAGCTTCATGAGGTTGCTCCGTGTGCTCTTGCTTCCAAACCTGCTTCTGTTGATCAAGTTCCCACGCTTTAGAAAAAGACTCCACCAAGTCTAGAACACTATGCTTTTCATCGAGGGATGGCCCAAAGTTCCATACACCTGAAATTCCATCCGAAAGCATTTTACTAACTAATCTTTGATAACCATTTAAGCAATCTAACACGTGCTGCCAAGGGCGGATCGCGTCCGGGTACCGCAATGTGGGTATTTGATTTGATGAGTATGCATTGACTAAGTCCGGAATGATTCGGTCTGAAGCCCAGTCTCCACCTCCAATCACGTTACCCGCACGGGCAATCGATACAGGTGTGGTGGCAAAACTCTTCACCCAAGATTGTGCTGCGATATCTGCTGCGGCTTTAGACGCACTATATGGATCGTCACCCCCAAGTTCATCTGATTCAACATATCCGCGGAGGTGATTAAAATTTTTATAAACTTTGTCAGTGGTTATAACCAATGTTGCTCTCAAACCAGTAAGTTGTTTAGACGCTTCCAGAAGATTTAGAGTACCTAGAACGTTTGACTCAAAGGTGCCAACTGGGTCTCGATATGATTCTCTTACTAATGGTTGAGCCGCAAGATGAATAATCACATCAGGCTTAACTACCATCACAGCCCGTGATAATTCGGCCGAGTTCCTAATGTCAATTCTGAAGTCATTTTCAAAGATATCACTTAGCCTCGCCTGATTAAAGAGAGATTTTTCCATTGGATCAAGAGAAATACCAGAGACTGTATGGCCTTGGAGTTGCAACATTAATGAAAGCCACGATCCCTTGAAGCCAGTGTGCCCAGTGACTAGGTAATGCATTTACTTCGCTTTACCACTCATGAAATCTGTTATTGACTCAATAACATAATCCAGCATTTGGGTTGTTAGTCCTGGATAGACGCCTACCCAAAAGGACCTTGTCATTACAACGTTAGTGTTTGTTAGATTCCCGACAACGCGGAAATCAACATCTTTATAAGCTGGCTGCTTTGTAATGTTTCCCGCAAAGAGAAGTCGCGTTCCGATCTTACGTGAATCCAAGAATCGTAGGAGATCTTCTCTGTTAACCGGATGCTCTTGATCTAATGTAATTGGGCACCCAAACCAAGAAGGGTCACTGTTCGGTGTGGCCTGGGCAATCGATAACCCATCAACTTTTGACAGATAGCGCTTTAAATACTCGTAATTATCTTTTCTTTTTTGTATGAAATCTTCTACTTTTGCCAATTGTGTTAAACCAATTGCGGCCTGCATATCTGTTGCTTTTAAATTGTACCCAATGTGGCTATAAGTATATTTGTGATCGTAGCCTTCAGGTAAATCTCCCAATTTCCAACCGAATCGTTTAGCACAAGTATTATCTTTTCCGGTTTCACAGTAACAATCGCGTCCCCAGTCGCGGAATGATTCAACCTGCTTCTTAACTAATGGTGACTTAACAAAAACTGCACCACCTTCTCCTGTTGTGATGTGGTGCGCAGGATAGAAACTTAGTGTGGCAGTGTCTCCAAAACTTCCAGTGCGCTGACCCCTA
>AQUG01000015.1:0-2130 GCA_000371865.1 alpha proteobacterium SCGC AAA027-L15
TGATTCTCTATTTGATCTGGAATTTTTCCATCAATAACAGATTTGCTAACGGGCACTAGAGCAGTAGACGGTGGTGCAGGGACATATAGATCTGGAGATCCAACTGGTGGAAAAGCAGGAAAGATAAGAGAGTTTGTTACAAAGGATAATTATAAAGACTATCCACATTTAAAAAAATTTATCGATGAATTATGTAAGATGGAAACAGCTAAATATGTTGGTTCAAAAATCAAAAAAGATTTAAGCAAAGCTTATGTGCGAGTTGAAATCATAGCTGATAGAGTTGGTTTTTGGCTAAAACCCCATTGTGACATTAAAGAAAAATTAATGTCCTGCCTGCTATTTGCAAATCCAGACAATTATGAATCTGAAGAGTTGGGCACGGATTTCTATGATAAGAATTTAAAGTTAGTAAAAACCGTTCCTTATAAAAATAATTATGGATATGTTTTTACAAGCGGTCCTGACACTTGGCATGGATTAGAGAAAAAAGAGATCAAAAGAGACAGAAGATGTCTGCAAGTAAACTATGTAACTTTTGAAACTGATTGGAAAGTTAATTAATTTATATCCTGCAAAGCAAGAACTTCAAATTTAGAATTTTTTAAAGATTTAATAGCCTCAGTAATTGCATTGGCCCCAGCAATAGTTGTGTAGTAAGGAGTGCCACTCGTAAGAGCTGCTCTTCTAAGAGAAAAAGAGTCCTTTATAGATTGTTTTCCTTGTGACGTATTTATAACTAAAGAAATTTTCTTTTCATTAAGCGACTCTTCAATATGAGGTTTTCCTTCCATAACTTTATTAATTTTTTTACATTCAACTCCTGATGAATTTAAAAAATCAGAAGTTCCAGAAGTTCCAAGTATATCAAATCCTAATTTTTTAAGTTCTTGTGCAATTTTCAAAATATGTTTTCTGTCATCTTTTTTTACCGACAAGAAAGCTATGCCAGATTTTGGAATTTTGTTGCCAGTTGCAAATTGACTTTTTGCAAAAGCTAGACCAAATGTTTTATCAATTCCCATAACTTCACCAGTTGATTTCATCTCAGGTCCCAACAAAGTGTCCACATTTGGAAACTTGTTAAAAGGAAATACAGCTTCTTTAACAGAATATAATTTATGATTTTTCTTATTTAAATTTAGATCTTTTAATTTTAAACCTGTCATTACTTTTGTTGCAATTTTTGCAACAGGAACTCCAATAGATTTTGCTACAAAAGGTACAGTTCTGCTAGCTCTTGGATTTACCTCTAAAACATAAACTCGATCATCTTTTACAGCAAATTGAATATTTAAAAGTCCTAATACCTTTAAACCAAAAGCAATTTTCTTTGTTTGTTTTGATATTTCATCAATAACATTTTGTTTTAATGAATATGGAGGAATGCAACATGCAGAATCTCCAGAATGAATTCCCGCCTCTTCGATATGTTCCATTATCCCTGCAATAAAAACATCTTTGCCATCGCAAATAGCATCCACATCAACTTCAATTGCATCGTTAATAAATTTATCTATTAGAACAGGTTCTTTTCCTGAAACTTTAACTGCTTCTTTTATGTATTTTTTAAGATGATCTTCATCGTATACAATTTCCATAGCTCTGCCGCCTAAAACATAAGAAGGTCTTATTACTATTGGGAAATTTATTTTTTTTGCAATTTCAAGTGCTTCAGACTCAGATCTTGCAAGCCCACTTTCTGCTTGTAGTAACTCTTCTTTGATTACAAAATTTTTAAATTTTTCTCTATCTTCAGCAAGATCAATAGATTCAAGTTGAGTACCTAAAATTGGAATATTGTTTTCATGAATAAATTTTGCAAGTTTTAATGGTGTTTGTCCCCCAAACTGAACTATAACACCAAAAAGAGAGCCGTTACTTTTTTCTTTATTAATAATTTCAATTACATGCTCCTCAGTCAAAGGCTCAAAATACAACCTATCACTTGTATCATAATCGGTTGAGACTGTTTCTGGATTACAGTTAATCATGATGGTTTCATAATTAACCTCTTTTAATGCGTAACTTGCCTGACAGCAGCAGTAATCAAATTCTACTCCTTGTCCTATTCTGTTTGGTCCGCTACCTAGAATAATAACCTTTTTTTTATTTGTTGGCTCAGACTCA
>AQUG01000016.1:0-2117 GCA_000371865.1 alpha proteobacterium SCGC AAA027-L15
GCCAGCCACAGCAAAATTATTAAGCAAAGTAACTAGTGTTGATTTTTCTAGAGAAAAATTAACAAAGGATAAAGATTATAATTTAGCACTTGGCTCATATTATATTTCAGATCTTGATGATAATTTTGGCTCTCACTATCTAGCGTTTGCAGCATATAACGCTGGTCCTCATCGTGTTGAAAAATGGATTAAAACATACGGAGATCCAAGAAGAAAACAAATTGATGCAATCGATTTTATTGAGCTTATACCATTCCATGAAACTAGAAATTATGTGCAAAGAGTGAGCGAAAATATTAACGTATATGAATATTTAAATGACCCTGGGAATGCTACAAATAAAATTGAAAAAATTTTATATCGGTAATTACTCTTTAGCTGCTTTATAAGAATAAGATAATCCTGCAAAAACTGCCGCATAATTTAAGTAAGAAACAAAAAAAGATAAAAAATCAAAAAAAGGTTTTAAAAATTTATAAGCTCCTTGCAAATGTTCTAAAAAATACACCTGTAGAGCAAAAATTAAATAAGTTGGCAAAATAAAAGCTAGAGTAATAATTAAGAATATTAAAAATAATTTACTAGAAAAGTTATTAAATTCTTTCCCTGTAAAAATACTAATTGATTTGTTTAGAGATACTTTTGGTAAAATTAAAATTAATTTAAAAGCTAAATAGCTAGTTGGAATTAATAATAATACCACGTATCTACTATCAGCTCCAAACAGAGTATTTATTTGATTCCGATCTAAATAATATTTTAAAAATACAGGACTTAATGCCAAAGAAGAGATTAAGGTGCTGTAAATTAAATATCTAATATTACTCAAATCAAACATTTTAATTAATGGATTAAATACAGTTTGATTTAATAAGATATCTCTATGCACTTTATATGCAATTGTACTGATAACTAATCCCATCAGTGCAAAAATAATAAAAAATGTAAATTTAGTTGCTATATTTTTTAAAACTAAAAAATATAATCCATTAAAAATTATTGTAAGTAGTAAAACTGTAAAAAAACTTTCTCTAAATATTTTTTTAATATCTTTAAATATATAAGAAAAAGATTTTGATACTATTTCGCTTACACTAAGATTATCATTCATATTTTTGGCGGAGAGAGGGGGATTCGAACCCCCGATACGACTTTTCAATCGTATAACGGTTTAGCAAACCGCCGCCTTCAGCCTCTCGGCCACCTCTCCTAATTTTGATAATTTTTATAAATAAGGATATATCTGCTTTGATATATGACTACAACTCACTGGATTTATCTTATTGTTGCAGGCATTTTTGAAATTGGATGGCCGCTTGGGTTGAAGCTATCAGCAATTCCATCATATAAAGTATTAGGACCTGTTATTTCAGTTTTATCAATGACAATAAGCGGCATTTTACTGTGGCTTTCTCTTAAAGGAATATCTATCGGAACTGCTTACGCTGTATGGACTGGGATTGGAGCTGCTGGAACTTTTATTATTGGGGTTTTATTCTTTAATGATCCATCAATTCTTTTAAGATGGATTGGAGTATCGTTCATAATACTAGGAGTAATATTTCTTAAAGTTTCTTAGTCTTTTTTAAAAACCCAGGCTCTGTGATAATAATTATCAATATTTTTAGCAATTAAACTTCGAGCATATTTGTTAGCTTCCTCCTCATTATAAGGTCCGTGAATTTTTTTTGAAGATTCAATTAATGATTTTTTATCATTAGGATCTACATGATCACCTTCTATAACGTAGTAATTTTTCATAAGTTCTATTTTGCTGGCGCGTCTATTATTAAAACTTCACAGTCATCGATTGCTTTTATTTTAAATTCTTTAATATCTAAAATTTCTGCCGCATCCCCTTTTTCTAATAGTTTACCATCTATAGTAACGCTTCCATAAGAGCATAATAAATAAGCCTGATGTTTAATGTTGTAAATAACTTGATCACCTTTATTTATTTTTCCACCATATATATAAGCATCTTGATAAATTCCTAATGTTCCTTCTTTATAATTTTTTCCAAATCCGGAAACTAAAAGATTAAGCTTATCTTTAACTGGTTGTTTTGGAAATTGCTTTGCCTCCCATCTTGGTTTAACACCAATTTTATTTGGAAT
>AQUG01000017.1:0-2048 GCA_000371865.1 alpha proteobacterium SCGC AAA027-L15
ATATCGAGTGCTCGTTGATAAAACTGCAAATGTTGCAGGACCTGGAATGATTGCAAATATAAATAAAATAATAAAAAAATTAATTATAGTCGTAAGTTCCATAATAATTTAATAATCTAAATTATTCATGAAGGATATTGCAATAATTGGAACTGGTTTTTCCGCAGCATCATTTTCTTATTTTGTTAAAAAAGATTTAGATTTTTATGAAAAATCTAGAGGGGTCGGAGGACGTTGTTCAACTAGAAGAGTTGATAATGTTGGGTTATTTGATCATGGACTCCAATACATTAAGAGTGAAAATAATGAATTTAAAAAGTTCTTAGGTGACCACACTATATGGCAAGGAAATTTCAAGATATTTCAAAATGATCAACTTAAAGATGATTTAAATAAAGAAAGAATAATTAATGAAAATGGAAATAACTTATTAGTTAAAAATTTATTTAAAAATAAAAAAGTTTTTGTAAATAAAGAGTTAAAAAGTCTTGAAAAAAAAAATGATTATTTTCTATTAAATTTTAAAGATAATACTCAAGAAAAGTATAAAACTGTCATCATCACAGTTCCTTATCAGCAGGCCTATAATTTAACAAAACAGTTTACTGAAAATTATTTTTTAAAACTTAATTATAATATGCAACCTAACCTAACATTGATGGTTGCCTTTAATAAAAGTTTGAACCTTAATATAAGTGCAATTAGCTTCGAAAATGACGATGTTTTAGGATTTGCGGCTAATGAAAATACAAAGAAGAAGAGTTTGATTAATAAGGATTTAGAATTATGGACTATTCAATCATCTTTAAAATATGCAATTAAAAATATTTATGAGTATCGAAATAATAAGCCAAGCTTAATTCATGAGATGTTAAGGAGTTTTTCTGTGAAATTAAAAATTGATATTAAAAAAGATAATATCCATTATTCAGATATTCATGGCTGGCTTTATGCATATAGTACAAATTCTCAGACCAGTGATTGTTCTTGGAATTTGGATAATGCAAATTGTTACTGGAATAAGGATTTAAGACTTGGGATCTGTGGTGATTGGTTTTCAGGAGGAAATGCAGAAAGTGCTTTTGCTAATGCCAAACAACTTGCAAAATTAATTTAACTTACTTTTGGTTTTTAATTCCTTCAACTTCTTTTTTTAATTTATCAATCTGAGTCATTAAATCATCAATATTTTTTTCATCTTTAGGAGCAGTTGGAGTTGCGCTTTTAGTTTCCGCTTTTTGTCCATAATTAAAAAAATTGAAATCCATAAAATTTGGAAACCCTTTTGTAAAAATATTATTTGAGTTTGCTGCATTCATTGAATTGGTTAAAAAATCAAACATCATGTTACTTTTTTTATTCTCATTAAATAAAATAATTTGTTTAAGAATATGAGAGGGAATTAAATTGATACCTGCATTCTCTTTTTCTAAAATTATCTGCGTTAAAATAGAAGAAGTAATGTCACTTTGAGTATCCACATCCACTACTTTAAAATCTAATTCTTTTTTAATTAAAGTTACAATATCATCTAAGGTAATATAAGCGCTTGTCTCAGTGTTATAGAGTCTGCGGTTTGAATATTTTTTAATTTCAATCATGATTGTTTTACGTATTGACCTGGAGCTTCATATAGTACTTCGAAGTTCTTTGCATTAAGTTCAGATGGTTTTTTAAATTCCCCAGAATTCACTGCAAGCCATGAAATCCAAATTGGCCACCATGAACCATCCACCTTTTTAGCACTGTTAAACCATTCATCTTGTGTTTTGCCTTTTTCAAATTTCTTTGTGTAGAAATGAAGTTTGCCAGGTTTGTTTTCTGTCCCTTGAATAATACCTGCAATATGACCTGAATTTGCTAATACAAAATTAACGTGAGAATTATAAGCGTTAAGCCCCTGATAAACTGATCGCCAAGGAGCAATATGATCTTCTGTTGTTGCAACAGAAAATATTGGGGTGTCAATTTTTGACAAATCAATTTCTACATCGCCAATTTTATATTTATTTTTTACGACTAAATTGTTCAAATACATGCAACGCAAG
>AQUG01000018.1:0-1908 GCA_000371865.1 alpha proteobacterium SCGC AAA027-L15
CACTGAGGGCTGGCAGTTTATGACTTCGGATTAAAATTGGACCGAGTTGAATGACTAAACCAACACCGATTCCAACAATAATCGCAATGAATCCACTAATTTTTTTTATTGCTACTTTAAAGAATCGAAAATATTTCTTTGAGATCTTGTGATGGCGTAAAACAATGATGGTTTCATTTATTACAATAATTAGGATAAAAAATAGAGCTAGGATGCTAGATATAATTGCAAAATAAAAACTAGATAAGCCAATTAATATCGATGTTAAGACATACTTGGTCAACCTCTGAAAATCTAATCTTTTCTCTTGATGAACGTCACCTTCAATCAAACTAGTCTTAAAGGCAAGAAACATTAAAGTTACAGCGACCGGTACGGCCCATGTGAATCCTAAAAAGAAATGACCTTCAGCGCGTATTAAGTTAAAACTTGATGTTGAAAAGGCAATTGCTCCTAGAAAACTTAAGACCTTTGGCGCTTTTAAACAGCGCAGCATCAAATAGCTAGTCAAAGTGATTGGAATTATCTTAGTCACAGCAAAAAAATGAATTAGATTTGAAGGGTCAGTAATTCCAGACAGGGAAGAAAAAACTTTGATTGCTAAAATCTCTAATAGATTCCCAGATGGATAGTTCGTATAATCAATCTCCCCAGGCCACCCAAATTGAACTGAGTGAATGTGTTGAGTGAATGCATCAAGCCATGAAGCCTCAAGAACTAAACGGATATAGAAGCCGGTCGAAGCCCCATCACCGCCAAGGGGAATTCTATTGTTAAGAAAATATCTTGGTGATTCATGAAAGGCAAATATCCCAATAAACAGGGAAATCAAAACGATAAGTAATCGAGTTAATACCTTGACTGATTTCCTTGGATTTGGGACATCAGATTGTTTGAACCTCTTTTGCAAGGTCACTTTTATCCCATCTATGTTTTTCATAGCGATAAACTTGAGGTTTACCCGTGGTCTTCACCACTTTAAAGTATAGTGCAGTCTGTGATCAAAGCAATGTCGCGAAACTATTATAAGGATTTCTCCAAAAGAAACATTGGTGCCATTGCGGTCTTTGTCTTGGTCAACTGGGGAGTTTGGAATGGAGGATACGCTGCAGATGATGGGCCAAATAGCCTCGTTCCATACTGGACTAAGTACCTAAACGGCTCTAGTGGGTTTCAATCTTGGATCGAACAAACTGAGCTTTGGACGAATGGGTGGATAAAAGGACAGGGGCGATTCTTCCCAACTGCTGTTGCAGTTAGCCGGGGTGCATTCATATTTATCACGAGTCTTCAAATCTATAAATTAGTCCAGTTAATAAGCATGATAATTCTTGTTATTTTGATAGCTTCAACGATTTCACGAAAACTCAAGAGTCCCACACTTTTTGCGCCTTCTATTTTACTCTCAACAGTTTTAGTGCAAGTGCGTCATGATTTTGATCCATATTTTGCGTTTAGTTTTTTATTGCCATTGACAATGATACTTTTATTATTGATTTCATTAGCGATAGATTCTTTAGAATGGTCCAGGCATTCTAAGAATTTGTCTAACTTGTTAATACTGATGGTGCTTTCTTTTCTCTGCTTTACAACCTACGAATATTCCTTGATTCTATCTCCAGTGCTACTACTGCTTGCTTTTGACTCATCTAGAACTTTGCCAAAAGACAAATTAAAGTCTCTATTTTTTGTTGGCTTAGTTGCAGCTACACTCGTCCTTCTTACTCTCTTAGTCTTCCGACCAAGACGTGAGAACAGATTGCCTTCATACGAATTTGCATTTAATTTTGTTCCCTTTCTTAAGGCATTTATCTCCCAATTACTCGCCCCGCTGCCCTTTTCGCAACAGTTGTTTGGGACTTTAAATGTCACATCGCCTCACCGCCCATTGTTGTTTATTGGACTAGT
>AQUG01000019.1:0-1574 GCA_000371865.1 alpha proteobacterium SCGC AAA027-L15
AAAAATGATTTCAGATGGGTTGTTAACTTCAGGACACGCAAGATGTTTAGTCAATGTTCCTGATAATGTTAGACTTGCAAAAATAATAGTTAACAAGAATCTTTCTGTAAGGCAGGCTGAATTTTTAGTTAAAAAAGAGCAAGTTTTTTCAGGTTCAAAAAGAATTCCAAAGAATAATAAAGATACAAATATAAAATCTTTAGAGAGTGATCTCGGACTTTTGATGGGAATAAAAGTGGATATTAAAAATAAAAAGAATTATTAGCGTTCTTAAGGGCTATTTTAGATAGGTTTTGCGTTAAAAAATAATAAAATTGAGTATCTTGGCTTAAATCATTTCTCTTAAATTCAGTTTCAATAATATTTAAATTACTAAGAAATTTTTTAAGATTATTAGCGCTCCAAATTTTTAAGATATTTTTTATTCTATCCTTGTCTTTCCAAAAAATAGGTGGCTTGTAACTTTCAATTCTTTCATCTATTGAAAGATTTTTATTATTCTTTTGTATATCAAGAATTTTAATTATGAATGACCTTAGAATAATAATAATTTCTATGAAATTTTTTTCATAATTAGACATATTGGATATAAATTCATTAATATTCTTTGCATTTTTGGATAGTAAAATATCAATAATTTCATCGTTCTTTTTTAGATCTACATCGGTACAAATTTCTTCGATGATTTGATCTGTAATCTTTCCTGAATTTTTATATAGAGTTAATTTTTCAATTACTTCTTTTATCTTTGATCTTTTCAAAGAAGATGAATTTATAATAGTTTCATTTTGAGAATCCGGTAATTGAATATTGTTTGTCTGTAGTTGTTGTATAAGAAATTTTTTTATATCAAATTTAGTTTCTTGATAACAAGGAATGCAAATAGCTAATTTATCGTATTCTCCAAATTGTCTTAATTTTGAATTCTTTAAAAGTATTTCAGAGTTCAGAATAATAATATTATCACTAATATTATTTTTTAATTCATTAATGATTTCTAATATTTTGTCAGAACAGTTTTTAATTATTGAAATATTTTTATTATCATCAAACAATGATCCGTTTAGATAGTAACTAATAATATTGTCTGGATTTTTCATTATATCTTCTTCAAAAAAAGATTTTGATATTTTTTTATCTTCTATAAATTTAGATGTAATTTGTTGGTTTAAATCATTAATCAAATCTTGATTTTCTCCATACAAAAGAATTACTTTCTCTTTAAAAAAATCTTTTTTTTTTAGAAGTATCTCTTGTGATTTTAAGAGCATTTAAACTAATTTAATGAGACTTTAGATTTAAATAAAATATTTTGAATTATAGAATCTAATAATAATCTTTTTTCATTATTTTTTACTAGAATATTATTTGATAAATTATCGGTTACAGAAACTCTTTTATCTTTTGTTATCGCATCTTGGTATATTACAACCCCGTTTTTATCTTGAAATTGATAGCTTATTGTCAATTTAAGTATTTCTTCCGTAGATATTCCTCTTGAATCAACAAGAGAGCTTTCTGCTGTATCATAAATTTGAGCTTTAAATATATAAGCGTTCAAATTTTTTTCATCT
>AQUG01000020.1:0-1527 GCA_000371865.1 alpha proteobacterium SCGC AAA027-L15
ATTAACTTCGTGCAATTAGTTGCGCCTACAACATCCAATGAAAGATTAAAACAGATCATCAAAAATTCGCACGACATGATCTATTATATCTCCATGTTGTCGACAACGGGTGGAAAACTAAAAGTATCTTCAAAAAAAATACTTAAAAATTATTTTAAAATAAAAAGATTAGGTAAAAATAAAAATATTGTGATTGGTTTTGGTATTACAGAAAAAACGATTAAATCTTTAAAGGCGGCCGATGGACTAGTGGTGGGTAGTCAATTATGTAAAGCAATTGGCGACTCTTTAAAGGCTCATAAAAATCCTACAATAACACTAAACAAAATAGTAAAATCGCTAAGATCTAAGATTCAATGAATTGGATAACAGAAAAGTTTAAACGTTTTAAACCAAAACTTAAAAACCTATTCCGTGTTAAAATAGGTCCTGAAGGAAAGTTATGGGAAAATTGTTCGTGTGGTGCCGTTCTTTATAAACAAGATTTAAAAGAAAATCTATACGTCTGTACTGCCTGTCAAAAACATCACCGTATTAATCCAAGAGAACGTTTTGCTATTTTATTTGATGAAGGTCAGTATCAAGAAATATCACCCTTGCTTCCCATGGATGATCCTTTACATTTTACAGATTCAAAAAGTTATACAAAACGATTAGAGACTGCACGAGAAGAAACGGGACAACACGACTCTGTTTTACTTGCAACTGGAAAAGTAAATAATGTTTACCTTGTATCAGGCGCAATGAACTTTAATTTTATTGGTGGCTCTGTTGGTCGAGCTGCAGGTGAGGCTTTTGTGACGGGTGCCGAATTTGCTCTTACTAATAGATTGCCTTTCGTATTCTTTTCATGTTCTGGCGGAATGCGAATGCAAGAGTCGATGTTTTCATTAATGCAAATGCCTAGAATGATTGCAGCAATCAATGAATTAAAAAGAGCAAACCTTCCATTTATCTCGGTTTGTCTAGACCCAACAACAGGTGGAACCACAGCATCCGTTGCATTGTTAGGAGACATTAATATTGCAGAACCAAAAGCACTTATTGCATTTGCAGGAGCTAGAGTTATTAAAGAAACAGTTAGAGAAGAATTACCACCTGAATTTCAAACTGCAGAATATTTATTAGAAAAAGGTCAAATTGATATAGTTGTTGAGCGAAAGGATTTGCCAAAAACCATCAGTACTCTAATATTACAATTAACTAACCCAAACAAAACTTTCTTAAGTGAATCAACAAATATCTTCAGCCAGCAACAAAATCCTCTTGGATCGTCTGCTGACTTTACATCCTAAAAAAATAGATCTATCGCTTGAGCGAATTAAAGTTCTCTTAAAAGAACTTAACAATCCACAAGATAAAATTAAAAATGTAATCAATTGTGTTGGCACTAAAGGAAAAGGCTCAACTTGTGCCTTTTTAAAATCCATACTTGAGCATCATGGTAAAACTGTAAACATGTACGTCTCTCCTCATCTTCAAACCTTTAATGAGAGAATTATCTTAAAAGACAAAGAAATTAGCGAT
>AQUG01000021.1:0-1433 GCA_000371865.1 alpha proteobacterium SCGC AAA027-L15
TCTTTTCCTAATTTTTTTCTATGTTGAACAACTCTACTTAGATCCCCAGTGGCATCTTTAACTCCCGCAATATTTTTAAGTTCATACAAACGAGCCATTGTATCAACACTCATATCAATGACTGAACGACCTGGAATATTATAAATAAAAATTGGTATTCCACATTTATTATTTATTGCTTTATAATGTTGATACAAACCTTCTTGGGTTGGTTTGTTGTAATAAGGAGTTACAATCAATGCCGCCTTTGCTCCTGCTTTTTCTGCAAATCTTGTAAGATCAATTGCTTCTTCTGTGGAATTTGAACCTGTTCCAGCCATAACAGGTATTCTGTTTTTAGATTCACGAACACTAATTTTAATTATTTCTCTATGCTCAGCATGACTTAATGTTGGAGATTCTCCTGTGGTTCCTCCAGGCACTAAACCATTTGTACCATTATCAATTTGATGATGAATTAGTTTAGCGTAAGCGCCTCTATCTAATCGATTGTTTTTAAATGGTGTAATAAGTGCGGTAAATGATCCTTTAAACATTATATAAATATCTATAAAAAAGCTTTTTTATAATACACTGTTTTTTTAAATAATAAAATTAAATGAACTTTAAATTTGTTGTAATTATTAATTTATTCTTACTATTGGGTATAAGTTTTTCGGCTTATGCAAAAAATATACCTCCAAAATTAAAACCAGAAAAATTTATAGATAGCTCTGCTCATTCCTCAAAAACATCTAAGTTTTTTGATAATTTGTCAAAAAATAAAAAAAAAGAACAACCAGTTTTAAAACCAAAAGATGAAGTTATAACTCAAGAAGAAAAGACTCAAAAAAAAGAAGAGCCAAAAAAAGAAGTTAAAGAAAAAAAAATTCCTGAAAAAAAACAAGAAGTAATTAAGCCACAAGAAATTACTAAGCCTAAAGAAACTAAAGAAGTTAAAAAAAAGGACATTGAAAAAACCGAAGGAACTAAAGAAATCATTCCTAAGATAAAGCCTAGTGACTTTAAAAATTTTACACCCGAACAAAAAGGACCTTTGGAGACAAAAACTCTTAGTGATAGAGATTTTGAAATAACAAAAGTAGTTTTCGATTATGTTGATAGAAAACAGTGGAAATTAGCATTGTCAGACGCTCAAAAAATGCAAGACAAAACAATTTATACACTTGTAAACTGGATGTATTTAATCGACACACAAAGCGGAGCAAGTTTTAATGAATATCAAACATTTATAAAAAACCATAAAGATTGGCCAAGAATAAATCGCATAAAATATTTAGCAGAACATAAAATTAACTTTGATAATAATTCACCTACTTCAATTATAGAGTATTTCAGCAATAACCCTCCACTAAGTGGTTTTGGACGATTGAGATTAGCTGAGGCATTTTTAGAAAATAATCAAACTGAAAAAGCTAGAAACTTAGTAAAAG
>AQUG01000022.1:0-1363 GCA_000371865.1 alpha proteobacterium SCGC AAA027-L15
TAGGAGCTATCATTTTACATGGCTGACACCATTCAGCTGTAAATCTCTGAACAAAAGGTAGTTCACTTTTTAAAACTTTTTCGTCAAAATTTTCGTCTGTAATTGTAATTGTTGCCATAGAATCTCTTTGGTTAATAAAATAATACCATAATTACCTTATAATAATTGTCAACTACGTAGCTTCAACTTTTTATTAATTTTTTTACAAATGGAATGCGAATAATTAGTAGTGAAAAAATAATAGCAGCATAAATGTATACAACTGCAAAATCATTCTTGCCTTGCTTGTGCCAGTAATAATGAATTAAACCTAAAATACCGATTAAATATATAAATCGGTGTAGCATTTTCCACTTAACCCCAAGGAAACGCATCGCAATTTGATTTGAGGTTAAAGCAAGTAAACTCATAATAACAAAAGCTATAAAACCCATGGTAATAAATGGTCTTTTGATCACATCATTAATCATAAAAGTGAAATTCAAATTGTGATCTAGCCAATACCAAATTGTAAAATGCAAAAATGCATAAAAAAAAACAAAACAAACCTAACATTTTTCTAAATTGCACCCACTGTGGCCAACCTGTAATGAAACGAAGCGGGCTCATAGCAAGTGTCATCGATAAAAAAGTAATTGTCCAAGTACCAGTTGAGCGAGTGATAAATTCAATTGGATTTGCAGTTAAATTTCCAAAAAATCCTAATACAAATAACCGAACTAATGGAATTAATGCCAGCACAAAAACAATGCGCTTAATTAAAATGATATTCATGATTATTTAATAAAACTTTTGCAGATCCATGCCTGCATATAATTTTGCAACATGTTCGCCATAA
Organism: alpha proteobacterium SCGC AAA027-L15; assembly: GCA_000371865.1. Classification (GTDB taxonomy): domain Bacteria; phylum Pseudomonadota; class Alphaproteobacteria; order Pelagibacterales; family Pelagibacteraceae; genus Fontibacterium. The sequence goes on from AQUG01000022.1 coordinate 839, forward strand.
CCATTAAAAATTTCAGTTTTAATTTTAGGCGATAAAATACTACGTCCATCAATTCGGTGTTCCATGCTCTGACTCCAACGTGGATGACTTACATTTGGATTTACGTTTGAATAAAAGCCATATTCTTTTGTAGCAACTCCACTCCAACTTGTTGCAGGTTGTTTATCGGTTAATCTTATTTTAACAATGGACTTTGCACTTTTAAATCCATACTTCCAAGGAATAACCACTCTAACAGGTGCGCCATTTTGTTTTGGCAAAACTTCCCCGTATAGTCCAAAAGTTAAAAGTGTTAATGGATTAAAAGCTTCATCCAACCTAAGTCCTTCTTGATAAGGCCAAGGTAGTACCGTTGATTTTAAACCTGGCATTTGTTTTGGATCAGCTAAACTTATGAACTCAACATATTTTGCAGAACCAAGTGGCTCAACTTTATTTAAAAGATGAGATAATGCAAAACCATTCCAAGGAATAACCATAGACCAACCTTCCACACAACGCATGCGATAAATTCTCTCTTCCATG
>AQUG01000023.1:0-1319 GCA_000371865.1 alpha proteobacterium SCGC AAA027-L15
ATGGATTTTTTTTCATTCAAATCCATAATGTAGTATTTATTAATAAAAGGCGGGATCACTAACATGGGCTTTGCATACTGTTGATCCGTAGTGCAATCGTATTGAATAAGTTCAAAGAGATTGTTCTTGAAAATAACTTTACCTTTTGTTGTTGCTAAATTTCTTCCTATTTCAAATTCGCCAGCTTTAGATTGTTGAATAAAAAGTTTATTTGGGTGTTTCTCAAAATCTTTTTTATAATTTTCATAACCCTTTGCTAGGTTATGACCTTTTTCATCTACCGTTTTTTTTAAAACTTCTGGATTAGTAAAAGCAAAGTTGGATGGGGAGAGAGCACTATTTAATTGTTTTAAATAAAATTGCATAATGCGTTTATCTTTAGGATTTTTAAACTCCACATTTTCAATTAAGTTGTTCATAAAATTTGCACTGATTAAATAAAATTGTTTGATGAAATCAAAAAATAAATTTGTCTTCCATTCCTCATTAGAAAATCTTTTGTCCGTTTTTTCTTCAAATATAACCGGGTTCGCCATTCCTCCAGAAGCGCGCGTTACAAAGTAAAAATTTAAATTAGCAATTTGTGAAACCCATTTATTTAGATTATCAAAATATATATTTGGATGTTGTTGAATTTCAGTTTGAAAATTCTTAAATGACTCCATCATTTTAGTAACGGTTGGAGCAATTAAATTTGATAAATCGTTTATAGTAAAATTATTACTGTTTTGATTATTAATTGGAAAAGTTGGAAAATTATTTTGGCCTGTACCTAAATTTTTAAATGACTCTACATATTGATTATAAATTTTTAGATTATTTTCAAAGACAGTACTTAAATCTTCAAAGTTAATTTTATCTGGATCTTTTTCTTTGTCTTTTTTTGTCATTTTAGATTTTTAATAATAGCCTAATAATTAAACTAAGAATAATAACCTGTATGTGCTTCTGCAATATTAATATATTGCGTATGCGAAAGAAAAAAGTCAATAAAAACAGTAATTTAGCTTATTTTATGATTTTTAGACTTGAAATATATTGCACTGCAACATAAATATACCTCATTAAATAAAACAAGGAGTAAACAATGATGACAAACATAAACAATCCTTTTGAATTCTTTGATTTCCAAAAGATGTTAGCAGCTCTTAAAGTGCCAACAGTAGATGGTAATTCTGAGAATTTAATCAATGCTCAGAAAAAAACTTTAGAAACATTTGCTAATGCATCTAAAGTATTATTTGAAGGCTACAATGCGCTTGCTAAAAAGCAAATAGAAGTACTTAACAAAGCTATTTCTAGCGCTAAAGATGCTACTT
>AQUG01000024.1:0-1257 GCA_000371865.1 alpha proteobacterium SCGC AAA027-L15
TCTAACGCACTTGAATTTAAATTAAGAGGTGGAGTAGGCTGCATATCGGTTACTGCAAATGTTGCTCCTAGACTTTGTTCTGAGATGCAAACTTTATTAGATTACAACACAGATAAACTTATTTTACAAAGAGCAAAAGAAATTAATAAAATGCTGAAACCTTTGCATGATTTAATGTTTATTGAAACAAATCCAGCTCCAGTTAAATATGCAGTTAGTTTATTGAAACTATGTTCTAAAGATTTGCGTTTACCAATGGTTACAATTACTAAAAAAAACCAAATTAGAATTAAGAATTTATTAAAAAAACTTTCATTAATTTAATTAATGAAAAAAGATGAGGGCAATTATCAGGTAGTTGCAAATAATAGAAAAGCTAGTTTTAATTTTTTTCTTTTAGAATTAATTGAAGCTGGAATTGTTTTGTTAGGTTCCGAAGTTAAATCTTTACGTTTAGGAAAAGGTAATATTGCAGAATCCTATGCTGTAGATTCTGGTGGTGAATTATTTTTGCAAAATTCTTATATTCCTGAATATAATCAATCTTCTTATAACAATCATGACCCAAGAAGACTCAGGAAGTTATTATTAAGCAAAAAGCAAATTAACAAGATTATTGGAAAAATTAATCAAGAAGGATTAACGGTTGTTCCTGTAAGGATGTATTTTAATCACAAAGGAATTGCCAAAGTTCAAATTGCTATAGCTAAAGGTAAAAAACAACATGATAAGCGTCACACCAAAAAAACAAGAGATTGGGAAAGAGAAAAATCAAGAGTTTTTAGAAAAAGTTAATCATGATTCTGCTTTCCCTTGGTTCAAACCTTCCATCTAAGTTTGGTGATAGTAAAAAAACTTTATTAAAATGTTATGAGTTTTTTAATAATAGTGATGTCAAAATATTAAAAAAATCTAGCTTTTACGAAAGCGTTGCTATTCCAAATAAATCCGATCCAAAATTTATTAATAGCGTTATATCTATTGAGACAAAATTTTCTCCAGAAGAATTAATAAAATATATTCTTAGTGTTGAAGAAAAATTTGATCGAAAGCGGGCTCAAGTTAATGCTCCAAGAACATGCGATATAGACATTGTAGATTTTAATGGTGAGGTGATAAATATTTTAAGTAAAAATATTTCATTAGAAATCCCACACCCACGCCTTGAGAAAAGAAGTTTTGTTTTGTATCCAATTAGAGAAATTGATAAAAATTGGAAAAGTCCCTTATCGGGAAAATATATTGATCAATTGATTG
>AQUG01000025.1:0-1102 GCA_000371865.1 alpha proteobacterium SCGC AAA027-L15
GGCGGGTTTTTAGCCGCATCATTTACATTAATAGCTTGAGCAGCTGAGTGCGCCGCCACTAATGCTGGAAGATTTTCATAAAACAACTTTGTCATTTGATAAGCTGTTGCATCTGAAACATCTTTACGTGTAACTAAATAATTAACTACAGCTGCAGTATTAACGTCTTCTGTTTGTCCTTTATATGTGTTCGCTGGAATTTTTCCAGAAACAAAAGGAGCTCCCATTTTTTTAACAACTGCATCTGGAACAGAAACAACTGTTATGTCTAATGAGTTAGCAAGATCTTTTAATGAAGCAACACCAAGACCAGCTGATTGCAATGTAGCATCTAACTGTCTATTTTTAATTAGTTCAACTGACTCTTGATATGGAAGATATTCAATCTTTCCTAAATCTTTATAAGTCATTCCAGCTGCTGCAAAAAGGGCTCTAGAATTTAATTCAGTTCCAGATTTTGCTGCTCCCACTGAAAGTCCTTTGCCTTTAAGATCTGCTAAAGTTTTGATTTTAGAATCTTTAGAAGCTACGACTTGAATATAGTTTGGATAAATTGCTCCAATAATTCTTAATTTATCAAGTTTGCCTTTGAAACCTGCATCTTCTTTACCTTCCCAAGCATCTTTTGCTGAATCACCAAGAACAAAAGCTATTTCACCTTTTCCTTCTTGAAGAAGAACTAAATTTTCTACAGAAGCTTTTGTTACCTGAACTTGAACTTTAGAGCCTTTAATATTGTCTCCATAAATTTTTGTAAGCGCCGATCCAAGTGGGTAATAAACACCTGATGTTCCGCCAGTTAAAATATTTATAAACTCGGCTGAATTAGAAGTGCTGACTGTAAACAGTAGCGCTGCTAAAATTGATGTTATTTTTTTAAACATGCTAATCCTTTTTAAATTGTTTATATTTTTAAATTATAGATTAAAAAAAAAGCTAAACTAGATGTAATATAATATTCTAGTTTAGATTGTATTGTTCTAATCAGTATATGAATAAAAGAGTTTTTTTAAAAAATTTATTTGCAGTAGTGTTATTAATTAATTTTTTTAAAAACTAAACTAACTTTAGCAAAAGAAAAAATGACCAAAAGCAAAGAGGA
>AQUG01000026.1:0-957 GCA_000371865.1 alpha proteobacterium SCGC AAA027-L15
AGTTTCTTATAATGTGTCTAATGCAAGAGAAGGATTAACATTAGATTATGATAAATTAACAATGGAAGTTGAAACAAATGGTTCTGTAACAGCAGAAGATTCCGTTGCTTTTGCAGCTAGAATTTTACAAGATCAATTAGCAATGTTTGTAAATTTCGACGAACCTGTTGCTACAATTCAAGAAAAAAAACCTTCTGAGCCAGAATTTAATAGAAACTTACTTAGAAGAGTTGATGAACTAGAACTTTCTGTAAGATCAATGAATTGTCTGAAGAATGACAATATTATTTATATTGGTGATTTAGTTCAAAAAAGTGAAAGCGAAATGTTAAGAACTCCTAATTTTGGAAGAAAATCTTTGAATGAAATTAAAGAAGTTCTTACGACAATGTCATTGTATCTTGGAATGGAAGTTCCAAATTGGCCACCAGAAAATATTGCTGAACTTTCTAAAAAATTAGAGGATAACTATTAATAATAATGAGACACAAAATTGCTCATAGAAAATTAAACAGAACTTCAGAGCACCGTAAAGCTTTGTTTAAAAATATGCTTAATTCTTTAATTAAGCATGAGCAAATTAAAACAACTCTGCCCAAAGCAAAAGAATTAAAGCCATTAATTGATAAAGTTATTACTATTGGAAAAAAGAAAGATTTATCAGCTAGAAGATCTTTAATTTCAAAATTACAAGATGAAACTTCAGCAGAGAAATTAATTACTGTTTTATCTAAGAGATACGAAAATAGAAAAGGCGGTTATTCTAGAATTATTAGAACAAGAAATCGTTTTGGAGATAATTCAACAATGGCGTACATTGAATTAGTAGATAAAGATTTTAATGCAAAAGGACAAGATTCAGGTCCAGTTCAAAAAAAACCTGAGCAACCAAAGGAAGAAGCTCAGCAGCTAAGCAAGTAAACAATTAATGAAGTCGTATTTATTAATTGCTTTATT
>AQUG01000027.1:0-905 GCA_000371865.1 alpha proteobacterium SCGC AAA027-L15
TAATATATTAAAAGCGAAAAAAAAAGAGTTGTTAATTCATATCATAAATTTTGCATAGCAGGTTCTGTGAAAGAATTTACTACAATCTATAAAGCAGAAGACTCAACAATTGAATGTTTGCTTTCCCAGACAAAAAAAATCTTAGCAATTATGTGGCATCCAGAAAGAGTAAAAAAATTTTCCAAAGATGATAAAAATTTGATTTATAATTTTTTAAAATTATGCAACTTTTAATTTTAGCTTCAGGTAAAGGTTCGCGCTTAAATCAAGTAAAAAAAATCCCAAAATTATTTACAAGAATTGGAAAAAAAACTTTATTTGATTTAAATGAAAAATTTTATAATTATTTTTGTGATAAAACTATTATTGGTGGATATAAAATAGATTTTTTAAAAACGAAAATGAATAATAAAAATTATCGCATAATAAATAATAAAAATTACAATAGTACAAATATGGTATATAGTATGTTTTTAGCTAAAAAATACATTAAAGAAGATGTGATAGCTGTATATTCTGACATAGTTTTCCAAAAAAAAATTATTAAAGGACTAAATAGACCAGGTTCACTGATTCCAATAAATAAAAATTGGCTAAAAATTTGGAAAAGAAGAATGTCATTCAAACATTTATTAAATGATGCAGAAGATTTAAATATCAATAATCAATATGTAGTAAATATTGGAACAAAGATAAAAAAACTTCCTAAATATCAGTATATGGGTATTTTAAAATTTTCTCACAAAGATTTTTTAAATTTATTTAATTACTTTAAAAAAATTAAAAATAATCAAATCGATATGACGAATTTTCTTAATAGAGCAATTCACGATAAAATTTTTAAATTAAAGTATTTCATAACATCTTGTCATTGGTTAGAAATTGACAATAACAGAGATCTTCAG
>AQUG01000028.1:0-847 GCA_000371865.1 alpha proteobacterium SCGC AAA027-L15
TAACCATTATTTCCGTTATTATTAAAAGAGTGCTCAATGTTTTGAGATCTATTAGTTCTAAAACCGCCATTACTAGGTCTTCTCATTCCACCACCGCTTCTTTGGTCAGGACGTCTTCTTGGTCTTCTTACAAAACTATTCATCAATTATTTGAATTAAAATTATTATTATTTGTTTGATTTTTTCTATTTCAATTTCAGGGAAGTCCTTAAACTTCCATAAATGCCATTTAATGTCAATTCTTAGTTATTATTATAATATTTTCTAAAGTTTAGTTGCTAATAAACAACGAACTTGCTTGTTAATTAAAATATATTTATCTAAAATTTTAAAGCGATTTTTATTTAAATATTTCGCTAGTATGTGAAACTGATTATCACCAATTTCAAGCGCTAGCAAACCATTTATTTTTAAAATTTTTGAAGCTAAGTCTATAATTTTATATAAAAAATCAACGCCTTGCACACCTCCTTGCAAAGCAATTTTTGGTTCATAAAGCTTGATATCTGAATTTAAATTCTTCAAAGAAACATCCGGCAAATAGGGAGGGTTCGAGACAATAAGATCAAATTTTTTATCAAATTTTATCTCCTCTAAATTAACATTTTTAAATAATGCGCGATTATCAACTTGTTGTGAAATTGAATTTTTCTTTGCGATAGCAATTGCTTTTGAAGATTTATCTACTCCAATTCCTTTAGCTCTAGCCAGTTCTTTTAATAAAGATATTAGAATACAGCCAGAACCTGTTCCTATATCTAGGATATTTAAATAATTATTCTTATTATTAATCTTAGATAATATTAAATCGATTAATACCTCGGTTTCAGGTCTTGGTATTAGTACA
>AQUG01000029.1:0-843 GCA_000371865.1 alpha proteobacterium SCGC AAA027-L15
ATACAAAAGTTGGCGCTTCATCTAAACAACAAATTAAAGATTGGATCTTATCTAAGATCTAATTCAAATTTAGAACTTCACCCATTAAGTAAAGAGATCCTGTAATTATTATTACAGCGTTAGAATCTTCATTTGCAATCTCATGAAGAGCTTCAGTGATGCCTTGCGATTGATCTGCTTTAATTCCAAATTCATTTGCAACTTTTGCTAAGATCTTTGGATCTTGAGAGTTGTCTTGATGTGGAATGTGAATAGTCTTTAGTGCTGTGATTGTAGATGAAAAATGTTTTAGAAATACTTTTGCATCTTTAGTATTTAACATACCAAGAACCATATAAATCTTTTTATTCTTTATCGTTTCTAAAAATTTACTTACCGCTTCTGCTGCAGCTTCATTGTGCGCACCATCTAAATAAAGTTGATTGTTTGGGTTGATGTATTCTAATAATTTTCCCTTTGTAATTCTTTCTAATCTTGCTCTGTGTTTAGTGTGAGTGATTGCTTTATTAACTTTTTGTGGATCTAATTTCTTTAATATCTTTTGTGCTGCTGCAATTGCAGTTCCAGCATTTATTAGTTGATGGTCACCATTTAAAGAGGGAAGATCTAAATCAAATAATGATTGATCGTCCTGATAAATAAATCTGCCATTTTCTTTACTGACCTGAAAATCTTCACCAAAGATAAATTTAGCTGAACTATTCTTTGCAGTTTCTTTATCAATTTGTTTTAAAACTGTTGGCGATTGTTTTCCAATGATGATCTGTGTGTCTTGTTTTAAAATTCCACATTTTTCATGGGTAATTTTTTCTAAAGTATCGCCTAAAAACTCCATGTGATCAT
>AQUG01000030.1:0-838 GCA_000371865.1 alpha proteobacterium SCGC AAA027-L15
AGCACATACCGATTTCTTGTTCAATCTTGAAACAATAACAGCATTTAATAACTTAGATGAAATGATAAAGGTTGCGGTGGAGGGCAAAATAGAAGGAATAGTCTTTGGTCGCGTAGATTTCTCAGGTTCACTTGGAGTTGGACGTGCCGGAATAGAGTCTGATGAAGTAACTAACAAAGTTATTGCCACAGCCTCTGCAGCAAAAAAGGCTGGACTCGACTTAGTGGTGGGGGGCGCAGTGAGCTCCGACGCGTTGCCGCAGCTAAAGCGAATCAATGCCGAGTATCTCACCCGATTTGAAACTAGAAAAGTTGTTTTTGCAGCAAACTCATTGGTGGGCGACCAGATCGATCAAGCGCTGCTGAATGCTGTTCATTTTGAACTCCTATGGCTACTTAATAAGAGAAGCTATTATGCGCAAATCACAGCAGAAGATAATAAGAGAATTGAGATGCTGGAGTCTCGATGGCAGATTCTGAGCAAAAATAATTAATTGACCTTAAAATCTGGCCAAGACATAGCCTTTAGTGAGTGCGATCAAATCGTCATTTACGGGGCAAATGGTTGGCTCGGACGAAGCGCAATTGATTTTATCTCCTCTAACTTAGCGCACAGGGTCGGAGAAAAGACCCTGCTTATTGGCTCAAAATCTGGCAATTTGCAGATAAACAATGAGAAATTTGAAATCGTTGATCCAAAAATTGGCTATACAAAAATACGACACAATGCAATTTTTTTTAATGCCGCGTTTCTTCGCCGAGAATTCTTGTCAGAAATGTCAACTGAAGAATACCGACTCAAGAATGAAGAGCTTACCGCTTTACCAAAAATGGCGATA
>AQUG01000031.1:0-816 GCA_000371865.1 alpha proteobacterium SCGC AAA027-L15
TCTTTTTATTTAAAAGATAATTGGTCAAATCAATTATTTGAATTTTTTTAATTTTTTTGTAAAATTCTTGATAAAATATTCTATTTCTAGAAACAAGGTCATATTTTTGAGGAATAATTACTAATATTGGTTTATGTTTTTTACTCAGTGATAATTCTCTAAAAAAGTAAATTATTTTTCCTAATAGAAAAGTTGATTTGTGGTCCCTATATAGCAAATGATTAAAAAGAATATTATTTTTATATAAAATTTCAAATAATTTTTTTTGCATCTGGTAAGAATCTTTTGTGGGATTTATTTTATAAAGTAAATAATTACTAAAAATTAGAATATTGAATTTAAAATTTTTGACAAAAGATATTAAGAAAGGAAATTTAAAAACTTTTAACTTAAGTCTCTCTTTATAAAATCTTTCATTTAATAAATTATTAGTAATTATTTTTTTTAACGAAACTAAGTCAGTTTTAATATTGATTAAATTTTTTATTATAATTAATTTATTATTCGTTATTTCAAATCTTGGTTTAAAAGCATTAATATTTCCATGTTCAATAACATGTTTCCACTGACATTGAATTCTGCTAATGGTTTCAGGCACTACACACATTAATACTGTTTTTATACTTCTTTCTAAATAGGTTTTTTTATATTTTAAAATCGCTTGATCAAGACCATAATTTCCAACTCCATAATTGATTGCTTTGATATTTTTTTTTTTTATATTAAGCTGATTTTCCCATGTTTGATCATCTTCTACTTGTCTACAAATAGCATAAGAATCCCCAAACACAGCTACGTTTGGTTTTTTTATAATCT
>AQUG01000032.1:0-811 GCA_000371865.1 alpha proteobacterium SCGC AAA027-L15
GTTGATAAAAAATCTGAACGAAAACCAATTAAACCTCGTGTTGGAATAACATAATCTAATCGAACTCTACCTCTGCTGTCAGATATAATATTTTTTAAATCCCCTTTTCTTTCACCAAGTTTTTCCATAATTTTTCCTTGATGTTGTTCTTCAATATCAATGGTTAAAGCTTCAAAAGGTTCTTGGTCTTGACCGTCTACTTTTTTAATAATTACTTCAGGTCTAGAGATTGCAAGTTCATAGCCTTCTCTTCTCATGTTCTCGATTAAAATTGATAAATGCAACTCTCCTCTTCCTGAGACTCTATATTTATCTGGGCTTTCAGTTTCAGTAACTCGAAGTGCAACGTTATGAATAAGCTCTTTATCTAATCTGTCTTTAATATTTCTTGTTGTAACATATTTACCTTCTTTACCTGCAAATGGTGATGTGTTGACTTGAAATGTCATACTAATTGTTGGCTCATCAACAATGAGTGGTGGAAGCGCTTCTACCTGTTTTGGATCGCAAACTGTATCTGAAATTTTAACACCATCAATTCCAGAAAACATTATAATTTCTCCAGCTGAGGCTTCATGTTTTTCAACCCTTGCTAAACCTAAAAATCCTAAAATTTGTAAAATTTTTCCATTTTTAATTTTTCCCTCTTTATTAATAATTGAAACGTTATCATTTACTTTAATAGTTCCTCTTTGAATTCTACCGATTCCAATAACACCAACATAACTTGAATAATCAAGAGAACTCACTTGTAATCTAAAAGGTCCTTCAAGATCCACTTTTGGATGTGGAACGTTATCAATGATACATT
>AQUG01000033.1:0-793 GCA_000371865.1 alpha proteobacterium SCGC AAA027-L15
AAGAGAAAACACTCGCATCTAACTTGCGCAAGCAGATCTTTGGAAATGACATAATTTTTAGGGAAGGCATTCCAGATTTCGAATTAAATAAAATTTATTCAGAGAGCAAAATTGTACTTTCTACAAGTGCTGCAGAGGGGTTTGGGCTACCACCTCTAGAAGGAATGGCTTATGGGTGCCTTCCGGTTGTAAGTGACATTCCGCAGCATCGGGAAACAGTTCAAGATCTGGGTTTGTACTTTGAAGGTGATTTACCTCAAAAAGTCGCTGAAAAATTGGGTGAAGCTCACACAATACTTGCAGAAAATGGCAAAGACTTGGCAAATAAAATGATTAAACATGTACAAACTAATTATTCCCAGGATGTTATTGGCAAGAGATGGCTAGACTTACTCATGGATGTCCAAAAGTGATTCAAGAAGTATCTTCAAAAAATGGAATATTTGCCGTGCGCGGAGTGGCTGCGCTACTCGTACTTTTCCTGCATATTTCATCTCTGCTTATCCCCCAACAAGTTTGGATTGAGAAGGCAGGCCCACTGGAGTTTGTTACTCCATGGTTATTTAGAGGTGAAGTGGGGGTAGGAGTATTTATCTTCCTTAGTGGATTTTTACTCACACTAAAAATCCCTAACACCGGGCGAGAATGGTCTAAATTTTATTTACGTCGCTTTTCTAGAATTTACCCAGTCTATGGCCTCTTGTTAATAGTTTCAATTTCAACTTCACGCCTTTGGGATTTACCTGGATTTATTAATGCGCTCTTTCTCTTTCCAAATTTTCCGGGAACTTTA
>AQUG01000034.1:0-775 GCA_000371865.1 alpha proteobacterium SCGC AAA027-L15
TGGTATCCAGCACTTTTCAAAGATGATCTGAAATTCAACGCTAATTTCTGGATCTGAGTTGCAATTGCATTAAGTCCAGACGGTCCATGCCACATTGCATAGAAAGCAGAGATCACTGCCAATAAAACTTGCGCTGTGCAAATATTTGAAGTGGCCTTATCACGTCGAATATGTTGCTCACGGGTTTGTAGAGCTAATCGAAAGGCCAAATTGCCATGAGTATCAACAGATTGACCCACTAATCTGCCAGGTAGAGATCTTTCCAATCCTGTTCGTACCGACATGAAACCTGCGTGAGGCCCGCCAAATCCGACCGGCACACCAAATCTTTGAGCTGATCCAACTGCAATATCGGCTCCACACTCCCCCGGTGACTTGAAAATAGTGAGTGCCAAAAGATCACAATCAACGATTGCTAAGGCTTGCTTTTCTTGAATTGCCTTAATGATTGGCTGAATGTCTTTTACTTCGCCCGATGAGTTTGGATAAGCGATTAAACCAGCAAAGATTTCATCTGTGATATTTAATCTTTTGAAATCACTTTCAATAATCTTAATTTTAAGAGGTTTTGCACGTGTTTGAATAACCGCTTTAACATGAGGATGTAACTCCGAATCTATTAAGAAAGCAGCATCATCACTTCCTTGCCATACTCGGCGGGCCAAAGTCATCGCTTCAGCAGCAGCAGTTGCTTCATCAAGCATGGAGGCATTGGCAATTGCAAGACCAGTTAAATCTGTGACCGCTGTTTGAAATGCAAAGATTGCTTCTAATC
>AQUG01000035.1:0-749 GCA_000371865.1 alpha proteobacterium SCGC AAA027-L15
TTGCCGATCGAAGTTGGACAGAATCAATTGTTTTCTCAGGAGGCTTAGAAAGTTTCTTTTTTGATGCGGCAGCGCTCTTCTTAAAAGTAATTGGTCGTCCTGAAGTCTTGAACTTTACGAGCACAAGAATCTCTTGGGAAGGAGCTCAGCTTGGTGCCCTCGCTGGCGTGGTGGCGACGGCTTGTATTATTGTTTTGTTCTTTGAATTTTGCCAAAAAGTCTGGCTGACAAATTCTCAAAATTCTCGCTCAATGAGTTCGAGATATTTTGGAGATGCAAGACTTAAATTCTTGATTTTATTAACGACCTTCACATTAATTCTCTATTTTCCAAACCCAATTAATTTTGGAATTTCCCAAATTTTGCCGCAAATTAGAGCTTGGGGTCGAGTTAGCGTGTTTCTAACACTGTGCATGATTGCAATCCTAGTAGTAGGAATAGGCTTATTGAGAAAACACTCAATTACCGCCGGCATCCTAATCTGCGCATTGATTGTCGTTCCTTTTGCGGAGGTTTTAGAATTTAGAAAAAGTCGCCCTGCAGGGGTAGATATTTCTCGTGCAGCAATGGATGCAAATAGATTAAGAAGTACGACCTTAACTGCAATGAGAAATTCCCTTGAAAAGAATTGTGCTATTTTTCAAATTCCTATCTATCCCTATCCAGAGTTTGATATACCGAACGATAATGCCGGTGACTACGCCGGAATTTCTTTGCCGTCAGAGGATCTTGGTTATTTTAGGTGGAGC
>AQUG01000036.1:0-718 GCA_000371865.1 alpha proteobacterium SCGC AAA027-L15
AAGCTAAAGGTTTCGGTTTAATGCCTATGATTTCCGCAGGGTTCCAATCTGGCATAACTCCAAAATAGGTAGTTTTGCCCAATAAATCGAAATGTTTTTTTTGTATTTTGATTATCTTCTTTTCTGTTTTTTTTAAAACTCTACTGAGCATCTCTCGTGAGAGTATTTTTTTTGAAATATCATCGCTCAAAATTCTTACTTGAATAATTTTAATTTGGTTTTTTCTGTTTACTACAAATTCAATGTCCAAATTTTTCCCTTTGTAATATTTTAGTATTTTTTTAACGGTAATAATTAATTTATTAAAAATTAAAGGCTTAATAATTTCTTTAGAATTGAAAAAATTACTTATAAAGATAGTGTTTTTTTTACCTTCGGTTACATCAGTGCTATTATTTTTAGAATAATTAATACAAATATAAGGAAGGTTATTTGATATATCGCAAGTAGTTACGACCCCAGCATACTTTGTTGATACCATCTCTTGAGTAAAAACCTCATTTTTTTTGGATTTATATTTTTTATAAGAATTTATCACGCTTAATATTGAATTATAAACTTCCTGGTCGTTAGAAGAATCTATATTTAAAAAAGATTTAAATTTTCCAGCTAAAGAACTTTTAGCGTCTTCAAAATTATTTGAAGACCGAATGGCAATCAAGCCTTTAAATTTATTCTTAATAATATTTAATATTTTAGTTGGATTATTTAAGAAAAT
>AQUG01000037.1:0-704 GCA_000371865.1 alpha proteobacterium SCGC AAA027-L15
TAATTTATAAGCATCCAACGCCTGTTCATCAGTTGCAGAAATATAGCGTGCTCTTTTTACATCTTTTAAGAAGCAATGAATAGGAGACACACCAGGATAATCAAGTCCTGCACTAATAGAATGAGTTTCTTTAATTTGTCCTTCTTTATCTTGAACGACATATTGTGCAGCACCATGCAAGATTCCAATTTTAGATTTATTACTTAGTGGTGCAGCATGCAGTTTACTTTTTTTAGGTCCACCTGCTTCAACACCAATAAATTCAACCTGATTTTTGTTGTAATCCATAAATGAATTCCAAAAACCAATTGCAGAGGAACCACCGCCGACACAATTAATTAATTTTAATTTCTTTGGAACTTTTCCAAATTCTTCATTAATTTGCACAATAAGTTCCCTTGAAATCTGCGCTGTACTCCATGCACAAATTTTAACGAATATATTAGGACCAACCGTTGAACCAACGCACATATGCGTAGTGTCGCAATTGGCAACCCAGTAACGCATGCATTCTGAAACGGCATCTACTAATGTTTTGCTGCCAGAATCTACAGGAATTATTTCAGCTCCATTTGCTCTGATCGCATCACAATTTGGTTTTTGTCTTGCCATGTCTTTTGTGCCCATAAATATTTTGCACTTAAGACCAAATTTCTTTGCAGCCATTGAAAGCATTTTTCCAGCGTAACCTGCACCCGTATCAC
>AQUG01000038.1:0-696 GCA_000371865.1 alpha proteobacterium SCGC AAA027-L15
CCAACTAACTCTTCAAATGTAGTCGATGGCTCCCAACCCAGTTCTTTACTGGCTTTGGATGCATCGCCAACCAACAGATCAACTTCTGATGGTCTTTTCATAGTTTGGTCATAACTTACATACTTATCAACATCTGGTTCAAGACCTGCAGCAGTTAGAGCTGCAATTACAAAATCACGAACGGAACGAGTTTTACCCGTCGCGATTACGTAATCACTCGCACTTTCAACCTGAGTCATTTTCCACATAGCCTCAACGTAGTCGCCCGCATATCCCCAATCTCGCTGCGGTGATAAATCGCCCAGAGAAAACTTATCCTGAAGTCCGAGTTTGATTTTGGCAACATTCGAAGTAATTTTTCTAGTTACAAATTCATGACCTCGGTACTCACCTTCATGATTGAAGAGAATCCCACTAGAAATATGCATCCCGTATGCTTCACGATAATTGACACAAGTGTAGTGAGCAAAAGTTTTTGCAACTCCATAAGGTGATCTAGGATGAAATGGGGTCAGTTCAGTTTGAGGAGTCTCTCGTACTTTCCCAAACATTTCAGATGAAGATGCTTGGTAGAATCGCATGCTTTTTTCTCCACCGACTTTACGTACAGCTTCAAGTAGTCGAAGTGCACCTAAACCGGTTACATTTGCAGTCAATTCAGGTTGCTTGAAGCTAAGTCCAACAAAACTAATAGCG
>AQUG01000039.1:0-674 GCA_000371865.1 alpha proteobacterium SCGC AAA027-L15
CATAAGTGCATCTGATGATGATTTATTGATACCTAATTTATTTCCCATAATAGAAACAAATCGAGGTGGAAAATTCACCTATCATGGTCCTGGACAAAAAATTGTTTATTTTGTCATTAATTTAAATAAGCGTGAAAAAGAAATTAAAAAATTCGTGCGTAATGTTGAAAAATGGATCATTGCCGTTCTCAATGATTTCAATATTTCATCATTTGCTGATCCTAAAAATATAGGTATCTGGATAAGAAATAATAATGAAGAAAATAAAATTGCAGCAATTGGCATCAAAGTTAAAAAATGGATTGCTTATCATGGCTTCTCCTTAAATATAAATGTGAACAAATCTGACTATCGAGGAATAGTGCCCTGTGGAATATCTAATAAAGGAATTATTAACATTTCCGATTTATGCAATGTTCCAAATGATGAAAAAATTAATAACTCAATAAAAGAAAACTTTTATAAGTTATTTAATTCATAAGTTAACTCTTGTTCCTTGCAAAAATTCTGAAAATATAATGATGGCTCTGCATAGTGCACTATTTTTTTGCTATTTATTAAAAACTCAACTTTATAAGCATGAAGCATTAAATGAAGTTCTTTAGATTTATTTAGACCTTTATTTGTGTACTTTTTTTCTCCTAAAATAGGATGTTTGATAAAACTTAACTGTC
>AQUG01000040.1:0-656 GCA_000371865.1 alpha proteobacterium SCGC AAA027-L15
GTTCTGCTAAAACTGCATGGATATCAGCTGAAAAAATATTTGCTTTAAAGCCTACTGGATTTTCAACATTAATTTTTTTATCAATTTTATAATTAGATGAAAATATATGTAAAATTGCTTTATCTTTATTATTTTTAACGATTTCATCTACAGCAATATGAATCAAGCCCTGAATATCTTTTTCATGTTCTATTTGATCACCATGCACACTTTTATACTCTGTTAATAAATTGCTAGAGATATTTTCAAATTCTGCGTTTACAATAATATTATCTAATGCAATACCAGCTTGCTTTTCAGCAATTTCTAAACATTCGCGTACCGCTAAATTTGCTTCATGAAAATTTGTAACCAGTCCTTTTGTAATACCTTTTGATGCAACAATCGATTTTCCTAAAATTTCAATTTTATTATTTTTTAATTTTGCAATCAGACATTTAATTTTTGAAGAGCCAATATCTATAGATGCGATTAATTCATTTTTTTGAATCATTACCTATTTTACAAAAATTTTGTTCTTAAGCCTTAAATCGATATATGTAAATTTTTCATCTTTGGACTGAATAAGAACTTTATTTAAATTGTTAATTTGTTGATTATAATCATGTCTACCGAGCATAATTTTTTTATTACCTTTTAAAGACAAATCCCATCTT
>AQUG01000041.1:0-640 GCA_000371865.1 alpha proteobacterium SCGC AAA027-L15
CCGACGATCATAAAGTCAATTTATCAGAAATATCGAAAGTAAACTCTAATGACATTATTGGGTTTGAGAAATTATTAAAATTTTCAGAGAAAATATTTAACAAAGGTTATTTAGAATTAGCGGATAAGCCATTCTCTAATTTTTTTTTCATGTTGAAACAAGTGCCTGCTTTACTGATGCTTAAGAGTTATCTTTCTGTATATAAATTTGTATCTAAATTTTTAAAAAACGAAAAATTAAGAAAAATTTTTAGTGTCCATCCTCTTTTAGTTGGTGGAAATCCATTTTCTACAACTTCAATATATGCATTAATTTTATTTTTAGAAAAAAAATGGGGAGTACATTATGCATTAGGCGGCACAGGAAAAATTATAGCAGCGCTGGAAAAATTAATGAACGAAATTGGAGTTAAAATTATTAAAAATGATGAAGTAATCAAAATAATAACAGATAAAAAAAAGATTTCTGGAGTTACAACTAAAAGCAATAAAACAATAAATGCAGAAATTATTGTTTGCAATGCAGATCCGCCATTTGTTTATAAATATTTATTAGATGAAAAACAAAACACATTTTTATTTGAAAAAAAAATAAAAAGAATGAATTATTCAATGGGATTATTTGTTTACTATTTTGGATC
>AQUG01000042.1:0-604 GCA_000371865.1 alpha proteobacterium SCGC AAA027-L15
CAAATTTCCAAAATGAATTTATAGCTTTTGCTATATCTCTTTTGATTACACAAATTTTATCAGTGATTATCTTATCTTATTTTTCTCAAACTCCGTTTGAATATTTATTATTAGCCATCAACATCATTGTAAGTCTTATTTTTTATCCAGTTATAAGAACCGCGCTTAAAGTATTTTATTATTATTAGTTTTTTAATGTCCGATTTTACCAAATTACAAAAAGATAAAATTTTAAATTATTTATATAAAAATTTCAAAAAGATTGATTTTGATAATATTGATCAAGATATTTCTTTGAAAAAAATAGATGATTTACATTTTTTCGATAAGCAAGAGTTATTAATTAAAATTAGCGATTTATTATTTGAAGATTTAGATAAAGAATTTTTGAGTGAAGTTAAATCCAAAGTTAATAAGATTTCAAAAACTAATGAAAAAATATCTTTTTTATTGCATAAAAGATTTCAGATAGAAAAAAAGAATAAAGATTTAATTAAAATTTTTTTAATTCATTTAATAAAAAGCAATAACTCAAATAAAGTTTTAAATTATATATATTCTGTTGCAGATATTATGTGGAAGCATTCCAACGATCGTTCAGTAG
>AQUG01000043.1:0-603 GCA_000371865.1 alpha proteobacterium SCGC AAA027-L15
AGAGAACTTGCGGCTTCATCTAAATATTCTAATAAAAAAAATATAGTTCATGAGGCATCAGATTTATTATATCATTTTTTAGTTCTTCTTGAGTTTAAAAAAATTTCAATAACTTCAATTATGAAAGAGTTAAAAAGAAGACAAGGGATCTCAGGAATTCAAGAGAAGAAGAATAGAAAAAAAAATGTACGATAAAAATAATATATTTGCTAAAATTTTGCGAGGAGAAATTCCTTGCGATAAAATTTATGAAGATAAGTTTTCCCTTGCGTTTAAAGATATTAACCCACAAGCAAAGGTTCATGTTTTGGTAATCCCAAAGGGTGCTTATGTAGATATGAATGATTTTGCAGCTAACGCTAAAAGTGATGAAATTGAAGGTTTAATTAGAGCCTTAGGAAAGGTCGCTAGCATTTTAGGGGTGTCTACTTCTGGTTATAGATATTTAGGCAATAACGGCAGAGATGGTGGCCAAGAAGTACCTCACCTTCATTTTCATATCTTTGGTGGAGAAAAATTAGGAAGAATGATCCATAAATAAAATGGAAAGATCCATAGATAGGTTTTATCTACATCTTATTTCAAGGAACGATTTAATCCCAT
>AQUG01000044.1:0-603 GCA_000371865.1 alpha proteobacterium SCGC AAA027-L15
CGGCCACAAAACCAAATGTTGCTGTTTTTAATAATTGACGACGTCTCTCAAATATATTTTGAGGGGTGATATCTCTGCTCTTAATTTTAAGATCTTTAAATACCATCTGTTAAATTACGCATTTTCAAATTTAGTCTGAATCTCTTCTATGTACTCGCTTAAATCATCTAGCATTTTCAAAGTCTTTTCATCTTTAAGTTCTTCATACTTAACTCTAAGATCATCAATATCTTTAAAAGCTTTTGGAACGGTATTCCACTTTTCATCATTAGTACTTAAGATTTGTCCTGCAATGGCTCGGTGTATTTTCTTATATTCGTCTTTGCCTAAAACCTCAGGATTTTCTTCATAAATTAAACGTTTTGCAAAATAACTAAAACGCTCATCCTTAAACTTTTCACTTAAACCAAGCTTTCCTTTCCAGTCTGATTTATGAAAATCTAACATCATCTTTTGATCTTCTGGTTTTGCAAATCCTCCTGCATAAATAGATTCTTCCGCCATGAGTCCAAGTTGTGAATCTAAAGCTTCTTTATCATCAGCTTCCTCAGTTAAAATTTTAAAATTAACTTTTGATTTAATATTTTTTTCAAAAGGAACTCT
>AQUG01000045.1:0-593 GCA_000371865.1 alpha proteobacterium SCGC AAA027-L15
TGGAATAATCCAAATCTGGTAAATATTTGTTTCTTTATCTTCTAAATTATATTCAGAATGAATAACTCCTGAACCTGCACTCATAACCTGAATATCTCCAGCTTCGGTTCTGCCTTTATTATTCTGATTGTCTGTATGTGTAATTGCACCAGATCTAACATAAGTAATTATCTCCATGTCATTATGCTGATGTGGATCAAAACCTTTTTTAGCTTTTATTATGTCGTCATTAATAACTCGAATTGTGCCGAAACCCATTCTTTTAGGATTATAATAAGATGCAAAACTAAAATGATGTTTTGCTTTTAACCAGCCATGGTCAGCTCCGCCTAGATCTTTATACTTAATAACCGAAACCATTATTTATTATGACTTTTGAGCTCTTTTACGTTCGTGTTCAAGTAAGAATTTTTTTCTTATACGAATAGATTTTGGTGTAACTTCAACAAGTTCGTCATCGTTAATAAATTGAAGTGAATATTCTAAAGTTGTTTTAATTGGAGGAACTATAACTAAAGCTTCATCAGCAGTAACCGATCTTACGTTGGATACTTTTTTTCCAATTAGTGGATTAACTATTAAATCGTTGTCTC
>AQUG01000046.1:0-592 GCA_000371865.1 alpha proteobacterium SCGC AAA027-L15
TAAAATTATTATTTATTGTGAATCTTTTCTCATTTAATTCAATATGTGAAAGCTGACCGTAAAATGTTGTTCCATATTGAGAGCCAGTTCTAAACCAACTGTTTGCCTGACTTGCTTGGCCTAATTTTTTATAGGTTCTTCCAATCCAATAAGCTGCTCTTGCCTTAGATATTGGATAGGTAACTGCTGCATTCATTTTTAAAAAAATGATTAAGAGCTACATCTGTTTGATTGGTAAAGCTTAAAGCAATCCAACCAAGATGCCATTCAATTTCGGCATAATCCGCTCCTTCATTTAATCTGTGATCTTTTAAAATGTCGTAAGCTACCTTGTATTCTTTGTCTGAAATTTTATCTCTTCCAACTGACAATCTTTCTTTAGCTAAATATTGATTTCTCATTAATGAATCTGATGCGCTTTGATTCATTAATGTTAGTGCGTCGTCAAATCTTGCTTTTTTTCTTCGCCATTTAATTCTGTCATAAATTAAGCCAGGATCTTCCTTTAGCGATTGAGGTATTTGAGATATTAAATTATCAGCTGATCTTTTGGTAAATAGGGCAGCTCTAGCATTATATAATTTTTGATAAT
>AQUG01000047.1:0-585 GCA_000371865.1 alpha proteobacterium SCGC AAA027-L15
TAAGAAAATAGATGCAATTAATGTAAGCGCATAACCCATTACGATCCAGGCAGCTGCTAAAACTAGTATAAGAGCAATAACTCCAAAAAAAATATCTGTTGGCAATAAATCTCCATAACGAGTAATAAGCGGCGTATATTCAATTGTTTGATAGATTGCGATTACAAAACTTAAAATTCCAGCACACCAAGATAAGATTTTAAATAAACTATTTTGTTTTTTTAATGCACAAACTAATGGAAAACCTAACAATCCTAAAAATCCGACATGCACTGCTCTTAAAATCTGACTTGGTAAATCTAATAAATGAGCAGCAGTAATAACTTGAAATACAGAGAATGCGATAGCAATATAAAATAAAACTTTTCCCTCTAAAGAAGTTGGAAAACTTTCTGTTGAAGGATCATAAAATCCAGCCGAGTCTTTCTCGGCTGGATTATTTGAAATATTTTGATTAATATTCACTTTCCCAATCTAAACTAATTAAATAAATAATTAGTTTTCATCTTTAAATATTACTTAATTAAACCTTTTTCTTTGTAATATTTAATAGCACCAGGATGAATTGGTAACGGCGGGTTTTTA
>AQUG01000048.1:0-585 GCA_000371865.1 alpha proteobacterium SCGC AAA027-L15
ACTTTTCCACTTAAAATTTTTACAATTTTATTTATAGAAATTGTTTGTCCACTTCCTACGTTATAAACTTTTTGTTTTATATTTGATTTAACACTGGCAATGAAAGCATCTGCTACATCGGTAACAAAAGTAAAATCTCTTGTCTGATTTCCTGAACCAACAACTGTAAATGGTTTGCCTTCTAATTTTTGTTTTAAAAATACACCAAAAACCGCGCCATAAGCACCGGATGTTCTTGATCTATTACCGTAAACATTAAAAAGTCTTAAAGAAATAACCGGCATCTTATAAACGGCACCATAATGCAGAACTAATTGTTCGCCAAGCCACTTAGTAAGAGCATATGGATATTTTGGATTAATTATTTCACTCTCAAGAGTTGGAAAGCTTTTAGGAATTCCATAACAAGATGATGACGCGGCATAAACAAATTTTTTAATTTTTTTTCTGATGCAGATATTTAAAATATTTTCGGTACCCCTCACATTTGAATTAAAATATTTATTAGGGTTTTCAATACTTGGTACAATATCCGCTAATGCCGCTAGGTGAAATACATAATCAATTCTCTTAAAATATTTTTTT
>AQUG01000049.1:0-577 GCA_000371865.1 alpha proteobacterium SCGC AAA027-L15
AACATCTAAAAAATGATAATTTTTTAGATCAATATATTTTGTAGTTAAATTATATAATCTTTTTATATTTAATAACCAAGAGGTTTGAAGAGATGTTGAGTTTTTAATATTATTTATTTCTTTACTTATTTTTTTTATGTTTTCAGTTTTGTCAACTTTGATATTATTAAATATTTTAAAAAATAAATTATAACTATTATTGTAAAATTTAATAATTAAACTATTTTTACTCTCTCTTTCTCTCTCTCTCATCATTTAATAATGAATAGTTAATAAAGATTTAAAATAATAAATTTTATAGATTATTTGAAATGGAAAAAGAACAAGTACTATATTTTTAAGATAATTTTCATTTATTAATGCCACGATACTTATAATTGCTATTGCCAAATATAATGATGAAAGTATTTGTCTGGATGTGTTGTCCATACCATAAATTTTAGTATGTAGTCTTTTGTTTACAAGTGAAACTCCAAAACCTCCTGCTACTAAAATATTTATTATTAATCCGATTTTAAATAAGAGCATTATTCATAAAAATATATCACACGCATAAAAAAACCCTCAGAAATTTCTT
>AQUG01000050.1:0-575 GCA_000371865.1 alpha proteobacterium SCGC AAA027-L15
TTTTCTAACTCATTATCAATGTAAAATTCTAAATTTTCATTCAATAAATCAACATCTACATTACAAGCCTTCATTACATTACGAGCATCTGTTTCGTCTGTTAAAGCAAGCAGCAAATGTTCTAAAGTTACATACTGATGTTTCTTTTCAGTTGCAAATTTAAAGGCTTGAGAAATTGCCTGTTCTAAAGATTTAGTAAATGTGGCCATTTAAATAGATTTTTTCATAATACATTTTAACGGATACTGATTTTGTTTTGCAAAATTTATAACCTGCATAACTTTGGTCTCAGCAACCTCATAAGGATAAACTCCACAGACAGCACTACCCTCATTGTGAATTTTAAGCATAATTTTATTAGCTGTTAACTTAGTCATATTAAAAAATAATTGCAAAACTTTAACAACAAATTCCATCGTTGTAAAATCATCATTTAAAAGAATAACTTCATAAAAATTAGGTTTTTTAATTTTTGCTTGAGACTTACTTTTTTTTAACTTTATAAGTAGTTTAGGCATTTACTGGTCTGCCGATAGAATAATAAGTAATATTTTTTTTATTATTAAAAGACTTAC
>AQUG01000051.1:0-572 GCA_000371865.1 alpha proteobacterium SCGC AAA027-L15
TGAACAAATAAGATCCTCTTTAGATTATGATATTGACGGTATTGTTTATAAAGTTAACGACTTAACCTTACAAAAAAGACTTGGAAGTTTATCATCTTCACCTAGATGGGCCATTGCTCATAAATTTTCATCTGAAAAAGCTACAACGATTATTCGTAAAATTGAAATACAAGTTGGAAGAACAGGAGCTCTAACTCCAGTTGCAAAATTAGATCCAGTAAATGTTGGCGGCGTTTTAGTATCCAATGCAACATTACATAATGAAGATGAAATTATTAGAAAAGATATCAGATTAAACGATACGGTTATTATTCAAAGAGCAGGCGATGTTATTCCTCAGGTAGTTGAAGTTATTAAATCTAAAAGAGACAAAAACAGCAAAAAATTTATTTTTCCAGACGAATGTCTATGTGGTCGACCTGCAGTTAAAGATTATAACGAAACTTCAAAAAAATTAGACGTAGTCAAAAGATGTACAGACACAGGATTCAATTGTGAGTTTATGGCAAGAGAAAAAATTAAACATTTTGTGTCAAAGGAAGCTCTTGATATTGAAGGTTTTGGAAAAAAAA
>AQUG01000052.1:0-569 GCA_000371865.1 alpha proteobacterium SCGC AAA027-L15
CTAGTAACGGCAGGACCAGGGTTAACCAACATTATAACTGCCATCGCCGGGGCCTATCTTGAGAGCAGAGAATTACTTGTAATCGGTGGGCAGGTAAAGCGTTCAGACCTAAAGTCAGGCGAGTTAAGGCAAAGAGGTATTCAAGAGATAGATGGTCGAGCGATTACAAAGCCAATTACCGTCGCTTCGCAGACAATATTGAGTCAAGTTCCTTTTTCTAGAATCCAAGAAATTTTGCATTCGAGCGCTAAACCTGGTCCGGTCTTTCTAGAAGTACCATTAGACGTTCAAGGTTCTGACTTTACAGAAAATGGGCAGGAATTAGTCAATAAAAAAGTACCAGTTACAGTAAATGACTCCGACAAGAAATTCGTGAACTCAATTGTCGAATCATTAGATTCTTCGAAAAGGCCAATATTGTTATTGGGCGGTGGGCTAAGTCGTCAAGTTGCAAAGAGTCTCATCGCAGATGTTGAGAAAATTGGCATCCCTGTAATGACTACGTGGAATGGTATGGATCGCTACGGTGATGATTTAGCGAATTATTGGGGAAGGCCAAATACTTGGGG
>AQUG01000053.1:0-547 GCA_000371865.1 alpha proteobacterium SCGC AAA027-L15
GAATGTTAAAAAATAAAAAAACTTATGAAATTATGACTCCAGAAAGCGTTGGAGTTACAAAATCTTCTTTAGTTATGGGAAAACACTCTGGAAGAAACGCATTCAAAGATAAAGCCGCTGAATTAGGTTACCCAGATTTAACTGATGAATTAATAAATAATGCTTTTACAAAATTTAAAGATTTAGCTGATAAGAAAAAACATGTTTTTGATGAAGATATTATCGCATTGATCGATGATGATTTAATGAAACATAATAATGCTATTAGTTTATCCTCATTAGAAGTTATTGCTGGAACTAAAGGACCGCAAAAAGCAAAAATTGAACTTATGATTTATGACGAGATTAAAAAAACAGAGTCAGAAGGTGATGGTCCTGTGGATGCGATATTTAAAGCAATAAAAAAAATCTACCCTCATAATGTTAATCTTCAGCTTTACCAAGTACAAGCGGTAACAGAGGGTACAGATGCGCAAGCGACAGTGAGTGTAAGAATTGAAGAAAAAGGTAAGATTTCTGTAGGCCAAGCTGCAGACACAGATACTCT
>AQUG01000054.1:0-538 GCA_000371865.1 alpha proteobacterium SCGC AAA027-L15
TTTGACTTTAAAGTCTTTTGATACATATCTTTGATGAAATAGATATTTAGTAAAATCTATAACAATAGCTAATCACCTTTTGTTACGATTTCTACTTTTGAAAAATAGATAAAAGTCTTGAAAAAAAGCCTGTATTTTTAAATTTAATTGGCAAAGCCTCTGAGGGTAATCCATAAAAATAGTTTTTAACTATTCCATAACAAACTAGAAAATCTTGGGATAAATTATTAACTAAATTTTGATCTTCATGTTTTTTTTGTAAAACAAGCTCTGTTCTTTGTGAAAAATATCTTTTTATTAAATTTGTTAAACCAACTAAGTTTGATCCTCTCCCAGATAAATAAATTTTCTTAGTTTTTATATCAATTAAATTGTAAGATTTAATTTTTCTATAAACTAACTGCAAAATTTCTTCTATCCTAGAATTGATAATAGTATTAACCATTGTCTTAGAGATCTTTCTAAAATCATCATCCGGAAATAAATGAACTGGTAAATATTCAATCTTATCTTTAATATTCTCATTTATAACACATTC
>AQUG01000055.1:0-525 GCA_000371865.1 alpha proteobacterium SCGC AAA027-L15
TTTTTTACCTGCGTGTTTACAAATCAGAGCATGAACGATGGCGTTATATATCTTATGTGCACCGCCGTTTGCTTCACTAACTACTTTTGCATAAATCTGCGCGCCACCTAAATGTTCTGTTAAATTGTAAAGTTTGATGAATGAAGTAGGGGAGCCTACATAGTTTTTAAAATAATAGTCTCTCTCTTTGATAAATTTTTTATCTCTTCTTAGTTTGTTGAAAAGTTTTGTAAGATCTTCGATGGGTTTTTTAAGAGTTTCAGGAATGAAATTTCCACCGAATTTACCACCATACATATAGCTTTTGTCATGTTGGTCGATAATGGGTTTTCCTTTTAATAACTTCATCATGCTTTTACTTTGTCTAAAAATTCTATAATTTTTGTTTTACTTTTAACGCCAAGATTACTTTCTAATCCGGCAGATACATCAATACCATATGGATTGTATTTTAAAACCTCATCGACATTATCAATACTAATAGAACCTGCGACTAAATAAGGTTTTTTGATTTTAAGTTTTGTT
>AQUG01000056.1:0-502 GCA_000371865.1 alpha proteobacterium SCGC AAA027-L15
ATCATTCCATAATGTGATAAATTTGTTTTCCTTAGAATTTGTGGTGTCGTATTATTAACGATCAAAGCATAAGGCTCTGGAACAAGACCTGGCTTTAATGAACAGCGAATATTTAAAGGCTCTGCTAAAACTTGAAAATCATCATTAACTAAAACAGCACCCACCTCAATAATTTGGTCCCAGCTACTGGATCTCCCGCTCGTTTCGAAGTCATACACAACCATGTTCATTTGGAGATCTCCTCTTTGGATTCTAATTCCTGAATCTTTTCAGCTCTACTTTGAATTTTATCTGCTGAAACTTTAATGCCTCTGAACTGTTCACTTACTTGATTAAATCTATTCTCAACATCAGCAACTCTCTCTGCTAAACGGCCAATATCTTTACCAATAACGCCAATTTCTTTAATAACAACTTGAGCCTTCTTACTCATCTCAGAGTCTTTTAAGAACATTCGAAGAGTATTTAACAATCCCCAAAGTAAACTTGGAGAAACAATAAG